>NZ_JBIUXN010000012.1:0-219401 GCF_044744005.1 Streptomyces sp. NPDC087440 | reverse complement strand
TCGCCCGGCGTCGGGTCGGGCAACAACGTGCAGGTCCCCGTGCACGTTCCGGTCAACGCCTGCGGCAACACGGCGAACGTGGTGGCTGCACTGAACCCGGCGTTCGGCAACAAGTGCTCCAACGGCTCCTCGGTGAAGCCGGGCAAGAGCAGTGGTGCGACGGCATCTTCGACCGTGGCAAAGTCGCCCGGCGTCGGGTCGGGCAACAACGTGCAGGTCCCCGTGCACGTTCCGGTCAACGCCTGCGGCAACACGGCGAACGTGGTGGCTGCACTGAATCCGGCGTTCGGCAACGAGTGCTCCAACGGGCCGGCCGAGACGACTCCGCCGATCGTCACGCCCCCCGCGGACGAGCCCCCGGCCGACGAGCCCCCCGCCGACGAGCCCCCCGCGGACGAGCCCCCCGCGGACGAGCCCCCGGCCGACGAGCCCCCCGCGGACGAGCCCCCGGCCGACGAGCCCCCCGCCGATGAGCCGCCGGTGGTCCAGCCCCCGGTCAACCAGCCCCCGGTCAACCAGCCCCCGGTCAACCAGCCGCCGGTGACCCAGCCCCCGGCTGACGAGCCGCCCGCCGACGAGCCGCCCGCCGATGAGCCGCCGGTGGTCCAGCCGCCGGTCAACCAGCCCCCGGTGACCCAGCCTCCGGTGACCCAGCCCCCGGTCAACCAGCCCCCGGTGACCCAGCCCCCGGCTGACGAGCCCCCGGCTGACGAGCCCCCGGCCGCGGATGAGCCTCCGGTCGCTCCTCCGCACTCCCCGTCGAAGCCCGGCAAGCCCGGCCACGGCAAGCCCACGGGCCACAAGCCCGGCCACAAGCCTGGCGGCAAGCCCCACCTTGCGCACACTGGTGCTGGTGAGCTCGGCGGCGCTGCGGCCCTGAGCGCGGCGCTTGTTGCCGGTGGTGTTCTGCTGACCCGTCGCGGGCGCGCTGCTCAGCGCTGATCCGGTCGGACGGCAATTGTTTCTGGTGGGGCAGGCCTCGGAGGCCTGCCCCACCTTCTTTTACCTTTTTCCTGGCATGCGAGTGAAGCCCGGAGATTTGTGCATGAATTCAGTTTCTCTGGAGGCTGCGTGCGCGTTAGTCATGATGCTGGCGCCACGTGAGGAAATTGCGCAGCGCCAAATTCCTGAGTAGGCAACGACAGAGAATGAGGAAATTTTCATGAAGTACACGAAGGCGGCTTCGGTTCTGGCTGTGTCGATGGCTGCCGTCGCTGCGGGGTCCTCGGTGGCGACCGCTCAGTCCGGCGGCATGCCGACCAGCCCCTCGATGAGCCTGAACTCGGGTGTGGCGCAGGTGGTTGAGGCGTACAACACGCACACCAAGCCCCTCAACGCCCCGTTGCCGGTGGTCAACGAGGCCAAGGGCGCCGCCAAGATGGTGACCGACGCCAAGGACGCGGACCCGATGAAGCTGGTCGAGGGGGCGGTGGGCGGCCAGGGGGCATCGTCGATGCTCGGCGGGCTCCCCCTCGGCTGATTGAGCACGCCAGGTGGGGCAGTTGGCCCAATCGATTGCCCCGCAGGCGTGACATGGAGGGAGCTTAGGGAGGAAGGAGGAAGGCGGCGGTATGCCTTCTTGCGTCTCCATCCCCCTCCATGGGAGTGCACATGCGCAAGTTCGGAAACATTGCAGTACTGGCGGCGCTTACAGGCGCTGCTCTTCTTCCGCTGGCCGGTACGGCGTCAGCAGCAGGCGCTGAGGCGTCGGCCAAGCCTGCGGCGGTTGACCGCTGTTGGGTGCACCACGGCAAGGTGATGTGCTCTGATGACCCGCGGTGGTACCCGCACTACACCGGTGTCGGCGTGGGCCTGGGCTTGGGCCTGGGTATTGGG
The DNA here is from genome assembly GCF_044744005.1 of Streptomyces sp. NPDC087440. Lineage (NCBI taxonomy): Bacteria > Bacillati > Actinomycetota > Actinomycetes > Kitasatosporales > Streptomycetaceae > Streptomyces > Streptomyces sp. NPDC087440. The sequence goes on along the minus strand of NZ_JBIUXN010000012.1, from coordinate 217,565 downwards.
GTGCTCTGAGCGGTAAGTGACACTCAAATGAAGGTGGGGCCCCACAGCTGCTGTGTGGGGCCCCACCTTCTTGCCAAAACTGCTATCAGTTGTTGGCGGCGTCGTTGCCGAACGCCGGGTTGAGCAGGCCAGCCGCGTTGGCCGTGTTGCCGGCGACGTTGACCGGGACGTGCACGGGAACCTGCGCCTGGTTGCCAGAGATGACGCCCGGGGACTGGGTCGCGGTGCCGTCGGCGTCGGCGTCGGCAGCGGCGGTACCGGCGGCGGCGCCAGCAGCGAGACCGGCAGTGGCAAGGACGAATGCAGCCTTCTTGGCAGCGTTCATTTTGGTGCACCTCCTGGAGGAGTTGGGGTGTTTCGAGGATCTTTGCACACCCGCGGCACTACCCGGAAAGCAGAAGGAACTGCTGAATAAAGGTTCCCACCGATGGCTTATTGATAATTCTTTCTCTATGTATTACTCAGCGTGGATTGCAGTGTGCCCGGCCTCTTACCGAGGCCGGGCACACTGCTTGCGGTCGGAGGGGGTCAGCCCGTCTTGTAGAAGAGGGCCGTGAGAGTGTGGTCAGTGTCGTTGCTGAAGGACACGGCAGTCTCGCCGGTTGCCTTGTCGGTGTCCCCGCCGTACTCCTCACCGTCCAGGAGCCAGCGCTCGAACACGAAGCCCGGCGCGGGGGTGGCGGTGGCGATGACGGTGTCGCCCTCGGCGTAGGGGCCCTGCTCCGAGAGTGCGATCCGGCCTTGCCCTTCTCCAACCTCGGTGTCGAGGTCGTACTTCCTGCGGTCGAATTCCGCTCGCAGTTGGAGATCCTCGTCGTCCAGCTGGAGTTCGACGGTGTCCTCGTCACCGGCGCTGGAGCCGTTCAGTGTCCAGCCGGAGAACGACCAGCCCGGCTTCGGCACCGCTTCGTAGAGCAGGGTGTCGGTGGCTCCCCGTTTGGCGGGCGCCTTCTTGGCAACCGTGCCGCCGCGCGAGGCGGAGGTCTGGACGCTCTTCTGCGGGGTGTTGCCCTTGCGGAAGGTCGCGGTGAGCTTCCGGTCGGAGGTCACAGGCAGGTTGAGGGTGCGGTCGGATCCGTAGGCGCGCCCGTCGAGGGTCCATCCGGCGAAGACATAGCCCGCGTTCGGCTTGGCGGTGAACAGGGCCGAGGTGCCCTTGGGGTAGGGGCCGTTCTCGGCGGCCTCGACCGTCCCGGCTCCGGCGGGGGTGACGGCGGTGCTGACCGCGCAGAGGGTGTCGCTGGCCTTGGTGTCGCGGTAACTGGCGATGGCCGCGACGGTGGTGTTGAGGACGCGTGCGGCGTCGGCCTCGTCGGGCTGGCCGAGCGGCACGCCCAGAGGCAGCCCGCGGTAGGTCAGAGAGGCGTTCGAGAATCGGTTGATGCGCCCGCACGGGCCGTTGGTGGTCTTGCGGCAGCCGGACTCGTACGCCATGAGGGAGGCGAAGTCGCCGGTGCGGGGGAAGTAGCCGTTGGCGCCATAGGGCGGCGGCTGGTTGGGCTGGGTGGCGCGGTCGTGCGAGGAGCCCAGGTTGTGGCCGATCTCGTGTCCCAGGGAGAAGTTCTTCAGTGCGGCGTGTGCCACCACGTTGAAGCCGTAGTTGGCGGTGGACTTCGCGGGGGCCTTGGGCGAGTAGCCGAGGCCGCCTGCCGCCCGGCCGCCGGCGATCACCGAGACGAGGTCGGCACCGTACTGGTTGCGCAGGGTGTGCATCTCGTCGAGGAGGTTGTCGCGGGGGGTGGCCAGAGCCTTGATCAGGTCCTGGGTGACGCCGTCGCGGGCCGCGGGAACATTGCTGACGGCAGGAATGTGGACCAGCCGGACCCTGGCGTTGACCTTGCTGTCGGCCAGGGCGTCGTTGGTCAGGGCCACGGAGCGGGTGATGTCCGCCCGCATCTGGCTGACACCACCCGCCTCGGCGAGGGCCTTGGGCGTGTAGCCGACGAGAAGGTCGATCAGGGCCGTCCTGCTGCCCTGAGCACAGTTCTTGTCCGGGGCGATCGGGGCAGAACGCGGTGTGGCCGGCGCGGCTGCCGCAGGGGTGGGCGGCATGCTCATGTTGATTTCGTCCTCGTCGTCCACCGGGGTCACCTGGGTGATCGACACGCGGCCGGGGCCGTTGGACTCGATGGCGTAGTTGTCGCCGCCCAGCATGAACTGGGCCGTCACCTGTTCGTTGCCCAGCGCGCCGTCGCAGGCTCCCTGGGCGGTGGCGATCACTTGCTGGCCGACGGCCCCCTTGACGGCGGCGCTGATGACGGTGACGTCACCGACCTGGCTGCGAGACTGCTCGACCACCTCGACCGTGACGTCGTCGAACAGCGGGAAGGAGTACTCGCGGTCAGAGGGACCCTGGCACAGGGCGTTGACCGCTTGGGGGTTGAGCATTGCATCGCGCTGGCGCACGGCCTCCGAGCCGCCGCCGTCCTCCGGGGTGGTGTCTTCGGCAGGGGGCGCCGTGGAGAGCATGGAGCCGGATCCGCTGAACGCCACTGCTTCTGGGCGGGGTGGGGCGGGCGGGGCGGAGAACCCGGTGGCGCCGAGGACCATCGCGCCGAGCGCGATGCCTCCGGCCCACTTCTTACTGCGCGTCACGTGTCAGCTTCTTCCTGCCGGTGTGAGAGGGGAACGCACTGTCTCTTCCCGGGCAGAGGTACTGCCGCATCGTGGCATTGCGTGATGTCACCCGCGTGCCGCGCGCGCGATCATTCGGGTCCGTCTCTTCGCCTGAAGACATGGAAAGCAAATGGGGTATTTTTGTCCGGCGCGCTGCGGGATTGCGGTAATGTGGCGCTTGAGCCTGTTCGGGCGGTTTTCACAGCCGTCGGCTGCAATGCCGTCGAAAGCCGCCGCAGAGTGTCGTTCAGGTTGCCATTCCTCCGCACAACGGAAAAGCACAGTGTTGAGCCCCCCGGCCTGGATTCCGGGGGGCTCAACACTGTGTGGAAAGACCAGAATGGGTGCATGCAGCCCCGCAAGCTGCACGCACTCGGGAAATCAGCGGTTGTTGGCGCCGTTGCCGGAGAGGACCGGGAAGTCGTTCAGGAGGTGCGAGAGCGGCTCGTCACCCTTGGCCTGGGTGGAGTTCTCGACACACTGCTGGTTCTGCGGCGCGGACAGGATCGGGATGTCCTGGACGCCGACCGGGACCACACCGATGAGCGAGGTGGCGTTGGCCTTGGCCGGCAGGCCGATGCAGGGCTTGTTGAGCGAGCCCTGGACCAGGGACATCTGCGGGCTCATGTCACCGGCGGTCTTGGCGTTGCCGTAGTGCTGCTCGGCGCCGTTCCCGCTCTGGGAGGTGGTGCCGTGGTCATCGGCAAGCGCGACGGCCTGGGGGGCAGCCATGCCCATCGTGGCGGCGGCAAGCATGGCCGTTGCCATGATCTTCTTCATCTCTCAGTCCTTCTTTCCCATGGAGTACCCCTGTCCTGGAGCCCCCTGCAAAACTTCGGACTGAGCGTTTAGTTATCTACATTCACTCCAATGGCGGCATGATGGGCTTGAGCTCGGCCTTTTAGGCGACGAGTCTATTTCCCGGAGATAGTAGCGGAGCTGCCAGATGAGTAGCTTTTATGCCATACGGGTGAACGGACAGAACCAAACCCGTCACCGGGGGGTTGTGCAGCACGTAAGCAGCCAGCCCCCGGAACGAAGAGGTTTCCTCCATGCGTAACAAGATGATGGTTTCGTCTGCGGTCGCCGCAGCCGCCATGTCCCTCGGCGTCATCGCCGCTCCGCAGGCCATGGCAATCGCGGACGACGACGGCACCACGTCGATGAGTGGCAACGGCGCCGAGCAGCACTACGGCAACGCTGAGACCGCCGGTGACATGAGCCCGCAGATGTCCCTGGTCCAGGGCTCGCTCAACAAGCCCTGTGTCGGCCTGCCGGCCAAGGCCAACCTGACCTCCCTCGCCGGCGTGGTCCCGGTCGGCGTCCAGGACATCCCGATCCTGTCCGCGCCGCAGAACCAGCAGTGTGTCGAGAACTCCACCCAGGCCAAGGGTGACGAGCCGCTCTCGCACATCCTGGAGGACTTCCCGGTCCTCTCCGGCAACGGCGCCAACAACCGCTGACGCCGGGGCTGATTACCCTGGGCTGGTAGTTGCGGTACATGCGCGCGAACAGCCGCTTGCGCGCATGGGGACGAGGTGAGCAGTGTGTGGCCCCGCGAAGGGTTTTCCTCGCGGGGCCACACGCATGTCTGGGTGACGCGGCTACTTGCGCAGGCGGGCAGCAGGCAGCCGGCAGTGGGCGGCCGTCCGGATGGTGTCCTCGTCACCCACGAAGGCCTGGAGCTGATCCTCGGTGACCGACTGTCCGGGCTTGAGGTCTGGCCAGGGCCGTGTGGTGAACATCAGGTGCACTTGGCCGCGCTTTTCGGCCGCGGCGGTCCATTGCGGCGGGACGGTGCAGGTGACATTGAGGTGGGGCAGGGTCAGAACGGCGTTGACACCGTCCACCATGAGAGTCACGGGAACAGTGGAGAGCGCGCCGTTGACGATGGGCCCGCCCACGGGGAGCCCGGCGCTGGTGAGCACGGTCCGTACTGCAGCAAGTCCTTCCTCCTCGGAGCCCGTGCCGTCTCCCAGGGCGTAGGCGAGGAGGAAGGCGGCGTCGTGGCCGTCATCGGCGTTCTCTCCCGCCCAGGGAAGAACAGCGATGGTGCCCAAGTGGGCGCGGTTGAGAGGGGCATCTGTCTGGGTTGAAGTCATGCGACAGGACAGTAATTGCGCCGCTTGCACCTTCCAGGGCACTTGTCACCCACTCAGGCTAAAAAGTACCTGCTGATAGCCCGTACGTGTATCCCTGACGGTGGGCTCGTGCCAGCAGCCCCCTCCTCTGCGCACCGTGGGCTCCCCAGGATGCCTCGTCCACGCCCTCCTCGGGGCAGCCTCTGGGCGGCGAACCGTACACGCTCCTTGTGACTGTTCATCAGCGGGGCCGCGGGAGGCTGTGCGGGCCGAAAGGTGGTGGCCCATCGGCTGAGGGCGTGCGCGCGCTGGGCTCTGCCTGGGTGTATTCGCCGTGTTCATTGGCGTGGACGGAATGGGGAGCTCTTGGTGGGCAGGGCGGGGGGCGATCGGTGGTTTCCTGGCGTGGTGTTGGAGCGGCGGGGCCCGGGCCGAGCGTCCAGGGCACAGCGGGATTGTGGGACAGCCACCCGGTAGTGATCAGCCGGTAGATGACGAATCTGGTCAGCTCGAGGGGCTGGCATCCCCAGCCGAGGCCGTTGCGGACCTGATGCTCTGAGGGGCCGTGCCGGTGCCGGGCCCAGAAGGCGGCGACGAACTGGGCGGCAAGGGGACCGCGGTCGGGGTGGTTGCCCTTCCACGAACCGAACATGTCGCGGATGCGCGGGGAGAACTGCGGGGGTGCCGCGCCGCTCGTGAATGCCTGCACAAGGGTCTGAGCGGGGATACGGCACAGGGCGCAGTTCTCGACTGTGTCCACATGGCGGCGGAGCGGCCGGCTGGCCAGTTCCTTCCACCGTTGCCAGCTCAGGAAGCCGGGATCGATGCGCGGGGTGTGGTGGCCGACCAAATGCCAGGCGCTCTCGTCCAGCAGGTAGTGATCATGGCGCCAGTCTCGGATGTAACCCCGGGAGAGGAGGCCGGGCAGTACGGCCCGGCCGACCCGAGGGAACTCTGCGGGCAGTCGGCCGTGGCGGTTGGCGGCACTGTGGGCGGCCAGGGTCAGTGCGGCCAGGCCGCCTTCGGCGGTGGTGCTCCCTGCCTCTCGGCCGATGTGGGAGAGGGTCGCGGTGACCCACGCGGAAAGCCGGGAGCGGGTCAGCTTCCCGATGGGCAGCGGATGTTCCAGGTGGGCGCCGGTCAGAGGGGGAACAGTAATCCGTACGGGCTGTTGTCCCGGCTTTCGTGACGGGTCAATGGCGATGTGCCAGCCCAGTCGGGCGAGATCTCCCAGAGTGCGCGCTGCGTCAGCCAGCGGCTGCAGGTCACGGGCAGTGAGCGTGCTCTGGCCCGTCCGGGCGGCGCGGGACACCACCACCACGGCCAGCAACTGCGCGTCGGCGGCTGGCAGATTCAGGGTCGAGGCGTAGTGCAGAAGACTACGGGCGGCCTGTCCTTGTTCGCGCGAGAGGAGGAAGGCTGTGGGAACAGTCACCGGGAGGCTGTGGGTGCATGGCAGGGAAAGCAGTGAGGAAGACACACGGGTACAACCGGTACCGCTGGGCCGGGGTCACTGTCAGGGAGAGCGAGCCGTGCCGGCCGCCGCACGGCGAGGCCGGGGCGGATTCACACGGCCGGCGAGCAGCGCTGACAGAGCTTGAAGTACATGCCTCCCCTGGGGCCGGTGCGCTGCGCGATCCAGAAGTGAATCTCGTAGGCGTTCAGGGCCTCGAGCCGGGGATAGCGGCGAGCCCCGTGAAAGGCCCAGAGGTCACCGTGCCGGTCGATGCTGTGGCTGTATTCGCGCAGCGCGCTCGGGTAGGCGTCCCCACGGGGGCGTGCGTATGAGTCGGGGGTTTCTCGGTAGACGATGGAGCAGCCCGCCCTGTGCACCGATCGCTGGCTGACAATGAAGGGGTACTGAGTGGGCTGCGCGAGCCGCTTCCAGACGTCGTCACAGGTGTCGAGGAACTTGTCGAAGTGCCCTCGGTGGTGGGCGCACAGTTGGCAGCCGTTCTCGACGCGGCAGGCGTTCATGACAGCGTCCGGGTCCTCGGCGTGTACGCATCCCAGCGGCTCGTAGAGCGCGGCCGCTGCTTGTAGGAGCAGGCGGCGCAGTGAGTCGGCAGTGAGCGCGCCGGAGTCGACGTGGGCCAGGAGGTCGAGGACAGCGGGCAGTTCCACGGCAAAGCCGAAGCCGTCAGTAATGGGACGCTTGCGCATTTCTGCATACAGCTGACCGAAGTTCATCTGCACGTCGGGTACCGGTGCGTTGGGCACGAGGAAGTCGCAGGAGGCCTGTCCGCGGGTCTCCTGGAGGGGTTCAACGAAAAAGGCGTCGGCCTGAGCCGCGGGCGGCACATGCCGGGGCTGAACCCGTACTGCGGCCTCTGCAGCAGGGCGGCGCGACTGGGGGAGGTTCGCCTGCTTGTGGTCCTGCATGCCGGGCCCCCAGGGCAGTACGGGCTCGCGGGTTCGTGCCATCTGTGCTCCTGGAGTGCCGGTTTCGACCGGCTGGGCCGATGGTGTGCTCAGGGCGGGCCGGGGTGTTCTCGGCCCGCTCTGCGAGCGTTGTCCTCTACTGGGGCTAACGCGCGACTCGCCCGGGCGGGACTGCGCCAACCGGGTGGTGTGGCAGTCACCAGGTGGGAGCCTTCTTCCGGTGCCGGAACTGGACCATCAGGAGAGGCTGGATCGGGTCCTGGCCGAGCGAGCAGCTGCGCAGTCTGGGGGGGGGGGGCACCCTGATGCCGCGTCCCGCATGCGCCGGGGCTTCGGACTCCGTAGCGTCATCGGCGGGTGCTCCTGCCACAGGGACACACGTGGGAGGAATGGCTCCGCAATCCTTATGACGGAAGGTTGCGGGGCCATTTCCGTGTCGCTCGGCGAAGGGGCTTCCCGAGCCCTCTCGATTCTCCTGAAGCAGCGGGCAACCTGGCGGAACGGGCGGTAGCGGCCGTGCCGCGCATCCTGGGGAGGACGGTGCCGCCTGTGTCCTCGATGAGGAACGGCGAGAGGGCGACGGGCGCTTCCTCTGCACTTTGAAGCAGGTGTTCAGGGCCGCGTTCGGTGGCCCGGCTCAGCGCAGGAAGCCGAGCAGAGGTGCGGAGGAACACCGGCTTCCGCGTACGGGCCGAGGGCGCTGTCGCAGCTTGCACAGCGCTCGGCCGCCGTCCGGATACGGTGCGCCTCGACGCGTCCGATCTCTGTGAGCCGATGGCGTTCTCGTTCCTGGGCTCTGCGAAGGGCCCACCCTCTCTGCTCAGGTGGGACGGCCGACTCCTCATGTTCCTGCTGCGAGAAGGCTGCATCCACCAGCACGCCGACCACCCTGTCGCTAGCCCCGGCAGCAGCCGCTGCCCGTGCGATCAGCTCTGCCTCCGGGCGTCCTTCCCTGTGCCCCGGGCTGTCGTGCAGGTTCTGCGCGAGTCCCCAGCGGCGGGCAAGGGCGGTGAGTGTGTCCACACTGCAGCGGGCCAGGTGCTCGTCACAGAAGGCGATCTGTGGATGGGGAGCGGGGAAGGCGCAGCCAGGATGGCGGCAGAGTTCGTCGAGGCCGGCGCAGAGGAACGCGAGGGAGATGCGGCGCCCTTGGTGCACAACCACTGCACGCCTTCCGGGGTCCAGCGATTCCAGCGTCAGCTTCGCGTCCCGGCCGACACTCGCCAGGGCACCTGCGAGATGCAGCACACAAGTGACCGGTACCGCTGTGCCCAGGACTTCGGAGACGAAACCCAGCGGTACCGGTCCCGGGATGTCACTCCGCAGCGGGGCCGTGGGAGAGGTCGCGCACTCCGCCAGCAGTTCCCACAGGAAGAAGCCGGGCCGCGTGGGTGAGGGGAGGAATGCAGCACATGTACCGCGGAGGGCCTGTGCGCCGTACGCATCCCCCGCGCGCCACCACGAGGCGTCTCTGCCCTCCGCCCGTCGGCCGTCCTTCGCCATGCTCGTCCTTCCACGTCACGCAACGGGACTGAGGCTGCGTCAGGACCGGGTTTCGCAGTGCATACCGATCCGGTGCCGTTGTTCAGGAACGGCCGGACGTGAACTGCGCAGCTCCTACAGTGTGGCCTCTGCCAGGGACCTGGACGTGACGCCACGGCCTGGGAGAACGGCACGGCGGGCCAAGGGAGGGGGACCGACGGGCAAATCTCCGGGAGCGGCGGCGCGTCGCGCCGCCGCGCGGACTCCTGGCGTCCCCGGTTCGCCCGGGCATCGGACTCGTGGAAGCAGGCCCAGTCATGAGCTCCCTGAGCTGCCCTTCCGAGATCGTTTTCGAGAACGACATCATCTAGTGGGAGGAGACGCAGCACCTCAACGATCTACACCAACGACGCGCCCCAGGGCTATCGGATCGGATGGCACCCAACCGGGGCCAGGTCCTGTGCACCCTGGGCGACGGGGCCGCCATGCACTCCCCCCAGGCTCTGTGGACCGCAACCCAACTCACCTACGTCGTCGCCAACAATCAGGAGTACAACGTCCTCAAGGCCAACTGGCAGCACCGCAAGCCGGAATTCACCGCGTTCATCGGACTCGACCTGCACAAACCCGCACTCGACGTCAGTGCCTTGGCCACCTCAATGGGCGTCGCTTCTCACCGTGCGGAAACGCTCGACGGACTTCGCGACATGCTGCGCGCACCGTCCGTCGGCCCACGGCTCATTGACGTCACCCTCCCGCCCGGCAAACTGATCCTCAGCGCCGGGTGCTGGGCTCGGGGCGACGAGCACGTGCGGGCACACTCGCCTCGGGCTCAGGGGGTGGAGCAGACGTTTCAGATCATCCAGCTGCCCACGACGCAGGTCTTCTTGAACTGCCAGTCGCAGGTGCGGTGTTCGTCGGCAAGGGTCTGCCGAGAAATGGGCATCGACAACTGTGGGCTGTGTGCTCGCGCGTGTGCATCAGCGCCGGGCACGAAGAATGTGGGCGCGGCAGCTGTTGCCGCCCCTACGAGCAGCAGCAGGCCGTCAAGCCGTCGCGGGAACATGCAGGACACCTCTTTCGCCGTGTGTGTGGCGGGGGGCCTGGCCTCACACCGCCGTCACGCACCGGCCGCTCCTGGCAGGCATGAGTGCAGGTGGGGCGAGAGGCGCAGGGGTGGCCTTCGCTCGTGTTGCGGTCACCGCTGATATTTTACGAAGGCATCCCGTCGAGCGCCGCTCTTCACCTATCGGCAGGTAGGCGGAAGGAGTCCGGCCCGCCCAGGTCGCGTCACCGCGTCAAGATGATGATTCTGTCCTGGGACTCGTAGAAGACCTGGGCTTTCTTGTCCGGATTGAGGGTGTTCCCGAAACGCGGGGCCATATGGGCTTGCGCGTGGATGCGCTGCCCGATGGCGATTTCTCCTCGCTGGCGTGCTGCCTCGACGACGGTGTAGAAGTCGGTCTCCTCACCCAGAGGCGTGTAGTCGGCGGCCGGGCGAAGGGCGATGCGGCAGCCCTCCGGGGAGAAGAGTTCCTCGAAGATCCCTTCCAGCGGAGGATTCTCGGACACTTGGGCGAGCCAGAGGCTCAGCAGGTTGCCGCTCACCACGAAGTCGTCGGGTTTGGCGGCCTGGGCAAGGGCACGATGGCGGTCGTCAGCCATCTCGGTGACCATCGAGAAACCGCAGTGGCGCGACTCGGAGAGGTCCCGGAGGTTCAGCAGGACGGTAAGGGTCCGGGCGTCAGCACTCTCGGTACCGCGGGTGTCGGGGCTGATGACCAGTACGTGATCGTACGTTTCCAGCGGGAGTTCTTGGAGAACGTCCCGGCGCGTGACGTCCGCCCGACGAAAGCTCACCATGGCGCAGTCGGCCGTCTCGACTGGCGGTGAAGGGCTCTGTTCGGCCACCACGTCGATCCGGGAGCCGTCGGCCAGATGCGCGCGTAGCTGCCCGATGACGTCGGGAAGCCGCCGGTTGCTGCCCAGGATCAACACGGCCCGCTCTGTGGGTACCGCGCGCCCCGGTACGGCGGGTGTGGCCGGATTCGGCCGCACTGTGGGGGCTTGTGTCGTGTGGATGGTGCTGTCGTCCGCGCTGAGGACGACGATCTGGTGCGCAGCTTCGATCCGGGTAGCGCCGGGCGGGTTGAGGAGGATGCGCCCGTTCTGTTCCATCAGGCCGATCGCGCTGGAGGTCCGGTAGGCGCGCACGGCATCGTCAAAGGTGCGGCCCACCAGTTCGGGCTGGGCCCGGACGTAAATCTCGTCTCCGGCGAAGTCCAGGAGGTCGGTGTACACCGAAGACAGTCCGGTGTGCAGACTCGTCTGCACCAGGAGCCGCGAAATGAATCCCTGAACGCTCACGAGACGACAGTTGGGCCCGCCGGCGAGTCTCGCTGCGGGCACGTTCTCCTCGTTCTTGATTCCCGCCACGATTCCTGGCCCGGTTCCGTCGCCCTGCCTGGTCGAAGAGACGGCAAGGAGGCATTTGATGACCGTGAAGTCGGGCTCGTCCTCCTCCGGGGCCACCACGATCACCGACCGGGCCTGTTCGGGACACACCAGAGCGATGTCGCGGGCGTCCGAGGGGTCCCCTGTCCGGCAGACGACCCGGGTGCTTGCCAGGTCACCGACCCTCGCGCGGATCTCGTTCTCCATCTCGGTGCGGTCCCGCTCGGCGAGAACGACGACACAGGCACGTGGTCTGCTGCGATTGGCCTCCACCAGTTCCGTCACCAGCACGTGCACCTGGGGCGACCATCCGAGCAGGACCACATGCCCGGATTCAACCACCGGTGTTCGCCCCTGGCGCAGCCGAGCCAACTGATTCTGCAGGCCCGCACTGATCACCGGAATGAGAGTGCTCATCAGCAGGATGCCGCCGAAGGCCATGAACACGGCCGATGCGAGAAAGGGTGCCGGCCCCCGGTCCCGCATCAGAGCGGTCGGACTGAGCACCCGCAGAAACCCCGACCAGAGAGAGGACCCGACGTCCCCGTGATGCGTGCTTTCAGGAGCCAGCAGCAGGAGCAGCGCACCGTTCACCAGCGTGAACAGCAGACACGCAACGGCCAGCACACCCACCAGGGCGGGTGTGCCCCGCGTCATCACGTTGTCCAGCCTGTAGCGCAGACTCCGCAGCAAGAACAGCTCCTCATTGGTCGGCCCGGAACACCCCGAGGGGTAACGCCATGGTTGCCGCAGGCACAGCCGCGTCCGACGGCTGCATCCGGGGGCATGCCAACGGCATTGTTGCTCCGTGGCCCGCCTCGGGCTGGCTGACACAACGTTGGCTGCGGTCGTTTCCGACGGACCCGCGCGGAGTGGCCGCCCTGGTTGCGTTGTCCCGGCCGCCGTAGAAGATCCCTTCCACGTTCCGGATACGGATGCCCGGCCCTCGCCCAGGTGCTCGGTCCGGGATCCAAACCACCGCCTGCTCTGTCCACGCGAGGAACTGGCCGAGTGTCCGGAGGTGAGGTGAACGCACCGCCGAGACCCGGATGTTGTATCTCCGGCGTCACCACATCCTGGTGACCCTTGGCCTGCAAAGTAACCGAGCGTGAACGTCTGTCGTGCGAGTTCCCCCGCCGCGTGTGAGGCTGTTCGAGGCCGCGGGCACCCCGCCACGGCCCTTCCCCATCTCTCCGCAGGAGTGGTTCAGCATGGGTATTTCGGACCAGTTCAAGGACAAGGCGCAGGAGCTCCAGGACCGGGCCAAGCAGGCCGTTGAAGGCGTGAAGGACAACGCCCAGGAACGTGGCCAGCAGGAGCAGGAGCGTGGCCAGAAGGCTGCCGAGCAAGGGCGGGAGCAGGCCCAGCAGGCCCGCGAGGACGTCGAGGGCCGCTCCGAGCGCTGACACGCAGCGCTTCCGGCTGAACAGAGGTGGGGCTCCGGCGATTCGTGACGGGCCCCACCTCTGTCGCGGGAGGCCGCAGCAACCACCGCATACACCCCGGGGGCCGCATCCTCACAGCATCTGCAGCCGAGACGGACACGACTGGCGTGGACGGCTCCGCAGTGACAGCGACCACCTCACGGGACATGGAGATTTCGGTGACAGACACCGTCGAGGACACCGCAGGCACGGCGCTCGCCCAGGTCCTCGTGGAGAGGGTGACCGACCCCTGCAAGCGAACGGCGACGCGCCTGCTCGGCTCCTACGCAGACGGGTACTGGCTGCGGCGGCACCAGGACGAGGCAGTGCTCTCGCGTGAGGCCGACCTTCCCGTTCTCCACCGTGCGGGCGGCGCGACCTGCATGGACTTCGACGCGATCGGCCTGCTGCTGCTCGCCGGCCCCGCAGCGCTCGGCGGTTCGCCCGCCGATGTGGCCGTGCTGGAGATCGCGGCGTCGCTCACCACCCGGTGCGGCGTTCAGCTTGGGCAGACCGTTCAGCATGTCAGTGCGGCGGACTGGACGCTGATTCTGGGCGCCTTCGCGGAGATCAGCCCGCCCCGGGTTCAGATGTGATCTGCGGTTCGCTGTCGGGCCGCGCCACGATCTCAGCATGGGGGCGACCGTGTCCGTTTCCTGCACGCCTGGTTTGCCGTCAGTGGTGCTGGTGCTTCCCGCAGGGTTACCCCATCTGAAGTCCCGGGGCCCGAAGAAGTGGCGGTCCGTGGACCTATCGTCCCTCTGATGCCAGGAGGCGTAACCGAAGTCTGTGACGTGCTCGTAGCTGTTGCGGCCGACTCCGAGAACTGTGGCGCCCGTGTACCGGGCGGTCTCCACACAGGCTCCCTGTGCGGGGCGTATCGCTCAGTCAGCAGCCCTGGCTGAGGGGGCACCTTCGGCCGGCTACGCCGGGCCGGGCGCGGGCGAGACCGAGCCGCCGTCGACGTGGCGGCTCCCGGACTTCGGGCGCTGCGTTATGACGCGAGGCCGGGCGGCCGTCTGGGCGGTGTGAGGGGAGATCATCGGCCCAGCCCACAACACGTCGGACCTTCGCACCGTTGTGCAGCCAGGACGCTGTACGCAACGGCGTCTCCCGCCCGGCAGAAATCCTGCGCGACGGGCACCACGCGAAGGAGTATCGAGTGGGACGCAAGGGGCGCATGACGGTGGCGCAGCGGACAGCAGGCGAGGCGCTACGGCGAGCTGACGCGGCTGCACGACTGGCCGCTGCCAGGCGTGCAGTGCATCGGCCGCGAGCGGGACTGGCCGCGCGCACTGAACCTGCCGCCGCGGCTGAGGCGGTGTCGGCATGCGCCTCGGCCTGCGCGGTATGCGCGGCCGCAGCCGGGCAGTTCCGGGCAGTTCGCGACCAATCCCTGGCCCAGATGCGGCGTCTCGATCTGCCTGAGCAGTACCAACACGCCACCGTGGCAGGCAAACACGTTCTCCACGCGGTGTCATGCAGCGAGATCACGGCCGCCCTCGCGCCGATGAGAGGTGGCTCGCCGGTACGGGATGATGCGTTGGGCCGCTTCGCCCACGACGGTGACACCTCCGGGTGGTCGACTCAGGTTCGTGTGCTGGACCGGGCGGAGACGGAGGCGTGGATGCTCGAACGAACCGGTCCCCGCGGTGGTCTGCGGTACCGGCTGTGCCGTCGGTGCGCTCCTCAGCTCTGACCGCGACTTCCAGGGTGCTGTGCTGGCACCCCCTCGGGCGACCGGCGCGCCGGGGCATGTGCCCGGCGAGGACAGCGGGCTCGCGGCAGCCCCGTTCCGCTACCGGGTCGGTCATCAGCCGATTCTGTTGACGGGCGTAGGAGGGGACCGCGTTGTCTTGGCGGGGATGTCCTTGCGTGCCGGCATGCCCTCCAGGGTGCGTCCCGGTGAGGAGAGGTCCTTGAGGTGGGCGAGGGCCAGCTGGTCCTTGGTCCTGAAGTGCGAGTAGAGGACAGCGCGGGCCGGGAAGCGACGTGAGAACCGAAGACGTCGGCCGGACGGAATCCGGATGGGCTCGTCAGAGCCCCGGCGGCTTCGTTTCAGGTCCGGAGGCTGCTGCCTGACGGTGATATTGCGCGTCCGTTCGGGCGAAGAGTGATAACCGGCGGGCCCGGCAGGAGTTCTGCAGGGCACCCCAGTCCGGGGCGCAGCACGCAGACGGAAAGTGGAATCTTCATGAAGCATGCCATCACGTACGCAGCCCTCGCAGCGACCTCGCTGGGTCTTGGTGCCATGGGCGCCCCGCAGGCTCTTGCGATCACCGACGATGGCGGTACGACCTCGCAGAGCGGCGTCGGCGCGGAGGACCACTACGGTGACGCCACCACCGCCGGAAAGATGAGCCCCCAGATCGCTCCGGTACAGGGCACGCTCAACAAGCTGTGCGTGGGTGTCCCGGCCAAGGCGAACGCCACCTCCCTGGTTGGCCTCCTCGTGCCGGTCGGTGTCCAGGACATCCCCGTCCTGTCCGCGCCGCAGAACCAGCAGTGCGCCGACAACTCCACCCAGGCCAAGGGCGATGAGCCGCTGTCCCACCTCGGCAACGACTTCCCGATCCTCTCGGGCAACGGCGACGACAACCGCTGATCTTCGTCGTGTGTGCGGTCCTGTTCGGGACCGCACACACGACGGACGGGCGCTGGGCGGCGGTTGCAGGTGCGGTGCTGCAGTCACCGTCGAACCGGCTGGAAGAGGTCGCCGCCCAGCCTGTGCGGGGGGGCGTCCGGTGTGGCTGCACCGGACGCCCCTTGTGACGCCACCGCGCTCCGGCCCAGAATCCTGCCTCCTCCCCCGCCACTTCGTGTGCCGCCCGCGCACCGGGGGCCCGGCATGAGCTCCTAGATCAGAGTCCGGGCCGTCTTTCCTTCCCCGCCGTCAGGAGCGCCGTGTTCGACCGTCGATCCCTGCTCAGGACCGCCGCTTTCGCGGCCCCTGCCTTGTCCCTCACCACCGGTACAGCAGCTGCGTCGGTGCGTCCGCGCACCTTGGCTGCCGCGGGCGGACCACTCGTCTACGGGGTGCTCGGGGACAGCATCACCGGTCGCGGCAGTTTCGCCTCCCGCAACGACACAGCATGGACAGCCTTGCTGCAGGCACGGCTGGCGAAGGACTGGCAGGTCACACGGGTCGATGGCAGCACGTCGCGCGACGCTGCGAACCTGACCTGCCTGGCAACGGTGAACACCATCCCCTTCGGGTGTGATCTGGTCGTCGTCGGGCTCGGCACCAACGACTGCCATGAACAGCGCAACGGCCGCTACGTCTACACTCCGCACGACACCCGTATCGCTGCCCGCGGCCTGTTCAGGGCCGTTGCGGCCGCCAACCCCTGTGCGGTGATCGTGAGCCTGGGTGTCTGGGGCGACCGCAGCGTCCGGTGGAGCGTCGACGACTGGACGCCTCCCGTCTCCCGGGTGGCCTACTGGGACGCGATCATCGCAGAGTGCTGTCTGGAGAGCGGAGGCATTCCTCTCTCCTGCGCCGACCTCTACGACACCTCCGCCTATCGGCTTCCCGCAGGACGGCAGGCGTTCGGCGGCAACGTCACCGACGGATTCCATCCGAACGACGCCGGGCATGGAGCCCTGTATCAAAGGGTGGCGAACCAGCTGGGCCTCGCCTGACCGACTCCGCCCGTGCAGAAGGCGCCTCCCGTCGTTCACCCCGACTGCACGGTTGCCGGGATGCGATGGCCGGTGGCGTGGTTATGGCTATGCCGGTGGCCTGGGAGCGGAGAGTGTTGCATCCGGGGGCGCCGGGAGCGATGGTCGCGGGGCCGACGGCTTCCAGTGTGAGGCGAGTTACAGCAGGGGCTGCAGGGGTTTGGTGAAGCAGCGGCTCTCGTCGGTGTGGCGGTAGAGGCCGAAGCGGTCGGCCAGGGGGACCGCGGTGTAGCCGCTGGAGAGGTAGAGGGCGACGGCCTCGGGCTGTTCGGTGCCGGTCTCCAGGACCATGCGGGTGCGGCCGGCCGCCAGGGCGTCGGCTTCCAGGAGGGCCAGCATGCGGCGGGCGAGCGCCCTGCCGCGGGCGGCGGGGGCGACGTACATGCGCTTGAGTTCGGCGTCGCCGTCGGCGTAGTTCTCCTCGCCCGCGCGCTGGGTGCGCCAGCCGCCGGTGGCGACGGGGAAGCCCTCGTCGTCGTACGCGATCAGGTACAGGCCGCGCGGCGGCGTGAACATCGCCGGGTCGAGCGGGGTGAGGTCGCCCTCGCCGTAACGCTCGGCGTATTCGAGCTGTACGTCGGCGTTGAGCTTCACGGCGTCGGGGTGGTCGTAGGCGACGGGGCGGAATTCCATGCGTACGAGCGTACGAGTGCGGGGGAAGGTGGCGGAGGGTCGGTAGGGTTTTTGGATGCTCACTGTGACCAGCGTGAATGTGAATGGCCTGCGGGCCGCCGCCAAGAAGGGCTTCGTGCCGTGGCTGGCGGGGAGCGGAGCCGATGTCGTGTGCCTCCAGGAGGTACGGGCCGAGGCCGACCAGCTGCCGGAGGAGGTGCGGGCGCCCGAGGGGTGGCACGTGGTGCTCGCACCCGCGCAGGCCAAGGGGCGGGCCGGGGTTGCGGTGTACTCGCGGCAGGAACCGGAGCGGGTGCAGATCGGCTTCGGCAGCGAGGAGTTCGACGCCAGCGGGCGGTACGTGGAGATCGACCTGCCGGGGGTGACGGTGGCGAGCCTGTATCTGCCGTCGGGAGAGGTGGAGACCGAGAAGCAGGACGAGAAGTACCGCTTCATGGACGAGTTCATGCTCTACCTGGTCGCTCTGAAGGTGCGGGCCGCGGCGGCCGGGCGTGAGGTCGTGGTGTGCGGGGACTGGAACATCGCGCACCAGGAGGCCGACCTGAAGAACTGGAAGGCGAACCGGAAGTCGTCCGGGTTCCTGCCCGAGGAGCGGGAGTGGCTCGGGCGGGTCTTCGAGGAGGCCGGTTATGTGGATGTGGTGCGGAAGCTGCACCCGGATGTGGAGGGTCCGTACTCGTGGTGGTCGTACCGCGGGCGCGCCTTCGACAACGACACCGGGTGGCGGATCGACTACCAGGTGGCGACCCCCGGGCTGGCCGGCCGAGCGGTCAAGGGCTGGGTGGAGCGGGCCGCCAGCCACGGCGAGCGGTGGAGCGACCACGCGCCGGTGACGGTGGCGTACGAGAAGTAGACCCGGGGGAGTTGTGCCGGAGGGCCGTCACCGCCGGGGGAGGGGCCTATTCCGCTTGTGGGCGGGAGGGGGGCAGGTGACGGTCCAGGGCCATGGAGAGTTCGGCCTCGACCACGCTCTTGGCCAGGGGGCGCAGGCGCTGGGGGTCGGCGTTGTGGGTGCTGACCAGCGCGATGAAGATCTGGGCGAGGACGTCCGCGTGCTCGCGCACCTGGAGGCCCGCGGCCATGACTTCGGAGAGCGGGACACCCTCGCGGACGAGGGCCGCTGACGCGTCCAGCAGGCGGCGGCTGATGTGGACGATCTCGTCGCCGTCGACGGTGAGGTAGCCGAGCGACATGGCGGAGGCGAGGTTCTCGGGGGTGACCTCGCCCTCGAAGTAGTCGGCGAGGTTCTCGGGGGTGAGGCGGACCGGGGTCTCCTCGCTGGGCTCCGGTGGGGTGCCCAGGGAGAGCAGGTCGCCCATGTCGCGGCCGCTGTCGAAGGTGGAGGCCAGGTCGGCGATGCCGGTGAGGGTGTGGCCGCGCTCCAGGAGGGCGGAGATGGTGCGCAGGCGGGCCAGGTGGTGGTCGTTGTACCAGGCGATGCGGCCCTCGCGGCGGGGCGGGCCGATCAGCTTGCGCTCGCGGTAGAAGCGCAGGGTGCGCACGGGGATGCCGGCCGCCTCCGCCAGCTCCTCCATGCGGTACTCGCGGTAGGGGCGGGGCGCTTCGTCCTTGGTGCCGTCGCGCTCGCCGCCCTGGTCGGGGGATTCCGGTGCCTCTTCCACGCCGGGAAGCCTATGTCGTACCACCGGTAACTTTCCTCGGTCCTACCCCTACCGATCAGTACGGGGCTGCTCTACGCTCCCAACCATGCCAGTGATTGCTGGCGGGGTTATGGGAGTGTCACTAAGTGACATTTTGTCGTTGAGTGCGGGAGGCGTCGGGCATGGCCGAGTTCGAGCACGAGCATGTACGAGTGGCGGTGATCGGGTCCGGGTTCGGGGGCCTGGGGGCCGCGGTCCGGCTGCGCAGGGAAGGGGTCACCGACTTCGTCGTGCTGGAGCGTGCGGATGCGGTCGGCGGGACGTGGCGGGACAACAGCTACCCCGGGTGCGCCTGTGACGTACCGTCCCATCTGTACTCGTTCTCGTTCGCGCCCAACCCCGAGTGGCCGCGCACCTTTTCGGGCCAGGAGCACATCCGGGCCTACCTGGAGCACGTGACCGACACCTTCGGGCTGCGGCCGCACATCCGGCTCAACCACGAGGTCACGAAGATGACCTGGGACGCCGAGAAGCTCTGGTGGACGATCGAGGCGGCGAACGGCAAGACGTTGGTCGCGGACGTCGTCGTGTCGGCGACCGGCCCGCTTTCGGACCCGAAGACGCCGGACATACCGGGGCTCGACACCTTCCCCGGCAAGGTCTTCCACTCGGCGCGGTGGGACCACGACTACGACCTCAAGGGCAAGCGGGTCGCGATGATCGGGACCGGTGCGTCCGCGATCCAGATCGTGCCGTCGATTCAGCCACAGGTCGACAAACTCACGCTCTTCCAGCGAACGCCGCCGTGGGTGATGCCGCGTGCCGACCGTGCGATCAGCGGGGCCGAGCGCTGGCTGCACCGTACGGTGCCGGCGACCGGCAAGGCGCGGCGGGGGCTGCTGTGGGGTATCCGTGAGCTGCAGGTGCAGGCGTTCACCAAGCGGCCGAACGAGCTGGGCTTCATCGAGTCCATCGCCAAGGCCAACATGGCGAAGTCCATCAAGGACCCCGCGCTGCGCGCCAAGCTGACCCCCGACTACCGGATCGGCTGCAAGCGGATCCTGCTGTCGAGCACGTACTACCCGGCGCTCGCGCAGCGCAATGTGGATGTCGTCGCGTCCGGGCTGAGCGAGGTGCGCGGTTCGACCGTGGTCGCCGCCGACGGTACCGAGACGGAGGTCGACGCGATCATCTTCGGTACGGGGTTCCACGTCACCGACATGCCGATCGCCGACCGTGTGGTGGGTGCCGAGGGCATCACCCTCGCCGAGACCTGGAAGGGCGGCATGGAGTCGCTGCGCGGCGCCAGCGCCGTCGGCTTCCCCAACTGGATGACGATCATCGGCCCGAACACGGGGCTCGGGAACTCGTCGATGATCCTCATGATCGAGGCGCAGCTCAACTACCTCGCCGACTACATGAGTCAGTTGGACACGTTGGGCGGTCGCGTCGCGCTCGCCGCGCGGCCCTCGGCCGTCGGTGCGTGGAACCGGCGGGTGCAGGAGCGCATGAAGCGCACCGTGTGGAACACGGGTGGTTGCGACAGCTGGTACCTGGACGCCAACGGGCGCAATACGACCGTGTGGCCGGGCACCACCTCGGAGTTCCGGCGGGCGACGCGTGAGGTCAACCTCGCGGAGTACGAGGTGGTGCGGGCCGAGGTCGCCGCCCCCGCCGAGGTCGAGGAGGTCGTGGCGTGAGTCGCGGTGCGGGTCAACTCGGGCTTGACGTGCGGGAGGTGACCGTCACCTCGCGCGACGGTGCCCGGCTGCACGTCGAGGTGTACGGACAGGAAGGTGCGCCGGCGGTGGTGCTGGCGCACGGGTGGACGTGCTCGATCGGCTTCTGGGCGGCCCAGATACGGGAGCTGGCCAGGGACTTCAAGGTCGTGGCGTACGACCAGAGGGGGCACGGGCGTTCGCCGGGCTCGGACGCTTATGCGGTCGAGGGGCTGGCCGACGACCTGGAGGCGGTGCTGTCGGCGACCCTCGCGCCGGGGGAGCGGGCGGTGGTCGCCGGTCACTCGATGGGTGGCATGACGATCATGGCGGCCGCCGGGCGCGCGGTCTTCACCGAGCATGCGGCGGCGGTGCTGCTGTGCAGTACCGGAAGTTCGCGGCTGGTCGCCGAGTCGTTGGTGGTGCCGCTGCGTGCGGGCCGGCTGCGGACGCGGCTCACGCAGTCGGTGTTGGGTGCGAAGGCTCCGCTGGGGCCGGTGACGCCCGTATCGAAGGCGGTGCTGAAGTACGCCACGATGGGGCGCGGGGCGTCGCCGGAGCGGGTTTCGCAATGCGCTCGCATTGTGCACGCGTGCCCCCGGGGTGCACGCGTCGGGTGGTCGCACGTGCTGGCCGAGCTTGAGCTGGCGGACGGGGTGCGGCAGTTGGACGTGCCGGTCGCGGTCGTCGCCGGTGCGGACGACCGGTTGACGCCGCCGGTGCACGCGCGGGAGATCGAGGCGGCGCTGCCGCAGTCGCTGGGGCTGACGCTGCTCACCGGTGTGGGCCACATGACGCCGGTGGAGGCGCCGGAGGTCATCAGCGGAACGATTCGGCAGTTGGTGCGGGAGTACGTCGTCGTGGGTGCGGGCCGGCAGGCCGTCGCCGGTGCGGGCCAGGAACAGCAGAAGGAGGAAGTCGCGTGAGCTACAGCCTTGAGGGTCAGGTCGCGGTGGTGACGGGCGGAGCCCGGGGAGTGGGTGAGCTGCTCGCCCGCAAGCTGTCCGCGCGCGGGGCGAACATCGCCCTGGTGGGTCTGGAGCCCGAGCTGCTCAAGGACGTCACCGGGCGTCTGCACACCGAGAGCGACTGGTGGTACGCCGACGTCACCGACCACGAGGCGATGGCGCGCGTCGCGGAGGAGGTCAAGGAGCGGTTCGGGAAAGTCGACATTGTCGTCGCCAACGCGGGCGTGGCCGCCGGGGGACCGTTCGTCGACTCCGACCCGGAGGCGTGGCGGCGGGTGATCGAGGTCAACCTGGTGGGCGGTGCCGTCACCGCCCGCGCCTTCCTGCCCGTACTGATGGAGAGCCGGGGCTACTTCCTCCAGATCGCCTCGCTGGCGGCCATCACACCCGCGCCGATGATGAGCGCCTACTGCGCGTCGAAGTCGGGCGTCGAGGCGTTCGCGCACTGCCTGCGCGCCGAGGTCGGGTATCGCGGGGTGCGGGTGGGTGTCGGCTACCTGTCGTGGACGGACACCGACATGGTGCGGGGCGCCGACCAGGACGAGGTGATGCGGGAGTTGCGGCAGCGACTGCCGTGGCCGTCCAACCGTACGTATCCGCTGGGACCGGCCGTGGACCGGATCGTCGCGGGCATCGAGCGGCGGTCGCACCACGTGTACGCGCAGTGGTGGCTGCGCGGGATGCAGTCGGTGCGCGGCTACCTGCCCGGGGTCATCGGGACGGTCGGGCAGCGGGAGATGAAGCGTTTCGCCCCCCGGCTGGCCGGGGTCGGCAAGGGGCTGGTGGGTGCGGGCGGGGCGGCGGACGAGTCGACCCGGGGGGTGGGGGTCTAGCCCCCGTCCACCCTCCCGCCCCCCTACCTCGGCGGCAGCTGTGGCCTGCGCTTGTCCGGCACCGCCGAGTAGTCCGGCGGGGTTGCCGCCGGGGTCGACTCCAGCAGGTCGAGGGCGACCTTCACCGCGTCGTCCAGGACCGCGTACCTGCCCTCCGCCCAGTCCAGAGGGGTGCGGAGGGCGGAGACGTCCGGGGTGACCCCGTGGTTCTCCACCGCCCAGCCGTACTCGTCGAACCAGGCCGCGTTCATGGGGACGGTGATGACCGTGCCGTCCCCGAGCGGGTGACGGCCGGTCATGCCGACGACACCGCCCCACGTGCGCTGACCGACGACCGGCCCCAGCGACAGCAGCCGGAAGGCGGCGGTGATCATGTCGCCGTCGGAGGAGGTGGCCTCGTCGGCCAACGCCACCACCGGCCCCCGGGGTGCGTTCGACGCGTACGAGACGGGCTGGGCGTCCCGTGTCAGGTCCCAGCCCAGGATGCGGCGGGTCAGCTTCTCGATGACCAGCTCGCTGATGTTGCCGCCCGCGTTGCCGCGTACGTCGACGATCAGCGCGGGGCGCGACACCTCCAGGCGCAGGTCGCGGTTGAACTGCGCCCAGCCCGAACCGCCCATGTCCGGGATGTGCAGGTAGCCGCACTTGCCGCCGCTCAGGTCGCGGACGACCTCCCGGCGCTTGGCCACCCAGTCCTGGTAGCGCAACGGGCGTTCGTCGACGAGCGGAACGACGGCGACCCGCCGCGGCCGCACCTCCGCCCCCTCGGGCCCCTCCGGTACGAACGTCAGCTCGACCGTCGTGCCCCCGGCCGCCGACAGCAGCGGGAACGGGCCCGCCACCGGGTCCACCGGACGGCCGTCCACATGGGTGAGGACGGCACCGACCCGGATGCCCGTACCCGCGAGCGGCGAACGCGCCTTGGAGTCGGAGGAGTCGCCCGGCAGGATGCGCGAGACGGTCCAGTTGCCGTCCTTGACGTAGAAGTTGGCGCCGAGGAGGCCCATCGCCCGCTGGTAGTGCGGGGGGCCTTCGTTGCGGCGCGCCCCGGCGACGTACGCGTGCGACGTACCCAGCTCGCCCAGGACTTCGCGCAGCAGGTCGGCGAACTCGTCGGGGGAGGCGACCCGCTCCACCAGCGGGCGGTACTGGTCGAGGATTGTCGACCAGTCGATACCGCCCATGTTCGGCTCCCAGAAGTAGGAGTCGATGATGCGGCCCGCCTCCGCGTACGCCTGCCGCCATTCCGCGGCCGGGTCCACGTCGTGCAGGATGCGGCGCAGGTCGAGGTGGACGGTGGAGTCGCCGTCGCCGCGTTCGGTGGCGGGCACCGCGCGCAGTTCGCCGTCCTCGACGACGACCAGGCGGGTGCCGTCGCCGCTGATGGCGAACCATTCGAGGTCGTCGGCGAGTTCCGTCTTGCGGGCCTTGGCGAGGTCGAAGTGTTCGAGGGTGGGGCGGCCCGAGGTGTCGGCGGGGTTGGCGAAGGTCTCGCCGAGCGCGCCCGAGATCGGCCAGCGCAGCCAGACCAGGCCGCCGCCGCTGACCGCCGACAGCGAGGAGTACTTGGAGGCCGTCACCGGGAAGGGGGTGACGCGGTTCGCCAGGCCCTCGACCTCCACCGTCACCGTTCCGTCGCCCTCCGACGCCTCGTCCGGGTCCAGGCCGCCCGCCGCCGGGCGGCCGTCCGGTGAGAGTGCGAAGGGGGAGGGGGTCGCGGAGGAGAGCGGGACGAGGTACGGGCGGCAGCCGAGCGGGAAGGACAGATCGCCCGTGTGGACGTCGTACACCGGGTCGAAACCCCGCCATGAGAGGAAGGCGAGGTAGCGGCCGTCGCTCGTGAAGACGGGGTTCTCGTCCTCGAAGCGGCCGTTGGTGACGTCGACGATCAGCGCCGTGCCCGCGCCCTCCGCGGAGCTCGGGGACTGGATGCGCGCCATCTTGATCTGCCGCAGCGACCGGCCGATGCCCGGGTGCGACCACGTCAGCCACGTCCCGTCCGGCGAGAAGGCCAGGTCACGGACCGGCCCGTTCACCGAACGGATCAGCTCGGTCAGGGCCTCCTCGCCCTCGGTGACGGTGAGCAGCAG
Source organism: Streptomyces sp. NPDC087440 (assembly GCF_044744005.1). Lineage (NCBI taxonomy): Bacteria > Bacillati > Actinomycetota > Actinomycetes > Kitasatosporales > Streptomycetaceae > Streptomyces > Streptomyces sp. NPDC087440. Next base: position 193,602 of record NZ_JBIUXN010000012.1, on the reverse strand, counting down.
CAGTCGGCCGTCGTGCGAGGCGACCGCCACCCGCGTGCCGTCGGGGTCGGCCACCAGTTCGTGTACGCGGCCCAGTTGACCGGCGGCGAGACGGCGTGCGGCACGCGCCCCGGCCGCCCGGGGGAGGTACGCGATCTCCACCGCGTCCTCGCCCTCCGCGTCCGTGACGAACGCGACCTGCCCGCTGGCGCCCAGCATCTCCGGAAGCCGCACCCGTACCCCCGGAGTGTCGGCGATCGTACGGGCCGGACCGTCGCGGTGGGTCAGCCAGTACAGGCTGCCGCGCACCGAGACGGCGCTCGCCCGGCCGGTCGCGTCGACGGCGAGGCCGCCCACGTGGCCCGCCGCCGGGATCTGGTAGCCGCGGCGGCCGGTGCGCGGGCCGCCCAGGCGCACGTCCAGCCGGCGCGGCACCCCGCTCGGCGAGAAGTCGTCGACGAGCCACACCTCGCCCGCGCACTGGTAGACCACCCGCGTGCCGTCCGAGGAGGCGTGCCGGGCGTAGAAGTCCGCGTGGTCGGAGTGGCGGCGCAGGTCGGAGCCGTCGGGCAGGCAGGAGTAGAGGTTGCCGATGCCCTCGTGGTCGGAGAGGAACGCGATGCGCTCCCCGACGAACATCGGCGCCTCCAGGTGACCGTTCAGGTCCGGCAGCAGGCGTTCGCCGTGCAGCCACAGGCGGCCCGTCGCCCCGCCCCGGTACCGCTTCCAGGCGGCGGGCTCGTGCGGGGGCTTTCCGGTGAGGAGCAGGGTGCGGCGTTCGCCCTCGCAGCCGGGGAGGGTGTCGGTGATCGCGATGTCGGACACCGGCCCCCAGGGGAGCCTGCCGCCGGGGCCGCCGTCGGTGGGCAGGGAGTGCGCCCAGGAGAAGTACGAGAACGGCTGCCCGTGCGAGGACACCGCCAGGATCTGCCCGTCCGGCGTCCAGCCGCAGACCCGTGCGTCCACCGAACCCCAGTAGGAGAGGCGCCGCGAGGGGCCGCCGTCGACGGGGACGACGTGCACCTCGGGGTCGAGGCTGCGCCAGGTCGTGTACGCGAGGTGCCGGCCGTCCGGCGAGAAGCGCGGGTGCCCGACCCGGGTGCGGTCGACCGTCAGCCGCCACGCCCGGCCCGGGGCGCTCCCGGCCGGGGCGAGCGGGGCCACCCAGACGTCGTCCTCGGCCACGAAGGCCAGGGTGTCGCCGTGCAGGTGGGGGAAGCGGAGGTAGGCGGGGGACGGGGCGGCGGTGCGGTCGGTGCGGTCGGTGCGGTCGGTGCGGTCGGGGTGGCCGGGCTCCTGGGCGGACTCGTCTGTGGGCACTCGCATGCCCTCATGCTTTCCGCGCCAGGGGGGCCCGGCAACTCGTACGGCTGGATCTTTGTACGTACGTTCCGGGGCGGGCCGGTGCGGTGGGCCCGGCCAGGGGCGGCCGGCGCGGTCGGCCCCGGCTCGCGGCGGCCGGCGCGGTCGGCCCCGCCCGGCCCTCAGCCGTACGTCCGCCGCAGGAACCGCACCAGCGGCGCGCTGTCCAGCTGCAACAGCAGCACCCCCTGCGGCGCGTGCAGCTCCAGCACCACCTGCACCCGCCCGCACGGCCAGATCCGTACGTCGCCCTGCTCGGCCGGTGCCCGCAGGCCCGCCTCCAGGAGCGCGCGCGGGAAGGTCCAGGTGGGGCGGCCGCCCGTGCTGCCGGGCGGGCCGGGCACCGGCAGTTCGATGAGCAGCGCACGCGGGTCGTCCGCCGGTGCGTGTCGCAAAGTGACAGGGAGGCAGGTGGGGACCGGCGCGTCGGTGACCAGGTTCGCGCGCAGCCGCGCCTCGACGGGGGCGGCTGGTGCGGCGGGTGCGGTGGACGTGGTCGGCGCGGCGGCCGGGTTCGGGCCCTCGGCGGCCGTGGCCTCGGCGGCGGCGCTCTCGGCGTCGGTGCCCCCGAGGGGACGGTCCTCAACGGTGCGGGACATCGGCCCGCCTCCTCACCTCGTACGTACGCAACACTCACATTCGCGGTTAATTGACACCTAATGTCCCATATTCCGGCGCGGGCCCGGGTCCCGACGAATATCGACATCTTGTCGGCCGCCCAAGAGGGGTACTTATCGAGAGGGGGCTTTTGCAACTGCTTTGCAATAACTCCCTATCATCGAACGGCTGTCCGCTTGCACGCTCCGTAGCGGTTCGAACTCGGGAGTTCCGCCATGCATGTCCCCGACGGATTCATCAACGCACCCGTCTCGGCGACCGCCGGTGTCGCCGCCGTCGCCGCCGTCGGCCTCGGCCTGCGCGGCGCCCGCCGCGAGCTGACCGACGAGCGGGCGGCGCCGCTGGCGGGCCTGGTCGCGGCGTTCGTCTTCGCCGTGCAGATGCTGAACTTCCCGGTCGCCGCCGGGACCAGCGGTCACCTCCTCGGCGGGGCGCTCGCGGCGATCCTCGTCGGGCCGTGGACCGGCATCCTGTGCATATCCGTGGTGCTGCTGATGCAGGGGGTGCTGTTCGCCGACGGCGGCCTCACCGCGCTCGGCGTCAACATCACGACCATGGGCGTGGTCACCGTCCTCGTCTCCTACGGGATCTTCCGCGGCCTGGTGAAGGTCCTCCCGCGCAAGCGACGCACGGTGACGGTGTCCGCCTTCGTCGCCGCCCTCGTCTCCGTGCCGGCCGCCGCCGCCTTCTTCACCCTGCTGTACGCGCTCGGCGGGACCACCGACGTACCCGTCGGCAAGGTGCTCACCGCCATGGTCGGCGTGCACGTCCTCATCGGCATCGGCGAGGCGGCGATCACCGCGCTCACCGTCGGTGCGGTGCTCGCCGTGCGGCCCGACCTGGTGTTCGGGGCGCGCGGGCTGAGTGCGCCGCTGAAGCTGCGGATCGGCGGCGAGCTGGTGGACGCCCCGGCCCCGGACACGGCGGCCGTTCCGGTCGCGGCCCGCTCGGCCCGGCGGTTCTGGGGGGTCGGGCTGCTGGCCGCGCTCGCCCTCGCCGGTGTCGTGTCGCTGTACGCGTCGACCAGCCCCGACGGCCTGGAGAAGGTCGCCGCCGACCAGGGCATCGACAAGAACGTCCGCGAGCACGCCGCCGCCGACTCCCCGCTCGCCGACTACAGCGTCCGGGGCATCAGCGACAGCTCGCTGTCCGGCGGGCTCGCGGGCGTCATCGGGGTCGGAGCGACGGTCGTCGTCGGCAGCGGGATCTTCTGGGCGGTCCGCAAGCGTCGCGCGGACACCGCGCAGGCGGCCGACTCCGCAGGCGTCTGACATGGGTGCAGGTCACGCTCACGCGCTCTACCGACATGTCGACAGTCCCGTGCACACCCTGCCGCCGCACTGCAAGCTGGTCGCCGTCTTCGGCTTCGTGGTGGTCGTCGTCTCGACGCCGAGGGAGGCCGTGTGGGCCTTCGCGGCGTACGCGGTGCTGCTCGCGGCCGTCGCGTACGTCGCCCGCATCCCGGCCCGTCACCTGCTGAGCCGGATGCTGGTCGAGGTGCCGTTCGTGGCCTTCGCCGTCCTGATGCCGTTCGTGGCACAGGGGGAGCGGGTGGAGGTGCTCGGGCTCTCGCTCAGCGTGTCCGGGCTGTGGGGCGCCTTCAACATCCTGGCCAAGGGGACGCTCGGCGTCGCCGCCTCCGTACTGCTCGCCTCCACCACGGAGCTGCGCGAACTGCTGCACGGCCTCCAGAAGTTGCGGCTGCCGCCGTTGCTGGTGCAGATCGCGACGTTCATGATCCGGTACGGGGACGTCATCGCCGGTGAGCTGAAGCGGATGTCGATCGCCCGCAGGTCCCGGGGCTTCGAGGCCCGCGGCGTACGCCACTGGGGCGTGCTGGCGAAGACCGCGGGCGCACTCTTCATCCGATCGTACGAAAGGGGCGAACGCGTGCACCTGGCCATGGTGAGCCGCGGCTACACGGGCGTCATGCCGGTACTGGAGGAGACGGTGGCCACGCGCGCGGAGTGGACGCGGGTGGGCATGCTGCCGGGGGCGGCGCTGCTGGTGTGTCTGACGGGATGGGTGATGGTGTGACGGAAGCAGATTCGCTGGCGGTGCGCGGCCTGGCGTACGCCTACCCGGACGGGCACCAGGCCCTGTTCGGCGTCGACCTGACGATCGGGCGCGGCGAACGGGTCGCCCTGCTCGGGCCCAACGGGGCCGGGAAGACCACCCTCGTCCTCCACCTCAACGGCATCCTGACGGCGGGCGCCGGCACCGTCGAGGTCGCCGGACTGCCGGTCGCCAAACGCAACCTCGCGGAGATCAGGCGCCGGGTCGGCATCGTCTTCCAGGACCCCGACGACCAGCTCTTCATGCCGACCGTCCGGGAGGACGTGGCCTTCGGGCCCGCGGCGGCGGGGCTGCGGGGTGCGGCGCTCCAGACGTGCGTACGCGAGGCACTGGAGCGGGTGGGGATGGCGGCCTACGCGGACCGGGCCCCGCACCACCTGTCCTTCGGGCAGCGGCGGCGGGTGGCGGTGGCGACGGTGCTCGCCATGCACCCGGAGATCCTGGTGCTGGACGAGCCGTCGTCCAACCTGGACCCGGCGGCGCGACGGGAACTCGCCGACATCCTCAAGGACTTGGACGTGACCGTCCTGATGGTCACGCACGACCTGCCGTACGCACTGGAGCTGTGCCCCCGGGCGGTCGTCCTGAGCGAGGGGACGGTGGCGGCGGACGGGGCGACGCGGGACCTGCTGCTGGACGAGGAGCTGATGCGCGCGCACCGGCTGGAACTTCCGTTCGGCTTCGACCCGCGGTCGGTACGGGTGGGCTGAGCGGATGGGCTGAGCGGGGCCCTCCGGGGGGCAGTTCCCCGCCTCCCCGGAGGGGCCCCACCTGCACCCTCACCTCCCCACCCGGCACCATGGTGGGTGCAGCAACACCCCGACCCCCGACCCCTCCAGGAAGCGGAGCACACGCGTGGACGTCCAAGGCACAACGCTCGCCGGGTTCGAACCCGTCAAGGACGCCTTCCTGCGCAACTTCCGCGACCGGGGCGACCGGGGGGCCGCCGTCGCCGTCTACCTCCACGGCCGCAAGGTCGTCGACCTCTGGGGCGGCACCCGCGACGTCGACACCGCCGTCCCCTGGGCCCTCGACACCGCCCAGATCGTCCGCTCCGCGGGCAAGGGCATAGCCGCCGCCGTCCCGCTGCTCCTCCACCAGCGCGGCCAGATCGACCTCGACGCCCCCGTGGGCACGTACTGGCCCGAGTTCAAGGCAGCGGGCAAGGAGCGGGTTCTCGTACGTCACCTGCTCTCGCACCGCGCCGGACTCCCGGTGCTGGACCGGCCCCTGACCCCCGCCCAGGCCTGCGACGGCGAGTCCGGCGCGCGGGCGGTCGCCGCCCAGGCCCCCGTGTGGGAGCCCGGCACCGACCACGGCTACCACGCCCAGACGTACAGCTTCCTCGTCGCCGAACTGGTGCGCCGGGTCACCGGCCGCACCATCGGCCGCTGGGTGGCGGAGGAGATCGCCCGCCCGCTCGGGCTCGACTTCTGGATCGGGCTGCCCCAGGAGGAGGCCCACCGGGTCGGCCGTCTCGCACCCGTCGAGGAGCCGCCGACCACCACCGGCCTCAAGCTCCGCCCCAAGCGCACCGTCAGCGAGGCGTACGCCGACCCCGACTCCCTCACCCGCCGCGCCTTCGGGGCCATCGACCCGCTGCCCGACGAGAACGACGCCGCCTACCGCGCCGCCGAACTCCCCGCCTCCGGCGCCATCTCCACCGCCCGCGCCCTCGCCCGCTGCTACGCGGCGATGATCGGCCCGGTCGACGACGGCCCCCGGCTCTTCGCGCCCGCGACGCTCACCCTCGCCCGTACCGAGGAGTCGGCGGGACCCGACCGGGTGCTGGTCGTCAACACCCGCTTCGGCCTCGGCTTCATGCTGCACGGGTCCGCGTCCCCGCTGCTGGGCCCCGGTTCCTTCGGCCACCCCGGGCGCGGCGGCTCGCTCGGCTTCGCCGACCCCGAGTCGGGGATCGCCCTCGGGTACGTCACCAACGGCCTCCGCAAGGGAGTCACCGCCGACCCGCGTGCGCTCGCCCTGATCGCGGCCGTGAAGCAGAGCCTCGGCCGGGCGTGAAGCAGAGCCTCGGCCGGGCGTGAAGCAGAGCCTCGGCCGGGCGTGAAGCAGAGCCTCGGCCGGGCGTGAACGCCGGAGGGGCCGCCCCGCAGGACGGCCCCTCCCCATGTCCCGAATCCGGGTTACAGCTTGAAGCCGTAGTCCATGATCTTCTTCGCGTCCGCCGTGCGGTTCGCCTCGTTGGTCGAGGCCAGGACCGCGCCGACGACCGTGCGCTTGCCGCGCGTCGCCGCGAAGACCAGGCAGTACTTCGCCTGCGGGCCGGAGCCCGTCTTCACGCCGATGGCACCCGTGTAGCTGCTCAGCAGCTTGTTGGTGTTGGTCCACTTCATGTTGCGGTAGCCACCGCTCTTGGTGGTGGTCCGCTGCGTGGTCGACGTCGTCTTGACGATCGTCCGGAAGTTCCCGTTCTTCAGCGCGGCGGTCGCCAGCTTCGAAAGGTCGCGGGGCGTCGAGTAGTTGGCGCCGTTACCGATGCCGTCGAAGGAGTCGAACTTCGTGTTCTTCATCCCCAGGTTCTTCGCGGTCGTGTTCATCTTCCCGATGAACGACTTCACCCGCGCGTCCCGCGTGGAGCCCGAACCGAACTTGTCGGCCAGCGCGTACGCCGCGTCGCAGCCCGAGGGCAGCATCAGCCCGTACAGCAGCGTGCGCACGGACACCTTGTCACCGACGATCAGCCGCGCCGACGACGCGCCCTTGCGGACGATGTAGTCGCTGTACGCCTTCTGGATCGTGACCTTGGTGTCCAGGTTGACGCCCTTGGTGGCGAGCACCACCTGGGCGGTCATGATCTTCGTCGTGGAACCGGTGGAGAGCCGGGTGTCGCCGGCCTTCGAGAAGTACGTGCGCCCCGATGCGCTGTCCATCAGGAAGCCGCCCTTGGCGACGATCGACGGCGCCTTGGGGGCTGCGGCCTGAGCCGCCGGAGCGACGAGCGCCCCGGCGGTCACGACCGAGCCGGCGGTGACGAGAGTCGCCGTTATGCGACAGATCGCCTTGATTCCAGTCTTCAACGTGGATGCTCCAAATGCCCTTAATGGGGGGCCGCATGAGGGGGCCGCCTGCACGTGTGACGCCTGTGAAGGGCAAATGGATGTGGTGCGACGTCAGTCTTTACCAAAACTCAACCTGGATGGGTGAAGTGCGGGAACGGTGACTCCTCTTGACGTCTCGTGGCGTCTCCGGTCATGGCGTCTCCGGTCGTGACGTCTCCGGCGGCTCAGCTGCGCGCGTCGATCCGGTGCAGCAGATTCCCCTTCGCGCCGTACACGTCCAGGAGGTACCCGTGGGGAGCGTTCAGCTCCTCCCCCCGCTGGAGGTAGTCGACGACCTTCGCCTTGAAGGCGTCGAAGCCGGAAGCGTCGTAACTCCCCTTCCGGTCCGTCCAGACGACCACGCGGGGCACCTTCTCCTCCGTCCCCTCGCTGTCGATCGCCTGCACGGCCTTGTCGCCGCCGTCCTTGCGGAACCGCTCGCCGCGCTCGGCGGCCGGGGCGGGGGCGGCGCCGACCGTCGTCGTACGCGCGTAGTACGCGGGCGCAGCGCGCCCCTCTTCGCCGAGTCCGGTGGACGTGCCGAAGGCGGAGCAACCGGTGGCCAGCAGGGCGGCGGCCGCGAGCAGCGCGGCGGCGGCGAGGGGCCGGCGGCGGAGCCTGGTGGGTGTCATGCGGGGAGGGTAGCGGGGGAACGGACCCCTTCGGGGAGGGGAAGACATACCCACTTGGCGTGGAGAGCGGCCTTGTCGGGCTCGGGCCGAGGATCGCCGTGCCTCGTTCACCGACCGGTGGACGTCCCCCTCCGCGGCCCACTCCCGGGCCCGAGTGCTGCGGGCACCGTCGTGGCGCCCGCAGCGGGGTGTGGAGCGACCGGCTAGAAGGACAGGCAGTTCGCGTAGGGGGTGATCGGGAAGGTCGCCCCGTCCTCGTTCATCTGCTGGTAGGAGATCTTCCAGGCGTTGGCGGCGTGATCGGCCTTGCTCTCCCAGAACCAGAAGTTGAAGGTCTTCGTCGTGTCCGGGCGCGACCCGTGCTCGAAGCCGCCGCCCACGACCACCGTGCCCGCCGGGCACGTGGCGGTCAGCGTGATCTTCTCGTGCTTGCCCGACGGGAGGTTGCCCGCGGTGCCCGTCACCTGCGTGACCTTCGGCGGATTTGTCGGCCCCGGGTCACCCTTCGGTCCGGCAGGTCCGGCGGCACCGGCGGGACCCACAGCACCGGCAGGGCCGACGGCGCCAGCAGGACCAACGGCGCCGTCGGCACCGGCGGGGCCCGCAGGACCGGCCGGACCCGCGTCGCCCTTCGGGCCCTTCAGCTTGTCCTTGTACTTGTCGATGACCTTCTTCACGCACTTCTCGCACCACTTGTCCTTGTCCTCGTCGCCGCGCGGAGCGGCGAGGGAGGCGGCGGACGGGAGGGCGTAGACGGCGGAGGGGGCCTGGGGCACCGGGTGGGTGGAGGCGGCTGCCGTGGGGGCGAGGCCGCCCAGGGCGGCGGCGGAGAGGGCGACGAGCGCCAGCATCTTCTGCATGATCAGATGCTTAATCCCGGAGCGGCGCAGATCCGGGCCCACGCGCCCGGTGCCGCCTGCAACCCCCTCGTCTGGCCCAACACCTGGCGCCCGCCTGCGCACCCCGGCGGCGTGGACCGGAACCCGTGTGCGTACATCCGTGTGCGTACATCCGTGTGCGTACATCCGTGTGCGTACATCCGTGTGTGTCAGCTCGCCTGGAGCATGAGCCCGATGCCCACCACCATCAGGCCCGCCGCGGCGATCCTCGGGCCGCCGAAGCGTTCCTTCAGGAAGATGGCGCCGATGGCCGCGCCCACGATGATGCTCGACTCACGCAGGGCCGCGATCGGGGCCAGCGGGGCCCGCGTCTGGGCCCAGAGGACCAGGCCGTACGCGGCGACGGAGAGGGCCGCGCCGATGAAGCCGCGGATCGCGAACGGCTTGAGCTGGGAGGCCAGTTGTGCGCGGCGGCGGTAGATGGCGTAGGCCGGGATGGAGATGCCCTCCAGGACCATCAGCCACGCGATGTAGCCGAGGGAGGTGCCCGAGGCGCGGACGCCCAGGCCGTCGACCGTGGTGTAGAGGGCGATGGCGAGGCCGGTGGCCAGGGCCGCGCCGATGGCCGCCCACTGGGGCTTCTTGCCCGAGCCCCGGATGCCCCAGAGGGCCACCCCGACCAGGCCCGTACAGGCCACCGCCACCCCCGCGAGCTGCCAGCCGGTGGGGATCTCGTCGGCGAAGACCGCGGCGAGCGCGGTCACGGCGAGCGGGGCCGTACCGCGCGCGATCGGGTACATCTGGCCGAAGTCGCCCAGCGTGAACGAGCGCATGAGCAGCAGCATGTACGCGACGTGCAGGGCGGCGGAGATCGCCAGGTAGGGCCACGCCCCGGCGGCGGGGAAGGGGACGAAGACGGCCATGAGCAGGCCGATCAGCAGACCGCCGCCGGAGATCAGGGTGAAGGAGACCAGCTGGTCCTTGATGTTGTGCGCGATGGCGTTCCAGCTGGCGTGCGTGACGGCGGCGAGCAGGACGGCGGCTATGACGAGAGGGGTCACGCCGCATCTCCTCCGGAGGGTCGGGAGGGTCGGGAGGGTTCGGCAGATCCAGCAGGTCCGGCGGGGGTTTCCCGTACGTCGGCCAGCTTCGCGCCCGCGTGGGCGATCAGGTCCTTCGGGGGTATGGGGAAGACGGAGTGCGGGGTTCCGGCGGCGGCCCAGACGACGGGGTGGGTGAGCAGGCCCCGGTCGGCGAGGACGGTGGTGCGGGTGCGGTGGCCGAAGGGGGGTACGCCGCCGATCGCGTAGCCGGTGGTGGCGCGGACCAGGTCGGCGTCGGCCCGCTTGACCTTCCGCGCGCCGAGTTCGGAACGTACGAGATCGAGGTCGACGCGCGAGGAGCCGTCCATGAGGACGAGGACGGGAGCGCCGTCGGCCTCGAAGATCAGGGACTTGACGATCTCGCTGGTGTCACAGCCGATGGCCGCCGCCGCCTCGGCCGCCGTGCGCGTGGCGTCCGGGAAGCGGCGAACCTCCGCTTCCAGGTCGGAAAGCCCCATGTCGCGCAGGGCCTCGGCGAACAGCGGGTGAACGGGAGGAGGTTGCGAAGTGCTCATGGCCCGCACGCTACTGCTCCGCGTGCGGGCCGGGCGAGTGCGTTCCAAGGAATGACCCAAGGAATGACTAAAGCGTGACCAGGGGATGACTTTGGGAATGATTAATGGGTAAGTCGTGGTGAATTAGCGGGCGTTGAGGACATTCGCGACGATCGGGCCTGCGGCGTCGCCGCCGTGGCCGCCCTTGAGGACCATCGCCGCCGCCGTCAGGTCACCCGCGTACCCGGTGAACCAACTGTCCGACGTCTTCTGGCCGTCGAGCTCGGCGGAGCCGGTCTTCGCGCCCTTGTCACCGCTGACCGAGGCCATCGCGTTGGCCGCCGTGCCCGAGGTCGCCGTCAGGCGCATCATCGATTGGATGCCCTGGACGGTGGCGGGGGACAGGGTCGAGGAGGCCTTAGCGAAGGGGCGGTCGTCGAGCTCGGCGGCGACCACGTACGGCTGGCGGAACCGGCCCGTGGTCGCGGTCGCCGTGATCGAGGCGATGTTCAGCGGGTTGAACTGGGTCTGGCCCTGGCCGATGTACTGGGAGGCCGCCTCGCCCCCCTGGCCCGGCGGGATCCTGCCGTCGAACGTGGCGATGCCGGTCTTCCACTCCGGGCCGATGCCGAAGTGGGAGGCGGCGAAGGCGGGCAGCGCGCCGTCGTCGCCGACCTTGCGGATCTGCTTGATGAAGGCGCTGTTGCAGGAGACCGCGAAGGCCTGGGAGAAGGGGATGTTCCCGTACCCCTTGTGGTTGAGGTTATTGATCGTGCGGCCCTCGTACGTCACGTCCGCCGGGCACTCGACCGTCGAGCCCGGGCTGACGATGCCCTTTTCGAGGAGCATCGCGGCGGTCATGATCTTGAGGGTCGAGCCGGGCGGCGTGGCACCGCTGACCGAGACGCCGAACCCCGAGCTGTGGTTGTCCGCGATGGCCCGGATCGCGCCGCTCCGGCGGTTCAGCGCCACCACCGAGCTGCCCGGGAACCGCTTGACCGCCTTCTCCGCCGCCGCCTGCACCCCCGCGTCGATCGTCGTCTGGAGCTTCCCCGGGACGCCCTTGGAGAGCGTCAGCAGTGTGCGTGAGGGCTGTTCGGGCTGGGCGGGCTCGATGAACAGCTCGACGCCCGGCTTGCCGTGCGACTGCTCGCCGTACTTCTTGCGGAGCTGGTCCAGGACCGGGCCGAGGGAGGGGTAGTCCTCCTTGGTCAGCTCCTTGCCGCCCCGGTCGACGGCCTTGATGGGCGGCGCGGAGGCCGTGCCCGTCTTGAGCGTCTCGCCCTTCTTCAGCTCCGGGTGGATCACGGCCGGCTTCCAGTCGACCAGGGGCTTGCCGGTCGTCTTGCCGCGCACCACGGTCAGGCTGCTCTCGTACGAGAGGGGCTTGGCGGCGGTGTCCTCGGTGCCCACCTTGCCGGTGACGGTGAACGGGACCTTCGCGCCGGTCGCCGTACCGGGGGTGATCTTCAGGCCCGATATGTGGGCCTCCTCGGCGTACGCGGCCAGCACCGTGGTCGCCTCGACCGCGTTGTTGGTGAGCTGGGCGGCAGCCTCGGGGTCGCCCTTGGTCCAGGCGGCGAAGAAGGCCTGCGAGGTCTTGCCGATCTCGTCCTGGGACGGGGGGCCGGTCCGGAGTGGGGCGTTCTGGGTGCTGAGGTCACCCTTGCCGTCACCACCGGAACCACCGCCTCCGGTCATGCCGGTGTACAGGTTGTAGCCGCCGTAGCCGACACCGCCGGCGACCAGCACGAACGCACCGCCGACGACGGCGACCTTGGCTCCGCTGCGCATGACGCAGTCCCCTCCCCAGGAGCTCGCCGGGCGCTCGGTGCTGCCCGGGAGTTATCGGGGAGTGACTCTACGGGGTGGCAGTGACAGGAGCGTGGGGCGTTATGGGACTGGTACGTGGGGTGAGCGGCGCGCTCAGATCCACGTGTCCAGCCACATCCGGTGCCGCCACTCGTCGATCGGGATGGTCTGGCCGGTGTAGATCGGCCAGAAATAGATGAAGTTCCAGACGATGAGCAGGACCAGGACGCCGACCCCGATCGCGCCCACCGCGCGGCGGCGTTCGTCCGCTCCGGGGCGGCCGAGCAGGGCCCCGGCCAGCATTGCCACTGCCAGACACAGGAAGGGGACGAAGACGACGGCGTAGAAGTAGAAGATCGTCCGTTCCTGGTAGAGGAACCAGGGGAGCCAGCCCGCCGCCACCCCGGCGAGGATCGCCCCCGCCCGCCAGTCGCGGCGGAAGAACCAGCGCCACAGGACGTACAGGACGGCGAAGGCCGCCGCCCACCACAGCAGGGGGGTGCCGAGCGCCAGCACCTCGCTCGCGCACTTCTCCGTCTCCGCGCGCGGGCAGCCCGAGTGGCCCGGCTTGGGGGACTCGTAGTAGTACGAGACCGGGCGGCCGACCAGAATCCACGACCAGGGGTTGGACTGGTACGTGTGGCCCGAGGTCAGGCCGATGTGGAAGGTGTACACCTCGCTCTCGTAGTGCCACAGGCTGCGCAGCCACTCCGGCACCCACGTCATGTCGAACTGGGGGAGGGAGATCGGCCCGATGTGGTCCGGGGAGAGGCCCGCACGACCCTTCGCCCAGTCCCGGAAGTAGCCCTTCGAGGTGACGATCCAGCCCGTCCAGGAGGCGACGTACGTCAGCACCGCCACCGGGACCGTCGAGACGAAGGCCGGGAACACGTCCCGCTTCAGGACGGTCGGGTACGGGTGCCGCGCCCCGGCGGTGCGGCGTGCGGCCACGTCCCACAGGACGGTGAGCAGGCAGAAGACGACCAGCGTGTACAGGCCGCTCCACTTCGTCGCGAAGCCCAGGCCCAGGCACAGACCCGCCGCCAGCCGCCACGGGCGCAGGCCGAGCCGCAGCCGGGAGGCGACCTCCGACGACGGGCGCAGGATGCCGTCCGCGTCCACCGGGAGGGCGTCCGCCAGGCGTCGGCGGCTGTGGTCGCGGTCGACCACCAGGCAGCCGAACGCCGCCAGCACGAAGAACATCAGTACCTGGTCGAGCAGCGCCGTGCGGCTCATCACGAAGTGCAGGCCGTCGACGGCCAGCAGCAGCCCGGCGAGGCAGCCGAGGAACGTCGAGCGGAACAGGCGGCGGCCGATGCGGCACAGCAGCAGCACCGAGAGCGTGCCGAGCACCGCCACCGCGAAGCGCCAGCCGAAGGGGGTGAAGCCGAAGAGCTGTTCGCCCCAGCCGATCAGCCATTTGCCGACCGGGGGGTGGACGACGTATCCCGGGTCGGTGGGGATCGGCACCGTGTCAGGAGATGACAAAACCGATGTGTCGATGTCCTTCGGCCAGCTGCCCTCATAGCCCTGGTGGACCAGTGCCCAGGCGTCCTTCGCGTAGTACGTCTCGTCGAATATCACCGCCTTCGGGATGCCGAGGTTCCAGAACCGCAGCACGCCCGCGAGCAGGGTGACCAGCAGCGGGCCGCCCCACGGGGTCAGGCGCAGCACGGCGTGGAAGACGTTCGGGGAGATGCGCAGGAAGTGCCACACGTGAGGGCGGTACGGCATGACGGCGTACGGAGGGACCAGGCGTTCGCGCAGTCCCGTCGTCGTCCGGGGCACGTAGCCGAACCGGCGCAGCCTTCGCTGCCAGGTGGGCGGCTCCTCTTGCGGGGCCCGTCCGTGCTGGGCCGGGGGCGCTGTACTCGTCACCGCGCCATGGTAGGGAACGCGGCTGTGCGCGTCGCCCGTCAGGCCGGGTGGGGGCGGGTGTCGTACGGGGCGGGTGTCGTACGTCGGGCAGGGTGCGGCGCGGTCGGGTGTCGCCCCCCCCCCGGGTCTCGGGGAGGGGGTTCGCGCAAGCCCTGGGAGGATGGGGGCGTGACTGGATCGACTGCACCCACCGCGTCCGCCGCCTCCGCCTCTTCCGGGTCGGGCTCCTCCGCCGGAGTCCTCGTCCTCGCCGGGACGCCCATCGGCGACGTCTCCGACGCCCCGCCCCGGCTGGCCAAGGAGCTGGAGGCCGCCGACGTGATCGCCGCCGAGGACACCCGGCGACTGCGGAGGCTGACCCAGGCGCTCGGCGTGTTCACCACCGGGCGGGTCGTGTCGTACTTCGAGGGGAACGAGTCGGCGCGCACGCCCGAACTGGTCGAGGCCCTGGAGGGCGGCGCGCGCGTGCTGCTGGTGACGGACGCCGGGATGCCGTCCGTGTCCGACCCCGGGTACCGGCTGGTGGCGGCCGCCGTCGAGAAGGACCTGAAGATCACCGCCGTGCCGGGACCGTCCGCCGTGCTCACCGCGCTCGCGCTGTCGGGGCTGCCCGTCGACCGGTTCTGCTTCGAGGGCTTCCTGCCGCGCAAGGCGGGCGAGCGGCTCGGGAAGCTGCGGGAGGTCGCCGACGAGCGGCGCACCCTTGTGTACTTCGAGGCCCCGCACCGGCTGGACGACACCCTCGCGGCGATGGCCGAGGTGTTCGGGGAGGGGCGGCGGGCCGCCGTCTGCCGCGAGCTGACCAAGACGTACGAAGAGGTCAAGCGCGGCCCGCTCAAGGAGCTCGCCGAGTGGGCGGCGGAGGGTGTGCGCGGCGAGATCACCGTGGTCGTCGAGGGCGCGCCCGAGGCCGGTCCGGCCGAGCTCGACGCCGACGAGCTGGTGCGCAGGGTGCAGGTGCGCGAGGAGGCGGGGGAGCGGCGCAAGGAGGCCATCGCCGCCGTCGCCGCCGAGGCGGGACTGCCCAAGAGGGAGGTGTTCGATGCGGTCGTCGCGGCAAAGAACGCGGCTCGGACGCAGGGCGGCGGGGCGGGCGAAGGTAAAGGAGCTTCTTGAAAAGCAAAGCGAATCCCGTGCATAAGCCAACTTTCTTAGGCGGTCGTCAAATGCTCCTCACGTTTTGACAGGTCTGTCGCGCTTGTGCCCGAAAGGGCGTCCACTGGTTGGTGAGTGGAAAGGAGCTGGCATGAGCGAGATCGCGCAGAGCGCAGCCGGCAGCATCACGGCGCAGGGCGCAACGGCACAGGGCACGAAGCAGAGCACGGCACACGGTTCGGTGCAGGAGGCGTACGCCTTCGCGTGCATGAAGTGCGGCCACGGCTGGGAGCAGGCGTACGAGATAGAGCACCACACGGACGGCTCCGGTCACCCCTTCGTCGTGTACCGCGCCAACGGCGAGCGTGTGCCCTCCCCGCTGTCCCGCCCCTCCTGCCTCAACTGCAGCGGCACCGTCGTGCGCATCATGCGTTCCGGCCAGGTGTCCTCCATCCAGGACCTCCAGCGGCGCAATGCCGAGACCGTCTCCGCCGCCGGGCCCGTACCCGCCGAGGCCGAGGGCGCCGACGTCCCGCAGCCGCGCGAGCCGCACCACTGGCACCTCTCGGACCTGCTGCACCCCTTCCACCGCAAGCAGCAGCGCTAGGAGTACGGGCCGGGGGCCGGGCGGCGCTTTCGTAGGATCGACCGCATGAGCCCCCGCCCTGTCGGCGACAATGTCGACAAGAAGACAGCTGACCAGCAGACGGTCGACCAGCAGACGGTCGACCAGCAGACGGTCGACAAGCAG
Source organism: Streptomyces sp. NPDC087440 (assembly GCF_044744005.1). Taxonomy (NCBI): domain Bacteria; kingdom Bacillati; phylum Actinomycetota; class Actinomycetes; order Kitasatosporales; family Streptomycetaceae; genus Streptomyces; species Streptomyces sp. NPDC087440. The sequence continues at coordinate 177,904 of NZ_JBIUXN010000012.1, read as the reverse complement.
GCAGCTGACAAGAAGGCGGCACCGCCCGCGCCCGAGCCCCTCCGCGTGCCGGTCGCCGACTCGCACACCCACCTGGACATGCAGGACACCACCGTCGAGCAGGCCCTCGCCACGGCCGCCTCGGTCGGGGTGACGACCCTGGTGCAGGTGGGCTGCGACGTGAAGGGCTCCCAGTGGGCCGCCGAGACGGCCGCGACGTACGACGCCGTCCACGCCGCCGTCGCCCTGCACCCCAACGAGGCCCCCCGCATCGTCCTCGGCGACCCCGACGGCTGGTCCCGGCAGGGGGCCCGCCCCGGCGGCGGCGACAGCGCCCTCGACGACGCGCTCGCCGAGATCGACCGGCTCGCCGCCCTCCCGCACGTCCTGGGCGTCGGCGAGACCGGCCTCGACCATTTCCGTACGGGACCGGAGGGCAAGGCCGCGCAGGAGCGTTCCTTCCGCGCCCACATCGAGATCGCCAAGCGGCACGGCAAGGCGCTCGTCATCCACGACCGGGACGCCCACGAGGACGTCCTGCGCGTACTGGAGGAGGAGGGCGCCCCCGAGCGCACCGTCTTCCACTGCTACTCCGGCGACGCGGCGATGGCCGAGATCTGCGCGGCCAGGGGCTACTACCTGTCCTTCGCCGGGACGGTCACCTTCAAGAACGCGCAGCCGCTGCGCGACGCCCTCGCCGTCGCCCCGCTGGAGCGGGTGCTGGTGGAGACCGACGCGCCGTTCCTCACCCCGGCCCCCTACCGAGGGCGGCCCAACGCCCCGTACCTGATCCCGATCACCGTGCGCGCGATGGCCGCCGTGAAGGGTGTCGACGAGGACGCCATGGCGACCGCGATCGCCGCCAACACGGCACGCGTGTTCGGCTACTGAGCCCCAGCTCCACCGGGTTCGCACGCAAGTTCGTCGCGCAACCCTGCGTAGCCGCGTCGCTTTGGAGAGTGACGATCGCTCCGCTAGTGTCCCGGCCCGCAGCAGTGGCAGGCCGGGACACCGGTCTGTCCGTCGGGCGGATTCGCGCGGACCGGGAGCGACGTGAGCAATACGCAGGGTGGTGCGCTGTCGTACGAGGCGCAGTACGGGACCTCGTACGAACCGCAGCCGTACGCCACCGGGCACGACGGGGCGGCGGCGTACGGGGCCGGGCCCGGTCCGTACGAGGGGTCCGGCCCGTCGTCCTCGTACGGCGGTTACGACACCGGGCACCAGGGCGCGCCGGGCGCGTACGAGACGTACGGGAGCGGGGGCTACGGCACCGCCGTGCAGGACCCGTACGCCACGTACCCGCAGAGCCAGGACACGCAGGGCGCGTACGAGCCGTACACGACGGAGTACGCCGCCGATCCCGGCCCCGCGCCCGACCCTTACGACCTCATCCCGGCCCCGTCCCCGGCCGCCGACGAGCCGCTGCTGCCGCGCCAGCACCCCGTCTCCGCCGCGCTCCAGGCCGCCCGGCCCGACGACCCGGACGGCCCCGACGGTGACGGCCGCACCGGCGACGGGCGGCGGGCGGCCCGCCGGCGCAAGGGCGGCACGGGGGCCGGGCCCGGCACCGAGAAGCCCGACACCTTCCGCAAGCTGGTGCCGCAGGCGCTGGTCGTGGCGTTCCTCGCGGGCGGCACCTCCGCCTTCGTCGCCAACGACAAGGCCATCGAACTGAGCGTGGACGGCGCGCCGCGCACCCTGCACACCTTCGCCGACGACGTCACCGAACTCCTGGAGAAGGAGGGCGTCCACATCGGCGAGCACGACCTGGTGGCCCCTGGGCCGGGGCAGACCCTCGCCAGCGGCGACGAGGTCGTCGTCCGGTACGGGCGGCCGGTCGTCCTCACGCTGGACGGCGAGCGGCGGCAGGTGTGGACGACGGCGCAGACGGTGGACGGCGCGCTCAAGCAGTTCGGGGTACGGGCGGAGGGCGCGTACCTGTCGGCGTCCCGGTCGGCGGCCATCGGGCGCAGGGGGCTGACCCTGGACGTCCGTACGGAACGCACCCTGACCGTCATGGCCGACGGCCGCGAGCACACCATCCGCACCAACGCGGCCACCGTCGAGGAGGCCGTCGGCGAGGCCGGGATCTCGCTGGGCGCCGAGGACACCACGTCCGTGCCCATGGACAGCTTCCCGCGCGACGGGCAGACGGTCACCGTCATGCGGATCACCGGCAGCAAGGAGATCCGCGAGGAGGCCATCGACTTCAAGGTGGTCCGCAAGAACGACGCGTCGATCTTCCAGGGCACCGAGGAGGTCGAGCGGGCCGGGGTGAAGGGGTCGCGCAAGATCACGTACGTGCTGAGGACCGTCAACGGGGTCAAGCAGAAGCCCAAGAAGTTCTCCGAGGAGATCTCCCGGGAGCCTGTCGACCAGGTGGTGCGGGTCGGGACCAAGCCGATGCCCACGTCGGTGGCGGGCGCGGACGGGCTGAACTGGGAGGGGCTCGCGCAGTGCGAGTCGGGGGGCCGGGCGAACATCACCGACTCGACCGGCACCTACGGCGGCCTCTACCAGTTCGACCGCCAGACGTGGCAGTCCCTGGGCGGTTCGGGCGCCGCGCACGAGGCGACCGCCGAGGAACAGACCTTCCGCGCCAAGAAGCTCTACGTCCAGCGGGGTGCCAGCCCGTGGCCCCACTGCGGCCGCAAGCTGTAGGTGTCGGCAGTCGACAGGTGTTGGCAGCCGACGGGTGTGCACAGTCGACGGGTGTCGGCGGTCGACAGTGTCGGTGACGGGTTGCCATGCGCGTGCATGGCAACCGTGGGCGGCGGTCGGTTCCCATGCGCGTGCATGGGAACCCGTCGTCACCGACGGAGGCCGCCCCAGCAGCCCGCCCCCTTTACGCTGGTGCGGTGAGCACCCCTGAACACCCCGCCCCCCAAGAGCACGCCCTCCTCGGCCCCGCCGACATCCGCGAGCTGGCCGCCGCCCTCGGCGTGCGCCCCACCAAGCAGCGCGGGCAGAACTTCGTCATCGACGCCAACACCGTCCGCCGCATCGTCCGCACGGCCGAAGTGCGCCCCGACGACGTGGTGGTCGAGGTCGGGCCCGGGCTCGGTTCGCTGACGCTCGCCCTGCTCGAAGGGGCGGACCGGGTCGTCGCCGTCGAGATCGACGACGTACTGGCGGCCGCGCTGCCCAGCACCATCCAGGCCCGGATGCCGGAGAAGGCCGACCGCTTCGACCTGGTGCACTCCGACGCGATGCTCGTCGAGAAGCTCCCCGCCGAGCCGACCGCGCTGGTCGCCAACCTCCCGTACAACGTGGCGGTCCCCGTCCTGCTGCACATGCTGGAGCACTTCCCGACCATCGAGCGCACGCTGGTCATGGTGCAGGCGGAGGTCGCCGACCGGCTCGCCGCCAAGCCGGGCAACAAGGTCTACGGGGTGCCGTCCGTCAAGGCGAACTGGTACGCCGACGTCAAGCGGGCCGGGTCGATCGGGCGGAACGTCTTCTGGCCCGCACCGAATGTCGACTCCGGGCTGGTCTCGCTGGTGAAGCGGGAGCGGCCCGTCGAGACGTCGGCCACCCGCCAGGAGGTGTTCGCCGTCGTCGACGCCGCCTTCGCCCAGCGCCGCAAGACGCTGCGTGCCGCGCTCGCCGGATGGGCCGGTTCGCCCGCCGCCGCCGAGGCCGCGCTCGTCGCCGCCGGGATCTCGCCGCAGGCGCGCGGCGAGGCACTCACGGTCGAGGAGTTCGCGCGGATCGCGGAGGCCAAGGCGATCGCGGAGGCCAAGGCGTGAGTGCGGGGGCAGTTGACGCGGGCGTGACCGTACGGGTGCCCGCCAAGGTGAACGTGCAGCTGGCGGTCGGCGGCGTGCGGGCGGACGGCTTCCACCCGCTGGCCAACGTCTTCCTCGCCGTCGGCCTGTACGACGAGGTGACCGCCACCCCCGCCGGGGAACTGCGTGTCACCTGCACCGGCCCCGGGTCCCAGCACGTGCCCCTCGACGCCACCAACCTCGCCGCCCGCGCCGCGATCGCCCTCGCCGAACTCCACGGCCGCACCCCCGACGTCCACCTGCACATCGCCAAGGACATCCCCGTCGCGGGCGGCATGGCGGGCGGCAGCGCGGACGCGGCCGGCGCACTGCTGGCCTGCGACGTGCTGTGGGGGACCAACACCCCGTACGAACAACTCCTCGCGATCTGCGCCGACCTGGGCAGCGACGTGCCCTTCTCCTTCGTCGGCGGGGCGGCGCTCGGCGTCGGGCGCGGCGAGCAGCTCACCCCGCTGGAGGTGGGCGGGGAGTTCCACTGGGTGTTCGCCGTCGCGGACGGCGGACTGTCGACTCCGGCGGTGTACGGGGAGTTCGACCGGCTCACCGAGGGGATGCGGGTGCCGGAGCCGGAGGCCTCCGAGGAGCTGCTGGCGGCGCTCCGTACCGGCGACGCGACCGCGCTCGCCGCGAGCCTGAGCAACGACCTCCAGGCCGCCGCCCTCTCCCTGCGCCCCTCCCTCGCCGAGACCCTCGCCACGGGGGTGGAGGCCGGGGCGCTCGCCTCGCTCGTGTCCGGGTCGGGGCCGACGACGGCCTTCCTGGCGAAGGACGCCGAAGGGGCGGCCCGGGTCGCTCAGGCGCTGCTGGCGTCGGGGACGTGCGTGGCGGCCCGGGTGGCGGTGGCACCGGCACCGGGGGCCGTGGCGCTGTAGCTCCGCCGGGGGGTGGGGCGGGGGCCTGTTCGGCCCCCGCCCCGGGGGGCCGGTGTCAGTGCTGACCGGCGTTCCTGCGTCGTACGACATAGGCCGTGCCCGCGGCTGCGACCGCCGTCGCGGCGCCGAGGCCGAGCAGGACACCGCTCGCGGCGCCGTTCGACTCGGCGACCTCCGCACCGGCCTTGACCGCGCCGGACGGCGTGGCCTTGCCGGGCTGGGACGGCTTGCCCGGCTTGGTGGCGTCGCCCGGGGCGACCGGCGCGACGGGGGCGGTCGGTTTGGCCGTGCCCGTGCCCGTACCGGCGGACTCGGAGGCGGATGCCGAGGCCGATGCCGACGTCGATGCGTCGTCCGACGGTGAGGCGCTCGCCTCCGCCGAGGGGGACTCGCTCGCGTCGGCCGACGGCGAGTCGCTCGCGTCCGGCTCGGCGGGAGTGGCTGCCGCCGCGCCCAGGACCTTGCCGTCGGGGCCGACCAGGTTCCAGACCTTGCCGTCGGCGCCCTTCACGCCGTTGCCCTTGGTGTCGCCGGGCTTGGCGTCGTCCTTGAAGTAGTAGAGCGGCTTCTCGTCGAGGACGACCTGCTTCTTGTCGCTGCCCGCGAGGTCGATCTGGTTGGTGTCACCGGTGACGTCCGACGACTTGGTCGGGTAGCCGGTCGCGGCGGGCCAGGTCTTGGCGCAGTCGCCGGTGCAGTTCGACGTGTCCTTCTCGTCGCCCGCCCAGGTGTAGAGCGCGTTGCCGTCCTTGTCCGCGAGGGCCTTGCCCTCGGGGGTGTCGATGACGGTCAGCTCACCGGGGTCGGTGGGGGTGTCGATCGCGTACGCGGACCCGCCGCCGAGGGCGAGCAGCAGGGTGGCGGCGGCCGCCGTGGCGGACAGGCGGGTGCGGGATATGGAGGTGGGGGTGTGCATGACGTCCTGCCTCTGGGTCGGTACCGGGGGTACGGGACCAGCAGAACGCCGGGGTGGGGGTTCGGCCTGTCGGGGGGCGTGGGATACGGCCGTACGGGTGTAAGGGGTGTTACGGGGGCGGGTTCCTCCGGGGGGCCTGCGGTACGGGGCGCGCTGCCCGGGCGGCGGGCTGGTGGCCGTTTCCTCGGCGGTTGGTAACGGGCCGAGGGCCCCGGGGCGCTCAGGTAAGGACGAGGCCCCGGACCCGCCCCTTTCCCTAAAGCGCTGCCGCGCGGCTTCCTGGGGCCCGTGCGGGTGGGTGGGTGGCTGGTCGCGCAGTTCCCCGCGCCCCTGAAGGGGCGCTGCCCCCCCGGTAGCCCCGCGCCCCTGGAGGGCGCTGCGTGCCCCGATCCCCGGGCCCCGCGTGCGGCCACCCGCCCCGCGCCCGCAGGCACCTCCCCGTGCCGACTAGGCTGGGAGGTCTATCCGTCCCCGCCCCCTGGAGCACCCACTCATGGCCGTCAACCTGGTCAATGTCGAGGCAGTCAGCAAGGTGTACGGCACCCGTGCCCTGCTCGACGGCGTCTCCCTCGGCGTCTCGGAGGGCGACCGGATCGGCGTCGTCGGTCGCAACGGCGACGGCAAGACCACCCTCATCCGCATGCTCGCCCAGCTGGAGGAGGCCGACTCCGGGCGTGTGACGCACGTCGGCGGGCTCCAGCTCGGCGTCCTCACGCAGCACGACTCCCTCGACCCGGCCGCCACTGTCCGGCACGAGGTCATCGGCGACATGGCCGACCACGAGTGGGCGGGCAGCGCGAAGATCCGCGACGTACTGACCGGGCTGTTCGGGGGGCTCGACCTGCCCGGGTTCGGGCAGGGCCTCGACACCGTCATCGGGCCGCTGTCGGGCGGCGAGCGCCGGCGCATCGCGCTCGCGAAGCTGCTCATCGCCGACCAGGACCTCATCGTCCTCGACGAGCCGACGAACCACCTCGACGTCGAAGGCATCAGCTGGCTCGCCAAGCACCTCCAGTCGCGCCGCTCCGCCCTCGTGTGCGTGACCCACGACCGCTGGTTCCTGGACCAGGTGTGCACCCGCATGTGGGACGTGCAGCGGGGCGCCGTCCACGAGTACGAGGGCGGCTACAGCGACTACGTCTTCGCCCGCGCCGAGCGCGAGCGCATCGCCGCCACCGAGGAGACCAAGCGGCAGAACCTGATGCGCAAGGAGCTGGCGTGGCTGCGGCGCGGGGCCCCGGCCCGTACGTCCAAGCCGCGGTACCGCATCGAGGCCGCCAACGAGCTGATCGCCGACGTCCCGCCGCCCCGCGACACCAGCGAGCTGATGAAGTTCGCCAACGCCCGGCTCGGGAAGACGGTCTTCGACCTGGAGGACGTCACCGTCCAGGCGGGCCCCAAGGTGCTGCTCAAGCACCTCACCTGGCAGCTCGGCCCCGGCGACCGCGTCGGCCTGGTCGGCGTCAACGGCGCGGGCAAGACCTCCCTCCTGCGCGCCCTCGCCGAGGCCGCCCGCAGCCAGGGCGACGTGCAGCCCGCCGCCGGGAAGATCGTCGTCGGCAAGACCGTCCGGCTGGCGTACCTCTCCCAGGAGGTCGGCGAGCTCGACCCGAACCTGCGCGTGCTGGAAGCCGTGCAGAAGGTCCGCGACCGCGTCGACCTCGGCAAGGGCCGCGAGATGACCGCCGGGCAGCTGTGCGAGCAGTTCGGGTTCACCAAGGAGAAGCAGTGGACCCCGGTCGGAGACCTTTCGGGTGGTGAGCGCCGCCGTCTGCAGATCCTGCGGCTGCTGATGGACGAGCCCAACGTCCTCTTCCTCGACGAGCCCACCAACGACCTCGACATCGAGACCCTCACCCAGCTCGAAGACCTCCTCGACGGCTGGCCCGGCTCCATGGTCGTGATCTCCCACGACCGGTTCTTCATCGAGCGGACCACCGACAAGGTGTTCGCGCTGCTCGGCGACGCCACCCTGCGCAACCTGCCGCGCGGCCTGGACGAGTACCTGGAGCGCCGCCGGCAGGTCATCGACGCCGCCGTCGCCGCAGCCCCCGCGCCCGCCGCCGCCGCGAAGCCGGAGAAGTCCTCCGGCGACGTACGGGCGGCGAAGAAGGAGCTCCAGAAGATCGAGCGGCAGCTCAGCAAGATGTCCGACCGGGAGACCGTGCTGCACGCGCAGATCGCGGAGAACGCCACCGACTTCGGCAAGGTCGCCGAGCTCGACGCCGAGCTGCGCAAACTGATCGGCGAGCGCGACGAGTTGGAGATGCGCTGGCTGGAGCTGGCCGAGGACGCCTGAGCCGCCGTCGGCGAACAGCCCCGGATCTGGCGTTCCGTCAGGTCCGCCGGGGCCCCGGGACAGTCGTAGAGAAGACGTACAGACCTCATAACGAGCGCATCACAGGCCGGTCCTCCCTTGGGAACAGGGGCGGACCGGCCCCTTGTTCGAAGTGACTCCAGTGATAGAAAGAAGCCCCGCTCGACTGACGTAGATCTACGGGACCCAAGCCCGATTCGCTCCTTTCCGGGGGGATGTGACCGCCCGGAATCGCGGGGGAGACCGACCGGGCAGCGGGCCACCCGTGTGAAGAGGTAAGTGCTGATGTCTCAGCCGCCCAACCAGCCGCCGCAGGGGGGCTTCGGCGCACCGCAGGACCCGCAGACCCCGCCCGCCGGGGCTCCGCAGGGCCCGCCTCCGGGAGCACCGCAGCCGCCGCCGGGACCGCCGTCGGGCCCGCAGCCCGGCTACGGGTACCCGCAGACGCCGCCGGGACCGCCTCCGGCCGGGGACAACCCGTACGCGACGCAGCCGACGCAGGGGTACGGATATCCGGGCCGGCCCGCCCAGCCGGGCCAGCCGAATCCGTACGGCCAGCAGCCCCAGCCCGGTTACGGCTACCCCCAGCCCCCCGGCCAGCAGCCCGCCACCTACCCGGGCATGCCCGGCCCGGGCGGCGCCGGTGGCGGTGGCCCGCAGAACAAGCAGAAGCTGATGCTGATCATCGGCGCGGCCGTCGCCGCCCTGATCGTCATCGCGGGCGGCATCTACCTGGTCTCCGGCGGCGACAAGGAACCCGTCGCCCAGCCCACCGGGGCGACCAAGCCGACCGACGCCCCCACCGTCGACAAGGGCGACGGCAAGGGCAACGGCAACAGCGCCCCCGGCCGGGACGCGGGCGGGGACCTCAACGCGGGCCGCCAGCCCGGCGACTCCAAGGTCCTGTGGAACCACGTCAACGACGTCGACCTGCCCAACAACGGCGGCAAGGTCATGCCGATGTGGTTCGTCGGCGACACCGTGGTCCACACGTACTACAAGAAGATGACGGCGTACGGGGTGGCCGACGGCAAGAAGCGCTGGGAGCTGCCGTTCCCGAACGAGGTGTGCGCCGCACCCCAGGTCGTCGGCAAGGGCGACAAGATCGTCATCGCGGTCGAGAACAACAACACCGAGGACGCCGACTGCAACCAGCTCCAGCAGGTCGACCTGAAGACCGGCAAGGCGGGGTGGCGCAAGGAGGTCGAGAAGGAGAACCTCTTCGACATCATGAGCGGCCTCTCGCTGGTGGTCTCCGGCGACACCGTCGTGGTGGACCGCACCTTCCCCAGCGCCTACCGCATCAGTGACGGCGCGAAGCTGTTCGGCGACGTGCGCACCGGCCCCTGCCGGATGGGCGGCGGCTTCGCCTCCTCCCCGACCAAGCTGCTCGTCGCCGACACCTGCGGCAGCACCGAGAAGCCGACCTCGCAGCTCCGTGAGATCGACCCGGCCACCAGCAAGGCCCGGTGGACCTGGAAGGTGCCCAAGGACTGGACCGTCAAGCGCGTCCTGTCGGTCGAGCCGCTGGTGGTCTACCTGGAGAAGGGCAAGAAGGAAGCGGCCAGCATCGTCTTCCTCAAGCCGAACGGCACGATGGCCGCGCAGATGCCCGAGGGCGAGCAGATGCCCGCCCTGTCGTGCGGCGGACTCTTCCTGTCCTCCTCCGGCCTCCAGGGCTGCACGGGTGTCGCCGCCGACGCCACCACCCTCTTCGTGCAGAGCGAGCCGAAGAGCGGCACCGGTTCGGGCCGCTCCAACGAGATCCGCGCGTACGACGTCACCACCGGCAAGCGCAAGTGGGCCTCCCCGGGCGACCGCACGATGGAACTGGTGAAGGTCGAGGGCGGCAACGTCTTCGCGTACACCGAGGCCTCGTACGACAAGCCCGGCGGCGTCGTGAAGATCCCGGTGACGGGCGGCAGCCCGGCTCCCGTGCTCAAGAACCCGACGTCGGTGTCGGCCATCGAGCGCAGCATGTTCTCCAAGCTGCTCGCCTACGAGGGCGGCCGGCTGTTCATGTCCTCCGACCGGATCTCCGGCAAGGACGACGAGAAGCCGCAGGCCATTCTGGCCTTCGGCAACTGAGGTGTACGGGGCGGGAGTCCGGCTCTTCGCGGCCGGTCCCGCCCCGTGCCCGTACTCCTCAGGCCCCCCCGGACGGGCCCCCGGACTTCCGAAGGCCCGCGTGCCTTCGACCTGCCAGCACCCTTCGTCCCCAGAGGTAGAACCACCATGACGCAGCCGCCCAACCAGCCCCCGCAGAACGGGGAGGGGGCACCGCCGCCCTCGCCGTTCAGCAAGTCGCCGGAGCCCGGCCAGAACCCCGGCCAGAACCCCGGCCCCCAGAACCCCGGCCACCCGAACCCGGCCCCGCAGGACGCTCCGCCGCAGTCGCCGCCGCCCACCGTGGCGGGGGGCTTCGGCGCCCCGACGCCTCCGCCCGCGGGGGGCTTCGGCGCGCCCACCCCGCCGCCCGCCGGTGGTTTCGGCGCGCCCACCCCGCCCCCGCCGGGTCAGCAGCCGCCCCAGCAGCCCGCCTACGGCTACCCCCAGGCCGCCCCCGCGACCCCGCCGCCGCCCGCCCCGGGCCAGCCCCCGCAGGGGCCCCCGGTCGGTTACGGCTACCCGGGCCAGCCCGGTCAGGCCCAGCCGAACCCGTACGGCGGACAGCAGCAGCCCGGTTACGGCTACCCCGGCCAGCCCGGACAGCAGCCCGGCCAGGTGGCCCCGTACGGCATGCAGCCGCCCCAGGGCCCGGCCCCGCAGACGGTCGTCCAGGGCAGTGGCGGCGGTGGCGGCGGCGGTCTGACCAACCAGATGAAGATCATCATCGCGGCGGTGCTGGCCGTCGTCCTTATCGTCGGCGTGGGCGTCGTCATCAAGGCGACCAGCGGCGACGACCCGAAGGACGTCGCGGGCAACTCCACCGGCGGCGGCGACCCCAAGGGCGGCGACGCCCCCAAGGCCCCGGACGGCGCGGGCAAGGAGAAGGCCCCGCCGGTCGCCACCGCCAAGGTCGGCTTCCAGGTGCCGCTGCCGGTGGTCAAGGAGATCACCACCGTGCGCGGCTCCTGGGCCACCGACACCGTGTACGCCAAGAGCGCCGTCAACAGCGTGGTCGGGTACGACCCGGTGAGCGGCACCGAGAAGTGGAAGATCCCGCTCGACGGCTCGCCCTGCGGCGGCTCCCTCCAGGTCACCGCCGACAACAAGGCCGCGATCGTCTTCCAGGGCAAGAAGCAGGCCGGCGAGAAGATCGCCTCCTGCACCGAGGTCGGCCTGATCGACCTCAACGCGGGCAAGCTGCTCTGGCAGAAGAACTTCCCCGACGGCGACCGCAAGAAGCGCCTCACGATGGTCACCATCTCCGGCACCACCGTGGCCGCCGCGGGCTACTCGGGCGGCGGCGGCTTCAACCTGGCCGACGGCAAGGAGCTGTGGTCCCCCAAGCCCACCGCCGACCAGTGCAGCGACATCGGCTACGCGGGCGGCGAGAACCTGATCGCGGTGCGCCAGTGCGGCGACTACGACAACCCGCAGATCCTCATCCAGAACCTGAAGCAGGCCGACGGTGCGCCGCTGAGCACCTACAAGATGCCGGACAAGTCCAAGTACGTCTCGGTGGTGTCCACCAAGCCGCTGGTCGTCGGCGCCAACGTCGGTGAGTCGGGCGAGTACAAGACCAAGATGAGCCACCTCTTCTCGGTCGACGAGAAGACCGGCAAGCAGCGCGCCCAGATCAGCGTGGACAGCTCGAAGTTCACCATCGAGTGCGACTCCGACGACGTCGGCAGCTGCTCCAAGATCGCCGTCGGCAACGGCCGCGTCTACCTGTCCACCGTCGAGCACAAGGGCCAGGCCGAGACCGGCCGCACCAACGAGATCGTCTCCTTCGACCTCGCCACCGGAAAGCCCACCAGCGACAACTTCGCTTCCGGCGAGCGCTACACGATGGTGCCGCTGCGGATGGACGGCGGAAACCTGATCGTCTACAAGTTCCCGCCGTACGACAAGGGCGGCCAGGTCGCCAGCCTCGACGGCGGCTCCGGCAAGCAGACCGTCCTGCTGGACAACCCGGCCGACCGGTCGGTGCGGGACGCCGAGCAGACGATGACGCTCAAGCTGGGGGAGGTCCGCTTCCACCAGGGCCGCCTGTACATGGGCACCCAGCTGATCAGCGAGAGCCCGTCCACGTACAAGAAGTACCTGGCGCTGGCCTTCGTGCCGGCGAAGTAGCGCCGTACCAGGAGGGGCGGTGACGGCAGGCCCGTCACCGCCCCTTCGTCGTCCGCGTGCGCTCAGCCCGCGGTGTCCCAGACCGCGCGGGACACCAGGCACTTGTCGCTCAGGCCCGTGCTGGTCTTGACCCGGCAGATGCGGGCCGCGAAACCGGTGACCTGACCGCCGGGCCTGGCGTACGTCAGCCACCCGCCCTCCGTTCCGTTGCCGGAGTTGAGGACGCGGGCCTTCCAGGTGATGGTGCCGTCGGTGGGGCTCATGGTGACCAGCTGCACGGAGACGCTGTATCCGTCGGCCAGGCGGTCCCAGAGGCGTATCACCACCGGGTCCAGGCCGTAGGGGTCGTACCGGAAGCCGGCGGCGATCTCGGCACGGCCGTAGGCCGTCTGGATCTCCGCCGTGGGCGGCTGCGCCGCTCGGGGCGCCGCGGTGGCCGGGCCGGCGGCCGCGAGGGTCGCGCACGATGCCAGTGCTGCGGCTCCTGCGACCAGTGCTCGTGTGGGGCGCATGCTTCTCCTGGGGAGGAGGCGAAAGGTGATGGACGTCTGCATCATAAAGAGGTCCTGAAAGGGCCGGCTGTGCCGCATCCGGGCCGCAACTGCATCTCGAACGACGGCATTTGGCAACTTTGAGTGGCTTCTCACCGGTAAGGGGCGCGCAACGTCGAACAAGCGTGTAGCTTGCCGGGTCAGGAGGCCGGGGGGCCTGCTCCTGGGGGAATGTGGGGGTTGTCCGATGGGTGTGCGGCTCATGGTCGTCGACGACCACCGACTGCTGGCCGAGGCGCTCGCCTCCGCCCTCAAGCTCCGCGGGCACCGCGTGCTCGCCGCCGCCGCCCCCACCGCGGGCGCCGCCGAACTCGTCGTGAGCCGGGCCCCGGAGGTCTGCCTGTTCGGTACGGCGACCCCCGCCGCGCCGGGCGCCTTCGACCCGATCGTACGGATCAAACGCGAGCGCCCCCAGGTCGCGGTGGTCGTCCTCGGTCCCGTGCCCAGCCCCCGGGGCATCGCCGCGGCCTTCGCCGCCGGGGCGGCCGGATACGTACGGCACGACGAGCGCATAGAGGGCGTCGAGCGTGCCATGGTCAAGGCGCGGGCGGGGGAGGCGGCGGTCGCACCCGGCCTCCTGCAAGGGGCCTTCGCCGAGCTGCTCAACCCGGCCGCCCAGCCCGACGACGAGGGGCAGCGGCTCCTGCACATGCTCACCCCGCGCGAGGTGGAAGTGCTGGTCAGGGTGGCCGACGGCGAGGACACCCGGCTGATCGCGGCGGGCATGGGCATCGCCCCCAGCACCGCGCGCACGCACGTCCAGCGGGTGCTGATGAAGCTCGGCGTCGGCTCCCGCCTGGAGGCGGCGGCCCTCGCGGCCCGGACGGGACTGCTGGACCGGGCCACGGTGCCGCAGCACGAGCAGTGAGATCCGTCTAGGGGTGGCGGGGTTTCAACACCCTTCGCCGTCAGGGCATTTCGGGCACACGGGCGCACCGCATTGACGATGCTGTGCGCCTGTGGTTTGTTGTGTTCGATTCTGTTGGTGGGTGTTGGTATGTGAGGTGGCAGTGAAGAAGACATCGACCCGGCTCGCCGACGGGCGCGAACTCCTCTACTACGACACGGCGGACGGCCGGGTCCGCGACGCCGTCGACCTGCGCCCCCTCACCCCCGTCGCCACCACCTCCGAGATCCGGTACGACCCCCTGCTCGGCGACAGCGTGGCCATCGCCTCGCACCGCCAGGACCGCACCCACCTGCCGCCCGCCGACGCCTGCCCCCTGTGCCCCACCCGGCACGGCCACGAGAGCGAGATCCCGGCCGCCGACTACGAGGTCGCCGTCTTCGAGAACCGCTTCCCCTCCCTCGCCGGGGACTTCGGCCGCTGCGAGGTGGTCTGCTTCACCTCCGACCACGACGCCTCCTTCGCCGATCTCACCGAGGAGCGGGCCGCCCTCGTGGTGGAGGCGTGGACCGACCGGACCGCCGAGTTCGCCCAACTCCCCTCCGTCGAGCAGGTGTTCTGCTTCGAGAACCGAGGTGCCGAGATCGGCGTCACCCTCGGCCACCCGCACGGCCAGATCTACGGCTACCCGTACGTCACCCCGCGCACGGCCCTGATGCTCCACAACCTCCAGGCGCACGCGGAGCACACCCCGGGCGGCAACCTCTTCGACGACGTCGTCGCCCGTGAACGCGCCGACGGCTCCCGTGTCGTCCTTGAGGGTGAACACTGGATCGCCTTCGTCCCGTACGCCGCCCACTGGCCCTACGAGGTCCACCTTTACCCCCTGCGCCGGGTCCCCGACCTGCGCGACCTGGACGACGCGGCACGGGCCGAACTGCCGGGCGTCTACCTGGAGTTGCTGCGCCGCTTCGACCGCATCTTCGGCCCCGGCCAGCCCCCCACCCCGTACATCGCCGCCTGGCACCAGGCGCCCTTCCGGCACCCCCTGCGCGCGGACTTCGCCCTGCACCTGGAGCTGTTCACGGTGCGCCGCACCCCGGGCAAGCTGAAGGCCCTCGCCGGGTCCGAGTCCGGCATGGGTGCTTTCATCAATGACGTGTCGCCGGAGAGCGCGGCGCAGCGGATTCGAGAGGTGGCAGGCGAATGACGGACCCGGCTATGAAGTACCTGGTGACGGGCGGCGCGGGATACGTCGGGAGCGTCGTGGCCGCACACCTCCTGGAGGCCGGGCACCGGGTGACCGTCCTGGACGACCTCTCCACCGGCTTCCGCGCGGCCGTACCCCGGGGGGCCGACTTCGTGGAGGGCCGCATCCAGGACGCGGCCCGGGTGCTGGACCCGTCGTACGACGCCGTCCTCCACTTCGCCGCGTACTCCCAGGTCGGCGAGTCCGTCGCCGACCCGGAGAAGTACTGGCGCAACAACGTCGGCGGCACCATGGACCTCCTCGCCGCGATGCGCGACGCGAACGTGCGCCGCCTGGTCTTCTCCTCCACGGCCGCGACGTACGGCGAACCCGCCGTCACCCCGATCACCGAGGACCTGCCCACCGCCCCGACCAGCCCCTACGGCGCCTCCAAGCTCGCCGTCGACCACATGATCGGCGGCGAGTGCGCCGCCCACGGCCTGGCCGCCGTCTCGCTGCGCTACTTCAACGTCGCCGGTGCGTACGGCAGTTCGGGCGAGCGCCACGACCCCGAGTCGCACCTCATCCCGCTGGTCCTCCAGGTCGCCCAGGGCCGCCGCGCGTCGATCTCCGTGTACGGCGACGACTACCCCACCCCCGACGGCACCTGCGTCCGCGACTACATCCACGTCGCCGACCTCGCCGAGGCCCACCTCCTCGCCCTCACCGCCGCCGAAGCGGGCGTCCACCACATCTGCAACCTCGGCAACGGCGAAGGCTTCTCGGTACGGGAGGTCATCGACGGCGTCCGCAAGGTCACCGGCCACGAGATCCCCGAGGTCGTCGCCCCGCGCCGGCCCGGCGACCCGGCCACCCTGGTCGCCTCGGCGGACCGCGCCCGCACCCTGCTGGGCTGGCGGCCCTCCCGCACGGAACTGACCGACATCATCGGCGACGCATGGCGCTTCGCTCAGAACAACGTCGCACAGAGCAAGGGGGAGTAGGGCGTGAGTACGGGTGAACTCATAGGCGAGTTCGAGGAGTTGTACGGGTGCGAGCCGGAGGGTGTCTGGGCGGCCCCCGGCCGGGTCAACCTGATCGGCGAGTACACGGACTTCAACGACGGCTTCGTGATGCCGCTCGCCCTGCCCCACACGGCCCGCGTCGCGGTCGCCCGCCGCACCGACGGGGTGCTGCGGCTGCACTCCGGCGACATCGAGGCCGGTGTGACCGAACTGCGGGTGGCCGACCTCGCCCCGCAGCCCGGCGGCGGCTGGTGGACGTACCCGGCGGGCGTCGTCTGGGCGCTCCTGGAGGCGGGCCACACGGCGGTCGCGGGCGGCGCGGACGTCCACCTGCGCTCCACCGTGCCGACCGGGGCGGGGCTCTCCTCCTCGGCGGCGATGGAGGTGTCCGTCGGCCTCGCCCTCGTCGACCTGTACGAACTCCCGCTCAACCGACCGGAGTTGGCGCTGCTCTGTCAGCGCGCCGAGAACCGGTTCGTCGGCGTGCCGACCGGCATCATGGACCAGACGGCCTCCGCGTGCTGCACGGCGGGGCACGCGCTCCACCTGGACACCCGCGACCTGTCCCGGCGCCAGGTCCCCTTCGACCCGACCGCCCAGGGGCTTGAGCTGCTGGTGGTCGACACCCGGGTCCAGCACGCGCTGGGGGACGGGGCGTACGCCGAGCGGCGGGAGGGGTGCGAGGAGGGCGCGCGGCAGCTGGGAGTGCGCCGGCTCAGGGACGTACCGTACGAGGAACTTCCCGCGTTCCTGGGGAAGTTGACGGACGACCGTGTCCTTCGCTACGTACGGCACGTGGTGAGCGACAACCACCGGGTGACCCGGGCGGCCCGGTGCCTGGACGCGGGCGACCTGCGCGGCCTCGGGCCGATCCTCACCGAGGGGCACGCCTCGCTGCGGGACGACCTGCGGGTGTCGTGCGCGGAGCTGGACCTGGTGGTGGCCTCGGCGGTGGCGGCGGGGGCGCTGGGGGCGCGGATGACGGGGGGCGGCTTCGGCGGCTCGGCGATCGTCCTGGTGGAGAGCGCGGCGGCGGCCGCCGTGACCGAGGCCGTCACCGCGGCCTTCGCCGAGGCGGGACACCGCCTGCCGCGGGTCTTCCCGGCGACCCCGTCCCGGGGGGCGCACCGGGTGACGTGACGGCGCCCGTCCGAGGGGGCGAACTGGCGTTGGTCGCACGGGAGTTCGCGGTGCGGGTCGACGGGCAGGGCGGATCGCCCCCGTTCACGAATTGCCCATTCCCTCTCTCCTTCCGCCACAACCCGACACCCGTTGCCCACGACTCCCCCCGAGGCCAAACAGTTCTGCAAATACCCTTCCGATCAACGCCCCCACCCGTACTCTGAGGCTTGAGCACCGGTGGGGGCCGGTGCTGATCAGGGGGCGAGACAGTCGGATACGGCGCCCGGGGCAGGGGTAAGGATCGCACCGCACGGCGGCGGCCGTGCGCGCACACGCACCACCTCCCGCTCCCGTCCCGAGCGCCGCATCCGCGCAGGTCCGTCCTCCGACCCATGGGGGTGTCTGAGGCAGTGGTTCGTATCCGGGTCCTGGTGGTCGACGACCACCGCATCTTCGCCGAGTCGCTCGCCGCCGCCCTCGCGGCGGAACCCGACGTCGACGTGGCGGCCGCGGGCAGCGGCCCCGCCGCGCTGCGCTGTCTGGAACGGGGCGTGGCGGAAGGCCGCAAGTTCGACGTGATGCTCATCGACGCCGACCTCGGCACCGCCCTCCCGCAGGGCGGTCACGTGAGCCACCATCCGGTCGCCGTCCCCGACCATCCGGGCGCCGACCAGGACGGCCTGGTCGACGGCATCTCCCTGGTCGCGGGCGTGCGTACGGGGCACGGCAGCGTCCGCACGGTCGTCCTCGCCGAGAAGGACGACCCGCGCCGGGCCGCCCTCGCCCTCCAGGCCGGAGCCTCGGGCTGGGTGGCGAAGGACTGCTCGCTGCAACGCCTGCTGGCCGTCATCCGGGGCGTCCTGCGCGACGAGACGCACCTGCCGCCCGCCCTGCTCACCGGAGTGCTCCGCGAGCTGACCGCCGCCCGCAAGCACCGCACCGAGAGCGAACGCCTGGTGGAGTCGCTGACCCCGCGCGAACGCGAGGTGCTGCGCTGCATGGTCGCGGGTCTGGGCCGCAAGGCGGTGGCCGAACGCCTCTTCCTCTCGCCCCACACGGTCCGCACCCACATGCAGAACGTGCTGGGCAAGCTGGGCGTCCACTCCACCCTCGCGGCGGTCGCCCTCGCCCGCCGTGCCGGGGTCGGCCCGGCGGACCTAGTTCCCGGGGACGTTGTCGAACGGGGCGGTCAACTGGCGTAGCAGACCGGCCAGTTCGCCCCGCTGGGCGCGCGACAGCTCACCGAGGATCGCGCGCTCCTGCTCCAGCAGTCCCGCGAGCGCCTGGTCGGCCCGGTCCCGTCCCTCGACGGTCAGCCGCACCAGCACGCCCCGCCGGTCGTTGGGGTCCGGCAGCCGCTCGACGAGCCCCTTCTTCGCGAGCCGGTCGATCCGGTTGGTCATCGTCCCCGAGGTCACGAGCGTCTGCGTCAGCAACTGCCCGGGCGACAACTGGTACGGGTCACCGGCCCGCCGCAGCGACGTGAGCACGTCGAACTCCCACGGCTCCAGGCTGTGCTCGGAGAACGCCAACCGGCGCGCCCGGTCGAGATGGCGCGCCAGACGGGACACCCGACTGAGCACCTCAAGCGGCTCCACGTCGAGGTCGGGGCGCTCTCGGCGCCATGCTGCGACCAGTCGGTCGACCTCGTCCTCCATGCGGATCAGTGTAGGGGGTCTGTCGACATGAAGTCTCTTCACTTCAAGTCTCTTGACATCAAGATAGTTGTACGGTCACGCTTGCCGCCATGACGACGCAACCCGCCACCCCCGTCTGGGACCCCGCCCAGTACCTCCGCCACGAGGGCCACCGCACCCGCCCCTTCCTCGACCTCCTCACCCGCATCAACCCCCTCCACGACCCCACCCGCATCGCCGACCTCGGCTGCGGCGCGGGCAACGTGACCCGCCTGCTGACCGACCGCTGGCCGCACGCGCGGGTCACGGGCTTCGACAACTCCCCCCAGATGCTCGCCAAGGCGGCCGAGCACGCCACCGACCGGCTCACCTTCGCCCCCGCCGACGCGACGACCTGGGCGCCCGCCCCCGCCTCGTACGACCTGATCGTCTCCAACGCCCTCCTCCAGTGGGTCCCGGACCACACGGCCCTCATCCCCGCCTGGCTGGAAGGACTCACCCCCACCGGAACCTTCGCCTTCCAGGTCCCCGGCAACTTCGACGCCCCGAGCCACACGATCCTGGCGGAGCTGCGGGAGTCCCCGCGCTGGCGCTCCCGCCTGTCGGGCGTCGGCGACCGCACGGCGGCCGTCTCGTCCCCCACCGCCTACCACTCCCTCCTCACCTCCCTCGGCTGCGCGGCGGACGTCTGGGAGACCACCTACCTCCAGCTCCTCCCCGGCGAGGACCCCGTCCTCGACTGGGTCAAGGGCACGGCCCTGCGCCCGGTCCTCACCGCGCTGGCCGACGACCCGGAGGCGGTGGCGGCCTTCACCGCCGAGTACGCGACCGCGCTCCGCCGCGCCTACCCCCCGACCCCCGCCGGAACGGTCTTCCCCTTCCGCCGCATCTTCGCGATCGGAACCCGCCGATGATCGCTGCTCTCGACCACGTCCAACTCGCCGCCCCGCCCGGCTCCGAGCCCGCCCTGCGCACGTACTACACGTCCGTCCTCGGCATGCGGGAGATCCCGAAACCCCCGGCCCTGGCCGCCCGCGGCGGCTGCTGGTTCCAGGCGGGCCCGGTCCAGCTCCACCTGGGCATCGAGCAGGACTTCGTACCGGCGAAGAAGGCCCACCCGGGAATCCGCGTCACCTCGATCGAGGCGTACGCCGCCCGTCTGGCCTCGCACGGCGCGCAGGTCGTCTGGGACGACAACCTTCCGGGCCACCGGCGCTTCTCTGCGCAGGACCCGGTGGGGAACCGGCTGGAGTTCCTGGAACGCCTGGAGGCCGTCACAGCTGCTTGAGGGCGTCCAGCGAAATGTCGACGTCGATCGCGTACGGGCTGCTCACCTTGAGCCGGTCGTGATGGATGCCGGTGAGGGCGTACGTCTTCGACAGCGGGTCGATCCCGTAGACCCGTACGACGGGCTGCGCGTTGCTGTCGGCCATCTCGACGCGCCAGAAGTGCGGAATGCCCGCTGCGGCGTACTTGCGAGGCTTGGTGTCGTGGTCGCGGGACGCGGACTCGGGGGAGACGGACTTCCACGGCGAGGCGGACATCGGCTGCCTCGAACCGGGTCTGGTCGAGATCGGTCGCGGCCTGGGCCAGGACGACCGAGAGGTCCGGCCCGGGCCCGTTGCGCCGGTCGAGCACGACGGTCATCTCCCGTTCGACCTTCAGGTCGTCGGGCAGGGTGCTGCGCAGGCCGTTCATCAACAGCTCGACCTCGTGGACGACTTCGACGGGGACGGAGCGGTCGTCGTGCTCAGCTCGCCCGATGCGGCGAAGGCCGTGTACACCGACGAGCACCGGGTGCCGTAC
This sequence comes from Streptomyces sp. NPDC087440, assembly GCF_044744005.1. Classification (NCBI taxonomy): domain Bacteria; kingdom Bacillati; phylum Actinomycetota; class Actinomycetes; order Kitasatosporales; family Streptomycetaceae; genus Streptomyces; species Streptomyces sp. NPDC087440. The sequence goes on along the minus strand of NZ_JBIUXN010000012.1, from coordinate 157,613 downwards.
GGGAAGGACGCCGTCGTCCCGTCCGGGCCCGCCGCGGGCTTCGTCATCGGGAGTGACATCACCGGGGCCTGAGCGTGCGTATGGAGAAGGGGCCGTGCCCGGTGCAGACCGGGGGCGGCCCCTTCGTACGCGTGCCCGTGGTGGCGCTCAGTTCTTGCGGTGCCCTATCAGGCGGGGCTTCGCCTCCAGGTTCTCCAGGCCGTGCCAGGAGAGGTTCACCAGGTGGGCGGCGACCTCGGCCTTCTTCGGCTTGCGGACGTCCAGCCACCACTGGCCCGTCAGTGCCACCATGCCGACCAGCGCCTGGGCGTACAGCGGGGCCAGCTTCGGGTCGAAGCCGCGGGCCTTGAACTCCAGGCCCAGGATGTCCTCGACCTGGGTGGCGATGTCGGAGATCAGGGACGCGAAGGTGCCGGTGGACTGGGCGACCGGGGAGTCGCGGACCAGGATGCGGAAGCCGTCCGTGTACGTCTCGATGTAGTCGAGGAGGGCGAAGGCGGCCTGCTCCAGGAGCTCGCGGGGGTGGCCGGCGGTCAGGGCGCTGGTCACCATGTCCAGGAGGGAGCGCATCTCGCGGTCGACGACCACCGCGTACAGGCCCTCCTTGCCGCCGAAGTGCTCGTACACGACGGGCTTGGAGACCCCCGCCTTGGCGGCGATCTCCTCCACCGACGTGCCCTCGAAGCCCTTCGCCGCGAACAGGGTGCGGCCGATGTCCAGCAGCTGTTCGCGGCGTTCCGCGCCCGTCATGCGGACCCGACGGGTCCGTCGGGGCGCGGTGCGGGGTTTGTCGCCGCTCGCGCTCGGATTCGTACCTGAGGTGCTGCTGCCTTCGGTCGCCACAGGCTCCATCATGCCGTTTCTGTTGCGTTGGTCTTGTCGGGGGCTTCCTGTCCCTTACGCCGGGAGGCCAGCCGCGACGCGGTCGGCCAGCGCACGTCGTACGCCCAGCCCGCCTGCTCGAACCAGCGGATGAGGCGGGCGGAGGAGTCGACCTGACCCTTCATCACGCCGTGCCGGGCGGAGGTCGGGTCCGCGTGGTGCAGGTTGTGCCAGGACTCACCACAGGAGAGGACCGCCAGCCACCACACGTTCCCGGAACGGTCGCGGGACTTGAACGGGCGCTTGCCGACCGCGTGGCAGATGGAGTTGATGGACCACGTCACGTGGTGCAGGAGCGCGACGCGGACCAGGGAGCCCCAGAAGAAGGCCGTGAAGGCGCCCCACCAGGACATCGTGACCAGACCGCCGACCAGCGGGGGAAGGGCCAGGGACAGCATCGTCCAGTAGATGAAGTCGCGGGAGATGCGGCGGATCGCCGGGTCCTTGATCAGGTCCGGGGCGTACTTCTCCTGCGGCGTCTGCTCCTCGTCGAACATCCAGCCGATGTGGGCCCACCACAGGCCCTTCATGAGGGACGGAAGGTCCTCGCCGAAGCGCCACGGCGAGTGCGGGTCACCCTCCGCGTCCGAGAACTTGTGGTGCTTGCGATGGTCGGCCACCCAGCGCACCAGGGGCCCCTCCACCGCCATCGAGCCCATGATCGCCAGCGCGATGCGCAGCGGGCGCTTGGCCTTGAAGCTGCCGTGGGTGAAGTAGCGGTGGAAGCCGATCGTGATGCCGTGGCAGCCCAGGTAGTACATGAAGACCAGCAGGCCGAGGTCGAGCCAGCTCACCCCCCAGCCCCAGGCGAGGGGGATCGCCGCGACGAGCGCCACGAAGGGGACGGTGATGAACAGGAGCAACGCGATCTGTTCGATGGAGCGCTTCGACTCTCCGCCGCGCGTCGCCAGCGGTACCGGAGTGACGGAGGGGGCGGGGGAGGCGGCGGACGGCTTGCGGCCGTCGGGAGACTCCTGGGCCTCAGGGAGTAGATCGGGGCTGATGGTCATGAAGGTCCCCTGTGGGGTGAGAAAGCGGGTGACGCCTGGCTACGGGTCCTGCGGGTTCTGCGGGTCCTACGGGTTCTGCGGGTTCTGCGGGCGGTTCCCGCGTTTCTGCGAGTACCGCGTTCCTACGGTTCCGTAACCTACGGCCTCGTAAGTATGGCAGCGGTGAGGCCCGCCACACGAGGGCGGCGCACTCCCCGATAGGAGGCCCGGACATGGGGCCCGGACAGGAGGCCCGGATATGAGGCCCGCCACACCAGGGCGGCGAGTACCCGAAGGAGGGGACACATATCCTGGACCCGTCGGACAGCGCGGTCCGAGTTCCTGCCGTACGCGTAATCCCCACTGCAAGGAGCCGCACCTGTGAGCAGTGCCGACCAGACCCCCAACACCAGCCCCGAGCTGCGCGCCGACATCCGCCGCCTCGGCGACCTCCTCGGCGAGACGCTCGTCAGGCAGGAAGGCCCCGAGCTGCTGGAGCTCGTGGAACGGGTCCGGGCCCTGACCCGTACCGACGGCGAAGCCGCAGCAGAGCTGCTCGGCGACACCGACCTGGAGACCGCCGCACGCCTCGTGCGCGCCTTCTCCACCTACTTCCACCTCGCGAACGTCACCGAGCAGGTGCACCGCGGACGCGAGATGCGCGAACTGCGCGCCCAGGAGGGCGGCCTGCTGGCCCGCACCGCCGACCTGCTGAAGGACGCCGACCCCGAGCACCTCCAGCAGACCGTCAAGAACCTCAACGTACGGCCGGTCTTCACCGCCCACCCCACCGAAGCCGCGCGCCGCTCCGTACTCAACAAGCTGCGCCGCATCGCCGAGCTGCTGGAAACCCCGGTCATCGCCTCCGACCGGCGCCGCCAGGACGTCCGCCTCGCCGAGAACATCGACCTCATCTGGCAGACCGACGAGCTCCGCGTCGTACGTCCCGAGCCCGCCGACGAGGCCCGCAACGCCATCTACTACCTGGACGAACTGCACGCCAACGCGGTCGGCGACGTCCTCGAAGACCTCGCCGCCGAACTGGAGCGCGTCGGCGTCGAGATCCCCGCCGGCACCCGCCCGCTCACCTTCGGCACCTGGATCGGCGGCGACCGCGACGGCAACCCCAACGTCACCCCCGCCGTCACCTGGGACGTCCTGATCCTCCAGCACGAACACGGCATCGAGGACGCCCTCCAGCTCATCGACAAGCTGCGCGGACAGCTGTCCAACTCCATCCGCTACACCGGCGCCACCGACGAGCTCCTCGAATCGCTCCAGTCCGACCTGGAACACCTCCCCGAGATCAGCCCCCGCTACAAGCGCCTCAACGCCGAAGAGCCCTACCGGCTGAAGGCCACCTGCATCCGGCAGAAGCTGGTGAACACGCGCGAGCGCCTCGCGAAGGGCGCCGCCCACAAGCCCGGCTGCGACTACCTCGGCACCGGCCAGCTCATCGACGACCTCACCCTCATCCAGACCTCGCTGCGCGAGCACAAGGCCGGACTGTTCGCCGACGGCCGCATGGACCGTACGATCCGCACGCTCGCCGCCTTCGGCCTCCAGCTCGCCACCATGGACGTACGCGAACACGCCGACGCCCACCACCACGCCCTCGGCCAGCTCTTCGACCGCCTCGGCGAGGAGTCCTGGCGGTACGCGGACATGCCGCGCGACTACCGGCAGAAGCTGCTTGCCAAGGAACTGCGGTCGAGGCGTCCGCTGGCACCCGTGCCGGCCCCGCTCGACGCGGCGGGCGAGAAGACCCTCGGCGTGTTCCTCACCGTCAAGGAGGCCCTGGAGCGCTTCGGGCCCGAGGTCATCGAGTCGTACATCATCTCCATGTGCCAGGGCGCCGACGACGTCTTCGCCGCCGCCGTCCTCGCCCGCGAGGCCGGACTCCTCGACCTGCACGCCGGCTGGGCCAAGATCGGCATCGTGCCGCTCCTGGAGACCACCGACGAACTGCGCGCCGCCGACGTCATCCTCGACGAGATGCTCGCCGACCCCTCCTACCGTCGACTTGTCTCCTTGCGCGGTGACGTGCAGGAAGTCATGCTCGGCTACTCCGACTCCTCCAAGTTCGGCGGCATCACCACCTCCCAGTGGGAGATCCACCGCGCCCAGCGCCGCCTGCGCGACGTCGCCCACCGCTACGGAGTGCGCCTGCGCCTCTTCCACGGCCGCGGCGGCACCGTCGGCCGCGGCGGCGGCCCCTCCCACGACGCGATCCTCGCCCAGCCCTGGGGAACCCTCGAAGGCGAGATCAAGGTCACCGAGCAGGGCGAGGTCATCTCCGACAAGTACCTCGTGCCCTCGCTCGCCCGCGAGAACCTGGAACTGACGGTCGCCGCCACCCTCCAGGCGTCCGCCCTGCACACCTCCCCCCGCCAGTCCGACGAGGCGCTCGCCCGCTGGGACGCGGCCATGGACACCGTCTCCGAAGCCGCCCACACCGCGTACCGCAAGCTGGTCGAGGACCCCGACCTGCCCACGTACTTCCTCGCCTCCACCCCCGTCGACCAGCTCGCCGACCTCCACCTCGGCTCCCGGCCCTCCCGCCGCCCCGGCTCCGGCGTCTCCCTCGACGGCCTGCGCGCCATCCCGTGGGTGTTCGGCTGGACCCAGTCCCGGCAGATCGTCCCCGGCTGGTACGGCGTCGGCTCCGGCCTCAAGGCCCTGCGCGAAGCCGGTCTGGAAAGCGTTCTGGAAGAAATGCACGCGCATTGGCACTTCTTCCGCAACTTCCTCTCCAACGTGGAGATGACGCTCGCCAAGACCGACCTGCGCATCGCACGCCACTATGTCGACACACTCGTCCCCGACGAGCTCAAGCACGTCTTCGACAGCATCGAGGCCGAGCACGCCCTCACCGTGCAGGAGGTCCTCAGGATCACCGGCGGCACCGAACTGCTCGACACGAGCCCGGTCCTCCAGCAGACCTTCGCCATCCGCGACGCCTACCTGGACCCGATCTCCTACCTCCAGGTGGCACTGCTGAAGCGCCAGCGCGACGCCGCAGCCGCCGGCCAGGACCCGGACCCGCTGCTGGCCCGCGCCCTGCTGCTGACCGTCAACGGCGTCGCGGCCGGACTGCGCAACACCGGCTGATCACCCGGCGACACAAGGAAGGGCGCACCCGGAATGCTCCGGGTGCGCCCTTCCTCGTACGGCATACGGGTTCGTATGACTGGTGACGGGTCGTACGACCGACAACCGGTCCTACGAACGCCGACGAACCTACGAGTTGTACGTCGACTGCGCGCGCTCCAGGCCCTCGATCAGCAGGGCCTCCACAGCGTCCGCCGCGCGGTCCACGAAGTAGTCCAGCTCCTTCTTCTCCGCGCCCGAGAAGTCCTTCAGCACGAAGTCGGCGACCTGCATGCGGCCCGGCGGGCGGCCGATGCCGAAGCGGACGCGGTGGTAGGCGGGACCCATCGACTTGGTCATCGACTTCAGGCCGTTGTGGCCGTTGTCGCCGCCGCCCAGCTTCAGACGCAGCACCCCGTAGTCGATGTCCAGCTCGTCATGGATGGCCACGATGTTCGCCGTCGGCACCTTGTAGAAGTCGCGCAGCGCCGTCACCGGGCCGCCCGACAGGTTCATGTACGAGAGCGGCTTGGCGAGGATCACGCGGCGGTTGAACGGGCCGGGGGGACCGATCCGCCCCTCCAGCACCTGCGCGCGCGCCTTGTGGGACTTGAACTTGCCGCCGATGCGGGAAGCCAGGAGGTCGGCGACCATCCAGCCCACGTTGTGGCGGTTGGCCGCGTACTCGCCGCCCGGATTGCCCAGGCCCACGACCAGCCAGGGGGCCGACGGGTCCGGGGCGGCCGGAGAGGCGGCCGGGCTCGGGGTCGTCATCTGCATGTCTCCTTGTGTCCTGCCGGTGGCCCGCACATACGGAAGGCCGCCGCCCCGCACCCCGAAGGGCGCGAAGCGGCGGCCGAAACCGTACAACGAAAAGCTACGAGGCTCAGGCCTCGGAACCCTCGGCGTCGGCGTCCGCGGCCGGCTCCTCGGCCTGCGCGGAGACGACCTGGATGACGACAGCGTCGGCGTCGGTCACCAGCGTGGTGCCCTTGGGCAGCGGGACGTCCTTCGCCAGGATCGAGTCACCGGCGTCCAGGCCCTGCACCGAGACGGTGACGGACTCGGGGATGTGCGTGGCCTCGGCCTCGACGGAGAGGGTGTTGAGCACGTTCTCCAGGAGGTTGGAGCCCGGCGCCAGGTCGCCCTCGGAGAGGACCGCGACCTCGACCGTGACCTTCTCGCCCTTCTTGACCGCGAGCAGGTCGACGTGCGTGATGGTGCGCTTGATGGCGTCACGCTGGACGGCCTTGGGGATGACGAGCTCGGTGCGGCCTTCGATGTCCAGGCTCAGCAGGGCGTTGCTGGTCTTGAGCGCCATCATCAGCTCGTGACCCGGCAGCGTGATGTGCACGGTGTCGGCGCCGTGACCGTAGATGACGGCCGGAACCTTGTTGGCGCGACGGGTCTGGCGGGCAGCGCCCTTGCCGAACTCGGTACGGACCTCAGCGGTGAGCTTGACCTCAGCCATGATTGCGCTCCTCGTAAATGATGGAAACGGGGTAGGTCGTCACCCGGCCACACGAACGGCCCGCTGCGGAGCCTGCTACGAAGAGCGCGTCGATAACGGAGGACCGAGTCCTCCCTCGCCGAGCAACCCCGGAAGTCTAACCGCACTATCACGTACGGCCCAATCGATCACCGCTCCGGTACGCGGATACGCGGAAGGGCCGCCCGGTGCGCCACCGGACGGCCCTTCCCCGTACAGCCGGAGCCTGTCAGGACTGCTCCTCGAAGAGGCTCGTCACCGAACCGTCCTCGAAGACCTCACGCACCGCGCGGGCGATCGACGGCGCGATCGAGAGCACCGTGATCTTGTCCATCTCCAGGTCGGACGGGTCGGGGAGCGTGTTCGTGAAGACGAACTCGCTCACCTTGGAGTTCTTCAGACGGTCGGCGGCCGGGCCCGACAGGATGCCGTGCGTGGCCGTCACGATGACGTCCTCCGCGCCGTGCGCGAACAGGGCGTCGGCGGCGGCGCAGATCGTGCCACCGGTGTCGATCATGTCGTCGACCAGGACGCAGACGCGGCCCTCGACCTCACCGACGACCTCGTGGACGGTCACCTGGTTGGCGACGTCCTTGTCACGGCGCTTGTGCACGATCGCCAGCGGGGCGTCCAGGCGGTCGCACCAGCGGTCGGCGACACGCACGCGGCCGGCGTCCGGGGAGACGATCGTCAGCTTCGAACGGTCGACCTTCGCGCCCACGTAGTCCGCGAGGACCGGCAGCGCGGTGAGGTGGTCGACCGGGCCGTCGAAGAAGCCCTGGATCTGGTCGGTGTGCAGGTCGACCGTGAGGATGCGGTCCGCACCCGCGGTCTTCAGCAGGTCCGCCACCAGACGCGCCGAGATCGGCTCGCGGCCCTTGTGCTTCTTGTCCTGACGGGCATAGCCGTACGACGGAACGATCACCGTGATGGAACGGGCCGAGGCCCGCTTCAGCGCGTCGATCATGATGAGCTGTTCCATGATCCACTTGTTGATGGGAGCCGTGTGGCTCTGCATCAGGAAGCAGTCGGCGCCACGAGCGGACTCCTGGAAGCGGACGTAGATCTCACCGTTCGCGAAGTCGAAGGCCTTCGTCGGCACGACGCCGATGCCCAGCTGATGTGCGACCTCCTCGGCCAGCTCGGGGTGTGCGCGGCCGGAGAAGAGCATCATCTTCTTCTCGCCGGTCGTCTTGATCCCGGTCACAGCACGGTCTCCTCAGAGTGTTTCTGGCCGCCGCAGCCTGCGAGCCAGCCGAAATGGTGTGCATCTATCACGGTACGCGGTGCACGGAGCACCCGTTTCCGGTCAGCTTTCGTCGCTCGCCTCGGACGAGGCGGCCGAAGCGGCCTGCGCGGCAGCACTGCCGGGCCGCTTGCGGGCCACCCAACCCTCGATATTCCGCTGCTGGCCCCGGGCCACGGCCAGCGAACCGGCCGGCACGTCCTTCGTGATCACGGACCCGGCGGCGGTGTAGGCACCGTCCCCGACAGTGACAGGAGCCACAAACATGTTGTCCGAACCCGTGCGGCAGTGCGAGCCGATGGTCGTGTGGTGCTTGGCCTCGCCGTCGTAGTTCACGAAGACGCTCGCCGCACCGATGTTGGTGTAGTCGCCGATCGTCGCGTCACCGACGTAGGACAGGTGCGGGACCTTGGAACCCTCGCCGATCGTCGCGTTCTTCGCCTCGACGTACGCACCGATCTTCGACTTCACACCGAGCTTCGTGCCCGGACGCAGGTACGCGAACGGGCCGACGCTGGCGGCGGCGCCGATCTCGGCGGAGACGGCGACGGTGTTGTCCACGCGGGCGCCGATGCCGACCGTGGTGTCGGTCAGGCGGGTGTTCGGGCCGACCTCGGCGTTCGCGGCGATGTGCGTGGTGCCCAACAGCTGGGTGCCCGGGTGCACGATCGCGTCCTGACCGAAGGTCACCGTCACGTCGATGAACGTCGACTGCGGGTCGATGACGCTCACGCCCGAGAGCATCGCCGCCTCCAGGAGACGGGCGTTGAGCAGGCGGCGGGCCTCCGCGAGCTGCACACGGTTGTTGATGCCCAGGATCTCGCGGTGGTCGGCGGCGACCGACGCACCGACGCGGTGACCGGCCTCGCGCAGGATGCCCAGGACGTCGGTCAGGTACTCCTCGCCCTGGCTGTTGTCCGTGCGGACCTTGCCGAGGGCGTCGGCGAGCAGCTCGCCGTCGAACGCGAACACACCGGAGTTGATCTCACGGATCGCGCGCTGGGCGTCGGAGGCGTCCTTGTGCTCGACGATCGCGGTCACGGCCTGCGTCTGCGGGTCGCGCACGATACGGCCGTAGCCGGTCGAGTCCGGGACCTCGGCGGTCAGCACCGTGCAGGCGTTGCCGTCGGCGGAGTGCGTGGCGGCGAGGGCGGTGAGCGTCGCGCCGGTCAGCAGCGGGGTGTCGCCGCAGACCACGACGACCGTGCCGGACGGGCTGCCGCCGAGGGCTTCGAGGCCCATCCGCACCGCGTGACCCGTACCGAGCTGCTGCTCCTGTACGGCGGTGTGCGCGTCGGCGTCGATCTCGCCGAGGTGGGCGACGACCTTCTCGCGGGCGTGGCCGACGACGACGACCAGATCGGCCGGGTCCAGCTCGCGCGCGGCGGCGACGACGTGACCGACGAGCGAGCGCCCGCTGATCTCGTGCAGGACCTTCGGGGTGGCCGACTTCATGCGGGTGCCCTCACCCGCTGCGAGGACGACGACGGCTGCCGGGCTATTGGCGCTCACGGTGGTGCCCTTCGGCTACTACGGGGGTGGACTTCCGCAGGATACCGGGGGGTTACGAGGGGGAAACGAGTGCGGGTCCCGGCTCGTGAGCCAGGACCCGAACTTTGCAGCTCCCAGGGAAGGAATCGAACCCTCATTCAATGGACCAAAACCATTTGTCCTGCCATTAGACGACCTGGGATGGTCTGCCGCTTATGTCCGATTTTGCTGATCGGGCTGCGGTGCGGCACCTACTATGCCGTACCACCAGCCCTCGATGCGACGGTAAAGGTCGGCGCTTTGCCGGACTTGGATCACAAGGCAGCCGTGATATGCGTCACCGGTGTTCTTGCGGTTGGTCTTGGGGTTGTGCTTCTTGAGGCTGGTCTTGCCGAAGTTGGCGAAGTCCTCTCCGACGAAGTCGGCCCAGAACTGCTCGGCCGCCGCGACATCGGCGGTCTCGTGGATGTGCACGTAGAAGCGGATCTGCTCCGGTCGCACGTCGACCAACTTCAGCCAGGCCAGGAAGACCTTGATCATGTCGGGGTCGCTGTTGACGAAGGTGACTCGCTCTTGTTGGCGATGGGCCTTCGCCTTGGTTCCTTCGGCCCAGTAGAGCCCGACACCCACCATGAAGAGTTCCCGGTCGTTCATCGTGCAGGTCTCCGAGCCGGCCTGCCGTTTCGTTCGCTGCCGGTCCTCCTCCCGGCGTCGCATCGTCGCCTCCCAGCCGCGTTTGGCGATCGCCGAGGCCTCCTCGGAGCTGCGCCTGCGCTCCGGCTTTGGCAGGTCCCGTACCCACAGCGAGATCGAGCTCTTCGAGCAGCCCAGCTCGACCTGGATCTGGTCGTACGTCATGCCCTTCAGCCGCAGCTCGCGGGCCGTCTCGCGGAGGTCGTCCTTGGCGTTGGGGCGCTTGGTCCACTCCGGGGCCGGTTCGCCGTCCAGGAGGCGGTTGAGGAGGTCGTTGTTGTCGACGTGGATGCGGTCGCGGATCTGGCGGCGGCTGAGGCCCTCGCGCCGCAGGGCGATCGCCTGCTCGCGCAGCGCTTCGAAGTCCGCGTACTTGTTGCGCGGAGGTGTGGTCGTCATGCGGGCAGCTTTGTTCGCTGGGCGGACGCGTGTGCCGAAAATGCGGGCGATTCATGGATTCGGGTGGACTGTGGCCGAAACGGTGGCGGCCTGAAGTCGACCGTGCTTCGCGCGGAGAAGTCGCAGGAAAGGGGACACCGGTCGCCCGTAGGCTGGGTTGTATGACCGTTACGGGGGAGAGCCGGGGCGACGTGGACCTGACCAGTCCGCGGTTCTGGTGGTGGGAGCGGCGGCGCGGTGTCGTGCTCGACGCGGGGCTGGCCGCGGCGTCGGCGGCGGAGTGCGCGGTCGAGGGGATCTCGTTCACGGACCAGACCGGCGTGCCGATGGTGCTCGGGGTGCTGCTGGGGCTGGTGGTCGGGTCGACGCTGCTGGTGCGGCGGCGGTGGCCGATCGCGGTGGTGCTGGTGTCGATCGCGGTGACGCCGGCCGAGTTGGGCTTCCTGATGGGCGTCATCGGGCTCTACACGCTGGCGGCGTCCGAGGTGCCGCGGCGGATCACGGCGTTGCTGGCGTCGATGTCGTTCCTGGGGACGCTGGTGGCGTCGTGGGTGCGGATGCGGACGCTGGCGGGGGACGACGGCGCGGAGTTCGACCAGGGGATCGGGTACACGGCGGTCATCTCGTTCGTACTGGCGTTGGGGATGGCCGCGCCGCCCGTGCTGCTGGGGTTGTACATAGGGGCGCGGCGGCGGCTCATGGAGAGCTTGCGGGAGCGGGCGGATTCGCTGGAGCGGGAGCTTTCGCTGCTCGCGGACCGGGCCGAGGAGCGGGCCGAGTGGGCGCGTACGGAGGAGCGGACGCGGATCGCGCGCGAGATGCACGACGTGGTGGCGCACCGGGTGAGTCTGATGGTGGTGCATGCGGCTGCCTTGCAGGCGGTGGCGTTGAAGGATCCGCAGAAGGCGGTGAAGAATGCCGCGCTGGTCGGGGACATGGGGCGGCAGGCGTTGACGGAGTTGCGGGAGATGTTGGGGGTGCTGCGGTCGGGGGAGGCCGTGGTGCGGGAGGCGGCTGCTGCGGGGCCGCAGCCGTTGGCGGCGGTCGGGGCGGCCGCGGCCGCTGCGGCTGCCGCGGCGGAGGGCGGTCCGTGTCTGGCCGATGTGGAGATGCTGGTGGAGCAGTCGCGGGCGGCCGGGATGGTGGTGGAGCTGTCCGTGGACGGGGAGCCGGTGGAGTGCGGGGCGCTGGTCGAGCAGACGGCGTACCGGGTGGTGCAGGAGGCCCTGACGAACGTGCACAAGCATGCGGCGGGGGCGAAGGCGTGGGTGCGGCTGGCGTATCGGGACGGTGAGGTCGCGATGCAGGTGGAGAACGGGGTGTCGGATGCGGGGGCGGTCGAGGTGGGGCTGCCGAGTGGGGGGAACGGGCTGGTGGGGATGCGGGAGAGGGTGAATGCGCTGGGGGGTGTGTTTGTGGCGGGGGGGACGGAGGCGGGGGGGTTTCGGGTGTCGGCGGTGTTGCCGGTGTAGGGGGTTTGGGGGGTACGGGGTGGCTTGGCCCCTTCGGGGGCGTGGGCGGTACGAGGGTGGGGCGGGGCCTCTTGGGACGGGCGTCCGGCGGGGGGCTTGGCCAGGGGGCGGTGCCGGGGTGGGCCGGTGGCGAGAGGGCCGGGAGCGGGGTGGCCCGGAGTCGGGCGGGCCGCCCCCTTGCCCGCCCGTTCCGCCCCCTTGGGGCGGCCCCGTCGCCCAAGGGGGCGGGGGGAGAGGAAGAGGGCGGAGCCCAAGGGGACGGGGCGGTGAGAGCCGGAGCCCAAGGGCCCCGGTGATCGTCAGGTCGTGGTGAGGCGTGGGGGTTGGGTGCCTGTGATCAGGGTGGCGAGGGCCGTGTCCACGGTGTGGCCCAGGAACCAGTCGCCCGTGTGGTCCAGGCTGTAGACCCGGCCCTCGGTGTCGATGGCGAGGGTGGCCTGCGGGTCGCCTGCGGGTGTGGATTCCTGGCCCAGGGGGCAGATCCCGGTGTCCAGGGCCCGGCCCAGGTCCGCGAAGGTGCGGGCCAGGTGGAGTCCGTGCAGGGGGTCGAGGTGGATCGGGGTGGGCGCGATCTGGCGGCCCGCCCCCGGGGGCGTGATGCGCAGGCCGCCGAATTCGGCCCAGGCCTCGACGGCTGCGGGGAACACGGTGTGGTGGTGACCGGCGGGGGACATGTGGGCGCGCAGGGTGTCGGCCCAGTGTTCGGCCTGCTTTATGTCCCAGCGGCCCGGCTGCCAGCCCGCGTCCCGCAGTGCCGCGTCGACGGCGACCGGGAAGCGGGTCGTGCTGGTGTTGAGGTGGGCGGGCCCGTTGGTGGGGGTGGGAGTGGGGGGCATGGGGGTGCGGGTCAGCCCTTCTCGGCCGTGGGGTCCACCGGACGTACGCCGAAGTGGGCGAGGAGCGGTGCGCAGGAGCGGCAGGGGGGTGCGTAACTGCCGTGCAGCGGGTCGCCGTCCTCGCGGATGCGGCGTGCGGTGAGCTTGGAGTGCTTGAGGGAGCGGCGTGCCTCGCTGGCCGTGAGCGGTTTGCGGGCGGCACGCTTGGAGCGGCCCGACTCGGCGGCCGTGATGTGCCGGGAGAGCAGGATCGCTTCGGGGCAGCGGCCGGTGGAGCGGGTGCGCTGGTTGCTGGTGAGGGTGTCCAGGAAGTCCTGGACGAGGGGGTGCAGTGCGGGCGGCTGGTCGCCCCTGCCCGCGGTGCAGGTGAGCGTGTCCGCGCCGCGTACCGACAGGGCGGCGGCGACGGTGGGCAGTATGCCGTCGCGGCGGTGGCGGAGGGCGGGCGGCGCGGGCTGGGCGCCGGTGCTGCTCCAGGTGAGGCGGGGGTCGCCGCTGGAGCGGTCCGCGGAGGGGCGGTCGCCGGTGGTGGAGCGGTCGCCGGACGCGTCGCCCACAGTGGACCGGTCGCCGGACGTGTGGCCCCCGGTGGAGCGGTCGCCGGAGGTGCGGTCCGCGGCCGGGCCCGACGGTGCCTCGGTGCGGTCACCCGTGAGGTGGATCGTGGGGTGGGTGGCGGTGCTTCCCGGAGTGTCGCCCCGGGAGTTGCCCGGGGTGCTTCCCGGAGCGTTGCCCGAAGTGGTCCCCGAGACGCTTCCCGGCGCGTTGCCCGAAGTGCTTCCCGTGGCAGTCCCCGTGGCGCTTTCTGCGGCGTGGCTCATGCTGCGGCCCATGGTGTGGCCCGTACGGCTTGCTGGTGTGCCCGCGGCTCCTGTCGCCTCTGTTGTCCCCGTTGCCCGCATTGTGGGCGGTTTTCCTGTTTGTGCAGTGTGCATGGTGGTGCGTTCCCTCCCTGCAATCCCCCGAGTTGCGGGGACAGCCTGCCAAATGTGCCCTGTCCTGGGGAAGCTGGGGCACCGGTTCGGGCGAGTCCCCCCGAAGCGGCGCCCGATGCGGCACTCTCCGCGCCCCCTCTCCCGGGACGCGAGTGGGCCCCGGGACGCCTGCGCGTGACGGCCCGTGGAGGGGCGGTCCACCGCCGGTCACGGCCCTTTCGTACGAGCGTCACAGCCGCCCCACAGGGGCGGGACCCCCTGTTGCACCACCGCATAGGCTGTGGTGAATCCGCCGGACGCAGCAGGGGGCAACAGCCATGACGACAGGTCGGCTCGGGCACGAGGCCGCGCCACCGAACGCGGCCTACGCCGGGCAGCTCGTGAACTTCCCGGACCCGGTCCGGGCCGCCCGCCACCCCCAGGGTGTGCGGGTGGACGGCGAGGGCTACCCGGACTTCGCGCCCTACGCGCGCGCCGCCGCCGAGATCGCCGAGCCCCCCGAGGGCTTCGGCGTGGACGAGTTGCGGCTGACCGACTACGTGTCGGCCAACGCGGCCCTGCACGCCGAGGGCCACGAGCTGTGGGAGACGCTCGACCCGGTCGCCACCCCGCACGGCTGGACCTGGCACCACGTACCGCACACCCGGCGCATGCACCTGGTCCCGGTCGAGGTGAAGGCGCTGCTGCGCCACCACGGCGGGCTCGCGACGACCGAGGTCGACCAGGACAAGCGCGGCACCCGACCGCTCCAGGAGACCCGGCCCGTGCACTTCGGCCTGCCCAAGGGGACGGTCGCGGTGTCGGAGTCGCAGGTGCTGGGCGTGGAGGAGGACCTGGGCTACCGGCTGCCCGGTGCGTACCGCTCCTTCCTGAAGGCGGCGGGCGGTTGCGCGCCCGTCGGGGCGGCGCTGGACGCGGAGTTGGGGCTGCTGGTCGACCAGCCGTTCTTCACCGTGCGCGACGAGGCGGGTGTCAACGATCTGGTGTACGTCAACAAGTGTCTGCGCGATCACCTGACCAAGGACTACCTCGGCGTGACCTTTGTGCAGGGCGGGATCCTCGCCGTGAAGGTGCGCGGGGAGAACACCGGTTCGGTGTGGTTCTGCGCGTACGACGACGCGCGCGACCAGGACGGCTGGTCGGTCCAGGAGCGGGTGGAGCGGCTGCTGCTGCCCTGTGGCGAGGACTTCGACGAGTTCCTGCAGCGGCTGGCGGGCAGTCCGCCGGAGTTGCAGACGGTGGCGGATCTGATGGTGGACGGCGGTTTCGCCCGCGCGGTCCCCGTCTCCGACGAGGTGTGACGTGTTGGTGGGTTCAGGTACGAGTACGACGGGGGTGACGGTCCGATGGTGACGTTCGCGCAGGCGCAGGAACGCGCAGACGAGTGGGTCAACGGGGACGTGCCCGCGTACCAGCACCGCGAGGTGCGGGTGCGGGAGTTCGACCTCGGGTTCGTGGTGTGGGCGGAGGACCGGGAGAACGGTCCGGTCTCCGACGGCGGGCGGCAGCGCCTGGTCATCGCCCGCGACAGCGGCGAGGCCACACTGTGGCCGGAGCTGCCGGTGGGCGAGGTGATCAGGCGGTACGAAGAGGCGTACGGAAGCCCGGCGGGCGAACCGGACGAGCCCGCTCCGGCCCCGCCGCAGCGCGTCGACCTGCAACAGACCTCCTTCCTCCTGACACCGCCGGAGTGGTTGCAGGAGGCCGCGGACAAGATGGGCGTCCCGGACCGGCGGTCGTCGTCGGGGTCCGGATCTGGGTCTGGGTCCGGGCCGGGTTCCGGATCGGGCTCCGGGTCGGGTTCCGGTTCCTCCGGTTCCGCTGCCCCGGCGGCTTCCGCTTCCCCGTCCGGTACGGGTCCGGGCTCGCCCGCCGGGTACGGCGGCGGCCCCACCCCGCCGCCGGCCGGGGCGACCCCCTGGGCCGGGACGGACACCAACTCCTCGGACGCGGGCGGTGTTCCGCTGCCCGCCACCGTGTTCGCACCCCCGCTCGTCGGGGCGGACGACGACGACACCCCGCCGCCCGGCGTCGGGCCCGAGGCCAAGACCTCGCTGATCCAGGGCGGCAGCCAGCTCCCCAGCACGGCCGTCGCACCCGCCCTGCCGGACCCGTCGGCCCCACGACCGCTCCCGGGAGCGGATTCCGCTTCGGCACCGGGTGCGGGTTCCGGTACGCAGCCGCCCGCAGCCCCGGCAGCTCCCGGCGCCCCTGCGGCCCCCGGTGCCCCCGGACGCCCCGGCCTGTCCGCCGGGGCCGAGGACATCGCCGACGCCGCGACCAGCAAGGCCACCCTGCCGCCCGGCGCCCGGCGCGGCAGTGCTTCGACGACCCCGCCGCCGCCCGGTGCCCCCGGCACCCCGGGTGCGCGTCCCGGTGCGGTGCCGCCGCCCTCGGGGCCGGGTGCTCCCGGCGCTCCGGCGGGGGGTTACGTACCGACGGCGATGGTTCCGCACCTCGGCTCGGGCGGCGGTCCCGGTGGCCCCGGTGCGCCTCAGCCGCCCGGCCCGCCCGGGCCTCCCGGCTCGACTCCGCCGCCCCCCGGCGGTGGTGTGCACCACGCGGCGACGATGCTGGCCGACCCGAGCCAGGGCGGACAGCCGGGCGCGCCCCAGCCGCCCGGCCCGCCCGGCCCTCCCGGTGCGACCCCGCCGCCCGGTGGCGGTGTCCACCATGCCGCGACCGTGTTCGCCAGTCCGCCGCAGGGCGGTCCCGGGGCTCCGCAGCCGCCCGGCCCGCCCGGAGCTCCGGGGGCCCCAGGGGCTCCACAGCCCCCCGGGCCTCCCGGTGCGACCCCGCCGCCCGGCGGCGGTGTGCACCACGCGGCGACCATGTTCGCCAACCCGCCCGGTGGTCCCGGGGCTCCGCAGCCGCCCGGTCCGCCCGGTGCGATGCCGCCCCCGCACGCCCAGATGCAGCCGCCGCCCGCGAACATGCCGCCGCCGAACATGCCGCCCCCGCACGCCGGTCACCAGCCGCCGCCCGCCTACGGCTACCCGCAGCAGCCCCCCGCCGGGCTGCCCACGGTCGGCCCCGGCTACCAGGCGGTGCTGCGCTACCGCGCCCAGGACGGCTCCGAGCAGCAGCTCATCCGCCGCAGCGCGCCCGGCACCCCGCACCCGGAGTGGCAGATGCTGCACGAGCTGCGCGCGATGCAGGTCCCGCCGCAGCAAGTGCTGGAGCTGCACACCGAGTTGGCGTCCTGCGAACTCCCGGGCGGCTACTGCGCGCGGATGATCCGCGAGACCTGGCCGCAGGTGCGGATCACGAGCGTGGCTCCGTACGGTACGGATCACGCCTCGCGCCAGCAGGGCATGCGGCACCTGCTCACCCACCAGGGCGAGCTGCACCAGGTCGCCGACGGCCCGGCGCGGCCGGCTCCGGTGCGGGCGCCGCTGCCGCACCCGAGCCAGCTGCCGCAGCTCCCGCCGGCGACGCCGGAGGGGGTGGCGCACGAGCTGGTCTCGGCGTTCGGGCCGCAGGCGCTCTTCCGGTTCGACCAGAACGCGGTCTCGCGGCAGGGTGTGCCGGAGGCCGTGGCGGTGACGCTGATGTGGGCCGGGCTGCCGGTCGACTTCGGGCCGTTCTTCTGGGCTCAGGCGGTGCCGGGGCAGCCGGTGCCGACGCTCGCGGAGCTGGCGCAGCAGCGCGGGGTGCAGCCCGCGTCGGACGCCGGGTCGTACCTGGTGATGGGCTCGGACTTCGGGCGTGCGCTCTGCGTGCAGTACGGCACGGCGAACATCGTGGCCGTGCCGGTCGAGGCGGGTCCGGGCGGGGCTCCGGTGCCGCCGCAGTTCGTGAACACCGGTCTGCCCGAGTTCGTACGGTCGCTGGCGCTGCTGGGACGGATGTGGCGACTGCGGTTCGGGCTCAACCCCGAGCAGGCGGGCCGCTGGACCGTCGACTTCCAGGCGCAGCTGGCGGCACTGGACCCGGCGGCGCTGGCGTCGCCGGAGAGCTGGTGGTCGGTGCTGCTGGAGCAGATGTGGGACGGGCTGCTGTAGGGCGGCTTCGGCGCGGGGCCGGGGCGTACGACCTGAGGGATCGGGTGGTGCGCCCCGGCCGTTTTCCTGCCCCGAACGGGGGCGGCCATCGGGCAGAGTGTCGGGTTATGGACACTTGAGTCCGTTACATCAGGTTCTGCCGGAGTCTCTGGCCTGCTTCCTGGTCGCCGCCGAAAGGCCGCTGAGAAAGGGGAAAACAGGATGAACGCATCGACGTCACCCCACGGCTTCACCACGGTGCGGGGCCGCGGCTACCGCCCGGAACAGGTGGACCGCCGTATCGACGCACTGTTCCGGGACCGCGACGACGCGTGGGAGCGGGCGGCGCGGCTGACCGTGCTGGCCAAGCAGATGGAGGCCGAGGCGGACGCCCTGCGGGAGCGGGTCGCGCAGTTGCCGCCGCAGACGTACGAGGCGTTGGGCGAGGGGGCGCAGACCATCCTGGCCCTGTCCCGGGAGGCGGCCGACGAGCTGCGGGCGGGGGCGGAGGAAGAGGCGTCGGAGGTGACGGCGGCGGCCGAGGCCGAGGGGTTGTCGGTACGGGACGCGGCCCGGGCGGCGGCCGAGCGGGTGCGGGCGGAGGCCGAGGAGACGGCGTCCCGGCTGCTGACGGAGGCGGCCGCGCACGCGGACGGGGTACGGACGGCGGCCCGCCGGGACGCCAAGGAGTGGCGGACCCGGGCGCAGGCCGCCCTGAAGGAGATCCGCAAGCAGAGCGAGGGTGTCCGTACCGACCAGGAGAAGGAGCACGCCGAGCGCTGGGAGGCCGCCGAGCGGGCCGTCGCCGCCCGGGAGGCGGAGGCCGACGAACGCTTCGCCGCGCTCACCTCGCGGGCGGAGGCGGTCCTGGCCGCGGCCCGCAGGGGGCTGGCCGAGGCCGAGGAGGAGGCCCGGCACGGCCAGGAGGACGCGGAGGCGCGGGGTGCGGAGCTGGTGGCGCAGGCGCGGGGGGTCGAGGCGCGGGTGGAGCGGGAGACGGAGCGGGTGCTGAGGGAGCACGAGGAGGAGCGGGAGGAGGTGCAGGCGCATATGGCGCATGTGCGGAACAGTTTGGCGGCGTTGACGGGGAGGGCGGTGGCGGAGGGGTGAGCCCTGGGGGGGGGCGGGGGTTTCTGTGCGGGTGGGTGGGGGGTTGCTGTTCGTGGGGGGGGGGGGGGCCCCCCCCCCCCCCCCCGCGTTCCCCCCCCCCCCCCCCCCCCCAAACCCCCCCCCCCGCCGCGGGGGGGGGGGGTGGGGGTGCGGGCGGGGGGCGCTGCCCCCGGACCCCCGGGTTTCGCCCCGGTCCCGCCCCTTCACCTAGAGCGCTCGCCGCGCGGCTTTGTGGGGGGCTGGCGTTTTGCGCAGTTCCCCGCGCCCCTTTCAGGGGCGCGAGCAACCCCCGGCCGGGCCGCCGGGTCCCCGTCGGCCGAACCCGGCGTCGGGTCGGTCAGGACCGGGAACCTCCTGGGGGCCAGCACCAGCAGGGCGACCAGGGAGAGGAAGCCCGCCGCCGCCGCGCCCACGTACACGTGGTCCACCGCCGCGTCGACCGCCCGGCGCAGATAGTCCGCGGCCGCCGCGCCCAGCGTCGAGTCCGGGTCGGTGAGGGCGTGGGAGACCGAGTCGAGGTCGCCCGGGAGGCCGTCCCGGAGCGCGGGGGGTGCGGAGGCGAGGCGGTCGGAGAGGGTCGCGTTCGCCACCGCCCCGAAGACGGCCGCCCCCACGCTCTGGCCCAGTTGCCGGTAGAAGAGGATCGACGCCGTCGCCGTTCCCCGTTCCGACCAGCCCACCGTCGACTGCACCCCGACGATCAGCGGGAGTTGGAAGAGGCCGAGCGCCCCGCCCAGCAGCAGCATGATCAGTGCGGGCATCCAGGCCGAGCCGGGGAAGGGGAGCAGGGGGAAGGCCAGCAGAATGAGCGTGGCCAGCGAGATGCCGATGATCGCGGTCTGGCGGAACCCGATCCTCCCGTACACGTGCTGGCTCAGCGCCGCGGACACCGGCCAGCTCAGCGTCATGATGGAGAGCACGAAGCCCGCTGCGGTCGGGCCGAGGCCGAGCACCGTCTGGGCGTAGGTGGGCAGGAAGACGGTCGGGGCGACCATGAGCAGCCCGAGCATGCCCAGCGCCACGTTCACCGCGGCGATCGTGCGCCGGCGCCACACCCAGCCGGGGAGGATCGGCTCGGCGGCGCGCCGCTCGATCAGGACGACGACCACGACCAGTACGGCGCTCGCCGCCAGCAGCGTCAGGGACGGGGCGGAGAGCCACGGCCAGACGACCCCGCCCTGCACCAGCGCCGTCAACAGCAGCCCGCCGCAGGCGAATACGGCGAGTGCTCCGGGCCAGTCGATACGAGAACGCAGGGGGGAGGCGGAGGGTTCCCGGGTGCGGTCCGGTTCCCGCAGGAACTTTGCGATCAGCCACATCGCGACCGCACCCACCGGCAGGTTGATCAGGAAGATCCAGCGCCAGTCCG
This sequence comes from Streptomyces sp. NPDC087440, assembly GCF_044744005.1. NCBI lineage: Bacteria > Bacillati > Actinomycetota > Actinomycetes > Kitasatosporales > Streptomycetaceae > Streptomyces > Streptomyces sp. NPDC087440. The sequence continues at coordinate 137,629 of NZ_JBIUXN010000012.1, read as the reverse complement.
CGTAGGTGGCGAGGACGCCGCCCACGGCCGGGCCCGCCACCGCCGACACCGCCCACACCGTGGACAACTTGGCCTGGATCTTGGGGCGTTCCTTGAGGGGGTAGAGGTCGGCGGCGACGGTCTGGACCGTGCCCTGTATCGCCCCGCCGCCCAGGCCCTGCACGATGCGGAACGCGATGAGCGCCGGCATGTTCCAGGCCAGCGCACAGAGTATGGAGCCGAGGAGGAAGAGGGCGATGCCGGTGATCAGGACCGGCTTGCGGCCGAAGGTGTCGGACAGCTTGCCGTAGACGGGCAGGGTGACGGTCACCGCGAGGAGGTAGCCGGAGAAGAGCCACGAGAAGACCGTGAAACCGCCCAGGTCGGCGACGATCTGGGGGACGGCCGTCGAGACGATCGTGCCGTCCAGCGCGGCGAGCGCCATGCCCAGCATGAGCGCGGCGACCACCGGCCCGCGCCGGGCCGCGGCCGCCCCGGCGACGACGCCGGGTGCGGGGCCTGCGCCCGTGCCACTTACATCTTTGTCGGCCACCGAATTCCCTTCCCCCTGCACGTATTTTCTCGGCACAGCGTCTCACCCGCAGGTCGGCGCGGGGAGGGCGCGCAGCGGGTGGAGAGGCCCGGGCCCCGTGCTCCACCCATGGGTTGAGGGCGGGGGGTGGAGGTCCCTACGTGGGTGCAGTGCCCGCTTGGTACCCACGGCCGACGTGCCCGGAGATTCCCGTCCTTAGCTTGGTCTTAGGCGAAGTACGGGATCGAATAAGGGGACTTGGCATGACAACGGCGGTAGGCATTCCCCAGCACGGGGGCGCAGCAGGGAACGCGGCCGTCGCGGCGCGCGCACGGCAGGTCGTCAAGGCGTACGGGATGGGGGAGACCCGTGTCGTGGCGCTCGACCACGTCGATGTGGACATCGTCCGGGGGGAGTTCACGGCGATCATGGGGCCCTCGGGGTCGGGCAAGTCGACGCTGATGCACTGCCTCGCCGGGCTCGACACGGTGACCGAGGGGGAGATCCACCTCGCCGACACCGAGATCACGGGGATGAAGGACAAGCGGCTCACGCAACTGCGGCGGGACCGGGTGGGGTTCATCTTCCAGTCGTTCAACCTGCTGCCCACGCTCAACGCCATCGAGAACATCACGCTGCCCATGGACATCGCGGGCCGCAAACCGGACGCCGACTGGCTGCGCCGGGTCGTGGAGACGGTGGGGCTGGGGGACCGGCTGAAGCACCGGCCCAGCGAGCTGTCCGGCGGGCAGCAGCAGCGGGTTGCGGTGGCGCGGGCGCTGGCGGCCCGGCCGGAGATCATCTTCGGTGACGAGCCGACCGGGAACCTGGACTCCCGGTCCGGGGCCGAGGTGCTGGACTTCCTGCGGCTGTCGGTGGACGAGCTGGGCCAGACCATCGTGATCGTCACGCACGACCCGGTGGCCGCCTCGTACGCGGACCGGGTGCTGTACCTCGCCGACGGCCGGATCGTCGACGAGATGCGCCGGCCGACCGCCGAACTCGTACTCGACCGGATGAAGGCGTTCGACGGGCGGGGGCGGACGTCGTGACCGTCTGGAAGACGTCGCTGCGCAACTTCTTCGCGCACAAGGGACGCATGGTGCTCTCCGCCGTGGCCGTCCTGCTGTCGGTGGGTTTCGTCTGCGGGACGCTGGTGTTCACCGACACCATGAACACCACCTTCGACAAGCTCTTCGCGACCACCTCCGCCGACGTCACCGTGACGCCGAAGAAGGAGAAGGACGACCAGGCGGCGCGCAACTCCGGCCGCCCGCTGACCCTTCCGGCCGCCGCCGTGAGCACCCTGAAGTCGACCGAGGGGGTCAAGGCCGCCGAGGGCACGGTGAGCAGCGAGTCCGTCACCGTCGTCAACGGCGACAACACGAACATGGGCTCCGAGAACGGCGCCCCCACCTTCGCGGGCAACTGGTCCTCCAGCGACGCCCGTTCCCTCGACATCACCTCCGGGCACGCCCCGCGCGGGCCCACCGAGGTCATGGTCGACGCCGACACCGCCGACAAACACGGGCTGAAACTGGGCGACGAGCTGCGGACCATCGCCGTGACCGGGGACCACACCGCGCGGATCAGCGGCATCGCCACCTTCCGTACGACCAACCCGGGGGCGACGCTCGTCTTCCTGGACACCGCGACCGCGCAGCGTCAACTGCTGGGTGGGGCCGGGCTGTTCACCGGGATCAACGTGACGGCCGGGGACGGTCTCTCGGAGACGCAGCTGAAGGCGGCGGTGAGCGGCGCGCTCGGGGCCGGCTCGTACACGTACCAGACCAAGACGGAGGAGGCGGCGGCGAACAAGAGCGACCTGGCGTCCTTCCTGGACGTCATGAAGTACGCGATGCTCGGCTTCGCCGGGATCGCGCTGCTCGTCGGCATCTTCCTGATCATCAACACGTTCTCCATGCTGGTCGCCCAGCGCACCCGGGAGATCGGGCTGATGCGGGCGCTCGGGTCCAGCCGCCGTCAGGTCAACCGGTCGGTGCTGCTCGAAGCGCTGCTGCTCGGCGTCGTCGGGTCGCTGCTCGGGGTGGCCGCCGGGGTGGGGCTGGCCCTCGGGCTGATGAAGTTCATGAGCGCGATCGGCATGAACCTGGCCACCGCCGACCTCACCTTCCGGTGGCCGACCCCGGTGATCGGGGTGGTGCTGGGGGTGGTGGTCACCGTGGTCGCCGCCTATCTGCCCGCGCGGCGGGCGGGGAAGGTGTCGCCGATGGCGGCGCTGCGGGACGTCGGCGTTCCGGCGGACGGGAGGTCCGGGCGGGTGCGGGCCGTGCTGGGTGCGGTGCTGGTCCTCGCCGGTGGGGCCGCGCTGTACGCGGCGGCACGGGCGACGACGTCGGGGCAGGGGGCACTGCTGCTCGGTGTGGGGGTGGTGAGCAGCCTGGTGGGCTTCGTGGTGGTCGGGCCGCTGCTGGTGGGGCTCGTGGTGAAGGGGCTGTCGGCCGTGGTGCTGCGGGTGTTCGGGCCCGTGGGACGGATGGCCGAGCGCAACGCGCTGCGCAATCCGCGGCGGACCGGGGCGACCGGGTCGGCTCTGATGATCGGGCTGGCGCTGGTGGCGTGCCTGTCGGTGGGGGCGTCCTCGATGGTCGCCTCGGCGACGGACGAGCTGGACCGGTCGGTGGGGGCGGACTTCACCGTACGGTCCAGCAACGGGCAGCCGGTGCTGCCGCAGGCGCGGGCGGCCGTGGAGGGCGTGGCCGGGCTCGCGCACGTCACCCACTACAAGGGCGTCGACGCGAAGGTCACCGCCCCGGACGGGACCACCGGGCGGCGCATGCTGTCGGCCACGGACCCCTCGTACATGCAGGACCTGAAGCGTGAGACGGTCTCCGGCACGCTGGCCGACGCGTACGAGCCCGGGGCGATGTCGGTGGGCGAGGAGTATGCGAAGCAGCACCGGGTGAAGGTCGGCGACGAGCTGGGGGTCGTCTTCCCCGGAGGGAAGAGTGTGCAGCTGCGGGTGGCGGCGGTGACGACCGACGACGTCAATGTCGACAAGGGGGCGATGTATCTGAGCGTCGCGACCGCCGCACAGCACATCCCGGCCCGGGCGATGCCGCAGGACGTGATGCTGTTCGCGAAGGCGGCGGACGGGCAGGCGGACGCGGCGTACGCGGCGATGAAGAAGGCCGTGGCGGCGTACCCGCAGTACAAGGTGCTCAACTCGACCGACTACAAGAAGGACCTGAAGGCGCAGATCGACCAGCTGCTCAACATCGTGTACGGGCTGCTGGGGCTGGCGATCGTGGTCGCCGTGCTCGGCGTCGTCAACACCCTGGCCCTGTCGGTGGTCGAGCGGACCCGGGAGATCGGGCTGCTGCGGGCGATCGGGCTGTCGCGCAGGCAGATGCGGCGGATGATCCGGCTGGAGTCGGTGGTGATCGCCCTGTTCGGGGCGGTGCTGGGGCTGGGGCTCGGGCTGGCGTGGGGGACGGCGGCGCAGAAGCTGCTGGCGCTGGAGGGGATCACGATTCTGGAGATTCCCTGGAGCACGCTGGTGGTTGTGTTCGTGGCGTCGGCGGTGGTGGGGTTGCTGGCGGCGCTGGTGCCGGCGTTCAGGGCGGGGCGGCTCAATATCCTGAACGCGATCGCGACGGACTGAGGGGGGCTTCTCCCTGGCCCCACTGCGGGCCCCTGACCTCTGACCCCTGGCCCTGCTGCCCGGGCTCCGCCTGGCCCTCTTGGGCGGCGGGGCCCGGGCGCCGGTCTTTGCCGCCCCGTCCCCCCGGGCTCCGCCCCCCTCTCCGTAGCCCCCTTGGGCGGCGGGGCCGCCCCCCGGGGGCGGGACGGGCGGGCAAGGGGGCGGCCCCTCCCGCTTCCGGCCCCGCCCGGTGCCGCCCCTGGCCCAGCACCTGCGCCGGGTGCGCGTCCAAAGGGGCGCGGCCCGCCCCCGTACCGGACGCGTCAGCCCGTGCCGCTCAGGCAGGAGAGGCCCCGGACCCGCCCCTTTCCCTAAAGCGCTCGCCGCGCGGCTGCCAAGGGTTCCCGTGCGAGTGCGTCGTGGCTGGTCGCGCAGTTCCCCGCGCCCCTGACGGGGCGCGCCCGCGCGGCGGAGCCGCACATCGAGTACAGCCCCGCGCCCCTGAAGGGGCGCCCAGCGCGGTGGAGCCGCAGATTGGGTGCAGGGCCGCGCCCCTTACGGGGCGCCTCGCTTCCGCCAGCGGCTCGGCGGGACGCGTCGTAGGCTGGGAAGCCCCCGGCCCGTGCGACGTGTCGGGCGGCTCGCGTTGCCCACTCGGCCCCCGGCCACGGGCGTGCGCGGTCCACCTCAGTGATCGAACGCGTTCGGATGGATGCCTTTCATGAGCCTGCACGGCCTGCTGGATGCAGTGGTACGAGACTCGGCGCTCGCCGAAGCGGTCAAGGCCGCCGTCGACGGCAACCGCATGCACGTCGACCTCGTCGGACCCTCCGCCGCCCGCCCCTTCGCCCTCGCCGCCCTCGCCCGTGACGCCGGCCGGCCCGTGCTGGCCGTCACCGCCACCGGGCGGGAGGCCGAGGAGCTGGCCGCCACCCTGCGGACCCTGCTGCCGGAGGACTCCGTGGCGGAGTTCCCGGCCTGGGAGACCCTGCCGCACGAGCGGCTCTCGCCCCGGTCGGACACGGTGGGGCGGCGGCTCGCGGTGCTGCGCAGGCTTGCCCACCCGAGGGCGGACGACCCGGCCACCGGGCCGGTCAGCGTGGTCGTGGCACCCGTACGATCCGTGCTCCAGCCGCAGGTCAAGGGGCTGGGGGACTTGGTGCCGGTGGCCATCAGGTCGGGGGAGACGGCTGATCTGGCCGAGGTGACCGACGCGCTGGCGGCGGCCGCGTACCAGCGGGTCGAACTGGTGGAGAAGCGCGGTGAGTTCGCCGTACGGGGTGGGATTCTGGATGTGTTCCCGCCGACCGAGGAGCACCCCCTGCGGGTGGAGTTCTGGGGGGACGATGTTGAGGAGATCCGTTACTTCAAGGTCGCTGATCAGCGGTCGCTGGAGGTCGCCGAGCACGGGGTGTGGGCGCCGCCCTGCCGCGAGCTGCTGCTGACGGACGAGGTGCGGGAGAAGGCCGCGGCGCTCGCCGAGGCGCATCCCGAACTGGGGGAGCTGCTGCACAAGATCGCCGAGGGGATCGCCGTCGAGGGTATGGAGTCACTGGCTCCGGTTCTCGTGGACGACATGGAGCTGCTGCTCGACGTGCTGCCCGAGGGGTCGATGGCGGTCGTCTGCGACCCGGAGCGGGTACGGACCCGGGCCGCCGACCTGGTGGCGACCAGCCAGGAGTTCCTCCAGGCGTCGTGGGCGGCCACCGCCGGGGGCGGCGAGGCGCCGATCGACGTCGGCGCGGCCTCGCTGTGGGGCATCGCCGACGTCCGCGACCGGGCCCGTGAGCTCGGGATGATGTGGTGGTCGGTGTCGCCGTTCGCGGCCGACGACGCGGACTTCGAGGACGACACCCTCAAGCTGGGCATGCACGCCCCCGAGACCTACCGGGGCGACACCGCCAAGGCCCTCGCCGACACCCAGGGGTGGCTGGCCGACGGCTGGCGCGTGGTGTTCGTGACGGAGGGGCACGGAACCGCCTCCCGTACGGTCGAGGTCCTCGGCGGGGAGGGCATCGCCGCCCGCCTCGACGCCGACCTCGCCAGCATCTCGCCCAACGTCGTGCACGTCGCCTGCGGTGGTCTCGACAATGGATTTGTCGACCCGGTGCTCCAGCTCGCGGTACTGACGGAGACCGACCTCACCGGGCAGCGCACCGCCACCAAGGAACTCGGGCGGATGCCCGCCCGCCGCCGCAAGTCCGTCGACCCGCTCACCCTCCAGGTCGGCGACTTCATCGTGCACGAGCAGCACGGTGTGGGTCGATATGTCGAGATGGTGCAGCGTACGGTGCAGGGCGCGACCCGCGAGTACCTGCTCGTCGAGTACGCGCCCGCCAAGCGCGGCCAGCCCGGCGACCGCCTGTACATCCCCACCGATCAGCTGGAGCAGGTGACGAAGTACGTCGGCGGCGAGGCCCCGACCCTGCACCGGCTCGGCGGCGCGGACTGGACGAAGACCAAGGCGCGGGCGAAGAAGGCGGTCAAGGAGATCGCCGCCGACCTGATCAAGCTGTACTCCGCGCGCATGGCGGCGCCCGGCCACACCTTCGGCCCGGACACCCCCTGGCAGCGCGAACTGGAGGATGCCTTCCCGTACGCGGAGACGCCCGATCAGCTGTCCACCATCGCCGAGGTGAAGGAGGACATGGAGAAGTCGGTGCCGATGGACCGCCTGATCTGCGGCGACGTCGGTTACGGCAAGACGGAGATCGCGGTGCGGGCCGCGTTCAAGGCCGTGCAGGACGGCAAGCAGGTGGCGGTGCTCGTGCCGACGACGCTGCTGGTGCAGCAGCACTTCGGGACGTTCACCGAGCGGTACGCCCAGTTCCCGGTCAATGTGCGGGCGTTGAGCCGCTTCCAGACGGAGACCGAGTCGAAGGCCACCCTCGCCGGGCTGGGGGACGGTGCGGTCGACATCGTCATCGGTACGCACCGGCTGTTCTCCCAGGAGACCAAGTTCAAGGACCTGGGCCTGGTCATCGTCGACGAGGAGCAGCGCTTCGGCGTCGAGCACAAGGAGCAGCTGAAGAAGCTGAGGGCCAATGTCGACGTATTGACCATGTCGGCGACACCCATCCCCCGTACGCTCGAAATGGCGGTCACCGGCATCCGCGAGATGTCGACCATCACCACCCCGCCGGAGGAGCGGCACCCGGTGCTGACCTTCGTCGGTCCGTACGAGGAGAAGCAGATCGGCGCGGCCATCCGCCGCGAACTGCTGCGCGAGGGCCAGGTCTTCTACATCCACAACCGGGTGGAGTCCATCGACCGGGCGGCGGCCAAGCTGCGCGAGATCGTCCCCGAGGCGCGCATCGCCACCGCGCACGGGCAGATGTCGGAGACGGCGCTCGAACAGGTCGTCGTGGATTTCTGGGAGAAGAAGTTCGACGTGCTCGTGTCGACGACGATCGTGGAGTCCGGCATCGACATCTCCAACGCGAACACGCTGATCGTCGAGCGCGGCGACAACTTCGGTCTCTCCCAGCTGCACCAGCTGCGCGGTCGCGTGGGCCGTGGCCGCGAGCGCGGTTACGCGTACTTCCTGTACCCGCCGGAGAAGCCGCTCACGGAGACCGCGCACGAGAGGCTGGCGACGATCGCCCAGCACACCGAGATGGGTGCGGGCATGTACGTGGCGATGAAGGACCTGGAGATCCGCGGCGCGGGCAACCTGCTCGGCGGCGAGCAGTCCGGCCACATCGCGGGCGTCGGCTTCGACCTCTACATCCGCATGGTCGGCGAGGCCGTGGCCGACTACCGGGCGGCCGTCGACGGGACCGAGGAGGAAGAGGCCCCGCTGGAGGTCAAGATCGAACTCCCGGTGGACGCCCACGTCCCGCACGACTACGCACCGGGGGAGCGGCTGCGCCTCCAGGCGTACCGGGCGATCGCCGCGGCCACGACCGAGGCGGACATCGCGGCGGTACGGGAGGAACTCACCGACCGTTACGGCAAGCTGCCGGAGCCGGTGGAGAACCTGCTGCTGGTCGCGGGCCTGCGCATGCTGGCCCGGGCCTGCGGGGTCGGCGAGATCGTGCTCCAGGGGCCGAACATCCGGTTCGCGCCGGTGGAGCTGCGGGAGTCGCAGGAGCTGCGGCTGAAGCGGCTGTACCCGCGCACGGTGATCAAGTCCGCCGCGCACCAGATCCTGGTGCCGAGGCCGACGACCGGGAAGATCGGCGGGAAGCCGGTGGTGGGCCGGGAACTGCTGTCCTGGACGGGCGAGTTCCTCACCACCATCCTCAGCTGAGCAGGATGCGGGGAGGGTGCGGGCAACACACCGCCCGCGAGGCCGGGATGAGCGGCTTCGCGGGCGGGGGTTCGGGAGGTTCCGTTCGGTGCCGGACGGCTAGGGTGCGGGGTCGTCCTTCCGGTCGCCCATCCCCAGTGCGCCTTCCACCTTCTGCTGGGCCTGGTCGACCTTGTCGGAGTACTTGCCGCCGGTCTTCTCGTTGACCTCTTCCTCGACGGCGTCGGAAATGTCCTTCGCCTTGTCCTGGGCCTGGTCCTTGAACCTGTCGAAGATCCCCATGGGCGGGCTCCTTCCGCAGAAGAGAACGGGACATTTCCGACGCTACGCCCGGCCGGGGCGTCGCGCGCGCCGGGGAGCCGCCGGGCGCGACGTGTGGAGCGGGCCACATTTTGGTGGTATGTCGCGGGTCGGCCGGTTCGTTCGGGGCAGGCATTCCTAGGGTGGGGCGCTTGCCGGTGCCCAACAGTGCTTGCCGGTGCCGAGCAGCAGTGGAACAGCTGAAGAGTCGTGGGGTGGGGTTCGTCGTGATAGCTCGTACATCGCGTACGTCTGGTTCGTCGGGTACGTCCGGGAGGGTCTGGAAGGCCGTGTCCGCGGTGGGACTCGGGGCCGCGTTGCTGGCGGGGACCGTCGGCTGCGACGCCGTGAAGGACGGCGCCGGTTCGGGGTCGGGGCAGGCCGGTCCCGTCGGCAAACCCGGGTCCGCGCTGGCGGCCGTGGACGACCTCCCCGTGAAGGGCCGCGCCCCGAAGACGGGCTACGAGCGCAAGTCCTTCGGCCGGGCCTGGGCCGACACCGACGACAACGGCTGCGGCACCCGCGACGACATCCTCAAGCGGGACCTGAAGGACGTGAAGTTCACCGACGGTGCCAAGCAGTGCAAGGTCGCCTCCGGGGTGCTGGTCGACGATCCGTACACGGGCACCCGCGTCGAGTACAAGCGCGGTGCGAGCAAGGTCGACATCGACCACCTGGTGGCCCTGTCGGACGCCTGGCAGAAGGGTGCCCAGCAGTGGAGCACGGGCAAGCGGCTCGCCTTCGCCAACGACCCGCTGAACCTGCTGGCCGCCGAGGCCTCCGCGAACCGCAAGAAGGGCGACGGCGACACCGCGACCTGGCTGCCGCCGAACAAGGGCTACCGGTGCGCGTACGTCGCCTCGCAGGTCGCGGTGAAGAAGAAGTACGGGCTGTGGGTGACGGACGGGGAGCGCGACGCGATGAAGTCCGTGCTCAAGGGCTGCCCGAAGCAGGGCCTGCCCAGCGGCGGCAACCCGACCGAGGCTCCCGCGAAGCGGTAGTGCGCGCGCAACGCCCCGGCAGGGCCGCCCCCCTCCAGGGGCCCTGCCGGGGCGTTCGCGTGTCTCCGGGCGCGGTGCTCGGACCGCCGGGCGCGGTGCTCAGAGCTTCAGCTCCCACTGCGACGCCTCGTGCTCGATGTCCGGGGTGACCTCGACCGTCAGGTTCTTCGCGTCGGCCGGGACGCTGAAGGCGTACTTCACCGTGGCCTTCTTGCCGGGCAGGATGCTGCCCTGGAACATCGTGCCCGCCTTCTCGTCGAAGATCTGCTCGGCCGTCGTGCCGTCCTTGCCCGCGAGGGCCGTCGTCAGGACGCCCGAGGCGTCGAACTTCTTCGTCCCCGTGTTCTGGATGACCACCGTGACCAGGCGGGCCTTGTTCCCCTTGGTGTGACCCGCGGCGTACGGGCTGGGCGTGTACCTCGCCGGCGCGGACACCGTGACGGTCACCTTGTCGTCGTACACGGCGGAGTCGCCCGCGCTGAGGATCTCGTCCTTCGCGTCCTTGTCCTTGGCGGCCTTGTCCCCGGAAGCGGCCTTGTCCCCGGACGTGTCCTTGTCCTTCGCCCCGTCGGCCGTGCCGCCCTTCTTGGTGGCCTCCTGGCCCGACAGGGACTTGTCGATCTCCTTGATCCCCTCGTCGACGGCCTTGAAGAGCAGCACCGCGCCCACCACCGACAGGATCAGCGACACCAGGCCGAGCACCGCGCCGGTCAGCGTCACGCCCTTGTTCGTGGCCTCGCCGCGCTTGACCCGGCCGTTGCCCGTCAGGCCCAGGATCAGGGCGATCAGTCCGAGGATTCCGGCCAGCCAGAACAGCAGCGGGATCAGGCCGGTCAGCGCGCCGATGAGGCCGAGGATCAGGGCGGCCGTGCCCAGGCCGTTGCGGGCGGCACGCGGACCGCCGTGGCCGCCGTGACCACCGCCGTGGCCGCCCTGGCCGCCGTAGTGCTGCGGCTCGGGGGCCTGGGGGTACGTCGGCTGGTTCGAGAACTGAGACATGGGATGCCCTCCGGCAGTGGCCCTCGATGGGGACGGGTTGCGATGGGTCAATGACAACAGATGCTGTGAACCGAGTCAACACGGTTCACAAGGAATCGCGAGTTCACGTTGTGAAGTGAGGTGTGAACGCGTGTGTCGGTATGCTCGGATCACAGCTCACACGCCGAGAGGGGCAACAGCGGTGCCGGACAACGCAACAGAGGTGACCGCCGCCGGGATCGCCCGGCTGGCCGGGGTCGGCCGGGCCGCCGTGAGCAACTGGCGGCGCCGCCACGCCGACTTCCCCAAGCCCGTCGGCGGCACCGAGACCAGCCCCTCCTTCGCGCTCGCCGAGGTCGAGGACTGGCTCCGCGCCCAGGGCAAGCTCGCCGAGGTCCCCCTGCGCGAACGCGTCTGGCAGCAGGTCGCGGGTCACCCCGCCGGTGCGGTCACCGCCCTGGTGCACACCGGATGCGTGCTCCTTCTCGTACGGGAGCGGCCGACGGCCTGGCGGGCGACGGCCGCCGGGTCCGACGACACCTGTGCCGAACTCCTGCCGACCGCCCTGGCGCAGGTCCTGGACGGGCGGCTCGGCGGCGAATGGCTGCGCGCCGTGCGCACACCGGACGCGGCCGCGCTCGCCGCCTCCGTGCCGCTGCTGCGGGCCGCCGCCGAACTGGCCGCCCAGGAGGGACCTTCGCAGGCGTACGAGTTCCTGCTCGGCCGCCACCTCGACGCCAACCCGCGCCAGTACACGCTGACCCCGCCGGGCCCCGCCGCCCTGATGGCCGCCCTCGCCGGGCACCCCCGCACCGTCCTCGACCCCGCCTGCGGCACCGCGTCCCTGCTGTGCGCCGTGCTGGAGGCGGGCGGCGACGCCGAGGACCGGCCCGGCGCCCTGTACGCCCAGGACGCCGACCCGGACCTCGCCGCCCTCGCCGCGCTCCGGCTCGCCCTGCGCACCGACGCCCGCACCACCGAGGTGCGGGCCGCCGCCGGGGACACCCTGCGCGCCGACGCGTACCCGCAGGTCGGCGTGGACGCCGTGGTCAGCCACCCGCCGTTCAACGAACGCAACTGGGGGCACGACGAACTCGCCTACGACCCCCGCTGGGAGTACGGCTTCCCCGCCCGCACCGAGTCCGAGCTCGCCTGGGTGCAGCACGCGCTGGCCCGGCTGCGCCCCGGAGGCACCGCCGTGCTGCTGATGCCCCCCGCCGCCGCGTCCCGGCGCTCCGGCCGCCGCATCCGGGCCGACCTGCTGCGCCGGGGCGCCCTGCGCGCGGTGGTCGCCCTGCCCGCGGGCGCGGCACCGCCGTACGGGGTGCCGCTGCACCTGTGGGTCCTGCGCAGGCCCGCGACGGCCGCCCCCACCACCCCCGAACTCCTCGTCGTGGACACCGCCGACCTGTCCGAGGCCGGGCGCGACCGGCTCGACTGGGCCGCCCTGCACACCGCCGTGCTCACCACCTGGCAGGCCTTCGACCGCGTGGGCACCGTCGAGGAGCGCCCCGGGGTGAGCCGCGCCGTGCCCGTCATCGAGCTGCTGGACGACGACGTCGACCTCGCCCCCGCCCGCCACCTCCCGCCCCCGGCCGCCGGCGGCGGCGCCGCCGAGCTGGCGTCCGTACGGGAAAGGCTGGCGGACACCCTGCGGCTGACGGCCGAGCTGAATCCGCACACCGGTGCCGGTGCGCAAACGGGCACCAGCGCCGGTGCGCAGCCCACGCACTGGCCCGTCACCACGGTCGGCGAACTCGCCCGCGCGGGCGCGCTGGTCCTGCGTACCGGATCGGCGGGCGGCGGCCCCGACGGCGCACCCGTGCTCACCGAACAGGACGTGCTCACCGCGAGCGCCGCGTCCGGAGCGCCGGGCGACACCGGTGACGGCGACGCCGTGCTCACCGCCCCCGGTGACGTCGTCGTGCCGGTGCTGGGCGGCGGTTCCGTCGCCCGCGTGGTCGACGAGGCGGGCGCGGGGGCCGTGCTCGGGCGCAACCTGCACCTCCTGCGGCCGGACCCGGCGGCCGTCGACCCGTGGTTCCTCGCCGGGTTCCTGCGCGGCACCGCCAACAACCGGCAGGCCAGCAGTTACGCCTCCACCGCCGCCCGGCTCGACGTGCGCCGCCTCCAGCTGCCCCGGCTGCCGCTCGCCGACCAGCGCCGCTACGGCGACCGCTTCCGGGCGCTCGCCGCGTTCGAGGACGCGCTGCGGGTGGCGGGGAGGCTGGGGGAGCAACTGGTGCAGGGGCTGTACGACGGGCTGGCGGACGGGACGGTTCCCCCGGAATAGTCGTCCGATCCGTACAACCCTGGGGACGTTGTCGGAGTCGCTGTATACGCTCGTCGTACGTCCCCCAGCACGTCCCGCCACGTGCCGTCACCCCAGGAGCAGCCATGCACGGCCCCGGCCTCACGCCGCCGCGCAGCCAGCCGAGTACCGGTGCGCTGGTCACGCTCCGCGTGGTGTTCGTCGCGCTCGCCTTCGTCAGCTGCGGGCTGCTCTCCTGGGCGACCATGCTGCGCGTCGCGGTGGTGCGGCGGCGGGGCGTGGACTGGGTGCTGTTCGGGCTGTCCCTGGCACTCTCGGCGGCGATCTTCATCACCATCGGCGTCACCTCCAACCCGGACGAGAACGCGCCGCTCACCGCCCTCGACTGGGTCTGCCTCCTGCTGATGCTCGTGCTGGCGGGCGGGGTGACCACCTATTACCTGGTGGCCGACATCAAGCACTTCTCGCAGCCGGCGCAGGCCCCCTACGCGTGGGGGACGCCGGGAGCGGTCGGTCCCGGGCATCCCACGGTCCCGTACGGCTACCCGCAGCAGCAACGGCCCACCGCCGCCGGGCCGTCGTACGGGTACCCGCCGGTCCAGCAGCCCGTACAGCCCCCTGCGCAGCCTCCCGTACAGCCGCAGCCGCAGCCGTACCAGCCGCCCGTGCAGCCACAGCCACAGCCGCAGCCGCAGCCCCGCATCCACCAAGTCCGCGCCGAGCTGGACGAATTGAGCGAGCTGCTGCGCAAGGAACCCAGGGACGGCCACGGCGACGCGGGGCAGCCCCGGTGAACGGCCGTGTCATCGCGAGCCGTTACGAGCTCGCCACCCTGATAGGCCAGGGCGGCATGGGCCAGGTCTGGACGGCGTACGACCAGCGCCTGGACCGGCGCGTCGCCGTGAAGCTCCTGCGCCCCGACCGGATGCACGCGGCCACCGAGGCCGAGGACATGCGCCGCCGCTTCGTGCGCGAGTGCCGGGTCACCGCCCAGGTCGACCACCCGGGCCTGGTCACCGTGCACGACGCGGGCAGCGACGGCGACGACCTCTACCTCGTCATGCAGTACGTCGAGGGCGCCGACCTCGCCGACCACTTCGCCGAACACGACGACCCGTACCCCTGGCAGTGGACCGTGTCCATCGCCGCCCAGCTGTGCGCGGTGCTGGCCGCCGTGCACGCGGTGCCGATCGTCCACCGCGACCTCAAGCCGCGCAACGTCATGGTCAAGCCCGACGGCACCCTCACCGTCCTGGACCTCGGCGTCGCCTCCGTCCTCGACACCGACACCACCCGCCTCACCCACACCGGCACCCCCATCGGCACCCCGGCGTACATGGCGCCGGAGCAGGCGATGGGCGGCGCGGTCGGCCCGTACACCGATCTGTACGCACTCGGCGTGCTGCTGCACGAACTGCTCACCGGCGACGTCCCCTTCGCCGGGACGACCGCGCTCGGCATCCTGCACCGGCACCTGTACGAAGCACCGGCGCCGGTGCGTCAGTTGCGGCCCGAGGTGCCGCAGGCGCTGGAGGCACTGGTGCTGCACCTCCTCGCCAAGGACCCGCAGCACCGGCCGGGCTCGGTGCAGGAGGTGTACGAGCGGCTGGCGCCGCTGCTGCCCGCGCGGGGACCGCTGGCCGGACCGCTCGACCCCACCCGCCCCTTCCTGCGCCCGCAGGCGCCGTGGCCGGACCGGGCGGCGGCCCCGCCCGCTCCCGTACAGCCACCGCCGCCCGCCAAGCCGGACGTGGCCGGGGCCGTCGACGAGGTCAAGCAACTCCTCGGCGAGGGGCGCATCACCCAGGCCGTCGACCTGCTCGGCACCATCCTCCCGGCGGCCGCCGCCGAGCACGGGGAGCGTTCCCCGGTGGTGCGCATCCTGCGCAAGCAGTACGCGGCGACGCTCCTGGACGACGGCCAGTACCGGCGCGCACTGCCGGAACTGCGCCGCCTCGCCGACGAGCGGGCCGCGGAATCGGGCCCGGCGGACCCGCAGGCACTCCAGTTCCGGTACGACGCGGCGCTGTGCCTGGAGCAGCTGGGCGAACCGGCGGCGGCGCTGGCGGAGTACCGGGTGCTCCTGCCGTACTACGAGAACGGCTACGTGTCCGGCGGCGACCCGTCCCGCGCCTTCGAACTCCGGCACCGGATCGCCCAGTTGCTGCTGGCGATGGGGGGCCACGGGGAGGCGGGCCGCCAGCTCCAGGGCCTGCTGTACGACGTGGAGCGGGCGTACGGGTCGTACCACCCGCTGGTGGGGGAGATCCGGCGGGGCCTGGACCGTCAGCGGCAGTTCGGGGGGCGGCGCTGAGCGGGCTGCCGCTTGAGGGGCGGCCAGGTTGATTCGGGCCGGCCGTGTCGGTCGGGTCGGACGTGTCGAAGCGTGCCGCCGCCGCTCCGACACCTCCCCTTCGCCCCGTCGTCAGCCCGCCGTCACGCCCCGCACCCCCGCACCCCCTACCGTCCCCGCCATGCCCCTGCTGACCCACCCCCTCGCCCGCCGCGCCCTGCGCCCCCTCGCGGACCTCGTCGATCAGCGCGTGCGCAGCCAGACGCGCGGCACCCGCGCCCAACTCGACGCGATGCGGGCCGAACTGGACGCCCTGAAGAAGCAGAGCACCGCCGTCGGCCTGCTCCTCGACCGCACCGGCCGGGGCGCCCACCGCATGCCCTCCGCAGGGCAGATCGACACCCTCGTCGCCCAGGTCGCCGAGGTCACCGGCAGCGGGCACGCGCGGCGGGCGGTGACCTCGGCGTTCCGTACCGTCGTCGCCCTGGAGGCCCTCGGCGTCGGCCGGGCGGCGGGCGGCACCTCCAACGTGTGCGGCAAGCTGGCCACCATCCCGCTGCTCGCCCCGCCCCAGCACCCCGACGTACTCGAAATCGGCACCCTGTACGGCCTGTTCGCGACCGCCCTCACCCGGATGCTGCACCGCGAGGGCGTCGAGGCGCATCTGACCATCGTCGATCCGCTCATCGGCTCGCAGCTCCAGCCGGACGCGGTACGGGAGACGGCCGACCCGACGGGGACGCCGGTCCGCGAGGACGTCGTACGGGCCAATCTCGCGCTCGCCCACGCCGACTTCCGCATCCAGCGGGGCTTCTCGCAGGACACGGACGTACGGGCCGCCGTGTCCGACCGGCGCTACGGTGTCGTGATCGTCGACGGCGACCACTCCCGCGAGGGCGTCCGTTCCGACCTCCGCTGGGTCGAGGAACTCGTCGCCGACGGCGGCATCGTCGTCCTGGACGACTACGGCGACGCGGCCTGGCCGGGTGTCGGCGAAGCCCTCACGGAACACCTCGCGGACGGCGGCTCCCGCCTCGAACTCCTGGGCCGGGTGGCGACCTCGGCCTTCCTGCGGGCGCGTCCCGGACAGTGAACCCGCAGCTTCTTCAGGTGCTTCGTTTCGGGCTGGTGGGCGGGGTCAACACCGGGACTTTTTACGGGTGCTACCTCGCTCTGCACGGGTGGCTGCCGTACTACCCGGCGTACGTGGTGGCATTCGTGGTGAGCATGGTGGGGTCCTTCTTCCTGAACACGTACTTCACGTATCGGACACGGCCGAGCTGGCGGAAGTTCCTGCTCTTTCCGCTGACCAACCTCACGAACTTCGTGGTGACGTCGGTGGGGGTCTTTGTGCTGGTGGAGTGGGGCGGGGTGGGGGAGCGGGTGGCTCCGCTGGTGGCGGCGGTGGGGGCGATTCCGGTGACGTACGTCCTGTCGCGGCGGATTCTCCTGGCGGAGGGCGGGGTGGGGGCGCCCGGGGGCCGGTTGAGGTGATGGCGGTGCCGGGGCGGGGGTCTCCGTACCGTCCGCGGTACCTCGGTTGCCTGCGGCGCCTGCCCCAGCCCCGCCCCTTCACCTAAACTCGCGAGGCTGGTGGGTGGGGTGCTGTTCCCGATGGGGCTACGCCCCTTGCCCCCTGCACGGCTTCGCCGCGCGTCCTCAAACGCCGGACGGGCTGAAGTGCCGGACAGGCTGGGACGCCCCCCGGACGGGCTGGGGTGCCCGCCGGATGCGTTGAAGCACCAGCCACCCCACCACCCCCACCAGCGCCGCGCCCCCCACCGCCGACCCCGCCCGCAGCCCCGGCGGGCGGAACGTGCAGCGCAGCAGCCCGCCCTCCGGGTCCACCGGCACCGCCAGCATCCCCAAGTAGGCCGCAGCCGGGGCGGGTTCCGTGCCGGCGACCGCGCACTGCCAGCCCGCGATCCGAGGTGCCGCCACCACCGCGACGCGCTTGCCCGTACCCGCCGGAATCCGCGCCTCCACCGTCCCGTCCCCGAACGACACCCCCGACGCGGCCCGCGCCCGCAGTTCCCGTACCGCCGCCGCCAGCCGGTCCGTCCGCAGGCACGCCACCTCCGCACCCCGCTTCCCCGACCCCTCCAGCCACACCCGTACCCGCCCGTCGCCCGGCGCCATTCCCACCTGCTGCATCGGGGCCCGCACCCGGCCGCGTTTGGCGTCGAACCCCACCGGCTGTCCGGCGTCCAGCCGCGCCGACCCCTTCAGTCCCGGCGCCCACACGAACACCGGCGACCCCGGCGTGCACCGCCCCTCCGTCCCCGGCAGCCGCTCGTACACCGTGGACCCCAACAGCAACTCCTGGTTCGCGAAGGCCGACGTCCCGTACCCGACCCCCTCCGGCAACGCCTCCCGCACCGTCACCAGCGGCGCCGCCTCCCCGCGCACCACCGTGAACCGTGTGTCCGCGCCCTGCCGGTACGTCGACCGCAGCCGCGCCCCCACCCCCCACAGCGCGTCCGTCACCGGGTTGTCCAGGCTGTGCGGGGCGCGCCCGCTGCCGTTCCAGCCGTCGCCCAGCGCGGACAGCGTGCGGGTCAGGACCGCCGAGGTGACGCTGCTGTAGTACGAAGCGCCCTGGCCTCCCACCACCATCGCGTCGTTGTGCACGGTCTGCGCCCGGCCCGGGTCCGTCCGGTACCGGGGCCACCCGTCCACCGACGCGATCGTCGCCCGGTGCGCCACCTGCCGTGGCCCGTACGGCGCGTGGTCGTCCTGGGCGGCCACCCGCCGCTTCGCCGCCCACGCGGTGGTCAGCGCCGACTGCCCCACCGTGCAGCCGATCAACAACACCGCGGCCACCGCCGCGTACCCCCGACGCCCCCGTCCCAGCAGCACCAGCGCCCCCACCACCGCCACCAGCCCCACCCCGGCCCCGACCCACGACCACCGCACCGTGAACGCACCGCCGAGCCCCGCGAGCCCCACCAGCAGCACACACCCCACCGCCCCCGCCAGCGCCGGGCGGGGCAGCACCCCCTCGCCCACCGCCACCCACCCGGCCATCACCAGCACCCCGCTCAGCACAAACGTCTGCCGGTACGGGCTCCCGTTCGGCTCCGTGAACGCGTGCCACGCCAGATGCGTCGGCCCCCACTGCATCGACAGCACCACCAGCACCGCCAGCAACGACCACCCCACCCGCACCCGCACCGCCACCGCCCGGTGGAAGGGCAGCGCGCACGCCAGCAGCAGGACGGCCGTACTCACGTACATCGCAGGCGAGTTGAAGGAGTACGTCGCCGGGAGCAGCCGCCCCAGCAGATCCCCCCACCCCGCCGGGCGGAACGTCAGGCCCATCCCCGGATACGCGTGCCGCGTCCCCGCGAACACCGTCAGCAGCAGCGGCGCCGACAGCCCGATGCCCAGCGCCACCGCCGCGCACGCCCTGCCCGCCACCCGCAGTCGGGGCCGCCACGCGCCGCCGTCCATCAGCAGCCGCGCCGCCAGCACCAGGCCGGCGCCCAGCGTCGCCATGTACGCCGTGTAGAAGTTCGCCACCCACACGTACGCGACCAGCAGCACCCCGCCGAGGAACCACCGCACCGGCCGGCGGCCCTCCCGCAGCGCCTCGCCCACCGCGCACAGCAGCGGGAACGCGATCAGCCCGTCCAGCCACATCGGGTTGTACGACGCCTCGATCACCGACCAGCCGCACAGTGCGTACGCCGCCCCCAGTGTCCCCGCCAGCCACCACCGCCCACCGGGTCGCATGCGCAACAGCAGCCACGCCATCACCGCCGCCGCCACCGCGATCCGCAGCACCGACGTCACGTACACCGCGAGGTCGATCTGGTCGCGCGGGAAGAGCGCGACCAGGAAGGAGAAGGGCGACGACAGATACGTGCCCACGTCCGGCAGGAAGCTGGAGCCGTACCCCGACTGCCAGTTGATCAGCCAGCCGCCGTCCGCGCGGCCGTGCAGCACGTCCCACAGGTGCGCGTGGAAGGGGACGAACTGCGTTCCCAGGTCGTTCACATTCCGGTTCATCGCCCCGAAGGGCTGACTGCCCGCCACCGCCGAACCCAGGCAGTGCGCGAACGCCGCCAGCACCGCGGCGAGCAGCGAGGACGCGGGAACGGGACGGAAACGAGGGAGCGCGAGCCGGGGCCGAATCAGCATGGAACCGACCGTAAACACGCCACCGGCCCTTTCACCACCACCCCGCGATTCCGTTAACCGAACCGCCCTTTCCCCGTCATCCGACTCCTGAGAGAACGTCATCTGGCCGCGTTCCCATGGCACATGCTCATCTCCCTCGTCGTGCCCTGTTTCAACGAGGCGGAGGTCGTGCGCCGATTCCACGCGCACGTGTCCCGGGAAATCGCCTCGTTCGCGCCCACCTTTCCCTGTGAAATCTCCTTCGAATTCGTGTACGTGGACGACGGGAGCGGCGACGACACGCTCGGCCACCTCCGCTCCCTCGCGGACGACGACCCCCGCGTCCGGTACGTCTCCTTCAGCCGCAACTTCGGCAAGGAGGCCGCGATGCTCGCCGGACTGCGGCACGCGGGCGGCGACGCCGTCGTCATCATGGATGCCGACCTCCAGCACCCGCCCGAGCTGATCGCCCGCATGATCACCCTGCACGCGCAGGGAAACGACCAGGTCGTCGCCCGCCGCACCCGGGCCGGCGACCGCGTCACCCGCACCCTGACCGCCCGCGCCTACTACCGCTTCGTCAATCGACTTGTCGACGTCGAACTCGTCGACGGTGTCGGTGACTTCCGGCTGCTGTCGAGGCGGGCCGTCGACGCGGTCCTGAAACTCACCGAGTACAACCGCTTCTCCAAGGGGATCTTCGCCTGGATCGGATTTCCCACGGCGACCTTCGCCTACGAAAACGCGGTGCGCGAGGAAGGGAGGTCCAAGTGGACTTTCGGCAAACTCCTCAACTATGGCCTCGACGGCGTCATTTCCTTCAACAACAAACCACTCCGCGCCGCCCTCTATCTGGGACTCCTCCTCCTCGCCGTCGCCTTTGCCTACACCGCATGGATCGTCGGTGACGCACTCGTCAACGGCGTGGAAACTCCCGGCTACGTCACCCTCCTCGTCGCCGTCACCGCCCTCTCCGGAGTGCAGATGGTGCTGCTCGGCGTCGTCGGCGAATACGTCGGACGCATCTATTACGAGGCGAAGCGACGCCCCCACTTCCTCGTCGGCGAGACGAACACCGCCCCAAGCCCCGGTCACGGCCTCCCGGCCGCCGCATCCCCACTCGTACGCGACTCGTTGGTCGAACCAGTGGCCCGGACCACTCCGGCTGCCTAACATCAACAACCGCAAGGCTGTTGTGCAACGCCGCACGATCACCGCCCCCGGGAGGCACCCTTTGCACCGCCGTACGCGCACCCGCTCCACGCTCCTCGCCGCCGCCGGTCTGCTCGCCGCAGGCCCTCTCCTCACCGCCTGCGGCAGTCAGTCCCACCCGGGAGCCGCGGCCATCGTCGGCGGCGAGCGCATCGAGGTGTCAGCCCTCCAGGGGCAGTCCAACGCCGTACGGGCCGCGCAGGCGAAGACCCCGCAGGGCAAGGAGGTCATCAGCGGCACCGGCCAGCTCACCCGCGCCGAACTCCAGATCACCCTCTTCCGCCGGGTCGTGGAGCGCGCCGCCGACGACGCGGGCGTCACGGTCAGCCGCAAGGAGATCCAGCAGGCGCGCGCCGCCGCCGTCCAGCAGAAGGGCGGCGAGGAGCGGCTGCGCTCCGACCTGCTCGGCCAGGGGTACGCGCCCGAGCAGATCGACACGGCCGTGCGCCGCGACATCCAGCTCACCAAGCTGGCGGCCCTGAACCAGGCGGACCTCTCCACCAACGAGGGCATGCAGAAGATGACCGCCGTCCTCGCCAAGGCCTCCAAGGCCCTGAAGATCAACGTCAACCCGCGCTTCGGCGCGTGGAACGACGAGCAGATCATGCTGGTCGCGAAGAAGACCCCGTGGATCGTCCAGAAGACCAAGGACAAGGAGGCCCAGGCGGCCGCCGACGCCGGGGCGCAGCAGGTGCCGTAACCCGGAGACAAGGGGGCGCGGGTACGGTCGTGGGGTGACCACAGAAGCACCCCTCGACGCACCCGCCGCCACCCCCGGCCGCATCGTCCTGCTCACCGCCAGCCACCGGGTCGCCCCCGGCCTGCTGTCCTGGCCCGCGTGGCAGACCCTGCGCTCGGCGGACCGGGTGCTGTGCGCGGACGCCGCCCACCCGCAGCTGCCGTATCTGTACGAGGCCGGGGTGAGCGTCGAGCAGTCGGTGCCGGTCGCCGAGGACCTGGTCGCCTACTGCACCGACGGCGGCCGGACCGTCGTCGTCCTCCCCTCCTCCTCCGAGAGCTCCCCCGAGGGTTCCTCCGGGGGCGCCGGCGCGGGCGACGCCCGGCTCACCGACGGCCTGGCCCGCCTCGCGGGCTCGAACCGTGTCCAGATGCCCGACCTGGAACTCCTCCCCGGCTCCTACGACCTCCCCGGCGCCCGCCTCCTCGACCTGGTCCAGGTCATGGACCGCATCCGGCGCGCGTGCCCGTGGTCCTCCCAGCAGACGCACAAGGGGCTCGCCAAGTACGGCATCGAGGAGGCCTACGAACTCGTCGAGGCCATCGAGGCGGGCGACCGCACGGAGCTCCGCGAGGAACTGGGCGACGTCCTCCTCCAGGTCGTCTTCCACGCCCGCATCGCGGAGGACGCGACGGGCGAGGACGCATCGGGCGAGGACGCCTCGGGTGAGGAGGGGGAGGAAGAGGAGGGCCCCTTCTCCATCGACGACGTCGCCGCCACCCTCATCGACAAGCTCATCCACCGCCACCCGCACGTCTTCGGCGACGAGACCGCCGAGACCCCGGCGGACGTGAAGGCCACCTGGCTGCGCACCAAGGCCGTCGAGAAGCAGCGCACCTCGGTGACGGAGGGCATCCCTCTCGGACAGCCCGCGCTCGCCCTCGCGGCCAAGCTCTCCTCCCGGGTCCGCTCGGGCGGCATCGACGCCCCCCTCCCGCCCGGCGACGGCGGCATCGGCTACCAGCTCCTCGCCCTGGCCGCCCGCGCCGAGGCGGACGGCATCGACCCGGAGACCGCCCTGCGCGCCGCCGCACGCGTGTACCGGGACGCGATCCTGGCGGCGGAGGGACAGGCGGGATGAGCACCGTGGCGCAAGGCGGCTAACGTCGACGGGTGAGCACCGCACCCCCCGCCGAACCCGCCCCGGAACTCTTCACCTGGGAGTTCGCCACCGATCCCTACCCGGCCTACGCCTGGCTCCGCGAGCACGCGCCCGTGCACCGCACCCGGCTGCCCAGCGGCGTCGAGGCCTGGCTCGTGACCCGGTACGCCGACGCCAAGCAGGCCCTCGCCGACCAGCGGCTCAGCAAGAACCCGGCGAACCATGCGGGCTCCGCCCACGCGAAGGGCAAGACGGGCATCCCCGGCGAGCGGAGTGCGGATCTGATGACGCACCTGCTCAACATCGACCCCCCGGACCACACCCGGCTGCGCCGCCTGGTGTCCAAGGCGTTCACCCCGCGCACGGTCGCCGAGTTCGCGCCCCGCGTACAGGAGTTGACCGACCGGCTCATCGACAACTTCGCGGGCGAGGGGTCCGCCGACCTCATCCACGAGTTCGCCTTCCCGCTCCCCATCTACGCGATCTGCGACCTGCTGGGCGTGCCCCGCGAGGACCAGGACGACTTCCGGGACTGGGCCGGGATGATGATCCGGCACGGCGGCGGCCCGCGCGGGGGCGTGGCGCGCTCGGTCAAGAAGATGCGCAACTACCTCGCCGAGCTGATCCACCGCAAGCGCGAAGACCTCGGCGACGACCTCATCTCGAACCTCATCCGCGCCAGCGACCACGGCGAGCACCTCACCGAGAACGAGGCTGCCGCGATGGCGTTCATCCTCCTCTTCGCGGGCTTCGAGACGACGGTCAATTTGATTGGAAACGGGGTGTATGCCCTGCTTCGGAACCCCGAGCAACGGGAGAGGCTCCAAGCGGCCCTCGCTGCCGGCGACACCGGCCTCCTCGCCACCGGCGTCGAGGAACTGCTCCGCTACGACGGCCCCGTCGAGCTGGCCACCTGGCGGTACGCCACCGAGGCGCTCACCCTCGGCGGGCAGGAGATCGGGGAGGGGGACCCCGTACTCGTCGTGCTGGCGGCCGCCGACCGCGACCCCGAGCGGTTCCAGCATCCGGACACCCTCGATCTCAGCCGTCGGGACAACCAGCATCTCGGTTACGGGCACGGCATCCACTACTGCCTCGGTGCCCCCCTCGCGCGGCTCGAAGCGCAGACCGCACTCGCGACCCTGCTGACCCGTCTCCCTGACCTGCGACTCGCGGCGGAACCTGCCGATTTGCGCTGGCGCGGCGGCCTCATCATGCGGGGTCTGCGCACGCTTCCGGTGGAGTTCGGAAGTGGTGCGCAGGGCAAGGAAAGTGATGGGGCATCAGAGATGTGACCTTTGCGTGATCTCCGCTGCATCGACTTGTGACGGGTGTTCGACTGCGGCTACGTTCACGGGCGACCCGGCTGCCCAGCCAGAAGCCGAGTCACCGTCAGCGAAAGGCAACCGCATGCGTTCCGGGAACGGTAAACACCGCCGCCCGCGTCAGGCCCCCGCAATCGTCGTCGCGGCCGGGGTCACCGGCTCCGCGCTCGCGATTCCGCTCCTCGGCGCCACCAGCGCCGGTGCGGTCGAGGCAGGCACCTGGGACCGCGTCGCCGAGTGCGAGAGCGGTGGTGCGTGGAGCGCCGACCTGGGCAACGGGTATTACGGCGGGCTCCAGTTCTCCCAGGAGAAGTGGAACCAGTACGGCGGCGGTTCCTACGCCCCGCGCGCCGACCTCGCCAGCCGCTCGCAGCAGATCGAGGTCGCCGAGAAGGTGTTCAAGGCCGAGGGTCCGCAGGCCTGGCCGAGCTGCGCCGTCATATCCGGGCTGGCACCCGGCGGCGGCGGTCACTCCGGTTCCGGTTCGGGCCAGGGAGGGGTGGACGCCGCCGATCCCGGCGTGGACGCGGGCATCGATTCCCGTACGCCCCCCACGCCCCCGGCGGACGCCGCCGAGCCCGACGCGAAGAAGGACACGAAGCGCGACGCCTCGGACGGCACCGAGCCCGCCCAGGGGACCCCGGGCGCCACCCCGGACCCGGGCGCGACCCCCGACGCCGGTACGCCCGCCACCGGCGCCACCGCCTCGGCCGACCCCACCGAGTCCACCCCCGGCTCCAGCGTCTCGCCCAGCACCGGCCCCGACGCCTCCACGAGCCCCACCGCCCCCGACGCCACCGGCACCCCGGACCCGGGCCTCCCCGGCTCCGGCAAGCACCGGGGCGAGCCCGCGCCGGAGAACTCCCTCCCCGTACCGGACAATTCCCCCGATAGGGATGCGATCGAGCGGGACGGCGGGCGGCACGCCTCGCGGGACGGCAGCGCGAAGACGGAGGGCGACGCCCCCGAGCCCGGCACGTACACCGTGCGGCCCGGCGACAACCTCTGGCACATCGCCGACGAGGCGAAGGTCCCCGGCGGCTGGAGCGCCCTCTACGAGGCCAACAAGAAGTCCCTCGGCGCCGACCCGGACCTCATCAAGCCCGGCCAGCACCTGGATCTGAGCGAAGGTCAGGAAGCCGGGCAGAAGCAGCAGGAGAAGCAGGGGAAGGACCCGTCGGAGGGGTCGGAGGACGGCGAAAAGTAGGGGCGGTTGAGGGGCTTGTGTCCGCTTTTGCGCAAGTGAGACATGAGTCTCTTCGCCCCAACTGGCGTGTCCCTCCGGGTGACTCCCGGTAGGCCCCCTCTGACCTGCGTAAACGCAAGTGAGCAGGGGGCAAGTAGGGGGTGGATGTCCCGGATGTGCCTCTTTGAACATCCGGGGCACCTGTGATTACGGTCGTCCTCGCTCGCCACCGGTGAGCACCGGAGCCCGCACGCCGAATCCTGCCGGCGGGCCACCGGAAGCAGTCGTCGCGAAAGCGCCGTAGGCAGGAGCGGGGGACCCAAGGTAAGTGCCGGGCCCGGACGTTGAGAGACGTCGTGGGAACGGCTTGGGGTGAAGCCGCCGAAACGGAAAGCCGCAGCAAGCGTCACGCGGGAATCCGGACCGGAGGCCGGGCGAACTCACAGCCCGAACCCGACAGCTCACCTCGAAGGCGTCGGTGAGGGGTATATCCATGTCGCTTTTCAGCAGCAAGGGCAAGCACCGCCGTCCGTCCAAGGCCACGCGTGCCGCCGCGATCGCGGGCGTCACGGGTGTCGCGGTCGCCGCCCCGCTGATGGGGGCCTCCTCGGCCTCCGCCGCCTCCGTCGACACCTGGGACGCCGTCGCCCAGTGCGAGTCCGGCGGCAACTGGTCCATCAACACGGGCAACGGCTACTACGGCGGCCTGCAGTTCACGAACTCCTCGTGGGCCGCCGCCGGTGGCACCCAGTACGCCTCGCGTGCCGACCTGGCCACCAAGGGCCAGCAGATAGCCACCGCCGAGAAGCTGCTCAAGATCCAGGGCCCCGGCGCCTGGGCCTGCGCGGGCGCCGGCAACCTGAGCAACGACGGTGTCGACCCGGGCGTCAGCACCGGCTCCTCCGCGAAGAAGTCCGCCCCGAAGGCGGAGAAGAAGCGCGAAGAGGCCCCGGCCGCCTCCCGCAGCGAGACCCGCTCGGTGCCGAAGGTAGAGTCGAAGGCCGGTGGCCCGATCAAGAAGGGTGACGGCGAGTACAAGGTGCAGGCGGGCGACACCCTGTCGAAGATCGCCGAGCGCGAGCACGTCAAGGGCGGCTGGCAGCACATCGCAGACCTCAATGAGGACGTCGTCTCCGACGCCGACCTCATTTTCCCGGGTCAGCAGCTCCACCTGAGCTGATCCAGCGGGGACCGACGGCCCACCCCCGTCCGTCCCCGCCCCGCGGGAACCCCGGCGCCCCACCCGCGCCCGGTTCCCGCACCGCGGACTCCCGGCGGCCCACCCCCGCCCGAGTCCGCACCGCGGAGGGGGCGGCTCACCCCCGCCCCCTCCGCACCCCCGACCCCGGCCGGGCGCGACTTCCCCCCGAACGCGTCCCGCCGGGGTCGACCCCTATCCGCAGGCCCCACCCGCAGGCCCTGTGCACAAGGGCTCACCCGTGCGCGTACGCACTCAGGCGTGCATACGGGCCGTACTCGTCGGTGAACAGATCCGTAACGCACGGTGACGTCACCAGGGTCCTTCGTCCTGTATTACAGGCATTCGGGCATCTTTTCGTCCCAGCGTGCGGTCGATCGGCTGGCCGATGCCCCGGAGCCGGTTAGGCTCTTGTCGCAAGGCCGAAAGCGACCCTGCGCCGTGTGCCCCTTCACGGGGCCCGCCACCTTCGCGTCACATCCCATAAGGAGATGCTCGTGCCGTCCATCGACGTCGTCGTAGCCCGGGAAATCCTGGACTCCCGAGGCAACCCCACGGTCGAGGTCGAGGTCGGCCTCGACGACGGCAGCACGGGTCGTGCTGCTGTTCCGTCCGGCGCCTCCACCGGTGCCTTCGAAGCCATCGAGCTTCGCGACGGTGACCCGAACCGCTACCTCGGCAAGGGTGTCGAGAAGGCCGTCCTCGCCGTCATCGAGCAGATCGGCCCGGAGCTCGTCGGCTACGACGCCACCGAGCAGCGCCTGATCGACCAGGCGATGTTCGACCTCGACGCCACCGAGAACAAGGGCTCGCTGGGCGCCAACGCCATCCTGGGTGTCTCCCTGGCCGTCGCGCACGCCGCCTCCGAGGCCTCGGACCTGCCGCTGTTCCGCTACCTCGGTGGCCCGAACGCGCACCTGCTGCCCGTCCCGATGATGAACATCCTCAACGGTGGGTCGCACGCCGACTCCAACGTCGACATCCAGGAGTTCATGATCGCGCCGATCGGCGCCGAGTCCTTCTCCGAGGCCCTGCGCTGGGGCGCCGAGGTCTACCACACCCTCAAGAAGGTGCTGAAGACCAAGGGCCTGTCCACCGGTCTCGGCGACGAGGGCGGCTTCGCCCCGAACCTGGAGTCCAACCGCGCCGCGCTCGACCTCATCGTCGAGGCCATCAAGCAGGCCGGTTACATCCCCGGCGAGCAGATCGCGCTCGCGCTCGACGTCGCCGCCTCCGAGTTCTACAAGGACGGCGTCTACGAGTTCGAGGGCAAGTCCCGCTCGGCCGCCGAGATGACCGAGTACTACGAGGAGCTCGTCTCCGCGTACCCGATGGTCTCCATCGAGGACCCGCTGTACGAGGACGACTGGGCGGGCTGGAAGGTCCTCACCGACAAGCTGGGCTCCAAGGTCCAGATCGTCGGCGACGACCTCTTCGTCACCAACCCGGAGCGCCTGGCCCGCGGCATCGACGAGGGCTCGGCCAACGCCCTGCTCGTCAAGGTCAACCAGATCGGCTCGCTCACCGAGACGCTGGACGCCGTCGAGCTCGCGCAGCGCAACGGCTTCAAGTGCATGATGAGCCACCGCTCCGGCGAGACCGAGGACGTCACCATCGCCGACCTCGCCGTCGCCGTGAACTGCGGCCAGATCAAGACCGGCGCCCCGGCCCGCTCGGACCGCGTCGCCAAGTACAACCAGCTGCTGCGCATCGAGGAGATCCTCGACGACGCCGCGGTGTACGCGGGCCGCTCCGCGTTCCCCCGCTTCAAGGGCTGAGACCCTCCTGAGGGTTTAAGCCTCCGTACGTCCCCGTACCCGGTCCCGTACCGTGTGCGGGGACGTCGGCGCGTAACGGGGAGGACTCAGGGATGGCCGCACGGAACAAGGGCGACCGGTTCTCCACCACGACCCGGCTGCGCCTGCTCGGCGAGCAGACCGCCGCCCGCGTCTACCGTTCCCAGACCCGCCGCCAGGCCCGCCGCTCCCGGCTCACGGGACGGGCGGCGCTGCTGGTGCTCGTGGTGTGCACGCTGGTGGTGGCCCTCGCGTACCCGATACGGAGCTACTTCTCGCAGGCGACCGAGATCGCCGACCAGGAACAGGCCAGGAACGAGGCCGAGCGGCGTGTGGAGCAGCTCCGCGACGCCAAGGCCCGCCTCCAGGACGACGCGTACATCGTCCGCCTCTCCCGCGAGCACCTGCACTATGTGTTGCCCGGCGAGACCGGTCTCACGATGTACGACCCGAAGGCGCCCGGCACCGCGCAGCGCCCCGAAGGGGACGAGGCCACCGGCAGCCCCTGGTACTCCAACGTCTGGGGCGGCGTCGACGCGGCCGACCGCAGCGAACCGTAGACCCCACCGAAGATCGTCACCAGAACAGACCGACAGAAGGCACGCATGGACACCCCGCCCCCGACCACGCCGCGCACCGAGCCCACCGAGAGGGACATCGAGGCGTTCAAGCTCCAGCTGGGCCGCCCGCCGCGCGGGCTGCGCGCGATCGCGCACCACTGCCCCTGCGGCAATCCGGACGTGGTCGAGACGGCCCCGCGCCTGGAGGACGGCACGCCGTTCCCCACGCTCTACTACATGACCTGCCCCCGGGCCACGGGCGCCATCGGCACCCTTGAGGGCTCCGGCCTCATGAAGGAGATGCAGGCGCGGCTGAGCACCGACCCGGAGCTGGCCGACCAGTACCGGGCCGCCCACGAGGACTACCTCGAGCGGCGCGACGCGATCGAGGAGCTGGTGGGCTTCCCCAGCGCCGGCGGGATGCCCGACCGGGTGAAGTGCCTGCACGTGCTGGTCGGCCACTCGCTGGTCGCGGGCCCCGGTGTGAACCCCTTCGGCGACGAGGCGCTGGCCCTGCTGCCCGAGTGGTGGGCCAAGGGCCCCTGCGTCACTCCGTGCGCCGACACGGAGGCCGCGAAGTGACCCGGGTCGCCGCCGTCGACTGCGGTACGAACTCCATCCGCCTGCTGGTCGCCGACGCGAACCCGGAGACCGGCGAGCTGGTCGACCTGGACCGCCGGATGACGATCGTCCGCCTCGGCCAGGGCGTGGACCGCACCGGCCGCCTCGCCCCCGAGGCGCTGGAGCGCACCTTCGCGGCCTGCCGCGAGTACGCGGAGGTCATCAAGGCGCACGGCGCGGAGAAGGTCCGCTTCGTGGCCACCTCCGCCTCCCGCGACGCCGAGAACCGGGACGATTTCGTCTCCGGGGTCCTGGAGATCCTGGGCGTCGAGCCCAAGGTGATCTCCGGGGACCAGGAGGCCGCGTTCTCCTTCACCGGCGCCACCAAGGAGCTCACCGGCTCCGGCGAGGACTACCTCGTGGTGGACATCGGCGGCGGCTCCACGGAGCTCGTGGTGGGCCGCGAGAGCGTGGCGGCGGCCCGCTCCGTCGACATCGGCTGCGTACGCCTGACCGAGCGCCACCAGCCGTCCGCCCCGGCCACCCCCGAGCAGGTCGCCGCGATCCGCGCGGACATCGCCGCCGCCCTCGACCTGGCCGCCGAGACCGTCCCGCTCACGGACCGGCCCCGCACGCTGGTCGGCCTCGCGGGCTCGGTGACGACGATCGCCGCGATCGCGCTGGGGCTGGCGGAGTACGACTGGCAGGCCATCCACCACGCCCGCATCCCGTACGAGAAGGTCCGGGAGATCACCGCGTCGCTGGTCGGTGCGACCCACGACGAGAAGGCCGCGATCCCCGCGATGCACCCCGGCCGGGTCGACGTCATCGTCTCCGGGGCGCTGATCCTGCTGGCCCTCATGGAGCGCGTCGGGGCCTCGGAAGTGGTCGTCTCGGAGCACGACATTTTGGACGGGATCGGCTGGTCGATCGCCTGATCCGTTCGTCCGGACGGGGTGGCACGACGCACCGCGAGACGAACTTCGTGAAGTTCTTCACAAGGAAAAGGGGCCCGATGGGCCCCTTTTTTGTGCCGAAGGGCCGGAGGGGTGGGTCCTCGGACCCGAGTGTGCGCATAACGGACTGTTCCGGGCGCGTTACGGGCGTAGGAAACAGATAAGTGGTTCAGCTGCCGAAAGGTGCCATCGGGCCAGTTGGGAAGGGGTTTCCAACGCCTCGGACGGGGGAGTGGTTCCCCGTACGGAGCATGACCTCGGTCACGCGGGCCGCGCAGTGTAGCAGAGGGTGTCGCAGACCTTGTGAAGGGGCTCACGAGGGGACCCCCCGCCCGGGGTGGATACTCGATTCCATGAGCACCACGGAGCGTCCCAGGATCCTCGTAGTAGGCGGTGGGTACGTAGGCCTGTACGCGGCACAGCGCATTCTCAAGAAGATGCGTTATGCGGAAGCGACCGTCACGGTCGTCGACCCGCGCTCGTACATGACCTACCAGCCCTTCCTGCCCGAAGCCGCCGCCGGCAACATCTCGCCGAGGCACGTCGTCGTACCGCTGCGACGCGTCCTGCCCCAGGCCGAGGTGCTTACTGGTCGGGTCACCACCATCGATCAGGACCGCAAGGTCGCCACGATCTCCCCGCTGGTCGGCGAGACGTACGAGCTGCCCTTCGACTACCTGGTCGTCGCGCTCGGCGCCGTCTCCCGCACCTTCCCGATCCCCGGCCTCGCCGAGCAGGGCATCGGCATGAAGGGCGTCGAGGAGGCCATCGGCCTGCGCAACCACGTCATCGAGCAGCTCGACAAGGCCGACTCGACCCACGACGAAGAGGTCCGCCGCCGCGCGCTCACCTTCGTCTTCGTCGGCGGTGGCTTCGCGGGAGCGGAGACCATCGGCGAGGTCGAGGACATGGCCCGCGACGCCGCCAAGCAGTACTCCAACGTCTCGCGCGACGACATGCGGTTCGTCCTCGTCGACGCCGCCGACAAGATCCTTCCCGAGGTGGGCCCGGAGCTGGGCCGCTGGGGCAAGGAGCACCTGGAGTCCCGCGGCATCGAGATCCACCTCTCGACCTCCATGGACTCCTGCGTCGACGGCCACGTCGTGCTGAAGAACGGCCTCGAGGTCGACTCCAACACCATCGTGTGGACCGCCGGTGTGAAGCCGAACCCGGTACTGGCCCGCTACGGCCTGCCGCTGGGCCCGCGCGGCCACGTCGACACCCAGGCCACCCTCCAGGTGCAGGGCAGCGACTACATCTGGGCCGCGGGCGACAACGCCCAGGTCCCGGACCTGGTCGGCCGCAAGAACGGCAACCCGAACGCCTGGTGCCCGCCGAACGCCCAGCACGCGCTGCGCCAGGCCAAGGTCCTCGCCGACAACGTCGTCTCCGGCATGCGGGGCTTCCCGCAGAAGGAGTACAGCCACGCCAACAAGGGCGCGGTCGCGGGTCTGGGCCTGCACAAGGGCGTCGCGATGATCGTCATGGGCAAGATGAAGATCAAGCTCAAGGGCCGTCTCGCCTGGTACGCCCACCGCGGCTACCACGGCATGGCGATGCCGACGTTCAACCGCAAGATCCGCGTGCTGGCCGACTGGACGCTGGGGATGTTCCTCAAGCGCGAGGTCGTCTCGCTCGGCGCCATGGAGACTCCCCGCGAGGAGTTCTACGAGGCCGCCAAGCCCGCACCGGCTCCGGTCGACGCGGTGAAGGTGCCGGCCGCCGCCGAGCCCAAGAAGGCCGAGGCCAAGGCTTCCTGACGCTGCGTCAGTAGCCGGGCTCCGTAGCTCTGGTCCGAAGGGGCCGTCCGCCATCCGTGGTGCGGGCGGCCCCTTCGGCTTTTCCGTGCGATGGTAGATGTAGGGGCCATGTATTTTGCCGGGTCATGACCCGAATCCGGGATGCGGCGGCCTCCCTCCGGTGTTATTCGAGTAGTACGTCGATGCCCGTACGTCACTTCGCATCACCGGAGGTGTGCACCATGGCCGATGCCGCGCTGCGGCTGACCAGACTTGCCGAGGAACTCCTCTCCGTCCCGCTCCCGGTCCGCATCCGGGCCTGGGACGGCAGCGAGGCGGGCCCGCCGGGCGCCCCCGTCCTCGCGATACGCGACCGCAAGGCCCTGCGCCGTCTGCTGTGGAAGCCCGGCGAGCTGGGCCTGGCCCGCGCCTGGGTGGCCGGGGAGATCGACGTGGACGGCGACCTGTACGAGGCGCTGGACCTGCTCGCCGAGCTGATCTGGGAGCGCGACGGCGACGTCAAGGACGCCGTCCACCCGGTACGGGACCCCAAGCTGCGTGCCGCCGCCCGCGAGCTGCTGAAGCTCGGCGGCCCGCTCCCGCCGCCGCCCGCGCCGCCCGAGGAGCTGCGCCGCCACACCGGACGGCTGCACACCAAGCGCCGCGACAAGGAATCCATCAGCCACCACTACGACGTCGGCAACGACTTCTACTCCCTGGTCCTCGGACCGTCCATGGTCTATTCCTGCGCCTATTTCCCCGACCCCGACGCCACCCTCGAAGACGCCCAGCGCGACAAGCTCGACCTCATCGCCCGCAAGCTCGACCTGAAGGAGGGACAGCGCCTCCTCGACGTCGGCTGCGGCTGGGGCTCCATGGCGATCCACGCCGCCCGCCACTACGGCGTCCACGTCACCGGCGTCACCATCTCCTCCGAACAGGCCGCCTACGCCCGCAAGCGGGTCGCCGAGGAGGGGCTTGCCGACCGGATCGAGATCCGGGTGCAGGACTACCGTGACGTCCACGACGGCCCGTACGACGCCATCTCCTCCATCGGCATGGCCGAGCACGTCGGAGCGGTGCAGTACGGGGAGTACGCGGCCGACCTGTACGCCCTGCTGAAGCCCGGCGGCAGGCTGCTCAACCACCAGATCGCGCGGCGCCCGCTGGCCCGCGAGGAGGCGTACCACGTGGACGCCTTCATCGACTCCTACGTCTTCCCCGACGGCGAGCTGGCGCCCGTCGGCCGCACGGTCGGCCTGCTGGAGGAGGCCGGGTTCGAGGTCCGCGACCTGGAGTCCCTCCGCGAGCACTACGCGCTGACCCTGCGGCACTGGGTGGCCCGCCTGGAGAAGAACTGGGAGGCCGCCCTCAAGATGGTCACCCCCGGCCGGGCGAGGGTCTGGCGGCTGTACATGGCCGCCTCCGCGCTCTCCTTCGAGCACAACAAGATCGGCGTGAACCAGGTCCTCGCCGTGAAGCCCGCCGTCGCGGGCGCGTCGGGGATGCCGCTGCGCGCGCGGGTGTGGGGTGCCTGACCTCCCGGCGAAGCGGGGCTGAACCGTCTGTCCCGTACGACAGGGGGCGGCCCCCATCACGTACGTACGTGATGGGGGCCGCCCCCTGTCCCTGTCCCTGCCGTCCCGCCGGGCTACTCGGCCTTGATCGCGGAGAGCATGTTCAGCCGTGCCGCGCTGCGGGCCGGCCACATGGCGGCCAGGACGCCGACCACACCGGCCAGCAGCAGGAAGATTCCGATGCGGTCCCAGGGCAGCTCCAGCGCGTAACCCGGGATCTTGTCCTTGACGGTCTCGCCGATCGCCCAGGCGATGAAGACGCCGAGCACCACGCCGACGACCGCGCCGAACAGCGAGATCACCACGGACTCCAGGCGGATCATGGTCTTGACCCGGCCCCGGTCCAGGCCGATCGCGCGCAGCATCCCGATCTCCTGCTGACGCTCGAAGACCGACATCGCGAGGGTGTTGACCACGCCGAGCACGGAGATCACCAGGGCCATCGCGAGCAAGCCGTACATGATGTTCAGGAGCGTGGTGATCATGCCGCCGACCTGGTTGCGCAGGTCGTTCTGATCCATCATCACGATGGCCGGGTTCTTGCCGGTGGCGTCCGCCAGGACCTGCTTGTTGGCCGCGGAGGCGCCGCCGTCCATCTTGACGTACACGTTGTAGAACATGGGCTGCTGGTAGTGCGGGGCCAGGGCCTTGGTGTCCATGACCGTCTCGGACAGGAACTCGTTGTCCTCGAAGACCGCGCCGACCTTCAGGGTGCCCTTCTTGCCGTCCTCGTACGTCACGGGGAGCTGCTTGCCGAGCGTGTAGCCGTACTTGTCGCGGTACGTCTTGTTGACGGCGATCTCGCCTTGGGCCAGGGAGTCCCGGGAGCCGTCCAGGACCTTGAAGGTGAGGACCGGGCCGAGGGCCTCGGGGTTCACGCCGTCGGTGACCAGGTTGCCGTCGGCGGTCTGCACGCTGCCGTACATGCGCGGCGTGGAGACGGTGACGCCGGGGGCCTTGGCGATGGCGTCGACCAGCGAACCGTCGAGCTGCGACTGGTTGGCCATCTGGACCGTGTAGTCGGCCTTGACCTGCTCGCTGGTGGAGCGGTCGATGGCCGAGCCCATGGTCACGCCGAGCACGGACAGGCCGGTGACCAGGGTCAGGCCGATCGCCAGGGCGGAGGCGGTGGCGCCGGTGCGGCGCGGGTTGCGGACCGAGTTCAGGCCGGCCAGCTTGCCGGAGACCTTGAAGACGCGGGTCAGCAGCGGCTGGACGAGACCGATGACCGGCCGCGACAGCAGCGGGATCAGCACGATCACGCCGAGCAGGGTGAGGAACGCGCCGCTCCCGATGATCAGCCGGGCGCCCTCGCCGGCCTGTGCCGCGCCGAGCACGATCAGCCCGGCGCCGATCGCCGTGACGATCGCGCCGATCGTGTTGCGTACGACGAGGGACTTGGTGTTCGGGGTGGCGTGCACGCTGTTCATCGCGGCGACCGGCGGGATCTTCGCGGCGCGGCGGCCCGGCAGCCAGGCGGCCAGCATCGTGATGAGCACGCCCACGGCGAGCGCGGCGATCAGCGGGGTCGGGCCGACGACCAGGTCACCGGCGGGCATCTGGGCGTCCATCGAGTCCAGCAGCGGCCCCATCGCGGCGGCCATGCCCAGGCCCAGCACAAAGCCGACGACCGAGGCGACCAGGCCGACGATCATGGCCTCGGCCAGCACGGACCGGGTGATCTGCTTGCGTGAGGCGCCGACCGCGCGCATCAGCGCGAGTTCCTTGGTGCGCTGGGCGACCAGCATCGTGAAGGTGTTGGAGATCAGGAAGACGCCGACGAACAGGGCGATGCCCGCGAAGCCGAGCAGCACCTGGGTGAGGCTGCTGGTGGCGTCCTGGACCATCCGGACCTGCTCGTCCTCCAGCGCGGCGGCCGACTGGGTGGAGGCGGTGTCGGGGACCAGCTTCTTGACGGCGGCGGCCAGGGCCGCGTTGTCGGTGCCGGGCTTCGCGCCGACGGTCAGGCTCTGGTAGTGGCCGGGCTCCAGGAACATCTTCTGGGCGGTCGCGTTGTCGAACAGCACCAGGCTGCCGCCCGCGTTGACCGCGCCGTCCTCGGTGGTGAAGACACCGGCGAGGGTGTACTCGGCGGCGGGCTTGTTGGTGGCGACGCGGACCGTGTCGCCGACCTTGTAGCCGCCCTTGTCGGCGGTCGCCCTGTCGAGGGCGATCTCGGTGGAGGCCGTCGGGCCGTGGCCGTCGGCGAAGGTGTAGCGGGGGTCCTTGCCGTCCTTGCCGGGGGCGAAGTTGCCGCCCACGTTGGACCAGCCCTGCGCGAGCAGCGTGCCGCTGCGGTCGGCCGCGCCGGCGAAGCCGCCGACCGAGGGGGTCACCGAGGTGACGCCGTCCAGTGCGGCGATCCGCTGGATCTGCTTCTCGGTGAGGCCCTTGGCGTCGGGGTCGTTGGCGTACGTACGGGCCTCGACGCCGACGGCGACGCCGCTGAGGCTCTTGGTGGCCTGGCTCTTGTAGGCGCTGGAGAGGGTGTCGCTGTAGATCAGGGTGCCGGAGACGAAGGCGACGCCGAGCATGACGGCGAGCACGGTCATCAGCAGCCTGGCCTTGTGCGCGAGCACATTGCGCAGGGCGGTGCGGAACATGGGGTACGTCCTGGTGGGGTGAGGTGGTGCGGACGGGACGGAGCGCGACCGGCGCTCAGTACGGCCCGGGGGCGGGCCGGAGCGCGGGGGTCAGCTCGTACGGCCCTTGGTGTCGAAGTCCTTCATGCGGTCCAGGACGCCGTCCGCGGTCGGGTGCAGCATCTCGTCCACGATCCGGCCGTCGGCCAGGAAGATCACACGGTCCGCGTAGGAGGCGGCCGCCGGGTCGTGGGTGACCATGACGACGGTCTGGCCCAGTTCCCGTACCGAATTGCGCAGGAAGCCCAGCACCTCCGCGCCGGAGCGCGAGTCCAGGTTTCCGGTCGGCTCGTCGCCGAACATGATCTCCGGGCGGCTGGCCAGGGCGCGGGCCACGGCCACGCGCTGCTGCTGGCCGCCGGACAGCTCGGAGGGGCGGTGCTTGAGGCGGCCGGAGAGGCCGACCATCTCGATGACCTTGTCCAGCCACGCCTGGTCGGGCTTGCGGCCCGCGATGTCCATGGGGAGCGTGATGTTCTCCAGGGCGTTCAGCGTCGGCAGCAGGTTGAACGCCTGGAAGATGAAGCCGATCTTGTCCCGGCGCAGCTGGGTGAGCTGCTTGTCCTTGAGCGTGCCGAGCTCCGTCTCGCCGATCCGCACCGAACCCGAGGAGAAGGAGTCGAGGCCCGCCACGCAGTGCATCAGCGTGGACTTGCCCGAACCCGACGGGCCCATGATCGCGGTGAACTCGCCCTGCCGGAAGTCGACGGAGACCCGGTCCAGCGCGACGACCTGCGTCTCGCCGTGCCCGTAGACCTTGGACAGCTCGGTGGCGCGGGCGGCGACCGCGGTGGTCTGGTGCGCGGTGGGGTACGGGTACGTGGTCACGGCGGGGCTCCTGTCGGGACGCTCGGGGGGACGCTTCCCATCCTCACGGCGCTTTTACGTTCCCGAGTCAGCCCGCACGGCGGTCCTGGGGGCAGCCTGCGGTCTGACCCGTGCCCGCGCCCGTCCTCCCCAGGTATGACGTCGACCCCGAGAGCCCGGGAGGCGGGCGCGAGCCGTAGTCAGCCGTGCACAAGACGTCGAGTTTCCGTCAATCCCGTGCACGCTCCGACACCGGACGACACGGCTCCGTACCCGCTCCGGCATGTGCCGATGGTCTGTCCCGAGGGTCTGACGCCCCATCAAGCGCCCATAAAATAAGACAGCATTGGGGCGATGTACCGCTGTTCGGGGGATGCCTGCGGATAGGCTCTGAGCCATTGTCGCGGCCCGCGCGCCTGCCCGGATGGTGGAATGCAGACACGGCGAGCTTAAACCTCGCTGCCCCTCGGGGGCGTACCGGTTCGAGTCCGGTTCCGGGCACATCACCACCCCGCTTCCGGGCACTTCACCACCCCGCTTCCGGGAACTTCACCACCCGGACCGGCCCGGACTTCCCCCGTCAGTCCGAGGGGACGAGGAAGGGGCCCGTGGTGCGGCAGGCCGGGTTGGCGCCCATGCCCACCACCGCCGAGTCCCCGTGCGGCAGCGCGCGGATGTGGGAGCCCGCGTAGCCCTCGGGGGTCAGGAACACGTCCCACGCGGCCGCCCAGTCCTCGCTGCGGCCCGATTGCGGATCGATGACCGGCTCGCGGCGCGGGACGACCCGCTCCTGGACGACGAAGCCCTGCCCGGCGCGCTCCTTCAGCACGTCCTGCCAGTCGCCGTCGGACAGCTCCCAGCCGACGTGGATGCCGTGGCCGGCGAAGTCCGCCCGGGGTTTGACGATCAGCCGCTCGCGGTGCTCGCGGCAGTGCTCGACCAGGTCCGCCTCCAGGGTGCGGGTCCACGGCAGCACCCGGTCGATCAACGCGTTCTCGTCGGCGGTGAAGGACCCCTGGTGGCGGGCCTCGGACAGCATGGCCAGGCAGCCCTTGTTGGCGTACAGCGAGCTCTGGAAGGTGGTGAAGAGCAGCACCCGGCCCTCCTCGTGCGCGCGCAGGATCGGCTCGATGGCCTCGGCCGCGCCGGGGGCGCGTGCCACCTGGGCGGCGGAGAAGTAGCGCAGCACCACGTCGACGGGGGTGCCGTCGAGCAGGATCCGCCCGTCCTTCTCGCCGATCTGCGCGATCTCCCCGACCAGCAGGTCGATGCCCAGGCCCCGTATCATCTCCTGGAAGGAGCGCACCAGATGCAGGTACGGGGCGAGGCCCCCGTCGCCCTCCACGAGCGCGACGACCGGGGGCGCCCCGCCGGTGACGTGGGCGGCGGCCGTGCGCAGGGCGGTCGCGATGCGCTCGCCGGTGTGCACGTAACTCAGCCGGTGCTCCTCGGCGAAGTCGCGGAAGGCCGGGACGTCGAGCAGGGCGCGCTGGATCTCGGCCCGGTCGGCCCCGCCGAGTTCGCTGCCGACGTTGAACTCCAGCAGCTTGAAGGAGGTGCCGTCGTGGTACAGGTCGGCGCGGCCGTAGGCGGTGGGCGTCTCGGCGGCGAACCGGCGCATGAGGTCGGCCTGCGGTTGGGGGATGCCCAGGCTGTCGCAGTACGCCTGCACGTCGCCGCCGAAGAGCCGGTCCGGGACGGAGGTGAGCAGGTCGAACAGCGACCGGACGTCGGCCGCGAAGTCACGCATGTGCGACTCGTCGACGAAGAACGGCCGGGGCATCAGCCGGTGGCCGCAGGACGCGTGGAACAACGGCGGCAGCTCGATGCGGGACATCGCGTGCAGCAGGGCGTCGTTCCCGCCCAGGCACTGCTGGTTGTACGCCTCGGTGGCGTGTTCGCTCGACATGGAGCTCCTCCTGTACGGGGATGCCTCTGCGGGGTGGGTTCTGCGAGGTGGGCTCTGTGGGCCGGGTTCTGCGGGCCTGGTTCTA
This sequence comes from Streptomyces sp. NPDC087440, assembly GCF_044744005.1. Classification (NCBI taxonomy): domain Bacteria; kingdom Bacillati; phylum Actinomycetota; class Actinomycetes; order Kitasatosporales; family Streptomycetaceae; genus Streptomyces; species Streptomyces sp. NPDC087440. The sequence goes on along the minus strand of NZ_JBIUXN010000012.1, from coordinate 98,902 downwards.
CGCGGTGGGCCGGGTGGTGGCGGGGGGTTCGCTCGGTTCGGAGGGCAGTTCGCGCATCGTGCGCAGGGCGGAGAAGAAGACCGGCAGCCAGGCGACGGAGAGCACCACGGCGCCCGTCCACAGGGCCGCGCGCACCGAGACGTACTCGCCGATGAGCGCGGCGATGCCCGCCCCGACGGCCAGCGCGCCGGTGAACAGGAAGCGGATGGTGGCGTTCATCCGGCCCATCAGGGCCACCGGGGTGACCCGCTGCCGGAAACTGACCATCAGGACGTTGTCGACGCCCACCCGGACCGTGACCAGCAGCCAGCAACCGGCCGCCGCCCACAGCCACGGGCCCCGCTGCATCAGCCAGGGCACCGCCAGCGCGAAGGGCAGCGTGGACAGGCCCAGCACCCAGGGCGCCCGGCCCGCGCCGATGCGCTCACCCACCCGGCGGGCGGTGAACGCGCCCAGGAAGACGCCGACCCCGCCCACGGACAGGAAGAGGCCGATCGTCCACACCGGGAGCCCCAGCTCCTCCCGGAAGAGCACCGGGATCATGGTGGTGATGGTGAAGACGGCCAGGTTCGTGCAGGACCCGGCCAGCGCGACCGGACGCAGCACCGGGTGGCGGAACACGAAGCGCACACCCTCCCCGATCTCGGCGGCCAGGGTCCGGCGGGCCGCCCGCGCGGGCTTGTCCTGCCGGGTGCGGATGCGCAGCAGGAAGAACGCGGACCACAGGTAGCCGAACGCGTTGGCCAGCACCGACAGCGGTGCGGTCAGCGCGCTCACCAGGAAGCCGCCGCCGCCCCGGCCGCCCACCTGGAGCGCCGCGTCCCAGCCGCCCAGGCGGGCGTTGGCCTGCACCAGGAGGTCCCGGCCGACGAGCAGCGGCAGACAGCTCTGCGCCGCCACGTCGAAGAAGACGGTGGCGCACCCGGACAGCAGCACCACCGCGTACAGCTGCGCGATGGTGAGGACGTCCAGCCAGGCGGCCAGCGGCACCGACGCCAGCAGCAGGGCCCGCACCACGTCGGTGACGACCATGACGTGCCGGTAGCGCATCCGGTCGACCCACGCCCCGGCCGGAAGCCCGATCAGCAGGAAGGCGACGGTGGACAGCACGCCCAGCAGGCCGACCTGCCCCGGTGACGCGTCGAGGGCCTCGATGGCCACCAGGGGCAGGGCGATGTACCCGACGTGGGTGCCGGCCTTGCTGACCACGGCCGCCGTGAACAGCCGCCGGAAGTCGCGGTTGCCCGCAAGAGTGCCGCCCGCGGGGCGGCCGGTCTCCGCCGCCGCCCCCGGGGCGGCCTCGCTCTTGGGGGATTCCCGCCCCGTCATGCGGTGACCGGCGGTGTGTCGCCCTGCGGGGAGGTGCGGAAGCGGAGTGCGGCGTCGACGTCGGCGCACCGGCGGGCGGCGTCCGCGCTGTTGGCGCCGGTGGTGATGACGTACCCCATCGCGCGGTCCCAGCCCGCCCGGATGGCGGGCACCGTGTCGCCCACGTTCATCTGGAGCATGACGCCGGTCTCGGCGCCGGAGAGTTCCACCAGCCCCGGCACGCCGGGCAGGGCGGCGCCGACCGGGGCGCGCCGTATCTCGACGCCGGAGGCGGTCAGTTCCTCGATGCCGTCGAAGCCGGTGATCACGCCCGGCTGCGGGGCGAAGAACCGGATGTGCCCGGCCCGCGTCGCCTCCGGGGCCTCCTTCGGCAGCTCCTCGATGCCCAGCGGCACCGAGAGGAACATCCGGGAGAAGTCCATGCCGTGGGCGCGGCGCAGCAGCGAGGGGGTGCCGCCGCCGCCCATCCGGCTGTGCGACTCCAGCATGCGCGGGCCCTCGGCGGTGAGGATGAACTCGGTGTGGGTGGGGCCCTCCAGCAGACCGACCTCGTCGAGCAGCGCCACGGTCTGCGCGTGCAGTTCCTGCCGCCACTCGGCGCCGTACGCACCGGGTATGGAGTGCTCCATCTCCACCAGGTGCTCGTCCAGTACGGACGTCATCAGGGCGACCGGCAGATGGCGGCCCTCGCTGGAGAACGACTCCACGCTGATGACCGGACCGTCGAGGAACTCCTCGGCGATCGCCCGGCGGTACCCGGCGGCGTCGAGTGCCCGCCAGGCCGCCGCGGCCTGCTCCTCGGTGTCGATGATGTGCACGTCGGCGCTGGCCGTGCCGTCCACCGGCTTGACGACGATCCGCCCGCCGACGTCGGCGCGGAACGCCTGGAGGGAGTCCGCACCGTCCACGACCCGGTGGCGGACCGGGCCGACCCCGGCCCGCCGGAGCGCCTCGCGGGTGAGGGCCTTGTCGTACAGGGCGCGCACGGCGGCCACGCTGTTGCCGGGCAGGCCGAGTTCCTCGACCACGACGGCGGTGGGGACGGCCCCGGCCTCGCTGGTGGTGAGGACCCGCTCGAAGGGGCGCTCCTCGTGCAGCGGGCGCAGGACGTCCAGCAGCGACTGCGCGTCGGACAGGTCGGCGTGGACGATCTTCTCGCAGTAGTCGTGCAGCATCTCCTCGTACATGCCGGGGACGTGCACCAGCACCACGTCCAGACCCAGGTCCAGGGCGGACATCACCGAGTGGGAGTGCCCGCCGACGACGGCGACCCTGCGGCGGGCGCCGTCGGCCGGGCGGGAGGGCTGGCCGGTGGTGGTCATTCGGTCTCCAGACGCAGGGTGGCGGTCATCTCGCGGAAGGCGGGGTCCAGGTCGTCCATGCCGTCGACGGTGAAGATCAGGTGGCCGTGGCCCTGGAAGGTCTGCGGCGGCACCAGCAGTTCGTCGCCCGGCTCCTTGTAGATCTGCACCTCGTCGACGCGGGGATCGGCGCTCACCGCGTCGAGGCCGGTGGCGCGGGTGAACTTGCCCGCCCGCTCGGGGAAGATGTTCCAGAAGCCGACCGGGGTGGCCCGCCCGGCGGGCTCGATGCGCGGGGCGCGCCCGCGGGCCAGGTCCAGGACCGCTTCGACCATGTCGACGCCGGTGGACAGCAGGACGGAGCGGTAGATGGGGCCGCCGCCCATCCGGGCCGCCGCCTCCAGCACCACCGGTTCGCTCTCGCCGCGCAGCCGGAACTCCACATGGGTGGCGCCGGTGGTGATGCCCAGCGCCCGGTGCACGGCGACGGTGGCCTCCTCGACGGCCCGCACCGTCGCGGCGGGCAGCCGGGTCGGCGTGCAGGCGTACACCTCCTCGAAGGTGGGGCCGGTGGGCAGCGGCTTGTCGTGGATGGCGAGGCTGCGGGTGGTGCCGTCGTGGACGAGGGACTCCACGCATATCTCGGCGCCGCCGACGAACTCCTCCAGCAGCAGCCCGCCCGCGTACTCCTGGTGGGCGGCGGTGTGCAGCGGGTCGTAGGTGAACCTGTCCCAGGCGCCGGTGCGGAAGAACTCGAAGTGCTCGGTGAGCTCCGCCTCGTTCTCGACGCTGCGCACGAACATGCTGCCGGTGCCCAGCACCGGCTTCATGACCAGCGGGAACCCGGTGTCGCGGGCCACCGCCAGGGCCTCGTCGAGGGTGTGGGCGATGCCGTAGCGCGGCTGCGGGACGTCGTGGGCGGCGAACGCCTCGCGCATCACCCACTTGTCGCGGGCCAGCCGCGCGGTCTGCTCGCTGATGGAGACCAGCCCGAACTCGGCGGCCACCCGGGCCGCCGAGGGGACTGGTGCTTCGGCGAAGGTGACCACCGCCGAGAACGGCTCGTCCTCCTGCGCCGCGAGGTCCCGCACCGCGGCGAGTGTCTCCTCGATGCTGCTGGTGTCGGCGAGGACGACCCGGTCGACGTAGTCCGCCTCCCACTCGGGGTCCTTCATCACCAGCAGCAGCCGCTCACCGTGCTCGCGGGCGTAGGCGCGGGCGCGTTCCAGATGGCGGCGTCGGCTGAGGTTCTTCTTGTGGAGTACGAGGATGCTCATGGCGGTGGTCTTGCCTTCCGGTCAGGCCAGCTGGGACAGGCGGGCGAACTGGTCGTCGGTGAGGGACAGGTCGGCGGCGCGCAGGTTCTCCTCCAGGTGCGCGACCGAGGAGGTGCCCGGGATCGGGATCACCACCGGGGAGCGGTGCAGCAGCCAGGCGAGGGCCACCTGCGCGGGCGTGGCGTCCAGCTCACGGGCCACCCCCGCCACCGGGCTGCCGGGGCGGGCGTGCTCGCCGCGGGCGATGGGCAGCCACGGGATGAAGGCGATGTTCTGCTGCGTGCAGTGGTCCAGCACCGCCTCGTGGGAGCGGTCGGTCAGGTTGAACAGGTTCTGCACGCTGACCACCGGGAAGAAGCGCTGGGCCTGCTCGATCTGCTCGACGGTGACCTCCGAGAGACCCAGGTGGCGGACCTTGCCCTCCTGCTGGAGCCGGGCCAGCGCCTCGAACTGCTCCTCGGCCGGAACCTGCGGGTCGATCCGGTGCAGCTGGAAGAGGTCGATGCGCTCCACCTTGAGCCTGCGCAGGCTCAACTCGCACTGCTGGCGCAGGTATTCGGGGCGCCCGAGCGGCTTCCACTCGCTGGGCGAGGGGCGGCTCTGGCCCGCCTTGGTGGCGATCACCAGGCCCTCCTGGTACGGGTGGAGGGCCTCGGCGAGCTGCTCCTCGTTGGTGCCGGGACCGTAGGCGTCGGCGGTGTCGATGAAGTCGACGCCGAGCTCGACCGCCCGCTGGGCGACCTTGAGGGCGCCCGCCGGGTCCTCGGGCAGACCCCAGTTGCCCTCGCCGGTCAGGCGCATCGCGCCGAAGCCGAGGCGGTGGACGGTGAGGTCGCCGCCGAGGGCGAAGGTGGCGGGTACGTCAGTCATGGTGGTTCTCCATTCGTGCGGCTGTGCCGGTGGTGAGCAGCAGTTTGCCGACGGACGCCCGGGACTCCAGGGCGCGATGGGCCTCTTCGGCCTCCTCCAGCGGAAAGCTGCCGCCCGTGTGGACGTCGATCCGGCCGTCGACGACAAGAGCGAAGACGTCGGCGGCCCGGAGGGCCAGTTCAGCAGGCGTCGCGATGTGATGGTCAAGATTCGGCCGGGTGACGAACACCGATCCCGCCGTGTTGAGCCGTTGCAGGTCCACCGGCGGCACCGCGCCACCGGCCTGCCCGAAGACGGCGAGGGTGCCCCGGGGCCGCAGGGAGGCCACGCTCCCCTCGAAGGTGGGCCCGCCCACCCCGTCGTACACCGCGTCCACGCCCCGGCCGTCCGTCAACTCCCGTACCCGGGCGGCGATGTCGTCGATGCCGTGGCGCAGGACGTGCTCGGCGCCCGCCGCCCGGGCGGCCTTCTCCTTCTCGGCGCAGGACACGGTGCCGATCACCCGGCCGCCGCGCAGCCGGGCCAGCCGGGTGAGGAACTGCCCCGTCCCGCCGGCCGCCGCGTGCACGAGCACGGTGGAGCCCGGGCCCACCGGGTACGTGTCGTGCACCAGGTAGTGCGCGGTCATCCCCTGGAGCAGCGCCGAGGCGGCCTGCGCGAGGGGCAGCGCGTCGGGTACGGACACGGCGCGCGCGGCGGGGATCACCGCCAACTCCGCATACCCGCCGGGCTGGTTGGCCCAGGCGACCCGGTCGCCGATCCGGTGCCGCGGCTGCGCGCCGTCCGGCGCGGGCCCCACGGCGGTGACCACCCCGGCGGCCTCGATGCCGGGGACGAACGGCAGCGGGCCCGGGTAGATCCCCGAACGCCGGTACACGTCAAGGAAGTTGACGCCCGCCGCAGCCACTGCCACCAGGATCTCCCCGGGGCCCGGAAGCGGATCGGCAAGCTCCTCGACGCGCAGCACCTCGGGGCCGCCGTACTCCGTCACCCGTACCGCCCTCACGGCAGCTTCACCTCCGTCAGCCAGTGCGCGTACCGCTCGTCCAGGCCGCGCACCACCCGGCCGTACGCCTGCGAGAGCCGTCGGGTCAGCGGGCCGGGGGTCCCGTCGCCGACGGTGAGACCGTCGATGGTGGTGACCGGGAGGATCTCCCAGGCCGTCCCCATGAAGAAGATCTCGTCGGCGAGGTGCAGTTCGCTGCGGTCGACCTCCCGCTCCTCGACCGGCAGGTCCAGGTCGCGCAGGAGCGTCAGCGCGGTGTCGCGGGTGACGCCCGGCAGGACGCCGCTGCTCAGCGAGGGGGTGGTGACCACGCCGTCGCGCACCAGGGCGATGCAGGCTCCGGCGCCCTCGCTGACCTTGTGCCGCTCGTTGAGCATGACCGGCCAGTCGTGGCCGTTCTCCCGCGCCTCCATCATGGCCAGCCGGCCGTTGTGGTAGTTCGAGAACGCCTTGGCGCGCGGCGGCATGGACGCCTCGCCGACCCGCAGCCAGGAGCTGACGGCCGCCCGGCAGCCGCGCCCCGTCTCCAGGGCACTGCTGAACGGCCAGGAGTCCACCAGGACTTCGCAGACCGTCCCGGCCGGGACCATCTGCTCCCGGATGACACCGCCGGGGAACGCCCAGGGGCGCAGATAGGCGTCCTGTCGGTAGTCGTTCGCGGTGAGCAACTCCACGACGGCCGCCCGCAGTTGGTCCGTGGTGTAGGGCAGGGTGAGGCGGCACAGCCGGGCCGAGTCCAGCAGGCGGCGCAGGTGCTCCTCCAGCCGGAAGACCAGGAGCCGTTCGCCGTCGGCGGCGAGATAGGCCTTGACGCCTTCGAAGACGGCGGCCACCGAGGCGTGGCCGACCGCGTTGACGTGCACCGTCGCCCGGTCCCAGGGGACGAGTTCGCCGGACCGCCAGATCCACGCGGGATCGGCGGCGTCCGGGCTGGCGAGGGCTTCCAGAGCGGCTGCGGTGGTCATGCGGCGCGGGTCCCCAGTTCGTAGTGGGTCAAGGAGGGCAGTACGGCGTCGGCGTGCGCGAGGTCGGCCGCGCTGCCCACGCCGTTGGGCACCGCGACGCAGTACACGCCCGCGGCCCGGGCGGCCCGGACCCCGGTCGCCGAGTCCTCGAAGGCCACCACCGCCCCCGACGGCGGTCCTTCGAGGCCGCGCAGGGCGCTCTCGTACAGGTCGGGGTGCGGCTTGTGACGTTCGGTCAGGTCGCCGGTGACCAGGAACGCGAAGAGATGGCGCACCTCCAGGCGGTCCAGGTGGGGGGCCACCCAGGCGTACGGGGAGCTGGAGACCACGGCGGCCGGCACGCCGTCCGCGCGGGCCGACTCCAGCAGGGCGCGCACACCGGGCCGCAGCGGCTCGGCGTCGCACAGCTCCCGTTTGCGCCGCCTGCGCCGGGCCACCAGGGCGGTGGTGTCCGCACCGTCCAGGAGCTGCGCGAGACGGTTCGCGGCGAGCGCCTCCCCGTCGGCGCGGCCCACCATCGCGGACCACAGCGTGTCGGGGAAGGACAGCCCGTGCTCGGCGTACAGCTCCTGCCAGGAGCGGTGTGCGGCGCTCTCCGTGTCGCAGATCAGCCCGTCGAAGTCGAAGAACAGGGCCTGCGGCGGCCGGGGGCCGCTCACCGGGCCGCCGCCCCCGCGTGCGCGCCCGCCCGCGCGGTCACCGGGCCGAGCAGCCGGTCGGTGTAGGCGTTGGAGAAGACGCCCTCGGGGTCCAGCAGCGCCCGTATCCGCTGGAAGTCCTTCCAGCCCGGATAACGCGGTGCCAGCACGTCGGCGGTCGCCGTGTGCGCCTTGCCCCAGTGCGGGCGCGCCTCGAAGTCCCGCAGCACGTGCTCGGCGGCGCGCAGGATCTCGATCTGCCCGGCGGTGCGCGGCACGGTGAGGTTCAGGTAGCCGGTGTCGCGCCCGTGGGCGGGGCTGAGCGGCAGGTCGTCGCCCGCCCCGACCCGTACCAGCACGGAGTACGGGGAGTACCGGCCCATGCCGCGCAGCACCGGCCGCAGGGCCCGCAGCGCGTCCGCCGTCCGCGCCAGCGGCAGCGCGTGCTCCATGGCCAGGAAGCGCACCGGCTGCGGGAAGGTGAAGGCCCGGTGGCCGGAGTCGACGTACGGGGAGTCGGGCCACAGCCCGCCGAGCCGGGCGGTCAGCCACGGCACGGCCGCCGCCCCCGCCAGGCGGGCCGCCTGACCGGTCACCCCGCACCGCACCTCGTCCAGGGTGGCGGCGTACCGGCGCAGCGGGGCGCGGGGGGTCACCGGCTCCTCGGTGCGGTCCACGGCGCGCAGCGACGCCCGGTCCGTCCAGGGCAGCCAGTTGAGGCTGGGGTGCTCGCTCTCGCCCGCCCACTGGGTGAAGCGTTCCAGTACGGAGTCCAGCGGCTCGGCGCCCAGCTCCACCCGGAGCCGGAAGCGGGGCACGCAGCGCAGGGTGACCTCCGTCAGCACGCCCAGCACGCCCAGCGACGTACGGACGCTGCCCCACAGGTCGGCCGCGTCGCCGGGGCCGACCTCCCGGACCTCGCCGTCGGCGGTGACCAGCCGGACCCGGGCGACCTGCCCGGACAGCGGCGCGTGGCCGAGCCCGGTGCCGTGGTTGCCGGTGGCCAGGGCGCCCGCCACGGTCTGGTCGGCGAGGGTGCCGATGTTCTCCAGCGCCAGCCCCTTGCGGTCCAGCGCCGCGCAGAGCGGGCCGATCCGGGTGCCCGCGCGGACGGTGACCTCACCGGCCGCGCGGTCCAGGGCGACGATTCCGGTGTACGCGGTGAGGTCGAGCAGGACGCCGGGCGTGGTCGCCAGACGGTTGAACGAATGGCCGGTACCGGCCGCCCGGACGGTCAGCCCGTCGCGGGCGGCGGCCCCGACGGCGCGGACGATCTCGTCCTCACCGGTGGGGCGGACCAGCTGCGCGGGGGCGCAGCCGACCGTGCCGGACCAGGTGCGCCAAGTGGATTGCGGCACCGTTGTTCCTCTCTTCTCACCGAGTCGTCTCACCGAGTCGTCCCACCGTGGTGTCCCACCGCGATGTCTCACCGGGTCGTGTCACCGTGCTGTGCGCACCACTTCGTGTCGTGCGGCGCCCGGATCAGAGCCGGGCGCAGAACCTCTCCAGCGCGTCCCGCCAGTGCGGCAGGGTCAGCCCCAGCGCGGTCAGCCGCCCGGTGGACAGCGTCGAGTCGCGCGGGCGGCCGCCGACGAAGCCGCACTCCGTCATCGCCAGCGGCTTCGGCTCCGGCAGGTGCGGGCGCAGTTCGCGCAGCGCCAGCCCCACGTCGTGCCAGCTGGCCGTGCCCGCGTTGGCGATGTGCAGGGTGCCGGACACGGGCTCGGGCCGGGTCAGCAGGAACACCAGGGCCCGGGCCAGGTCCTCGGTGTACGTCGGGCGGCTGTACTGGTCGTGGACCAGGGCGGCCGGTGCGCCGTCGGCGCCGGAGCGCAGCGCGGCCAGCACCACGTCCACCCGGGCGTCCTCGCCGCCGAACAGCCAGGAGGTGCGCACCGACAGGGCCCGGTCGCCGAGCAGCGCGCAGACGCGTTCCCCGGCGGCCTTGGTCACTCCGTACACACTCAGCGGGCTCGGCAGGTCGTCCTCCCGGTACCCGCCGTCGGGCGGGGCGGCCCCGTCGAAGACGTAGTCGCTGGAGAGGGACACCAGACGGCTGCCGGTGCGCCGGCAGGCGTGGGCGACGTTGCGCACCCCGGCCACGTTGACGCGCAGCGCCAGCGCGGGGTCCCGCTCGCAGTCGTCGACCACCGCGTGGGCGGCGGTGTGCACGACGACGTCGGGGCGAAAGGCCTCGACCGAGTCGGCGACCGCGCGCGCGTCGGAGATGTCGAAGTCCTGGAGCGAGACGCCCCGCACCGTCCAGTGCGCCGTCGCCGGGTCCTCGGCCAGCGCCCGGCGCAGGGCGGTGCCCAGCATGCCGTCCGCGCCGGTCACGTAGACCCGTGCCATTACAGGTGACCGAATTCTTCGAGGAGTTCGACCACGGTCGCACCGGAGGAGATCTTCTCCCGGATGGTGTGCTCCTTGCCGATGTTGAGGCGGGTGCCCTCCAGCACGTCCTCGGCGAGCGCGGGCGGCACGACGGCGATGCCGTTCTCGTCGGCCACGAGGATGTCGCCCGGGTTGATGACCTGGCCGCCCACCACGACCGGCACGTTGACCTGCACCGGCTCGGTGCGGTCGTGCACGGCCGTCGGCGAGGGGCGCGGCACGGTGGAGCGGTACCACAGCGGGAAGTCGAGGTCCCGGATCTCGTCGACGTCGCGCACCGCGCCGTCGACGATGCCCGCGGCGATCCCGGCCTTCAGCGAGAGGGTGGACATCAGACCGCCCCACATCGCGGTGAGCGCGGTGCCGTGGCAGGCGACGACGATGATGTCGCCCGGTTCGGCGCGGGCCAGCACCGGCATGCAGTCGACGAGGTCGTCGATGGAGAGGTTCACGGTCAGGGCGGGGCCGACGACCTTGTGCGCGGGGCGCACCGTCTGGAACCCGCCGATCGCCCCGACGCGACGGCGGGCGTCGGTGACCAGGCAGCTGGGGCTGTACTCCGTCAGGACCTCGCGGAAGGCGTCCACGAGGTGCTTCGGCGGGCGGACGAGGTCGTTGTACTGCGTTTCCATGGGCGTGACTCCTGTGTTCGGGTACGGGCGGGCCGGGGCGCTCCCCGAGCCGTCGGGGCGATACGGCCGAGGCGGTCGGGGCGATGCGGTCAGGGCCGCAGGGCGGCGGCGAGCGAGGCGGCGTCCAGGCCGTGCGCGGCGAGCGCCTCGGCCTCGGTGCCGCAGCGGGGGACCTCGGTGAGGCCGATCCCCCGGAACCGGGGGGTGCGGGGTGCGTCGAGCTCCAGCAGGGCACGGGCGACGGTGTCGGCCTGGCCGCCCTGGGTGTACTGGTTCTCCACCACGGTCAGGGTGTCGGCGCGGGCGGCCAGCGCGGCGAGCCACTGCGGGTCGACCCGGTTGAGCCAGGGCAGTTCCACCACGGTGAGGTCGACGCCCTCGGCGGCCAGCGTCCGTGCGGCGGCCAGCAGTTGGGCCAGCACCACGGGACCGGAACCGATCACGACGGTGCGCGCACCCTCCCGCACCACCCGGCCCCGGCCGACCTTCAGCGGCGCCTCGGGCAGCGCGTCCGCCTCCAGCGGGACGGGGGCGCTCACCAGCCGGAGGTAGACGCTCTGCGTCGCGGTGGCGCAGAACTGGACGGCGGCCCGCACCCCCGCCGCGTTCGCGGGCTCCAGCACGAGCAGGTCCGGCACCGCGCCGACCGCGCTGACGTCCCGTACCGCCTGGTGGGAGTGGCCGGGAGCGGCGGGCAGGAGACCGGCGAGCGAACCGGTGTAGACGACCCGGCGGCCCTCGGTCGCGTTGTTGTAGATCTGCTCGTTGGGCCGTGCGTGCAGGAAGCAGGAGAAGGAGTGCACGAACGGCAGCAGTCCGCCCGCCGCCAGGCCGCCGGCGGCCGACACCATGTCCTGCTCCGCGATCCCGAACTCGAAGAAGCGGTCCGGGAACTGCTCGGAGAAGGGGATGAGCCCGGTGTCCAGGACCAGGTCGGCGTCGAGGGCCACGACCCGCTCGTCCCGGCGGGCCAGGTCCACCAGCGCCTCGCCGTACACCTGCGGCAGCCGCTGCGCGGCCACCTGGGCGGCCGGCGGGGCCGTGATCTGCACGGTCTCGACCCGCAGCGGGTCCAGGCCGTTGCGGGACAGCAGGCCGTCGACCACCAGGAGGAGTTCGGCGTAGGCGCTCTCCCGGTCCTCGGCGGAGGGGGCCCCGCTGTGGAAGCGGTACATCCACTCCCCGTCCCGCAGCGAGGTGGTGGCGGCGAACGTGTCGCAGCCGGCCCCCTTCACGGTGTCGGCGATGATCGCCACCGGCCCGTCGGGGAAGCCCTCGGCGCGCTTGCGGAACACCGCGTCCAGCTCCGCCGGGTCGTTGCCGTCGCACCGCAGGGTGCCCCAGCCGAAGGAGCGGAACTTCGCCTCCAGGTCGCCGAGGTCGCTGACGTCGGCCACCCAGGTGTCGGACTGGATCTTGTTGTGGTCGACCACGACGGTCAGCTCGCGCATCGAGTGCCGGACGGCGCCCGCGAGCGCCTCCCAGTTCTGGCCCTCCTGGAGTTCGCCGTCGCCGGTGAGCACGAAGACGCGGCGGCTGCGGCCGTGCAGCCGGTCGGCCAGGATCAGGCCCTTCGCCTTGGAGATGCCCATGCCCAGCGAGCCGGTGTTGAACGGCATGTGGGGCGTGTGCACGTCCGGGTGCCCGGGCAGCCCGTCGATCCGGCGCAGCCCGTGCACCAGGGACTCCTCCAGCGCACCGAGGCCGATGAGCGTCGCGTACAGGCCCGGGGCGTCGTGCCCCTTGGAGGAGAAGTAGACGTCGCCGTCCTCCTCGAACGGGCGCCGCATCTCGTGCAGATGGAGATGGCTGACGATGTCGGCGGCGCTGAAGCTCGATCCCAGGTGACCGGAACCGGCCCGCGCGATCATGTAGAGGGTGTTGATCCGGCTGAGCGCGCTCACGGCACGCGTTCGCTCGTACGGATCGGAGATCTGCTCCTGTACGCGGGCGAACTCGGCCGCCGGCACCCGGCGCAGGGTGGTGGTCACAGCTGACTCCGTTGGTCGTGGATGGTCACCGGCACGCGGTCGTGTCGTGGGGTGTCACCGGCCTGCGGCCGTGGGGCGTCTCCAGCCGTCACCGGCAGGTGCGTCCCGTGGGGCGTCACCAGCAGGTGAATCCGCCGTCGACGGCGAGTTCGGTGCCGGTGACGTAGCGGCTCATGTCGGAGGCGAGGAAGAGCAGGGGGCCGGTCAGGTCCCCCGCCTCGGCCATCCGCCGCAGCGGGACCCGGGCGGTGAACTTCTCCCGGAAGAGCGGGTCCTGCTCGCCCAGCACCCCGCCCGGCGAGAGCGTGTTCACCCGCACCCCCGACGGGCCCCAGAGGGCCGCCAGATAGCGGGTGAGGGCGGCGACCCCGGCCTTGGACATGCCGTAGGCGGGCGGCTTCAGGAACGGCGGGTCCAGCTCGATGTGGTCGTAGAACCGGGGGTCGGGGGCCACGCTCCCGTACAGCGAACCGATGTTGATCACCGAGCCCCGGCCGCGGCGGGCCATCTCCGAGCCGAACACCTGGCAGGTGCGCAGCACTCCGGCGGCGTTGACGTCCAGGACGGAGCTGGACAGCTCCTCCGGGATGTCCTCGAAGAGCCAGCTGCCCGTCGCCGCGGACGGCGGCTGGTCGATGCCCGCGTTGTTGATCAGGACGGTGGGCGGACCCAGTTCGGCCAGGCAGGCGTCCAGGGCGGTCTGGAGACTGCTGCGGTCGGTGACGTCGCCGTACTGGAAGAGGAAGCGTCCGCTCCCTTCCTGGCGGGTGACGTCGAGCAGCTCCTTGCGGACGTCGTCGCCGGGCTCGACGCGGTCGAGCCCGAGGACGTCGGCGCCCTCCAGGAGGAGGGCCTTCGCCCACACCGGGCCGAGCCTGCCGCCCACCCCGGTCACCACGGCGGTTCTGCCGGTCAGACCTGACAGCACGGCGTCAGCCCGCGGTCGCCAGGCCGGCGGCCGCGACCGCTTCGTCCAGCAGCTCCGGTGCGAACGCGCCGTCGGCGGGCAGGGGTTCGCGCAGGGTGCGGCCCAGCACCTCGTCCAGCCGGTAGGGCTTCATGCCGTCGCCGGGCGAGCGGGCGATGACGTCGTCGGCCGTGACCAGGTGCCCGGCGGGCAGGTCGCGGACCGCCACCAGTTTCTTGCCCATCTTGCGTACGGCCGGGGCCTCCCGGTCGCTGCACCGCTTGTCCGGCGAACCCAGCGTGCTGCGGGTGCGGCGCAGCGACTCGGTGAGCTCGGCCAGCAGCGGCGGGTCGAGCGAGAAGTGGTGGTCGCTGCCGGGGCGGGTCTGGTCGAGGGTGAAGTGCTTCTCGATCACCCGGGCGCCCAGCGCGTACGCCAGGCAGCTGGCCTCGTTGCCCAGGTCGTGGCCGGAGAAGCCCACCACGACGTCCGGGAACTCCCGCCGGTAGGTCTCGATGACCGACAGGTGCAGGTCCTCGGGGCCGGCCGGGTACACGGCGGTGCACTGGAGCAGCGCCAGCCGGTCGTTGATCGGCAGGATGGTGTCCACCGCCCGCCGGACCTCGTCCATGGTGCCGCCGCCGGTGGAGACGATCAGCGCCTTGCCGGTCTTCGCGGCGTAGGCGAGCAGCGGGGTGTTGGTGAGGTCCGCGGAAGCGATCTTTATCGCCGGAAGATCGAGATCCATCAGGAAATCGACCGAGGGCATGTCGAATGCCGTCGAGAAGAAGTCGATGTTCAGTTCCTTCGCGAGCCCGGCGAGATGCGCGTACTCGTCGCGGCCGAATTCCAGGAATTCCCGGTGCTCGCCGTAGGTGGCGCCGTAACTGTTCCGGCCGGTGTACGGCTGGTTGTACATGGCGCGGGTGAAAAGGACCTTGTTGTCGCGCTTCTGGAGCTTGGCGGCCGACGCTCCCGCGGCTGCCGCCTGTCGGAAGAGCTCCTCGGCCTTTTCCAGGCTGCCCTCGTGGTTGTGTCCGATCTCCGCGATGACATATGCCTCGGTGTCATCGGCTATTCGGCGGTCTGAAATCTCAAGTTCATTCATGACTGTGCCGTCTTCCTTCCCATTCCGGATTTCATGACGACATTCATCGGTGCCGGGCCCGACTCTGCCATTGGGGAGGAGTGGAGAAAAGGCGGCTTCGCGGAAATGCGCTGTCCTAAGATGGCCAGACCACTAGTGGCCTTGGGCGAAGGGTTATCAATGACTCTTAATGGGCAGTACGTCCCCAAAATGGACGACTCCTGTGTAGCGGCTTACGACAACGCCCTGAGGCTGGGGGCCTATGAGGACTCCCGCATTGCGGCCCTGCTGTCCTGCGACGAGGCCGAGGCGGCGCGCATACGCACCGTGCTGACCCGGATGAAACTGCTCGTCCCGGGCGGTCCCGGCGGCAACGCGGTGCCGGTCAGCCCGGACGTGGCCGAGGCGGAGCTGTCGGCGGGCCTGGAGGCCGGCATCAACGCCTACCGCGAGCAACTGGCCGAGGTGCGCCGGCAGATGGGCGCGATCACCCCGGTGTACGTCAAGTACCGGCAGGCGCAACGGGCCTCGTCCGGCATCCGCGTCCTCGACGGCCCCGAGGACGTCCAGCGCGAGCTGACCGCCGCGACCCGGGAGTGCACCACCGAGGCGTTCACCGTGCAGCCCGGCGGCGGCCGCGACCCCCGCACGCTCCACGAGATCTCCGCCCGCGACACGGCGATGCTGGAGCGGGGCGTGCGGATGCGCATCCTCTACCAGCACACCGCGCGCGCCAATCTGGCCACCCGTACCCACGCGCGGAAGATGACGGCGCTGGGCGCCGAGGTGCGCACCACGAACGAGATCTACGAGCGGCTCATCATCTTCGACCGGTCGACGGCCTTCGTGCCCAAGGAGCGCGTGGGCAACCGGCCGCCGGGAGCCGCCATCGTCACGGACGCCACCGTCGTCGGCCACCTGTGGCGCATCCACGACAAGATGTGGTCCTCCGCCAGCCCCTACGACCCCAGCGACACCGAGTACGCGGCCGTGTCGGAGGAGATCAGGACCTCCATCCTGAAGCTGATGGCCACCGGCCTGAAGGACGACGTCATCGCCCGCAAGCTGGGCATGGCGACCCGGACCTGCCGCCGCTACATGGCCGGGATCATGGACGACCTCGGCGTCACCAGCCGCTTCCAGGCGGGCGCCCGCGCCTCGGCCCTCGGCCTGGTCGACGCGGGAACCGGCCCGTACACGGCCGGTGAGAGCGGCCCGGGGGAGCCTCGGTGAGCGCGCCGGGCACAGCCCCCTGAGCCGCCCGCCGCACGCACGGGAGCGGCCGTCGGCACCCCCGACGACCGCTCCCGTTCCGCTCGCTCCGCACCCGCCTCAGGGCCGCAGCAGCACCTTCCCCACCGTGGCCCGCTCCTCCAGCAACCGGTGGGCCAGGGCGGCCTGTTCCAGCGGCAGGGTCCGCGAGACCAGCGCGCTGATCCGGCCCTCGGCCAGCAGGGCGAAGACCTGCGCGGCGCGCTCCCGCAGCGTCCCGGGGTCCGGTACGTGGTCGCCGAGCGTCGGCCGCGTCACGTACAGCGAGCCCCCGGCGCGCAGCAGCCCCGTGTCGAGCGGCGGTACGGGCCCGCTCGACGCCCCGCACAGCACCAGCGTGCCGCGCCGCCCGAGCGCGGCCAGGCTGTCCGCCCAGGTCGCCGCGCCCACGGAGTCGTACACCACGTGCGCACCCCGGCCGCCGGTGAGTTCGCGCACCCGCTGCCCGAACTCCTCGTACCGCACGGCGTGTCGGGCCCCGGCCTCCCGTGCCACCTTCTCCTTCTCGGCGCCGGAGACCACCGCGATCACCGACGCCCCGAGGTGCGTCGCCAGCTGGACGAGCAGGCGGCCCAGGCCACCGGCGGCGGCCAGCACCACCACCGTGTCGCCCGGGCGGACGGGACGGGTGTCGTGGGTCAGGTAGTGCGCGGCCAGCCCCTGGAGCAGCACAGCCGCCGCGTCGGCCGGGGTCACCCCGGCGGGCACCGGGACCAGCTTGCCGACGGGCACGGCCGTGCGTGCGCCGTAGGCGCCCCGGTGGGTCGCGTACGCGACGACGTCGCCCGGCGCGAAGCCGGTCGCCCCCTCGCCGACGGCCACCACCGTGCCCGCAGCCTCCTGGCCGGGGACGAAGGGCAGTTCACCGGGGTAGGTCCCGTCGCGGTAGTACACGTCGATGAAGTTGACGCCCACCGCCTCGTTGGCCACCAGCACCTCTCCGGGGCCGGGCTCCGGGGCCGCCGACTCCTCGGCCACCAGCTGATCGGCGCCGCCCGGCCGGTGCACTCGTACGGTCTTCACTGCGTCCTCCTGAGGTTGCGGCGTGGCGCGTCCGCCTGTTCTCCCGGCGCCGCGCCGGGAGCCCCTCCCGGCGTCGTGCTCTCGCCGAACAGCAGCGGGAAGTAGTTGATGTCGCGGGTGAGTTCGGACAGCAGCGAGCCCATCGAGGGCGTCTCGCCCTGTCCGGCGTCGAGCTGCTCGCGGTGGCGGCGCAGCGTGCCCGCCGAGAGCGGCAGCCGCCCCGCGGAGAGGTAGCGGATCGCGCCCGTGGGGTCCCGGCGGGGAATGACCTCCGAGCGTGCCTGCGTGCTGGCGCTGAACGGGATGTCCAGCCGCCCGTCCGCGAAGGCCTCGATCACCGCGGCCCGGGTGTCCGCCCGGTCGAGCAGCGGCTCGACGATCTCCGCGACCTCGGCCAGGATCCACTCCAGCTCCCGGCCGGCCGCCTCCTCGTCCGCCGCCAGGAAGCCGAGCAGCGGCGAACGGGCGCGCTGCGCCAGGCGGATTCCGGCGACGTTCGCGGCGGCGTCCGGGATGCCGTACGCCTCCTGGTACGTCTTGGTGAGGAGCTTGGACGCGCCCCCGAGCCGGGTGACCAGCGCGCCGTACAGGATCAGGTCCTCGGCGTGCGCGCGCTCCCGGGGGAAGACGCCCATGAACTCGTGCAGCACCGGGTGCACGTCGACGCCCGGCGGCAGGTAGCGCTCGGCCAGCAGCGGGATCGCCCGCAGGGCCGCGACGTCCTGGGCGAGCTGCCCGCCCTGGGGGTACGCCACCGAGATGCACCGCACCCCGGCCCGGGCCGCGAACAGCGCCTCCAGCACGCTGATGGCGAGGCTGACGGACGGCGGCACCAGCACCGCGGTGAGCGTGCCGAACAGCTCCCGGTCGACGACCACCCCGAGGTCGGCGAGCTCCCCGCAGCGCCGGTCCACGGCCTCCCAGGCGGCGAGCGAGTCGGCGAGCGGCACGTTCTTGGAGTACGGCAGGTTGTACGAGATGCCGCCGCCCTCGAAGGACGTGATGCCGGAGGCGACCGCCGTCTCGAACATCAGCCGGGCGTCGGGGGAGCCGTGCCGGATCTGGAGCGGCGCGGTCACCGACTCGTTGAGGTCGCGCCCGCGCCGCCAGCCGTGCGCCACCAGCGGATAGCCGTTGAGTTCGCGCGGGCTGAGGTGGGCCAGCCTGCGGGCCTGCTCGAAGCGGCCCAGCCGGGTGTGCGAGTCGATGGTGAGGGTGAGCAGATCGGGCGCGCCGCCCTCGGCCAGCTCCACGAGCAGCCCGCGCATCGCGTCGTGGTCGCCCACCCCGCAGCGCGGCTGCACCGCGAACCGGCCGCTCGCCCTCGCCCGGGCGAGCACGTCGGCCGCCGACTCCTTGCCCAGCGAGCGGATGTACCGCACCGACGCGGTCAGCGGCGGCAGCCTGGCCCCGGTGACGGACGTCGTCATGAGGCGGCGCGCGACCGGGCCACGGCGCTCCGTTCGTCGCGCAGCCGGTCCAGGACCGCCGGGAGGTCGGCGGGGTCGTGCAGGATGTGGTCCACGCCCAGTTCGCGCAGCCGGTCCAGCACCGAGGACTCCTTGTGGCTGCCCACGGAGAGGTTGCCGCCCAGGACGACCGGGCAGTGGATGCCGTCGGCGTGCTTGACCGAGGGCAGCTGGCGCAGGTCCTCCAGGGCGTGCCCGTTGATGCTGCCGATGATCACCGCCTCCGCCTGCGGATGTGCGACGCAGGCCTCGGCGAACTCGCTGACGGGGGTGCAGGTGCCCAGGTTGACCACGTGGAAGCCCGCTTCCCGCAGTGCGTGGGCGATGAGGTGGTTGGCCACGGCGTGCGCGTCGCTGGCGGCGACGCCGAGGACGACGGTCCGCGACTGCGGCGGACTGCCGTGCGGGTGCGGGTGCATCCGCTGCTGGGTCATGACGGTCCTTTCTGCTGCCGGGCGCCGCCTGACCGGCCGTCGGACGCGATCAGGCGGGAACGCCGGTCAGTCGTCGAACGCGGCGAAGAGTTCCCGCTTGCTGACCGAGGCGATGCGGGAGACGTCGTACTCCTCGGGGTCCGCGGCCGACAGCGAGTCGAAGACCCGGTCGATGGCCGGGACCAGTCCCCACACGTGCTCGTAGGGCGGCCAGCCGTGGTGCCCGGCGTCCAGGTCGCGCTGCCGGGCGAAGAGGTAGTCGTGCCACTCCCGGCTCGCCGGGTAGCGGTGGTGGTAGTCGTGGACGACGGTGTCGCCGGTGAGCACCAGGTAGCGGGCGGGGGCGTGCACGAAGAGCATCCGCGCCGTCCACCGCCCCCAGGCGAGAGCGCCGCGGCCCGCCGGGACGCTCTCGCCGATGAAGATGGCGTTGGTCAGGCTCGCGAAGTACGCACGGCCCCGGCGCACCTCGGTCCCGGCCGGCGGGAAGGTGTGCTTCACACAGAGCCGCAGGGTGTTGCTCACCTGGAACAACGGCACCAGCGGCACCCACCAGACCACCAGGAAGGCGGCCCAGGTGCCGGTCGCCACGGTGATCGCGGCGGCCCCCGCGTACAGCAGCCCCGCCGTGGCCCGCTCGGCCGGTGCGGCGGCGCTCCAGAAGGACCGCGCCCGGGCGACGGCGAACTGGAGGTGGAAGAGCGGCGAGACGGTCTTGCCCAGCACCCGGCGCCACATCGCCCGCCGGGTCATGCCGGGCCCCAGCCCCAGACTGATCAGGAAGGCCTGCACGGTCGGGTCGCGGAGGGTCATGTGGTGGGCGGCGTGATGGTCGGAGACGTGCTCCCGGCTGTACCGCTCGAAGTTCTGGATCACGAGTACGGAGGACAGCGCCCGGCCGATCGCCAGGTCGGCCCCACGGCGGCGGTACATGTTCCGGTGCGCGCACTGGTGGTAGACCATCATCCGCAGATTGCGCATCCCGTGCAGGGTGACGGCCCACCCCGGCGGCAGCAGGAGCAGCCACCACGCGCCCAGCGTCCACACCAGGGCGGAGAACGCGGTACCGGCCGCCATCGCGGCCACCCCCGCCACCAGGTGATAGCTGGGCGTCCACCGAGGCGCCCGCTGGCCCGGAAGTGGCTTTCCGGTGAATAGGGTCAGTCGGTGCTGCATGAATTCGGGCAGGACCCGCATCGATTCCCGGGGGTCCTTTTCGCCGCGGCTCTCGTCGAGATGCCGTGGTGACTCGGTCGCCATTTCATCCCTTCCGGAGTTTTCCGTCGTACGGTCCGGGCACCCCGGCGTGGGCCCGGACCCGCTGGATCACTCACGCACCGGCGTGCGGTTCAGCTCCGGCCCGGGGTCCCGCCACCGGCCGGCGGGCCGTCCCAGCCCGTGTCCGGCGGGCCGTCCCAACCGGTGTCCTGAACGAAGTCCCACCCCGTGTCGTCGCCGCGCACCTTTTCGGCCATGACCGAAAGGGACCCGGTCGAGGGCGCCGCGAGAGTGTAAGCGCTGCCCATAACAAGTGCTCCGCTGAATGCCGCCGCAATGGTCAGGCGAAGGTGAACGGACAAAAGAGAGGCCCCCCTCAATCAAATCGGCGATCCGCATTGTTTTGGATGCGCCGCACATGCTGCCATCGGGGGTGGTCCGCGAACGGGAAATCCGGTGACAGCTAAGGGACTGGCCAGAAGTGGACTCGGACATAACGGGCGGCCCGTGTCGCGCCGTACGGACCCCGGTCCGGGCCTTCGGGAGTTCCCCGGGCCGGGGACCGGCGGGAACATCACGGCCCGGTGATCGGTTGCACACGATCAGGGAAAGATCCTCCTCTGGTACAGGGGTGCTTTCTTTGCGACCCCATTACTCTTGACAGCAAGGTCGCACTCGGTGGCCATGGAGGAGTGAGATGAGGAGCAGCAACCCGGTCTTCTCGCGACGGGGGTTCGGCCGCGACAACGGCAACGCGGGCTTCAATGCCCAGCAGCCGCAGGCCGGGGGCCCCGCCGTCGGGACGCAGGGCAACCCGTACGCCCAGGGCAACCCTTACGCCCAGGACGCGACGAACCCGTACGCGACCAACCCGTACGCCCAGCAGGACCAGTACGGCGCCCCCGTGGCACCGCCGCGCGGCAGCGTCATGACGATGGACGACGTCGTCACCCGCACGGCCATCACGCTCGGCCTCGTGGTCGGCGGCGCGGCCGTCGCCTGGATCACGAACATGGGCCTGGGCCTGGCCATCGGCGCCGCGCTCGTCGCGATGGTGCTCGGCCTGGTCCAGTCGTTCAAGCAGAAGCCGGTCCCGGCGCTGATCCTGGCGTACGCGGGATTCGAGGGCCTCTTCCTGGGCGCGCTGAGCAACTACATCAACACGTTCGTGGCGCCCGGCGCCGCGATGCAGGCGGTGCTCGGCACGATGGCGGTCTTCGCCACCATGCTGGTGCTCTACAAGACCCGCATCGTGCGCGTCACCGCCCGCTTCACCCGCTACCTGATGATCGCCGCGATCAGCTTCATGGTGCTCACCGCCGTGAACCTGCTGTTCATGGTCTTCGGCGGCGGTGACGGCCTCGGCTTCCGCAGCGGCGGCCTCGGCATCGTCTTCGGTGTCGTCGGCGTGCTGCTCGGCGCCTTCTTCCTGGCGCTGGACTTCAAGCAGGTCGAGGACGGCGTCGCCTACGGCGCCCCCCGCGAGGAGTCCTGGATGGCGGCCTTCGGCCTCACCATGACCCTGGTGTGGATCTACCTGGAGATGCTGCGTCTCGTCTCGATCCTGAGCGGCGACGACTAGCAGAACCGTTTTTCACGGGAAGGGCCCGCAGACCGTCTTCACGGTCTGCGGGCCCTTCCCGTTGCGTATGGGGCGGGGGAGTAGGGGTCAGCGGAGATTGCGGGCGGCGCGCCTGAGGTCGTACTCGTGGATGATCGCCTTGGCGTGCCCGTGGGCCAGGTTGTGCTCGCTGCGGAGCCAGCTCACCTTTTCCTCGAAGCGGAAGAGGGAGGGACCGTCCTCGACGGTGCGCAGCCAGTCGGACACTTCACGACCGGTGCACTGGGGGATGCGGGAGAGCAGGTTGCGATGGGTCTCTTCGGAGAAGACTTGGGACATCGGCGCCTCCGGAAGGCTTTGCGCGGTGCTGGTCCTTCACTGCACCGTGCCTGAGGGAACGTCCGTTGGCAACAGTCCGGGACGGGCGCGTAGGGTCGCGATGTGCTGGATACGACCCCTCTGCTGACCGCCGTCGAACGGCTCGCCGACCGCCTGCGGTCCACCCCCGAGAGCCGCCTGCGGCGCGGCGCGGCCGCCGAGGGCCTGGCCCTCGCCCGCGAACTCGCCCTGCGCGCCCAGCGTCTGGAGTTCCCCGACCGCACGCCGTACGAGCTCCCCGACGCGGGCCTCTTCTCCGTCGCCGACCAACTGGCCGTCGCAGGCCGGGACTTGGCCCTGGCCATGGGAACGGCCCCGTCCGGGGAACTGGACGAGGCCGTGAAACTGGTGGAGTCGGTGGAGCGGAACCTCTAGCCGGGCAACCGCTGCGGAACCTCTCCCCGGGCAGCCTCTAGTCGGGCACGGACGCGATGACGCGGTCGGCCAGGATGTAGACGTTCTCCGCACCGCAGGAGAAGGTCAGCGCGTACGCCCCCGAGATCCCGGATCCGCCCAGCAGCACCGGGGTGTTGCCCGCCCGCAGGGCCTCGGCGAGCTGCTCCGCCGTCTCGCGGTGCCCGGGGGTCATGCACAGCGTCGTACCGTCCGCGAAGACGTACACGTCGAGGGTGC
Source organism: Streptomyces sp. NPDC087440 (assembly GCF_044744005.1). NCBI lineage: Bacteria > Bacillati > Actinomycetota > Actinomycetes > Kitasatosporales > Streptomycetaceae > Streptomyces > Streptomyces sp. NPDC087440. Next base: position 76,517 of record NZ_JBIUXN010000012.1, on the reverse strand, counting down.
CCAGCGGCCCCGGACGCACGTCCGCGAGCGGGGCGCGGGCCGCGGCCAGGCCCTCCAGGCGGGACATGGTGAACGCGTGGTCGCCGCCCGCGGGGGACGACTGCACGGGGACGAAGTCGGGGTGCGAGGGGTGACGGCGGCGGGCGGCGGCCAGCGCGGCCGCGTCCTCCTCCGGCTCGTCGTCCTCGGCCTCGGCGACCTCCTCCTCGGGGGCGCTGCCGTACGGCGTCAGGTCGAACTCCTCGGCGAAGGAGAGGTCGCCCCGGGACGTGGCCAGGAAGGCCTCCAGGTCGCTCTCCTTGAGCCCCGTGAAGTCCGAGGGCTGCGGCATGTAGTACGCGAGGGACTCCTGCTCGGCCGTGGTCAGACCGCCCAGCAGCGAGGGCGCGTCGGCCGCGTCACGGGCCTCCTGGGCCGCCCAGAAGGCGCGCGCCTCGGCCAGCTCGCGCTCGCGCTCCTCGGCCAGTGCCTCGGAGACCGCGGCCCGTATCTCGGCGGCCGGGGACTCGCCGCCGCGGGTCTGCTGGGGGAGGGCGGTCAGCGCCGCCTGCGCCCGCAGCTCCGCAGCCTCCGTGCGGTCGGCCGCCCGGTCGGCGCGCAGGGCGGCGACCTCCTGGCGGAGACCGCGCACGGTGTGCAGGGCGGCGCCGCCGACGGCCGCCGTGGCAGCGGTGGCGAGCAGCAGGGCGAAGGACATGGCGCTCACGTGCGTACTCCTGAATTCATTGCGATCCCCTGGGCGGACTCCGGGGCGTACCCCAGCGTGCATCGGTCCCCCGACCGATCCCCCGGACTTCCTACATCAGCTTCCCGTGCACGGTTGCTCGCTCACAGTGCATAACGTCACGAATCGGACAGGCCTTTGGGCCTGGCGAACCGCCCACCTCCGCTGTGACCTGCACGTTTCCCCGCCTCCTCGGACCCAGGTCACATCCTGGGGGAGATTGGGTCACGACTGGGACGCGAAGCGAGTGGAGGGGCGCGCGGGCAAGGCGCGCTCCGGAAGCGCTCACACGATTGTGCGCTCGGCAGCGCTCGCGCGCTCGCTGATCCCGGTGATTCGTGAGCTGTTCCACACCGGGCGCCCCGCCCCGGGGTACGGGGATGCCCCGGCCGCACACCTGCGGGCCGGGGCATCCCCGTACGGACAACCGGGAGATCAGCCGAACTGCCGGGAGATCAGCTGAGGCGCTCGATGACCATGGCCATGCCCTGGCCGCCGCCGACGCACATGGTCTCCAGGCCGAACTGCTTGTCGTGGAACTGGAGGCTGTTGATCAGCGTGCCGGTGATGCGGGCGCCGGTCATGCCGAAGGGGTGGCCGACGGCGATGGCGCCACCGTTGACGTTCACCTTGTCCAGGTCGAGGCCGAGGTCCTGGTACGAGGGGATCACCTGGGCGGCGAAGGCCTCGTTGATCTCGGCGAGGTCGATGTCGCCGACGCTCAGCCCGGCGCGCTTCAGCGCCTGCCTGCTGGCCTCGACCGGGCCGTACCCCATGATCTCGGGAGAGAGGCCGGAGACGCCGGTGGACACGATCCGGGCGAGCGGGGTGAGTCCGAGCTCCCGCGCCTTCGTGTCGGACATGATCACCAGGGCGGCGGCGCCGTCGTTGAGCGGGCAGCAGTTGCCCGCGGTGACCAGGCCGTCGGGGCGGAAGACGGGCTTGAGCCCCTGGACGCCTTCGACCGTCACCCCGGCACGCGGCCCGTCGTCCTTGCTGACCACGGTCCCGTCGGGGGTGGTGACCGGGGTGATCTCCCGCTCCCAGAAGCCGTTCTTGATGGCCTGCTCGGCGAGGTTCTGCGAGCGGACGCCGAACGCGTCCATCTCCTGGCGGCTGATGCCCTTGAGGCGGGCCAGGTTCTCGGCGGTCTGCCCCATGGCGATGTACGCGTCCGGGACCAGCCCGTCCTCACGCGGGTCGTGCCAGCCCTCGCCGCCCTGCTCGGCGCGGGCGGCGGTGCGGGCCTCGGCGTCGGCGAAGAGGGGGTTGTGGGTGTCGGGCCAGGAGTCGGAGTTCCCCTTCGCGAACCGCGACACCATCTCGACACCGGCCGAGATGAAGACGTCGCCCTCCCCGGCCTTGATGGCGTGCAGTGCCATCCGCGAGGTCTGGAGCGACGACGAACAGTAACGGGTGATCGTGCACCCCGGAAGGTGGTCCATCCCCATCTGTACGGCCACGATGCGGCCCAGGTTGTTGCCCTGCTCGCCGCCCGGGAGGCCGCAGCCGAGCATGAGGTCGTCGATGTCACGGGGGTCGAGCTCGGGGACCTTGGCCAGGGCGGCCTGAATGATGGTCGCGGTGAGGTCGTCGGCGCGGAGGTCCTTCAGGGAGCCCTTGAAGGCGCGGCCGATGGGGGAGCGGGCGGTCGAGACGATGACGGCTTCGGGCATCGGGGCTCCTGGGGGTGCGGCGCGGGTGGTCGAAGTGGGCTGACCTCGGCCGAAGTTACCGGTACGTACCGGTCCGGGTCACCCGGTGGGGGGTGTGACACGGACCGCACTTCTAAGCGACCGCTCATGTGGCGCCCCTGTGCGGGGCGGTGCTCGCTCTGCGGCTCCGCCACGCGGGCGCGACCGTCCCGTGCCGGGCTGCTCATCCGCGCCCCTTCAGGGGCGCGGGGCTGTGCCGATCTGCGGCTCCGCCGCGCGGGCGCGACCGCTTGGTACCGGGCGGCTCGTCCGTGCCCCGTCAGGGGCGCGGGGAACTGCGCGCCCAGCCACGACGGATCTGCACGGAACCGTGCAACGGCCGCGCGGCGAGCGCTTTAGGGAAAGGGGCGGGTCCGGGGCCTCTCTGCCTGAGCCGGGCGGGGCTGACGTGCCCGGTACGGGGGTGGGCCGGGGCCCCTTTGGACGCGCGTCCGGCGCAGGTGCTGGGCCAGGGGCGGTACCCGGGTGGGCCGGGAGCGGGAGGGGCCGCCCCCTTGCCCGCCCGTCCCGCCCCCGGGGGGCGGCCCCGCCGCCCAAGGGGGCTAGGGGGAAGAGGGGGGAGGGCGGCCCGCCGCCCAAGGGGGCGAGGGGGAGGAGAGGGAAGGGCGGCCCCCCCCCGGGGAGCCGGCCCCCTACCGGGTCGCGCTCGGGGCGTGGGTCGGGTCCGGGGCTGCCGGGATGCGGCGGCGGCGCCGGTGCTTCAGCAGGGCCCAGGGCCCGCGGGCGCCCGTGACCTCCGTGCCCGCCTCCGCCGCCGCCCGGGTCGCCGCCCGTGCCACCGGCAGCATGGACTCGTCCCGCGCCCCGTCCAGGCGGTCGGATTCCGGCCAGAGTCCGAGGGCCGCGCACAGGGTGGGCAGGACGGCCATGGCGGCCGTCGAGTAGCCCTCCGCCGAGGGGTGGTAGTTGTCCGGCCCGAACAGCTCCCGCGGATTCGCCTCGAACTCGGGGCCCAGGAGGTCCCCGAGCGAGACCGTCCGCCCGCCCTGCTCCACCACCCCGATCGTCTGCGCCGCCGCCAACTGCCGCGAGACGCGCCGGGCCAGCCACCGCAGCGGCTGGTACACGGGCTCGATGGTCCCGAGGTCCGGACAGGTCCCGACCACCACCTCCGCCCCGGCCGTGCGCAGCCTGCGCACCGCCGAGGCCAGATGCCGTACGGACTGCGTCGGCGGCATCCGGTGGGTCACGTCGTTCGCGCCGATCATGATCACGCAGACGTCCGGCGGCCGCACCGGATCACGTACCAGCAAGGACACTTGACGGTCCAGATCGTCCGACATGGCCCCCGGCAGCGCCACGTTCCGCAGCTCCACCGGCCGCTCCGCCACCGCCGCGAGCCCGGACGCCAACAGCGCCCCGGGCGTGTGCCCGGCCCGCCGCACCCCCTGACCGGCCGCGGTGGAGTCGCCCAGAACGCCCAGCCGCAGCGCCGGAAGCCCGGAGCGGCCCGCGAAGGCCGTGCCGTACAACCCGTCCGCCGGCGGGGCGATCGGGGCCACCCCACCGCCCACCGAACGCTTCGCCAACTGCACCTCCGCCAGCACGAGTCCCACCGTCGCGACGCCGATCAACCCGATCCCGCCGCCGCCGTACGCCGCGCCTGCGGCGATTCGCCGTGCCACCCTCGCCCTCGACACCGTCGCAGCCACCTCCTCGAAGAACCATGCGCAGGGATGTCCGTGGAACATCCGTACGGAAAGCAGTCCGTACATCTCCTAACTGCCCGGTAACGGGTGCTGCGTAATCTCCGCCAATGGTGAATACGGGGAGTGGAGCAGTGGTCGCACGCGGCCCTACTCTGGGCAGCACCATCACGGAAACCCCGGAGAAGACGTGCAATTTCACGACTCGATGATCAGCCTCGTCGGCAACACCCCGCTGGTGAAGCTGAACAGAGTGACCGCAGGCATTCAGGCGACCGTCCTTGCGAAGGTCGAATACTTCAACCCGGGCGGCTCCGTGAAGGACCGGATCGCCGTCCGCATGATCGAGGCCGCCGAGCAGAGCGGCGCGCTGAAGCCCGGCGGCACCATCGTCGAGCCGACCTCCGGCAACACCGGTGTCGGCCTGGCGATCGTGGCCCAGCAGAAGGGCTACAAGTGCATCTTCGTCTGCCCGGACAAGGTGTCGATGGACAAGATCAACGTCCTGCGGGCGTACGGCGCGGAGGTCGTCGTCTGCCCCACGGCCGTCGACCCCGAGCACCCGGACTCGTACTACAACGTCTCGGACCGGCTCGTCCGCGAGACGCCGGGCGCCTGGAAGCCGGACCAGTACAGCAACCCCAACAACCCCCGTTCGCACTACGAGACCACCGGTCCCGAGCTGTGGGAGCAGACGGAGGGGAAGATCACCCACTTCGTCGCGGGCGTCGGCACCGGCGGCACGATCTCCGGCACCGGCCGGTACCTGAAGGAGATCAGCGACGGCAAGGTCACCGTCGTCGGCGCGGACCCCGAGGGCTCGGTGTACTCCGGCGGCTCGGGGCGGCCGTACCTGGTCGAGGGCGTCGGTGAGGACTTCTGGCCGACCGCGTACGACAAGAGCGTCACGGACGAGATCGTCGCGGTCTCCGACAAGGACTCCTTCCAGATGACCCGCCGCCTCGCCAAGGAGGAGGGCCTGCTGGTCGGCGGCTCCTGCGGCATGGCGGTCGTGGGCGCGCTGCGCGTGGCCGAGCGGCTGGGCCCGGACGACGTCGTGGTCGTCCTGCTGCCGGACAGCGGGCGCGGCTACATGAGCAAGATCTTCAACGACGAGTGGATGGCCGACTACGGCTTCCTGGAGGACTCCGGTCCGTCCGCACGCGTCGGCGACGTGCTCCAGTACAAGGAGGGCGGGGCCATCCCGCACCTGGTGCACATGCACCCGGAGGAGACCGTCGGCGAGGCCATCGAGGTGCTGCGCGAGTACGGCGTCTCGCAGATGCCGATCGTGAAGCCGGGCGCGGGCCACCCCGACGTGATGGCCGCCGAGGTCATCGGTTCCGTCGTGGAGCGGGAGCTGCTGGACGCGCTCTTCGCCCAGCGTGCCTCGCTCAGCGACCCGCTGGAGAAGCACATGTCCCAGCCGCTGCCGCAGGTCGGCTCCGGCGAGCCGGTCGAGGACCTGATGAGCGTCCTCGGCGGTCAGGGTGCGGCGGACGCGGCGATCGTCCTGGTCGAGGGCAAGCCGACCGGCGTGGTGAGCAGGCAGGACCTGCTGGCCTTCCTCGCGAAGAGCTGACGCCCCGCTTCCGGCTCTACCGACGTCGCGCACGGGCCCGGATCGAACCGGTGCGGCCCAGGTTCTGGCCTGAGGCTCACGGTACGATGCGGGCCTGTTGCGTGAGGGATACGCGTGCGGGGAAGTCGGGGAAGGGGTCGGTCGCGTCGTGGAGAGCCTGGGGGAGGGCGACCCGCTCGCCATCGGCGGTTACCGACTGCTCGGGCGGCTCGGCGAGGGCGGCATGGGGCGGGTGTATCTGGGCCGGTCCACCACCGGGCGCACCGTCGCCGTGAAGCTGATCCGGGCGGAGCTGGCCGGGCGGCCCGACTTCCGGGGCCGGTTCCGGCAGGAGGTGGAGTCCGCACGCCGGGTCGGCGGGGCGTGGACCGCGCCGGTGCTGGACGCGGACTGCGACGCGGACGTGCCGTGGGTGGTCACGGGGTACGTTCCCGGGCCCTCGCTCACCGAGGTCGTCGGCGCGTACGGTCCGCTGCCCGAGCATGCGGTACGGACCCTGGCCGCCGGTCTCGCGCACGCCCTGGCCGACATCCACGCCGCCGGGCTCGTCCACCGCGACCTCAAGCCCGGCAACGTACTGATCACCATCGGCGGCCCCCAGGTCATCGACTTCGGCATCGCCAAGGGGGTGGCCGGGACGACCGTCGCGGCCCCCGGTCTGACCAGTACCGGAGTCGTGGTCGGCTCGCCCGGCTGCATGTCGCCCGAGCAGTTGCGCGACGAGGAACTCGGGCCCGCCAGCGACGTGTTCGCGCTGGGGACGGTGCTGGCGTACGCGGCGACGGGGCGGCTCCCGTTCGGGGACGGCAGTGGTTCGGGCGGGCTGCACGCGGTGATGTTCCGCATCACCGCCGAGGGGCCGGACCTGGCGGGGGCGCCGGATTCGGTGGCCGCGCTGGTGCGGGCGTGCTGCGCGAAGGAGCCCGGGGAGCGGCCGGTACCGGCCGAGATCGTCGCGCGGGCGAGTGCCGGGCCCGCCGTCTCACCGTGGCTGCCGCCCGCGCTCATCGCCGACCTGGGACAGCGTGCGGCGCACCTCCTGGACGCGGAGCCGACGGGTGGGCAGACGCCGGGGACGATGCGGCTGGGGGGTCCGCCGCCCGTGCCTCAACAGGGGTACGGAGGAGGCCGGTTCGGGCCGGTTCCGGCCCCGGCGCCGGTCACCGCGCCCGCCTCCCCTCCGCCCGCCCGGCGCAACCGGCGGGGGCTCGTCGCCGGGGCGGCGGTGGCCGGTGTGCTGGCCGTCGGGGTCGCCGTCGCCGTACCCCTGCTGAAGGGGGAGGAGCCCGTCGGGGCGCCGGGGGCGCAGGCGGCGCCCACCGGGGCAGCGCCCCTGCCGGGGACGGACACCGACCGGCCCGCCCCCTCCGCGAGCAGCAGCAGGAAGAGCCCGAAGAACACAAAGAGCACGAAGACGCCGGACGCCGCCGAGGCCCGGGTGCCCCGGGCGTTCCTCGGCACCTGGATCGGGAGCGTGATCAAGGACGGCAAACCGCTCGGCCAGGAGCGGCGGTTCACGATCTCCGCGGGCGGCACCGGCGACGCCGTGATGCGCAGCACCAGTGTCGACTCGGCGTACGAGTGCACCAGCAGCGGTGCGCTGACCTCCGTGCACGAGGGGACCGTCGCGCTCATGGGCAGCTTCGTGTCCGGCGCCCCGCGCTCCCTGTGCAACGTCATCAAGGCGCAGAGCCTGCGCCAGGGCCCGGGCGGCACGCTGGTGTGGAAGGGCCTCGACCGCACGGCCACGCTCCGCCGCGTCGCGCCCGGGAGCGAACGGGTCCCGGCGGACCTCCTCGGCACCTGGGTGCGGAAGCTGGAGAAGGGCGGCACCCAGAAGGTGACGATCCGTCAAGCGACGCCGGGGGCGCGGACGGTGACTCTCCTCTCCGATTCCGGCGGGAAGAAGTGCGTGTCGTACGCCAACCTCTTCACCGCCTCGGGCGGCTGGGCCCGCGTCGGCCCCGCCGTGGTGGACAAGGGGGCGTCCAGCAAGGGGTGCGAGATGGGTTCCGCCTCCACCCTGAAGGCCTCCGGCAAGGCGCTGACCAGGTCGTACACCAACGGAAGCGCTCCTCGTACGTACACGAAGAGCGGGTAGGCGCGGCGACTTCGCGCAAACGGTACGAGCGCGACACGTTGCCGCAGCACCCGCTTAACACGGGCCCGGCACAGTGGTGTTCGTCGGCGTCACGGACAACCGGAGCGGCTCCCGGACCTCCGCGGACGTCTTGGACACGGAGCACCGGCCCTGACCCGGACCGTGTCCCGCGCGGGGACCGTCGTCGTCCCGCCCCCCGGGCAGCCGGGGGTGCGGCGGTCCCCGCGTCGTCACGTTCCGGGACCCGTACGTTGCAGGACCCGTACGTCGAGCCGTACGTTGCAGGACCCGTCCGTGCGGGTCACTCCCAGTCGGAGGACTTCCCCCGGCCGCGGTCCCGGGCCCCGCTCCAGGGGACGTGCCACCCCGAGTGCACCGCGTTCACGCCGAAGATCCCCAGCCAGCACACGGCCAGGCCGAGCAGCCCGGCGTTCACCACGGCGATCGCGGACAGCGGGACGGCCAGCACCAGCGTGACGATGGCCAGGCCGAAACGCTCGCCGAAGCCGCCGTCGCCGGACGACGGCTTCGCGGGGTGCGAGGCGCCCCGCGCGACGACCATCTGCTGTTCGGCCAGCTGCCGGCGCACCCGCCGGTCGACCGTGGAGTCGAGACGCTGCTCGACCTTCTCCAGGAACGATTCGACCAGGGCCGCCTCGTAGTCCGCCCCGAGTTCCCTCCGGGCGTCCACGGTGGCGTCGAGGTCCTTCTTCAGCTCGGGATCGCGAGCGCGGCCTGTTGCGTCCATGCTTCGACGTTACGGATTCGGGGCCGCCGGAGCAGTGGGGGTAACCCCCGATTCTGCTTGGGGGGACGCCCCCGGAAGGTGGTCCGTGGAGCGGCGGGCGAGCAGGAAGTAGAGCAGGGCGGGCACGGCCAGGCCGATGATCCAGGAGACGTCGGCGCCGCCCAGCGGGGCGACCAGCGGGCCGGTGTAGAAGTGCGTGACCAGGAAGGGCAGCTGGGCGAGCACGCCGACGACGTACACGACGAGGGCGTCCCAGCGCCAGGCGCCGTAACGGCCGTTCGGGTCGGACAGGGCGGGGATGTCGTAGCGCTCGCGGGAGATCAGGTAGTAGTCGACCAGGTTGATCGCCGACCACGGGGTGAAGAAGGTCAGCAGGAAGAGCAGGAAGTCCTTGAACGAGGTGAGGAAGCTGTCCTTGCCGAGCAGGGCGACCGCCGTGCCCGCGACCATGATCCCGGCGATGTAGGCGGAGCGGGCGCGCGGGGAGAGCTCCTGCTGGCCGCGGAAGCCGCTGATGCTGGTCACCATCGACATGAAACCGCCGTAGGTGTTGAGCACGTTGATGGTCAGCTTGCCGAGGGCGATCACGAAGTACAGGAACGAGGCGATCAGGCCCGCGCCGCCGAGCCCGACGACGTAACCCACCTGGCTCTTCATGAACGCGCCGCCCGACGTGGCCGCGACCAGCACGCCGAAGGTCATCGACCACTGGGAGCCGATGCCGGACCCGGCGAGCGTCCACCAGAAGGTGGCGCGGCCGGAGGTGTCGCGGGGGAGGTAGCGGGAGTAGTCGGCGACGTACGGACCGAAGGCGAGCTGCCAGGACGCGGAGAGGGAGACGGCCAGGAGGAACATCGGCAGGTCGAAGCCGGTGTCCGTGGCCAGGACCGCGCCCAGGTCGATGGAGTCCAGCAGGCGGATGCCCAGGTAGACGAAGGCCAGCGCGCAGATCACGCTGGCGACGCGGCCGAGCGCGTGGATCACCTTGTAGCCGACGGCGGCCATCACGGCGGTGACCGCCGCGAACAGCACGATGCCGGTGGTGTCGCCGAGGTGGGTCAGCTCGCCGACCGCCTGGCCCGCGAGGACGCTGCCGCTGGCGAAGAAGCCGACGTACATGAGGATGACCAGCAGGAGCGGGACCACCGCCCCCTTGACGCCGAACTGCGCCCGGGACTGGATCATTTGGGGCAGCCCCAGCTTGGGGCCCTGCGCCGAGTGCAGGGCCATGACCGCGCCGCCCAGCACGTTGCCGAGGAGGAGGCCGATGATCGACCAGAGCGGGCCGCCGCCGAAGACGACGGCGAGCGCGCCGGTGACGACGGCGGTGATCTGGAGGTTGGCGCCCAGCCACAGGGTGAACTGGGAGAAGGGCGTGCCGTGGCGTTCGGAGTCGGGGACGACGTCGATCGAGCGCCGCTCGACCAGTGAGGCGGGTGAATCCGGCATGTGCGTGCCCCTCCCATGCAGTCTGTATATGGTCATGCAGGGTTCTGGGTGACTGAATAGATGTCAATGGTTCGGCTGGAAAACACGGAGACGGGGTCGGATATGGGTGAGATGGGCGGCGGAACGACCGCTGCGGAGGGCGCCGGGTCGGCCGCCGCGCGGCTTCAGCAGCTGTTCGAGGGGCGGCGGCTCACCCCGACCCAGCGACGCATCGCGCACAGCATGGTGCGGCGGGCCGGGGAGGTGCCGTTCCTGTCGAGCGTGGAGCTGGCGGAGCTGGCCGGGGTCAGTCAGCCCTCAGTGACCCGGTTCGCGGTCGCGCTCGGCTTCGACGGGTACCCGGCGCTGCGCAGGCACCTGCGGGAGGTGGCTCCGGCGGACGGCGCGGCGGCCGAGGAGGTCTCGTACAACGAGTACCAGCAGGCCGTGCTCGGGGAGATCGAGAACCTGCGGCACCTGGCCGAGATCCTCGCCGACCCCGCGCCCGTCGAGCGGGCCGGTCAACTGCTGGCGTCCTCACGGGTGTTGCCGGTGCTGGGGCTGCGTGCCGCGTCCTCGCAGGCGCGCGGCTTCGCGTACTTCGCGGCGAAGGTGCACCCCGACGTGCGGCTGCTCGACGAGGGCGGGTCGATGCTCGCCGACCGGATCGACGCGGCCCGGCGGGCGGGCGCGGACGTGCTGCTGTGCTTCGCGCTGCCCCGGCATCCCAAGGAGGTCGTGGAGGCGCTGGCGTACGCGCGGGAGCAGGGGCTCACCGTCGTGACGGTCGCCGACTCCGCCTTCGCGCCGGTCGCGCGCCACAGCGACCTGCTGATTCCGGCGGCGGTGGGCACGGGGCTGGCCTTCGACACGGCGTGTGCGCCGATGCTGCTGGGGCGGGTGCTGCTGGAGGCGATGTGCGACGGGATTCCGGAGGCGCAGGCCCGGTTGGAGGAGTTCGACGTACGGGCGACGGCGCGCGGTCTCTTCGTGGAGTGAGGGGCACGCGGTCTTTCGTGGAGTGGGGGCGGGCGGGGGCGCTGTGCCGGGGGTGCGCCCCCGCCCTGGGCGGCCCTCAGACTTCCAGCTCGTTCTCGATCTTCTTGAGCTGGTGGCGCGCCATCGCGAGGTTCGCGCGCTTCTTGTCGAGTGCCAGGTACAGGAAGAGGCCGTTGGAGCCGCGGCCCTTCAGCAGCCGGATCAGGTGGTACTGGCTGTCGAGGGTGATGAGTATGTCCTCGATGTCCTCGTTGAGGCCGAGCAGTTCCATGGTGCGGACCTTGGCGCGCACCACGTCGGTGTTGCCCGCGGCGGCGACCGTGAGGTCGAGGTCCTTGGTGCCGCCCGCGGTGCCCAGGGCCATGCCGCTGGTGTAGTCGACGAGGGCGACGCCGACGGTGCCCTCGATGGTGGTCATTGCTTCCTTGAGGGCGGCTTCGGTGTTGGCCATGGCGGTCGCACTTCCTTCGGTGTGGGTCAGACGGTGGGTGTGGTGTCGTGCGTGTCCTGTGGTGCGTTCGTACGGTCCATGAGTTCGCCGATACGGGCTCCCGCCCGGCGGGCTTCGAGGTGCAGCCGGCCCACGTTGATCCGGGGCTCGGCCAGCAGGGTCAGCACGGCGGTGGCCCCGGCCGCGTACGTGGCGACGTAACCGTCCTCGCCGCGCACCAGTAATTCCCGGAAGCCGCCCTGGCCCGTGGCGTCGGTGAGGCGCAGGGACACCCCGAGCGCGGCCGCGGTGAGGGCGGCGACGCCCTCCGGTTCGACGCCGGGGGCGTCCTCGGCGAGCACCAGGCCGTCCACGGTGGCGGCGACGACACCGGTCAGCTGAGGCAGTCGGGTCCTCAACCTCTCTATTTCGGCCAGGACTTCGGGGTCCGGGGGTTTCGGCTGCGTCAGGGGAGGAGACCTCCGCTCCGCGCGCTTGTCGGCCCGTATCGCGCGGGTGCGCAGGGCGCGTTTCACAGTGCCTCCAGGGCGTTGCGGAGTCTGCGCAGCAGGGCGACGTCGGGATCCTCGGTCACCTGCGGCAGCCACTGCGGCAGCGCCGCGGCGGAGGGGACGGACGCCTCGTGCGGCGTGGTCACCGCGCCGAGTGCCGCGAGGCGCCGCACGTCGACCAGGGTGTGGAAGGCGGCCCGGCCCAGCAGGCGGGCGATGTCGGCGGGGGTGCGCACCCCGTCGGCGAGGTCGAGGACGTCCTGCTGGCGGCGGGTGACGGGGCAGGGCGGGCCGCAGTCGGCGCGGACCACGGGGGAGTCGTCGGTCCCGGGGTACGGCCACAGGGCGTCCAGCAGTTCCCTGCGGCGCAGGCACTCGCGGGCCAGCGCCCGGGCCGGTACGGGGCGCACCGGGCCCATCCAGTGCGCGACCCCGTGCCGAAAGCGGGTCGGGCCGCTGCCGGGGCCGAGCACGAAGTACGCGGCGTCGAACAGGGCGCCCAGGTGGGCGAGTTCGAGTTCCCCGTCGGCCAGGCGTCCGCTGTCCACCAGGTACCGGCCGACCCTGCCGTCGGGCCCGGCCAGGTCGAATGCCTCCTGCCAGCCCTCCTGCGGCAGCCGCCCGTCCAGCAGCACTTCCAGTCCGGGGGCGGCCGGGCTCTCGGCGTGCACCACCTGGCCGTCGTCGAGGTAGAGGGTGCCGTGGTCGCGCAGCAGGGCGCCGGTGGCGCGCTCGTCGGCGAGGCGGGCCAGCATCGGGGAGAGCGGGGGAGGAGGCGGAACCGCAGTGGCGGTGGTCATCCCAGCACCAGCCGTTCGGCGAGGTCGGCGAGGCGCAGCCGGGCGAGGGCGAGGTTGCCCTGGTCGCGGTCGAGCCACAGGTGGAGGAAGACGCTGCTGTCGAAGGAGGTCTCGACGTAGCGCAGCAGGTGGTAGTCGGTGCGGGTGGTGATGATGACGTCCTCGACGGGCAGGCCCTTGTCGTCCTGGCCACCCTGCCCCGGGGCGTCGCGCCGGTGCCGGCCGGGGCCGGGGGCGAAGGTGCCGTGCTCGGCGGCCATCCGGGCGAGCTCGGCGGATTCGGCGGCGGCGGTCTCGCTGTCGCCGCCGGCGGCCTCCCCGGCGGTGCCGAGGGCGAGTCCGCTGGTCCAGTCGACGACGGCGGCGCCGCGGGCGCCGGGCAACTCCATCGCCTCGACCAGGCATGCGTCGATTCCGGACACGCAGAACTCCCCTCCACCGGGTCCCTGCCGGGCTTGCGTGGTGTGGCTGAGATTAGCCAACTGGGGCCCGTTGGAAGGGAGTTCTGGCATATTCCATCGGAAGGCCCGCTTCCGCACTAGCCTGTGCGCGGAAGGGCCTGGCGTGAAGCCGCAGGGACGCGCGGTTCCTACATCCTGCGGTAGACCTCGCGGCGGTTGCCTACCCCGATCACCAAGAGGACGAGTAGGCCGTCCTCGATGGTGTACACGGCCCGATAGTCACCGACGCGCAGTCGCCAACGTGATGCGCTGCCTTGAAAGGCTTTGATGTCGAGGTGGGCGGTGTCCCCCTGGTCCATCGCTTTCTGTAGTTCCGCCAGTCGGTAGAGGATGCGCAGTGCGTCCGCGCGCGGAACCTTGTTCAGTTCGCGACGGGCTGCCGGAGAGAAACGCGTGACGTAACCCATGGGGTCAGACGGGCCGATTGCGGATCTCTGCGGCCATCTCCTCAAGGGTGATGGACCCTTCCATGCCCTCCGCCTCGGCCGCATCGGCCAATTCGTTCAGCCAGGCCTCCTCTGCCTGCTCTTCGATCTCGCGCAGCCGCCGGTACTCGGCGATGTCGATCAACACCGCCTCTTCCTTGCCCCGGCGGGTGATGACGGTAGGGGTTTCGTCGCGTCGTGCGCGGTCTATGGCGTCGGCGAGGTGGCTACGAACCTCGGCCATGGACTCCACTACGGGCTCACTCATGCACCAAGTGTACGTGCTGTACATCTGGTGTGTCGAATGTCCACCGCGTCTGGCTGAACGGCGAGCCCTTGCCGAAGCCCAGCACCTTCACCGGCGCCACCTCGAAGACCACCGCCCTCCCCGGCCCGTGCCCGAAGTGCCCGTCCTCCACCTCGAACGTCCACTCGCTGCCGTACTTCTCCCGCCACGCCCCCGCCAGCACCCGCAGCCGCGCGTCGTCCGTGATCCGGCGGGCCTCGCCCTCCACCACCAGGTCGAAGCCCTCCTTCCAGCGGTTGGTGCCGGTGGTGAGGACCAGGCGGGGGTTCCCCCGGAGGTTCACCGCCTTCTGCTCGCCGGGGCCCGTGCAGAAGTGCAGCCGGTCGTCCCGCCACACCGCCGGCAGCGGTGTCACGTGCGGGCGGCCGTCGCTCCGTACCGTCGAGATCCAGTACAGCTCCGCCGACGCGAGGATCTCCACCGCCCGCGACCAGGGCGCCGCCACCGCCTCCTCCTCGCTGTAGTCGGCGCACAGCTCGGTGCGTACGGGTTCCCGGCCGGGGGTGTCCTTCTGTTCCGTCTTCTCCGTCTTCTCCGTCATGCAAGGGAAGACCCCGCGCGGCCCCGCAAGTCATCGGAACGAGGGTGTTGACTAGTTCTATTCAGAAGCACAGGATGTGAATAACAACATCATGGCAACGTCATGCGCCACGACCAGGAGGCATCCATGTCAGGACCCCGACCCGTACGAGCCCCCCGCGGTACGGAGCTCAGCGCCCTGGGATGGCAGCAGGAAGCCGCCCTGCGCATGCTCCAGAACAACCTCGACCCCGAGGTCGCCGAGCACCCCGACAAGCTCGTCGTCTACGGCGGCACCGGCAAGGCCGCCCGCGACTGGCGCTCGTTCGACGCCATGGTGCGCACGCTCAAGACGCTGAAGCAGGACGAGACGATGCTCGTCCAGTCCGGCCGCCCCGTCGGTGTGATGCAGACGCACGAGTGGGCGCCGCGCGTCCTCATCGCCAACTCCAACCTCGTCGGCGACTGGGCGAACTGGGAGGAGTTCCGGCGCCTGGAGCAGCTCGGACTCACCATGTACGGGCAGATGACCGCCGGGTCGTGGATCTACATCGGTACGCAGGGGATCCTCCAGGGCACGTACGAGACCTTCGCCGCCGTCGCCGCCAAGCGGTTCAACGGCACGCTCGCCGGGACCATCACCCTCACCGCCGGTCTCGGCGGCATGGGCGGCGCCCAGCCGCTCGCCGTGACCATGAACGACGGCGTCGCCATCTGTATCGACGTCGACCCGCGCGCCATCGAGCGCCGCATCGAGCACAAGTACCTGGACGTGAAGGCCGACTCGCTGGAGCACGCGCTCCAGCTCGCCGTCGAGGCCCGGGACGCCCGCCGCCCCCTGTCGATCGGCCTGCTGGGCAACGCCGCCGAGCTGCTGCCCCGCATGCTCGCCGAGGGCGCGCCCATCGACATCGTCACCGACCAGACCTCCGCGCACGACCCCCTCGCCTACCTCCCGATCGGCGTCGACTTCGACGACATGGCCGACGCCGCCGCCAAGGACCCGGCGGGCTTCACCACCCGCGCCCGCGAGTCCATGGCCCAGCACGTCGAGGCGATGGTCGGCTTCATGGACGCCGGTGCGGAGGTCTTCGACTACGGCAACTCCATCCGTGGCGAGGCCCAACTCGCCGGTTATGCGCGGGCGTTCGACTTCCCCGGCTTCGTGCCCGCGTACATCCGTCCGCTCTTCTGCGAGGGCAGGGGCCCGTTCCGCTGGGCCGCGCTGTCGGGCGAGGCGTCCGACATCCACAAGACCGACCGCGAACTGCTCAAGCTCTTCCCCGAGAACGAGTCCCTGCACCGCTGGATCAAGATGGCCGGCGAGCGCGTCCACTTCCAGGGCCTGCCCGCCCGCATCTGCTGGCTCGGCCAGGGCGAGCGCGACAAGGCCGGTGAGCTCTTCAACAACATGGTCGCCGACGGCACGCTGGCCGCCCCGCTCGCCATCGGCCGCGACCACCTCGACTGCGGGTCGGTGGCCTCCCCGTACCGCGAGACCGAGGCCATGCTCGACGGCTCCGACGCCATCGCCGACTGGCCGCTGCTCAACGCCATGGTGAACGTCGCCTCGGGTGCCTCCTGGGTGTCCATCCACCACGGCGGCGGCGTCGGCATGGGCCGCTCCCTCCACGCCGGTCAGGTCTCGGTGGCCGACGGCACCAAGCTCGCGGGCGAGAAGATCCGCCGCGTGCTCACCAACGACCCCGGCATGGGCGTCATCCGGCACGTCGACGCCGGGTACGACATCGCCGAGCGGACCGCCGACGCCCAGGGCGTCCGCGTCCCCATGCGCGAGGGCGGGGACGCGTGACCTCCTCGTTCCACGAGATGTGGGCGGAGCTGCTGCCGATCGGCCGCAGCTCCGCCTCCGGCGGCTACCGGCGCTACGCCTGGAGCGCCGCCGACGCCGACTGCCGGGCCTGGTTCCGCGCACAGGCCGAGGCGCGCGGACTGACGTACGAGCTGGACCGCAACGGCAACCAGTGGGCCTGGCAGGGCGACCCCCTCGCCGGGGACGCCGTCGTCATCGGCTCCCACCTGGACTCCGTGCCCGACGGCGGCGCCTTCGACGGGCCGCTGGGAGTCGTCTCCTCCTTCGCCGCGCTCGACGAACTCCGCCACAGGGGAGTGGAGTTCGCCAAGCCCGTCGCCATCACCAACTTCGGCGACGAGGAGGGCGCGCGCTTCGGCCTCGCCTGCGTCGGCTCCCGGCTCGCGGCCGGACAGCTCACGCCCGAGAAGGCGTACGAACTGCGCGACGGCGACGGCATCTCGCTGCCGCAGGCCATGGAGGCGGCCGGACACGACCCGACCACCATCGGCCCCGACCCCGAACGCCTCGCCCGCATCGGCGCGTTCGTGGAGCTGCACGTCGAGCAGGGGCGCGCCCTGGACCTGTCCGGGGACGCCGTCGGCATCGCCTCCGCGATCTGGCCGCACGGCCGCTGGCGGTACGACTTCCACGGCGAGGCCAACCACGCCGGTACGACGCGCCTCGTCGACCGGCGCGACCCGATGCTGACGTACGCGGAAACCGTCCTCGCCGCCCGCGAGCAGGCGGAGCTCACCGGCGCGCTCGCCACCTTCGGCAAGATCTCCGTCGAGCCGAACGGGGTCAACGCCATCCCGTCGCTGGTGCGCGGCTGGCTCGACTCGCGGGCCGCCGACCAGGACACCCTGGACAAGGTCATCGCAGGCATCGAGGCCGCCGCCCACGAGGCCGCGAACCGTGCGGGCATCGACCTGAAGGTCGTACGGGAGTCCTTCACGCCCGTCGTGGAGTTCGAGCACGCCCTGCGCGACGAGCTCGGGCGGCTCCTCGGGGGCTCGCTCCCCGTCCTCGGTACGGGCGCCGGACACGACGCCGGAATCCTCTCCGCGTCCGTGCCGACCGCCATGCTGTTCGTACGCAACCCCACCGGCGTCTCGCACTCCCCGGCGGAGTACGCGGCCGAGGACGACTGCGTCACCGGAGTCCGCGCGCTCGCCGACGTCACGGAAGGTCTCGCCCGCGCATGACGAGCACCACGACTTACTGGATGGAACACGCCTGGCTCGACACCTACGTCGAGCCGGGCGTGGCCGTGGACGTGTCCGACGGGCGGATCACCGCCGTGCGCAAGGGCGTCGACGCCCCGCCACCGGGCGCCGTCGCCCTGCGCGGACTCACCCTCCCCGGCCTGGCCAACGCCCACTCGCACGCCTTCCACCGGGCCCTGCGCGGGGCGGTGCAGGTCGGGTCGGGGACGTTCTGGACCTGGCGCGAGGTCATGTACGGCGTCGCGTCGCGGCTCACCCCGGACTCGTACCACGCGCTGGCGCGGGCGGTGTACGCGGAGATGGCCCTCGCCGGGATCACCTCGGTCGGCGAGTTCCACTACGTGCACCACGCGCCGGGCGGCACCCCGTACGCCAACCCCAACGCGATGGGCGAGGCCCTGATCGCCGCCGCCTCCGACGCGGGCATCCGGCTGACGCTGCTGGACACCGCCTATCTGTCGTCGGGCTTCGGGGCGGCCCCCAACTCCCACCAACTGCGCTTCAGCGACGGTACGGCCGAGGCCTGGGCGGAGCGGGTGTCGGTACTGGCCGACTCGGCGTACGTCCGGCACGGGGCGGCCATCCATTCCGTACGGGCCGTACCCGCCGCCGAGCTGGCGACCGTCGCCAAGTGGGCGCAGGACCGGCAGGCCCCGCTGCACGTCCATCTCTCCGAGCAGACCGCGGAGAACGACGCCTGCCAGGCGGCGCACGGCTGCACCCCGACCCAACTCCTCGCCGACCGCGGGGTGTTGGGGCCGTCGACCACGGGTGTTCACAACACCCACCTCACCGACGCCGACATCGCTCTCCTCGGCACCTCGGGCACCGGCACCTGCATGTGCCCGACGACGGAGCGCGACCTCGCGGACGGCATCGGCCCGGCGGTCCAGCTCCAGCGGGCGGGCTCCCCGCTCTCGCTCGGCAGCGACAGCCACGCCGTGATCGACCTCTTCGAGGAGGCGCGGGCCATGGAACTGAACGAGCGCCTGCGCTCGCGCACCCGGGGGCACTGGACGGCGGCGGCCCTCCTGCGGGCCGCTTCCGCCGACGGGCATGCGGCGTTGGGATGGGGGGACGCGGGGGTCATCGAGGCCGGTGCGCTCGCCGACTTCACGACGGTCGCGCTGGACACCGTGCGGACGGCGGGGCCCGTTCCGATACTGGGGGCCGAGACGGCGGTCTTCGCGGCGACCGGTGCGGATGTGCGGCACACGGTGGTGGGTGGGCGGCAGGTGGTCCGGGACGGGACCCACGTGGTCGTGCCGGATGCGGCGCGGGCCCTTGCCGATTCGATCGCGGCTCTGCACGGGTAGGGGCCTCGTGGCGACCCGTGCCGGGAGGCTTGGCCCTGTCCGGCTTGGGCAGGGGAGTCCCCAGCCCCGCCCCTTCACCTCAACCCGCGGGGGCATGCACGGTTCCGTGCGGGTGTGTTGTGGTTGCTCGCGCCCACGCGGCGGAGCCGCACATCGATACAGCCCCGCGCCCCTGGAGGGGCGTGCTTCGCAGCCCCAAGCACCTCCCCCCCCACCTTCGACCACGGACAAGGAACATGGCCTCCACCCTCATTCACAGCATCGGCTCGCTCGTCACCAACGACCCTGCCCTCGGGCAGGGGCCCCTCGGGCTTGTCGAGGACGCCGCCGTCCTCGTCGAGGGCGAGCACATCGCCTGGGTCGGGCCGAGCGGCCGGGCCCCGCAGGCGGACAGTGCGTACGACGCCCGGGGGCGGGCCGTGATCCCGGGTTTCGTGGACTCCCACTCGCACCTGGTCTTCGCCGGTGACCGCACCCAGGAGTTCGCCGCCCGCATGTCCGGCCAGCCGTACAAGGCGGGCGGGATCCGGACGACGGTCGCCGCCACCCGCGCCGCGAGCGACGAGGAGCTCGCCGCCAACCTGGCCAGGCACCTGCGCGAGGCGCTCCGCCAGGGCACGACCACGTTCGAAACCAAGTCCGGGTACGGGCTCACGGTCGAGGACGAGGCCCGCGCCCTGCGCATCGCCGCCGCGCAGACATCGGAGGTGACGTACCTCGGCGCGCACATCGTCAGCCCCGACCACGCCGACGACCCGGCCGCCTACGTCGACCTCGTCACCGGCGACATGCTCGACGCCTGCGCCCCGCACGCCCGCTGGATCGACGTCTTCTGCGAGAAGGGGGCGTTCGACGGCGACCAGGCGCGGGCGATCCTGACCGCCGGGAAGGCGAAGGGGCTCATCCCGCGCATCCACGCCAATCAGCTCTCGTACGGTCCCGGCGTGCAGCTGGGAGTCGAGCTGGACGCCGCCAGCGCCGACCACTGCACCCACCTCACCGACGCCGACGTGGACGCGCTGGCCAGCGGGAACACGGTGGCCACCCTGCTGCCCGGGGCGGAGTTCTCGACCCGCGCCCAGTGGCCCGACGCCCGGCGGCTGCTCGACGCGGGCGTCACCGTCGCGCTGTCGACGGACTGCAACCCGGGCTCGTCGTTCACCTCGTCCATGCCGTTCTGCATCGCGCTGGCGGTACGGGACATGGGGATGACCCCCGACGAGGCGATCTGGTCGGCCACGGCGGGCGGCGCCCAAGCCCTGCGGCGCACCGACATCGGGCGCCTCGCCCCGGGAGCACGCGCCGATCTCGCGCTGCTGGACGCCCCCAGCCACGTACACCTGGCGTACCGGCCCGGTGTGCCGCTGGTCGACGCGGTCTGGCGAAACGGTGTGCTTGTGGGGTGAGCGGCTGGGTAGGCGCTCCGTGCAACACCCTGCACAACTGAATGTTGGACTGCCCCGGATACGGCCTGGGGCAGCCCAACGTTCAGTGAAAGGGAGAGGTGTTACCGGACTTGCTCGACCTACTCGACGACGGTCAGGCCCTTGCGGAGCTTGACCAGCGTGCGGGAGAGCAGGCGCGAGACGTGCATCTGGGAGATGCCCAGCTCGTCGCCGATCTCCGACTGCGTCATGTTGGCGACGAAGCGCAGCGAGAGGATCTGGCGGTCGCGGGTCGGCAGCGAGGCGATCAGGGGCTTCAGGGACTCGACGTACTCGATGCCCTCCAGACCGTGGTCCTCGTAACCGATCCGGTCGGCCAGCGCGCCCTCGGAGTCGTCCTCCTCGGGCTGGGCGTCCAGCGAGCTCGCCGTGTAGGCGTTGCTCGCGGCCATGCCCTCGACGACCTCTTCCTTGGTGATGTCCAGCTTCTCGGCCAGCTCCGCCACGGTGGGGGAGCGGTCCAGCTGCTGGGCCAGTTCGTCGCCCGCCTTGGCGAGGTCCAGGCGCAGTTCCTGGAGGCGGCGCGGGACGCGCACGGACCAGGAGGTGTCGCGGAAGAAGCGCTTGATCTCGCCGATGATCGTCGGCATCGCGAAGGTCGGGAACTCGACGCCGCGGCTGAGCTCGAAGCGGTCGATGGCCTTGATCAGGCCGATCGTGCCGACCTGGATGATGTCCTCCATCGGCTCGCTGCGGGTGCGGAACCGGGAGGCGGCGAACTTGACCAGGGCCAGGTTCAGCTCGACCAGGGTGTTGCGGACGTAGGCGTGCTCGTGGGTTCCCTCTTCGAGGGATTCGAGACGCTGGAAGAGCGTCTTCGACAGGGCCCTGGCATCCAGCGGCCCCACCTCGTCGTACGGCGGGATCTCGGGAAGGTCGGAAAGGCTGTCGGGCCGCTCCGTGGGGGCCGCTGCGGCCACCCTGCTTCCGGTTCCTGTCTCGATCTGCTCGGGCGGGGGTGTCGACGCGGCGTCGTCCTGCGTGAGGTGGGTACGCGTCTCGTCGAGCCGGGGTGACATGGTCTCCTCCATCGTTCTCGGCATATGGCTGCCGATGCCGATACGTGTTCCTGCGGTGAAGCGGCGCCTCCAAAGCCGGTGGTGGGCGGACGGTGGTCGGATGTGTCGCTACTAGGCCTACCCGCTCGCGTTGGGCGGTTGCAAGTGCCTTATGTCCGAATAGGCCCAGTTCAGGACGTTGTTCGACTACCCGTGCGTGTGAAGAAGGCGTAGTGTTCTGCTGCTGTCGTGGGCATACCGCGCGGCCTTGACGCGGCCTTAAGGTGCGCTTGAGTGAGAAACAGAACACACCGGTGCGATGCGTAAACACTGTGCCGGTGAGCAGGACACGTAGAAGCAGAACCACGACGGCGAAAAGGGACGGGCATGGACCGCGGGACGGTCGGCAGCGCGAACCGGGGCCGGCTTCAGGTCGAAGTGCGGACCGAAGGCCGGAACGAGATCGTGACTCCGGCAGGTGAACTGGATCACCACACGGCCGAACTGCTTCGGGAACCTCTGGAGCAGGCGCTCGACGACGGGCGGACACGTCTGGTGATCGACTGCTCGCTCCTCGAGTTCTGCGACTCGACGGGGCTGAACGTCCTGCTCGGTGCCCGGCTGAAGGCCGAGGCCGCGGGCGGCGAGGTGCACCTGGCGGGCATGCAGCCCGTGGTGGCCCGCGTCTTCGAGATCACCGGGGCGGAGGCCGTCTTCACCGTGCACGACACGCTTGCCGACGCCCTCGCCACGACCCCGGGCAGCTGACCCGACCCGGCCTCCTCGTGCGCCCGGCACACATGCGTGCGGCGCGGCCCGTCGCGAATCGTGGGTGTTCTCACGGTTCGCTCGGGCAGGAGGAATCACAGACCCTGCAAACGACGACTTGGTGAATCGGTGAGGTGAAGCGCTGATGAGCACCACCCGGCAGCATCCGCCGGGCGACCTCGGCCCCGAGCCGGACGGCATCGCCCCCGATGCCTCCGGCGACGCCTCCGCGACCGCGGAGGGCGTGACCGAGGTTCCTGCCGGGGCGAGGGCCGCATCGGCGACGGGCGCGCCCGCGCCCTCCGCGCCGCCCGCACCCCTGTCGTCCGCGCCAGCCCCGGGCGACCCCGTGGCGGCCCCGACCGATGCCGCGGGCGTCGTCGACGCGGTCGCGAGCGGTGACCTGCTCGCGGGCGGTGACGCCGTCGCGAGCAGCGCCGGAGCCGCGTTCGCCCCTGTGGCCGACGCCGGTACGCATCTCGCCGACGCCCCCGTGGCCGACGCCGGTACGCACCTCGCCGACGCCCCCGTGCGCGGCGCCCACCCCACGGCCTCCGGCGGGGCCGGTGGGTCGCAGGGCTCGTTCGGCGTGCCCTCGGCCGGTGCCGCGGGCGGTCCCGCCGCCGCGCCCCGGGTCTCCGGCATGCCCGGTGTCCCCGACGCCTCCGACGTGTCCGAGGCCTCCAGCGGTACGAGTACGGATACGGGGACGAACACGAGCACCGACAAGGCCGCCGACACCCTCGCCGCCGCCGAGGCCGCGGGCCAGCTCCGCTCCCTCGAACTGAACGGCGCCAGCGGCATCGTCCCGCTCGCCCGCGACTTCACCCGGCAGGCGCTCTACGACTGGGGCTGGCTCCCCGCCTCCACCGCCGACCGGCGGGCCGCCGCCGAGGACGTCCTCCTCGTCGTCTCCGAGCTCGTCACCAACGCCTGCCTGCACGCCGAGGGCCCCGAGTCCCTGCGCGTCGCCAGCGACGGCAAGGTGCTGCGCCTGGAGGTCACCGACCGCAGCGGCGGCGAGCCCACCCCGCGCACCCCGCACCGTGCGGGCCGCCCCGGCGGCCACGGCATGTTCATCGTCCAGCGCCTCTGCCTGGACTGGGGCGTCTCCCGCGCGCCCGAGGGTGTCCCGGGCAAGACCGTCTGGGCCGAACTGGCGGCCCCCGCCTAGGAGTTGCCGCCCACGGCCGCCGGAGCGGCCGCATCCCCCGTTGTTGGAGAGCACGTCGATACCGGCGTGCTCTTTGTCTTCCCCTCGTCAGGTCACCGGCGTACCTTGAGCCACCAATCTGATGCGCCGTCAGTAACGTGGCCGACCGTGCCCGGCCCGGTACCCGGCGACGCTCCCGCGTACGAGGGGATCACGAGGTGTCGTACCAGAAGCAGATGCGGACGCCGGCCCGCAGGCCGGGCGCTCTCGCGCTCGCGGCCGCGGTCGCGAGCTCGGTGGTGCTGATCGCCGCCCCCACCGCGCAGGCCGACGTCGTGGACGTCAACTACCAGTGCAAGACGCCGATCGGGAACAAGGGGGCGGTCTCCCCGATCGACATCAAGGCGGTCAAGAGCGGCAGCGGCTACACCCTCACCATGTCCTTCCAGAAGGGCGTCTCCTCCAGCCCGGTGGAGCTGGGCAAGGGGGCGATGAAGCCGAGCGCGGTCATCAAGCTGGGCGGCGCGGACAGCGGCCGGGTGTCGGTGGCAGGACCCGCCAACTCCGCCGCCATACCGGCCAACACCCCCATCAAGATCAGCGACCTGTCCGGCACCTACACGCCGAAGAAGAGCGGCAAGGTCACCTTCACCGCGGGCGTCCTCACCATCAAGGCCCTCGGTACGACGACCACCTGCACCCCCTCCAACAACCCCAAACCCTCCCTGGAGTTGGACGCCAAGGGCTCCGGCGGAGGATCGGGCGGCTCCTCCGACTCCGGCTCCTCCGGCGACAGCGCCTCCCAGAGCGGACCCTCCGACAGCGGCGAACTCCCCAAGACCGGCCCGCTCGACTCCGCCGTCGCCCTCGGCACCCTCGGCGGCACCGTCCTCCTCGCCGGAGCCGCGGGCACCCTCTGGCTCACCCGCCGCAACCAGCAGCGCTCCCCGCACTGACCGTGCGCCGCCACGTCCTCGGCGTACCGCTCCTGTTGGGGCTCCTGTACGTCACCGGGCCCGCCCCCGCCGTCCACGCCGCCGACGCGTGGACGGCGGGACCTGCCGCCGGTGGCGGCACCCGGCCCGACAGCAACGGCCGCCCGTACTTCTACCTCCAGGGCGCACCCGGCACCGTCTTCGAGGACACGCTGTCGATCGTCAACCCGGAGCGCACCCCCCGCACGGTCACCCTGCGCACCGTCGGCGCCCGGGGAGCGTGGATCGCGCTCGCCTCCCGGCAGGTGCGGGTGCCCGCGCGCACCCGGGCCGACGTGCCCTTCACGGTGACCGTCCCGGCCACCGCCCAGCCCGGCGACCACCCCGGCACGCTCGTCGCCGCCGCCGACGGCCGCGAGCAGCGCACCGAGGTCCGGCTGCGGGTCAGCGGGCCCACCCTGGCGGCACTCTCCGTCGAGGACGTCCGCATCGAGGACGGCCTCATCCGGTACGCCCTGGTCAACCGGGGCAACACCACCCTCACCCCGCGCGTCGCCGTCCGCGCCGACGGGACGCTGGGCGGCGAACTGCTGCGCCGGGAGCCCCGCGAGATGCAGGACCTGGCCCCCGGCCGCCGCGCCGAACTCGCCGAGATCTGGACCGACACCCCCGCCCTCGACCGGGCCCGCGCCCGCCTCACCGTCACCGCCGACCCCGGCGTCCGCGAGGAGGCCACCGCGACGGCGACCTTCGTGGAGTGGGGTCCGGGGCTGGGACTCGGCGGGGGAGTGGCGGCACTCCTCGCGGCGGGCGGGCTGGGGATCGTACGACACAGGAAACGTGCGGCACAGGAGACGTGCGCGGCACAGGAGGAGGAGCGCGGATGAGGACTGGCCGGAGCGTGGCGGTGGCCGTCATGGCAACTGTGCTGATCCTGCTGGGAGTCGGGGGTGCGGTTGCTGCCGACACACCCGGTGTGACGCTCTCCCGGAGCGAGGCCGGGAAGGGCGGCGAGATCACCGTCAAGGGCAGCGGATGGCGGCCCAAGGCCCTGCTCATGCTGCTGATCTGCGGCGAGGCGTCCCCGGCGACCGGCGTGCCCGGCGGCACCAACTCCTGTGCCAACGCCGAGGGCCGGGCCGTCACCACCGACGCCGAGGGCCGCTTCAGCCGCGAACTGGAGGTCGCCGAGCCGCCCAAACCCTGCCCGTGCGTGGTGCACGTCGCCACCGTGCAGGGCCAACAGGCCGCCGTCGACGCCGAGTTCACGGTCGCCGGGCATCCCGTCGCGCCGCTGCCGAAACCCGCGCCGGACGCCGGGCTGCTCGCGGTGATCCGCTCCGACGTACGGCTGGACGGGTCGGGGTCGCTGCTGACCTGGTTCGGCGCGCCGCAGACCCGCCGGGTCGTGCTGCGGCTGGGCAACCCCGGCTCCGCGCCCGTCGTCGACCCCGTCTTCCAGGTCGGCACCTCGCACGGCGTCTTCTCGCCGCTGTGGGAGGAACGCCGGTGGCGGGGCACCATCGCCCCCGGCAAGGAGGCGGAGGTCGCGCTCGACGTGCAGCTCCCGGCGGGCGCGTACGGGGACTACCTGGTCTCGGTGAAGTACGGCAAGACCGTGATGGCCGCCCAGCCCTGGGGGGTGGACCGGCCGTGGGGCGTGGTCCTGTTCTGGGTGCTGCTGGCGGTGGTGGTCCCGGCGGGGCTGTTCCGGATCGGGATGGCGGTGGTGGACCGGGTGCGGCCCCGGGCGGGGGCGGCCCTCGCGGGGCGCTCCCGGGCCCGGCACCGGACCGTACGGCAGTGGGCCCAGGCCGATGCGGGATTCTCCGTACGGCCCGGGGCGGGGGCCGCCGAGGAGGAGGGCGGCGAGCCGACGGCCGTGCTGCCGCTGCCCTGGTTCACCCCGGACAGCGCGCCGACGCCGCCGCCCGCACCGCCGCCGCCGACCTTCCCGCACAAGGAGCCGTACGACCCGGCGCACGCACAGGTTTCCGCACCGCATTCCGCACCGCACGAGAGCACCGCCAACTCCCCTACCCCGAAAGGCAATTCGTGAAGACGCAATGGAGGATGGGCGCGACCGGTATCGCGCTGATGCTCACCGGTGCGGGACTGGTGCTGGCTGCGCCCCCCGCGCTGGCCGCCGAAGTGTCGTACAAGACCGAGTGCATTCCGCCGTCCATCTCGGGCCTGCCACCGGTGCAGGGCACCACCAAGGTGAACGTGACCGCGCCCGCGACGGCGAAGGTCGGCGACGAGGTCGAGGTGGTCTGGAAGACGGTCGAGGCCGCGTCCAAGAACCCCGACGTCCTCAACCTCGACAAGGACACCGTCAAGCCGACCGGCACCCTGAAGGTCGGGGGAGCGCAGACCGCGGACCTCACGGCGGAGGGGCCGAGGCAGAACCCGCCGATCCCCAAGAACAGCCCCATGGTGCTGCCCGAGATGAAGGCCAAGCTGAAGCTGACCAAGGCGGGCGACGTCACGCTCACCCCGGGCGCGTACACCATCAACGTCAGCAAGCCGATGTCGACGGACACCAAGTGCACCCCGAAGGAGGCGGTCAAGGCCTCGGCGACGATCAAGGTGACGGACGGCGGGGGCGGCACGACCGGCGGCACGTCGTCTTCGGGCGGCACCACGTCCTCCGGCGGTACGACCACGACCGGCGGCAGCACCTCCAGCGGCGGCACCACCACGACCGGCGGCTCCTCCGACACCGGTGGCTCCTCCGACTCCGGCGGTTCCTCCGACTCCGGCGGTACGAGCACCACCGGCGGCGGTGACGGCGGCAAGACCGACTTCCCCGGCAAGGAGGTCTCGGTCGAGTACGCCTGCACGTCCCCCGGCCCGGCGAGCATCAAGACGAAGATCACCGTCAACGCCAAGAAGAACGGCGGCAGCTACGACCTCACCGTCACCACCGCCAAGGGCGTCATGAACAGCCCCGCCGCCCTCCCCGCCGGTGCCCTCAAGCCCTCCCTCCAGCTCACCCTGGGCGGCTCCGACAAGGGCAGCACGAAGGTCACAGGACCCGGCAACAAGGACCCCCTGGAGCAGGGCAAGCCGGTCGACCTCCCCGACATGACCGGCACCTACAAGCCCGGCGCGAGCGGCAAGACCACCCTGGCCCCCGGCACCCTCACCATCGACGTCTCCCTGGGCGGCCAGAAGATTGCCATCCCCTGCACGGTCAAGGGCACGGCCCCCGTCTCCCTCGAACTCGACACGGCCGCCCAGCCGGGCGGCGCGAGCGGCAGCAGCGGCAGCGGCTCCGGCAGCGGCTCGGGCTCCGGCTCCGGTACGTCATCGGGCGGCACCGCCTCCTCGGGCGCCGCCGGGGGCGACCTCGCCGACACCGGGGCCGAGGACAGCGGCGCCCTGCGCGCCCTGGCCCTGGTCGCCGGAACCGTCATCCTCCTCGGAGGCGCGGTCTTCACCTTCACCCCGTGGCGGCGGCTGAGGGGCACCCGGTAGAACCCGGGACGCGACCGGGGAAACGGCGGAGGGCCGCCGCACCGATTCCGGTGCGGCGGCCCTCCGTACGAGCGGGTGGAGCAGGATCAGTGGATCTCGCCCATCATCTCCTGGACCTTCTTGCGGTACATCCAGACCGCGAGGCCCGCGATCACGGCCAGCGAGGCCTCGGCGGCGATGACGCCGAGCCCGTTCAGGCTCACACCGCCCAGCGAGAGCAGACCGGTGATGCAGTCGCCCGCGGTGACCGCGAGGAACCAGACACCCATCATCTGCGAGGCGTACTTCTGCGGGGCCATCTTCGTCGTGACGGAGAGGCCGACCGGGGAGAGGCACAGCTCACCGATGGTCTGGATCATGTAGATCGAGACCAGCCACATCGGGGAGACCTTGTCGCCGCCGCCCGACATGTTCATCGGGACGATGAAGACGAAGAACGAGGCGCCGACCAGGACGATGCCCATCGCGAACTTCACGATGGTGTTCGGCTCCTGGTTCTTGCGCGCCAGCCACAGCCACAGCCAGGCGAAGACCGGGGCCAGCGCCATCACGTAGAGCGGGTTCAGCGACTGGTACCAGGTGGCCGGGAAGCCCAGGCCGAAGACCGTGGAAGCGGTGTTCTTGGAGGCGAACAGGGCCAGCGTGGAGCCACCCTGGTCGTAGATCATCCAGAAGACGGCGGCCGCGACGAAGAACCAGATGTAGGCGCTCATCTTGGTCTGCTCGGGGGCCGAGAGCTGCTTGTCGCGCTTGATGCGCGTCAGCACGGCGACCGGGATCAGCAGACCGGCGAGAGTGATCGGGACCAGTGCCCAGTTCAGCGTGAAGACGCCGATGGAGACGACCACCGCGTAGAAGACCACGACGACGGCGGCGATGCCGACGGCCTTGACCAGCAGGCTCTTGCGCTCGGCGGCGTCCAGCGGGTTCGGGACGACGCTGGACTTGGCGCTCATGTTCTTGCTGCCCAGCAGGAACTGGAGCAGACCCAGGCCCATGCCGACCGCGGCGAGGATGAAGCCGAAGTGCCAGTTGACCTTCTCGCCGACCGTACCGACCACGAACGGGGCGACGAACGCACCGAGGTTGATGCCGATGTAGAAGAGCGTGAAGCCGCCGTCACGACGCGGGTCGTTGGGACCGTCGTAGAGGTGGCCGACCATCGTGGAGATGTTGGCCTTGAGGAGACCCGAGCCGACGGCGACCAGGATCAGACCCGCGAAGAACGCGATCTGGCCCGGCAGCGCCAGCGACAGGTGACCGGCCATGATCACGCAGGCCGCGATGGTGACGGTCTTGCGGGCGCCCCAGACACGGTCGCCGAACCAGCCGCCGGGCATGGCCATGAGGTAGACCATCGCCACGTAGACGGAGTAGATGGCGGTGGCCGTGGCCAGCGTCATCCCCAGACCGCCGCCCTGGCTGCCCGTCGCGGCGTCAGCGCCGCCGGACACCAGGTAGAGCACCAGAAGTGCACGCATGCCGTAGTAGGAGAACCGCTCCCACATCTCGGTCATGAAGAGAGTGGCCAGGCCGCGGGGGTGGCCGAAGAAGGCCTTGTCCCCGGCAACCGAGCCGGGGGTTTCCTTCGTCAGGCTGGACGCCATGGTCGATCCTTGCTTGCTCGGGACGCGTTCACGATGGAGTTCTCGGAATCCGCGCCCGGGTGGGGGGCAGCCGGCACCGGAGCGGAAGGGTTGCCGCTCCGAGATCCACGCCCCGCGGCGCATCGTCGCGCGCGGAGCCCGGCCCTAGGTCATTGAGTCATTCACCCGCCGTCGGGCACGCGCCCTCGGGCGCGCGTCGTCAGGATCGGTGAATCCGATCAAGCACACAAAAGGGCCCGTGGCAGTCATTGCTGCCAAAGGCCCCCGATTAGTGCAACAAACGTGTTCGCCACCTTACGACACGACAGTGCGGCATATGGAAGGACTTGAGAGATGGATCACAGGCTTCCACGGAACTAACTTCCCCCATTCCAAGGTCCTACAACGGAATGGGCCGCAGAGCCGCAGGCACCCTCCGTTCCTGGACGATCACTCCCGGGGCACTGGCCACGCCGACTAACATTCCCCCCATGACCCGTGTACTGCTCGCCGAGGACGACGCATCCATTTCGGAGCCACTGGCCCGCGCACTGCGTCGGGAGGGTTACGAGGTCGAGGTCCGCGAGGACGGACCGACCGCCCTGGACGCCGGACTCCAGGGGGGCATCGACCTCGTCGTGCTCGACCTGGGACTTCCCGGAATGGACGGCCTGGAGGTCGCCCGCCGGCTGCGCGCCGACGGCCACACCGTGCCGATCCTGGTGCTGACCGCCCGTGCCGACGAGGTGGACACCGTCGTCGGACTCGACGCCGGCGCCGACGACTACGTCACCAAGCCCTTCCGTCTCGCCGAACTGCTCGCCCGGGTCCGGGCCCTGCTGCGGCGCGGCTCCTCCGAGCCCGCCCCGGCCCCCGCCACCCACGGCGTGCGGATCGACGTCGAGTCGCACCGCGCCTGGATGGGCGACGAGGAGCTCCAGCTCACCGCCAAGGAGTTCGACCTGCTGCGCGTCCTGGTGCGCGACGCGGGCCGGGTCGTCACTCGCGACCAGCTGATGCGCGAGGTCTGGGACACCACCTGGTGGTCCTCCACCAAAACCCTCGACATGCACATCTCCTGGCTCCGCAAGAAGCTCGGCGACGACGCGGCCAACCCCCGCTACATCGCGACGGTACGAGGCGTCGGCTTCCGCTTCGAGAAGAGCTGACCACCACGGTCCCGGCGGCGACCGTGCATTCTTGACGCATGCGTCGCCGCCTGATCAACTCCACCCTCGCCGTGGTGCTCGTCGTCATCGCCGTCTTCGGGGTCTCCCTCGTCATCGTCGAGACCCGCACCATCAGCAACAGCGCCCAGGAGTCCGTCGACTCCGAGGCGCTGCGGCTGGTCAGCGTCGTCGAGGGCCGCCTGGTCGGCGAAGGCACGGTCAGCCGCGAGGTCCTCGTCAAGCAGATCGGCGGCCACCGGTACGCCCGTATCGACATTCCCGGACAGGCACCCATAGAGATCGGCGCCCGCCCCACCGACGGCGTCATCGAGGGCCACGCCGCCGGGGAACGCGGCGAGACCGTCACCGTCATGGAGTCCCGGTCCACCGTCACCCGCGAGGTCGGCCGCACCCTGCTGATCATCGGCGCGGTCGCCCTGCTGGCCGTCGTCGCCGCCGTCCTCCTCGCGGTACGTCAGGCCAACCGTCTGGCCTCCCCGCTCACCGACCTCGCCGAGACCGCCGAACGCCTGGGCTCCGGCGACCCCCGCCCCCGCCACAAGCGCTACGGGGTGCCCGAGCTGGACCGGGTCGCCGACGTCCTGGACTCCTCCGCCGAACGCATCGCCCGCATGCTCACCGCCGAACGCCGCCTCGCCGCCGACGCCTCCCACCAGCTGCGCACCCCCCTCACCGCCCTCTCGATGCGGCTGGAGGAGATCACCCTCACCGACGAGCTCGACACGGTGAAGGAGGAGGCGACCATCGCCCTCACCCAGGTCGAACGCCTCACCGACGTCGTCGAGCGCCTGCTCACCAACTCCCGCGACCCGCGCACCGGCTCCGCCGTCGCCTTCGACCTGGACGAGGTCGTCAAGCAGCAGATCGAGGAGTGGCGGCCCGCCTACCGCAGCGCCGGACGGGCGATCGTCCGGTCGGGGAAGAAGGACCTGCGCGCCGTCGGCACCCCCGGCGCGGTGGCCCAGGTGCTCGCCGCACTCATCGAGAACTCCCTGATGCACGGCGGCGGCACCGTCGCCCTGCGCTCCCGCGTCACCGGCAACCAGGCCGTCATCGAGGTCACCGACGAGGGTCCCGGCGTACCCGTCGACCTCGGCGCCCGGATCTTCGAGCGCACGATCAGCGGCCGCAACTCCACCGGCATCGGCCTCGCCGTCGCCCGCGACCTCGCGGAGGCCGACGGCGGCCGCCTGGAACTCCTCCAGCAGAAGCCCGCCGTCTTCGCGCTGTTCCTCAGCACGGTGGTGCCCGACAGCAGGAAGGACGACGAGAAGACGATCAGGTGAGCCGGGAGACCGCGGGCTCGGGCTGCGGCGCCACGGCGGGGGCGGGCGCGGGGGCAGCGGCGGAAGCGGGCGCGGAGGCGGGAGCAGCGGCGGAAGCGGGCGCGGGGGCAGGAGCAGCGGCGGAAGCGGGCCCGGAGGCAGGCGCAGCGGCGGAAGCGGGCGCGGGGGAGCCCTCGTCCTCCTCCCGGACCTTCTCGGCCTGCTCGACGGCCTCCTGCGCGGGCAGCGCCCTGAACACCCACGTCCGGTACGACCAGAAGCGGAACAGGGTCCCCACCCCGATCCCGAACACCTTGAAGAAGTTGCTCTGCCACGGGGCGTTCCAGCCGAAGCCGTACGTCGCCGCGTACAGCACCCCGGTCTCGATGACCACGCCGGCCACGCTGAACATCAGGAAGAGCGTGAGCTCCTTGGCCCGGCCGCTCTTGTCGCGGTCGCGGTAGGTGAAGTACCGGAAGCCGACGTAGTTGAAGAGGACCGCGACCACGGTCGCCACGAGGCTGGCCCGCACCAGCGGGAGGTCGGTGGTGCGCCACAGCAGGTTGGACAGCCCGATGTTGATGAGCATCCCGAGTCCACCGACCGCGCCGAACTTGACGACCTCGCGCGCAAGCTGTTCGAGACGTGTGCGCAGCGCGGTACCGCCAGGCTCGCTCATGATCTGTGTCGACCCCGTTCGGTTGATGTCGTCAACCCAGCCATGCTAACCATCACTCCCCGGGCACGGCCCGGGGACGTGCGCCGTCCGGTCACGGTTCGGCCATCCCTCCGTCCCGCACCCTTGTGTCTTCGTACGAAGGAGGGGGCGTCCGGGGTGGTACGTGCCTACGGATACCCTGGTCGGGTGACGTTCCCGGTAGTCGGTATGGTCGGCGGCGGTCAGCTCGCCCGTATGACCCACGAGGCGGGCATCCCCCTCGGCATCAAGTTCAAGCTCCTCAGCGACACCCCCCAGGACTCGGCGGCCCAGGTGGTGAGCGATGTCGTCGTCGGCGACTATCGCGACCTGGACACCCTCCTCGCCTTCGCGCGCGGCTGCGACGTGATCACCTTCGATCACGAACACGTGCCGACCGAACACCTGCGGGCCCTGGAGGCCGACGGCATCCCCGTCCGCCCCGGCCCCGACGCGCTGATCCATGCCCACGACAAGGGGGTGATGCGCGCGAAGCTGACCGAGATCGGCGCCCCCTGCCCCCGGCACCGCATCGTCGCCGACCCGGCCGACGTGACGGCGTTCGCGGAGGAGGGCGACGGCTACCCCGTCATCCTCAAGACGGTGCGCGGCGGTTACGACGGCAAGGGCGTGTGGTTCGTACGCTCCGAGGCCGACGCCCACGACCCCTTCCAGGCGGGCGTGCCCGTCCTCGCCGAGGAGAAGGTCGACTTCGTCCGCGAGCTGGCCGCCAACATCGTGCGCTCCCCGCACGGGCAGGCCGTCGCGTACCCGGTGGTCGAGTCCCAGCAGGTCGACGGCGTCTGCGACACGGTCATCGCCCCGGCCCCCGACCTCTCGGAGCAGCTCTCCGGCGAGGCCCAGCAGCTCGCCATCCGCATCGCCGTCGAACTGGACGTCGTCGGCCACCTCGCCGTCGAGCTCTTCGAGACCGCCGACGGCCGCATCCTGGTCAACGAACTCGCGATGCGCCCGCACAACTCCGGCCACTGGACCCAGGACGGCGCGATCACCTCGCAGTTCGCCAACCACGTCCGCGCCGTCCTCGACCTTCCGCTCGGTGACCCCCGCCCGCGCGCGACCTGGACGGTCATGTGCAACGTCCTCGGCGGCGACTACCCCGACATGTACAAGCCGTACCTGCACGTCATGGCCCGCGACCCGCAGGCGAAGATCCACATGTACGGCAAGGACGTGCGCCCCGGCCGCAAGGTCGGCCACGTCAACACCTACGGCGACGACCTGGCCGACGTGCTCGACCGAGCCCGCCACGCCGCCGGCTACCTCCGAGGAACGATCGTTGAGTAACGCACACGCTCCCCTGGTCGGCATCGTCATGGGCTCCGACTCGGACTGGCCCGTCATGGAGGCCGCCGCCACCGCGCTGGCCGAGTTCGAGATCCCCTACGAGGTCGACGTCGTCTCCGCGCACCGGATGCCGCACGAGATGATCTCGTACGGCGAGGAAGCGGCCGGCCGGGGCCTCAAGGCGATCATCGCGGGCGCGGGCGGCGCGGCCCACCTCCCGGGCATGCTGGCCTCGGTCACCCCGCTCCCGGTCATCGGCGTCCCCGTACCCCTGAAGTACCTCGACGGCATGGACTCCCTCCTGTCCATCGTGCAGATGCCCGCCGGTGTCCCGGTCGCCACGGTCTCCGTCGCGGGCGCCCGCAACGCGGGCCTCCTCGCGGCCCGGATGCTCGCCGCGTTCGACCCGGCCCTCCTGACCCGCATGCGGGAGTTCCAGCAGGACCTCAACGCCCAGGCCACCGAGAAGGGCAAGCGCCTGCGCACGAAGGCGATGGGCACCCCGGACTCCTTCGGCTTCGGCACGTAGTTCCCGGCTTCGGGGAAGCGGCGGGCAGGGAGTAGGAAGGAACCCATGAGCAATCTGGACAAGGCCCACACCCTCCTCGCCGACTTCCCCGTCGTCGACGGCCACAACGACCTCCCCTGGGCGCTGCGCGAACAGGTCCGCTACGACCTGGACCGCCGCGACATCGCCGCCGACCAGTCCGCCCACCTCCACACGGACCTGGCCCGGCTGCGGGCGGGCCGCGTCGGCGCGCAGTTCTGGTCCGTCTACGTCCGCACCGACCTCACCGGCGACTCGGCGGTCAGCGCCACCCTCGAACAGATCGACGTCGTCGCCCAACTCATCGCCCGCTACCCCGACCACCTGGTCCGGGCCCTCACGGCGGACGACATGGAGGCGGCCCGCCGCGACGGCCGCATCGCCTCCCTGATGGGCGCCGAGGGCGGCCACTCCATCAACAACTCCCTCGCCACCCTGCGCGCCCTGCACACCCTCGGCGTGCGCTACATGACCCTGACCCACAACGACAACATCGCGTGGGCGGACTCTGCGACGGACGTCCCCAACGTCGGGGGTCTCACGGCCTTCGGCCGCGAAGTCGTCCGCGAGATGAACCGCATCGGCATGCTGGTCGACCTCTCGCACGTCGCCGCCACCACCATGCGCGCCGCCCTCGAAACGACCGAGGCCCCCGTCGTCTTCTCCCACTCCTCGGCCCGCGCGGTCTGCGACCACCCGCGCAACATCCCGGACGACGTCCTGGCCGCCCTCCCCGCCAACGGCGGCGTCGCGATGGCCACCTTCGTCCCGAAGTTCATCCTCCCGGAAGCCGTCGCCTGGACCGCCCGCGCCGACGACAACATGCGCGCCCACGGCCTGCACCACCTCGACACCACCGCCGAGGGCATGAAGGTCCAGCACGCCTTCGAAGCCGCCAACCCCCGCCCGATGGCCACACCCGCCACCGTCGCCGACCACCTCGACCACATGCGCGAGGTCGCGGGCATCGACCACATCGGCATCGGCGGCGACTACGACGGCACGGCCTTCACCCCCGCCGGCCTGGAAGACGTCACCGGCTACCCCAACCTCATCGCCGAACTCCTCACCCGCGGCTGGTCCACCCCCGACCTCGCCAAACTCACCTGGCAGAACGCGGTACGGGTCCTGCGCGACGCCGAATCGGCGGCCCGCACCCTCCAGTCCCACCGAGGCCCCTCCAACGCCACCCTGGACCAACTCGACGGCTGACCCACCCTTCCGCCGGGCAGGGGGGCGGCCCGCCCGACTCCGGCCCGTCCCGGCCCTCTCGCCCCCGGCCACGAACAGCACCGGGCCGGGTCCCACCCCAGGCATCGCCCGAAGCAGAGACCCGGCCCCGTTCCGTACCGCCGACTACTTCGGCAGATTCCGCGCCATCACAATGCGCTGAACCTGGTTCGTTCCTTCGTAGATCTGGCAGATTTTCGCGTCCCGCATCATCCGCTCCACCGGGTAGTCCCGCGTGTACCCGTACCCGCCGAGCAGCTGGATCGCGTCCAGGGTGATCTCCATCGCCGCGTCGGACGCGTAGCACTTGGCCGCCGCGCCGAAGAAGGTCAGGTCCTCCTTCTCGCCTCCGGCGGTCACGCGCTCGGACTTCGCGGCGGCGGCGTAGGTGAGCTGGCGGGCCGCCTCCAGCTTCATGGCCATGTCCGCGAGCATGAACTGCACGCCCTGGAAGTCGCCGATCGGCTTGCCGAACTGCTTGCGCTCCTGGACGTAGCCCTTGGCGTAGTCGAGGGCGCCCTGGGCGATGCCGAGCGCCTGGGCGGCGATCGTGATGCGGGTGTGGTCGAGGGTCTTCATGGCGGTGGCGAAGCCGGTGCCCTCCTCGCCGATCATGCGGTCGGCCGGGATGCGCACGTTGTCGAGGTAGACCTCGCGGGTCGGGCTGCCCTTGATGCCGAGCTTCTTCTCGGGCGCGCCGAAGGAGACGCCCTCGTCGGACTTCTCCACGACGAAGGCGGAGATGCCCTTCGAGCGCTTCTCGGGGTCGGTGACGGCCATGACCGTGTAGTACTCGGACTCGCCGGCGTTGGTGATCCAGCGCTTCACGCCGTTGAGGACCCAGAAGTCGCCGTCGCGGACGGCCCGGGTCTTCATGCCCGCCGCGTCCGAACCGGCGTCCGGCTCGGAGAGGCAGTACGAGAACATCGCCTCGCCCTTGGCCAGGGGGGCCAGGTACTTCTTCTTCAGGTCCTCCGAGCCGGAGAGGATCACCGGCAGCGAGCCCAGCTTGTTGACGGCCGGGATCAGGGAGGAGGAGGCGCAGACACGGGCCACCTCCTCGATCACGATGACGGTGGCGAGGGCGTCCGCGCCCGCGCCGCCGAAGGCCTCGGGCACGTGCACCGCCTGGAGGTCGGCCGCGACCAGCGCGTCCAGGGCCTCGCGGGGGAAGCGGGCCTGCTCGTCCACCTCGGCCGCGTACGGGGCGATCTTCGCCTCGGCGAGCGCGCGCACCGACTCCCGCAGCATGTCGTGCTCTTCGGACGTCCGGTACAGGTCGAAATCGGGCGAACCTGCCAAGGCTTCTCACTCCCCAAGGATCACAAGGATGCTAACTACCGTTAAGTAACCAAGATTTTAGAGCGTGGGTCCGGGCTTGGATACGTGAGTTTGCGCACCAGGGCCGACAGCTCGGGCGGAACCTCCCCATACGGGCGCCCCGATATGCTCGGGCCCGTTGTCCCGCCCGCACCTCTAGGAGCACCACATGGCCCTCAGGCTCACCGTGATCGGCACCGGCTACCTCGGCGCCACCCACGCCGCGGCGATGGCGGAGCTCGGGTTCGAGGTGCTCGGGCTCGACGTCGTGCCCGAGAAGATCGAGATGCTGAGCGCCGGTCGCGTACCGATGTACGAGCCGGGCCTGGAGGAGCTGCTCCACCAGCACGTCGAGGGCCTGCCGGGGTCGACCGGGCGGCTGCGCTTCACGATGGACTTCGAGGAGGCCGGGGCCTTCGGCGACGTCCACTTCATCTGCACGAACACCCCGCAGAAGCACGGCGAGTACGCCTGCGACATGAGCTACGTCAACAGCGCGTTCGCCTCGCTGGCCCCGCACCTCAAGAGCGACGCGCTCGTGGTCGGCAAGTCGACCGTGCCGGTCGGCTCGGCGGCCCGGCTGAAGCAGCTGCTGGCGGAGCAGGCCCCCGAGGGCGTCGAGCTGGCGTGGAACCCGGAGTTCCTGCGCGAGGGCTTCGCGGTGCAGGACACCCTGCACCCGGACCGGCTCGTCGTCGGCGTGGAGAGCGAGCGCGCCGAGAAGATCCTGCGCGAGGTGTACGCGACGCCGCTCGCCGAGGGCTCGCCGTTCGTGGTGACGGACTTCCCGACGGCCGAGCTGGTGAAGACCGCCGCGAACTCCTTCCTCGCGACGAAGATCTCGTTCATCAACGCGATGGCGGAGGTCTGCGAGGCGGCCGACGGCGACGTCGTGAAGCTGGCGGAGGCGATCGGGTACGACGAGCGGATCGGCCCGAAGTTCCTGCGCGCCGGGATCGGCTTCGGCGGCGGCTGTCTGCCCAAGGACATCCGGGCGTTCATGGCCCGCGCCGGTGAGCTGGGCGCCGACCAGGCGCTGACCTTCCTCCGCGAGGTCGACTCCATCAACATGCGCCGCCGCGGTCACATGGTCGAGCTGGCCCGCGAGGCCCTGGGGGAGGGCGGCTTCCTCGGCAAGCGCGTCGCCGTCCTCGGCGCGACCTTCAAGCCCGACTCCGACGACGTACGCGACTCGCCCGCCCTGAACGTCGCCGGTCAGGTCCACCTCCAGGGCGGCCAGGTCACCGTCTACGACCCCAAGGGCATGGCCAACGCCCGCCGCGTCTTCCCCACCCTCGGCTACGCCGACTCCGCCCTGGACGCGGTGCGCGGCGCGGACATCGTGCTGCACCTCACCGAGTGGCGCGAGTTCCGCGACCTGGACCCGGCCGAACTGGGCGCGGTCGTCGCCCGGCGCCTCATCCTGGACGGCCGCAACGCCCTGGACGCCGCCCAGTGGCGCGAGGCGGGCTGGACCTTCCGCGCGATGGGCCGCCCGAAGGCCTGAGACTCCGAAGGCCTGCGGCCCCCCAGGCCTGAGCCCCCCCAGGCCTGAGGCCGCCGGGTCAGCCGTCCAGCTCCTCGATGCGCGCCGTCGAGGGGCCGCGCCGCTCCTGCGCCGCCTTCGCGGTGAACTCCGCGTCCCGCAGCACTCGCTGGAGGTTCTCCCAGGTGAGGCGGGCGAGGTCGGCCTCCGGCCAGCCCCGGTCCAGGAGTTCCGCGACGAGGTACGGGTAGGAACCCGCGTCCCGCAGCGCCCCGGGATGGGCGGCGCCCGTGTCGTACGTACCGGAGAGCCCGACGCATCCCGGGCCCGCGAGGGAACGGACGTGGTCGAGGTGGTCGGCGACGTCCCGCACGGCGGGACCCGTGCGGGCCGCGTCGAAGGGCACCATGCACAGGCCGCCGTTCGCGCGCAGCGCGGCCAGCACGTCGTCCGGCGCGTTGGCCGGGTGCGGGGTGCGGGCCTGCGCGCCCGAGCGGGTCAGGACGACGGGGGCGCGGGAGACCGTGAGGGCGGCGCGCATCGTCTCGGGGGCGGTGCCGCTGAGGTCGACGAGCATGCCGACGCGGTTCATCTCCCGGACGACCTCCTGGCCGAAGCGGGTCAGACCGGTGGGCGGCGCCCAGTCGACGCCGGTGAGGGTGAGCGCGCGGACGCCGAGTGCGTGCAGGGCGCGCAGGGTGCCCAGCGAGGAGCCGATCGCGGGGGCCTCGGCGGGACCGAGCAGCGAGGCGATGCGGCCGCAGCAGCGGGCGTCGCCGACCTCGCCGGAGCTGAGCGCGATGCGCAGCGCCTCCGGATAGCCGCCGACCATGGCCCGTACGTGATCGATCTGCTCCAGCACGCCGCTGACCGCGCACCCGGCGTCCGCCTCGGGGTGCAGGGACCAGAACTGCGCGCCGACGCCGCCCGCCCGCAGCCGGGGGATGTCGGTGTCGAGGGTGGACTCGCCGAGCTCTATGTCGGACCAGGGGGCGGACCGTATGGCCCGCGCCAGGCCGTTGTGCCCGTCGGCGACGGGGTGCGCGGCGAGCAGCTCCCGGGCGCGGGCCAGGGTCTCCTCGGCGGGCGCCGGCTCGCAGGGGGCGTCCGTCACGCGGTCGGGAGCGCCCACGGCGGAGGTGGTGTGCTGCGGGTCGTCCTGTAGCAGTGCCATGACGGGGCTCCGGTTCTGCGACGGCAGTGGCGACGGCGGGCGCGGCCGATCAGCGGGGACGGCGGATCGGCCGGTCGGGCAGGTACGGCCACCGTGGCACGGGAGCGCCGGGGGTTCGCGGCGGGCGTGGCGTTCGGGGGTACGCGGACGGGGCGGGGGCGTCCTGTGCGGGACGCCCCCGCCCCGTGGCGGAGCGGCGACAGGTCAGTTCGAGGTGACCGTGACCTTCTCGTCGTTCTGGATCTGCTGGACCAGCTGGCGCATCTTCTCCTTGTCCCAGACGACGTTGCCGTTGCGGAAGCCGCTGCTGGGCATGTTCATGGACTTGCCCTCGCCGCCGCTGACGCCCTTCATCGCGAAGAACATCCCGGCCAGGTCGAACAGGCCCATGTCCTTGTCCACGATCAGCGTGTCCAGGCCAGCGCCGAGCGTCGGGTAGAGGGAGAAGGGGTTGAGGAGCGTGCCGGGGGAGGCGGCCTGGCTCGCCAGGGCGGCCAG
This sequence comes from Streptomyces sp. NPDC087440, assembly GCF_044744005.1. Taxonomy (NCBI): domain Bacteria; kingdom Bacillati; phylum Actinomycetota; class Actinomycetes; order Kitasatosporales; family Streptomycetaceae; genus Streptomyces; species Streptomyces sp. NPDC087440. The sequence goes on along the minus strand of NZ_JBIUXN010000012.1, from coordinate 36,682 downwards.
GAACTTCTGCTGGTTCTTGGTGCGTGCGAGGTCCGCCTCGGCGAAGGCGTACCGGGTGCGGACGAAGGCGAGGGCCTGCTCGCCGTTGAGGGTCTGCTTGCCCGCCTGGAAGTCGGCGCCGGACTTCTTGTCCTTGAAGGCCTTGGGGATGTCCAGGTCGACGCCGCCCATCGCGTCCACGATGTTCGCGAACCCGGCGAAGCCGATCTCCGCGTAGTGGTCGATGCGCAGGCCGGTGTTGTGCTCGACGGTACGGACCAGGAGCTCCGGGCCGTCGGTGGCGTAGGCGGCGTTGAGCTTGGTGCGCTTGTGCTGGTTCTCGAAGCGCTTGCCGGACTCCGAGCCGACGAAGGACGGGATCTCGACGTCCGAGTCGCGCGGCAGCGAGATCATGGTGTCGCCGCTGGAGCACGAGGCCAGGATGATCATCGAGTCGGTGCGCTTGCCCTCGTTGGAGCCCGTGTGCAGACGCTTCTTGTCCTCGGCGGTCATGCCCTCGCGGCTGTCGGAGCCCACGACGAGGTACGTCGTGCAGTCGCCCTCCTTCGGCCGGTCGATGACCTTGGAGAGGTCGACCTCGCGGCGGACCTTGGAGTCGGCCCAGAAGTAGGTGGCGACCGAGGTGATCGCGACGACCGAGACGACGGTGATCGCACCGATCTTGATCCGGCGGCCCCAGTTCGGGGCGGGCCGCGGGCCGCGGGTGGCGCCGGGGCCCGAGCCGTTGCCGCCGCCTCGGCCCCCGCCGGTGCCTCGGCCGCCGCCGTAGACCTGGCCGGTGTTGTAGCCGTCGCCACCGCCCTGGTCGCCGCCGTACCCGTAGTCGTCGTACCCCTGCGACTGCTGCGGCGGGACGCCGCGCGGCGGGGCGGACGGGGCCTGCGGGGCGGGTCGGCGGCCCGCGGGGGGCGGGACCTGGCCGCGCTGCACATGCCGCATCACCCGGGGGCCCTCGGGCTGCGGGCTCGCAGCTCCTCGGCCGTACCCGTTGTCGCGGTCGTCGTTTCGTGCACTGGGCCAGTCGCTCATGCCTTCAGTGTGCGGCCAGGGGGCGGCAGGCTCACAGGGCGGGTGGGAATTCGGGGCAGGGCTGTTGCAGAGCTGTGTCAATGGGCCCACGCATAAAGTAGAGGGCATGACAGATCAGGCCCAGGCCCCGGAAGACCCCATTCCGGGCAAGCCCACCTCCGCGTCCCGCACCACGCTCAGCCACATCATGACCGCTGCGGAAACGAATCTGCTGGGCACGGTGCACGGTGGCGTGATCATGAAGCTGGTGGACGACGCGGCGGGCGCGGTCGCCGGCCGCCACTCCGGCGGGCCCGCGGTCACCGCCTCCATGGACGAGATGGTCTTCCTGGAGCCGGTGCAGGTCGGCGACCTGGTGCACGTGAAGGCCCAGTGCAACTGGACCGGCCGCTCCTCCATGGAGATCGGCGTACGGGTCCTGGCCGAGCGGTGGAACGAATCCACCCCGGCCCAGCAGGTCGGCTCCGCCTACCTGGTCTTCGCCGCCGTCGACGCGGACGGCAAGACGCGCCCCGTGCCGCCGGTTCTCCCGGAGACGGAGCGCGACAGGCGGCGCTACCAGGAGGCCCAGATCCGGCGCACCCACCGCCTCGCCCGCCGCCGCGCCATCAAGGAGCTGCGGGACCGGCGGGCGGCGGAGGGGCTCAACGACTGAGCGCCGCGGGCTTCGGGTTCACGGGCACACCACCTGGTCGCCGGTCACCACCCCGAACTCGCCCTGGTACTCGTCCTGCGCCCGCACCGGCGTCACCCCCCGGTAGTCCGCCCCGGCCGTGACCCGCATCAGGCCGCCCTGCCCCTTGACCGGCTGGAGCGCGCAGCCCGGCAGCGCCGCCGCCAGGGACTGGGCGCTGCGGTCCCAGCGGGGGTCGTACGTCACCAGGGTGCGGGCCACGTCCCGGCGCACCCCGTTGCCGGGGGCGCCCGTCGTGCGGAAGCCGGTGGCCTTCAGCGCCGCGTCGACGCGCCTGCCGAGGCCCGCCGTGCGCGTCCCGTTGTCGACCTGCACCCGGATCTGCTCCGGCGAGACGTCCACCGGGGTGGCCCGGTCCTTCTTGGGGCGCGGAACGCCCAGCGGGCGGTCCTCCCGCAGCGTCTGGAAGAGCTTCCTGGACTTGGCGTCGTCCCACTTCAGGGTGGAGCCGATGCCCTTCACCGGGAAGCTCATCTCCCCGATCGGCACCGACGTGAACTCCGAGGACGCCGGGGTGAAGCCCCGCATCGCCTGCCCGAGCGCCAGCATCTCCGTCGTGCCGAAGCCCTTGTCGGCCCGCACCGAGCCCAGCAGCGTCGAGGCGACCTCGCGGAAGCGCACCGGGTTGAGCAGCGCCCCGCTGTCGGTGACCTTGGCGATGAAGGCGGCCAGGAACCGCTGCTGGCGCTGCATCCTGCCCAGGTCCGAGGCCCCGTCGATGTGCCGCGAGCGCACGTACTGGAGGGCCTCGCCGCCGCCGAGCCGGTGGGTGCCGGGGGCCAGGTCCAGGCCCGTATAGCTGTCCTTCAGCGCGGTCGTCGTGCAGATGTCGACGCCGCCGAGCACGTCCACCGTCTTCATGAAGCTGGTGAAGTCGACCTCCAGGTAGTGGTCGATCTTCACGCCGGTCATGTGCTCGACGGTCCGCGTGGTCAGGCTCGGCCCGCCCTCCGCGTACGCCGCGTTGATCTTGACCGGGTGGGAGCGGTGGTGGTCGCCGGTGGTCTCGTCCGTGTGCTCGGGCATCTGCGCGTAGCTGTCGCGCGGGATGCTGACCACGCTGGCCCGGCCCCGGTCCTCCGAGACGTGCACCAGCATGATCGTGTCGGTGCAGTGGCAGGGGGCGCCGCCGAGCTTGTACTTCTCCTTCTCCTCCTTGGTGATCTTGTCGCGGCCGTCGGTGCCGACCAGGAGGACGTTCATGCCGCGCCCCGGCTCGGCCTCGGGCCGGTTCTTCATGTCCTTGAACGGGTCGACCCGGTCGATCCCGGTGTTCATGCTGGTCACCATCGCGTGCCCGATGCCGCCCGCCGCCAGCACCAGCACGGACAGGGTGGTCGCCGCCCGCATCCCCCAGTGCGGCCGCTCGTCCTGCTTGCGGCGCTTGTCGCGGGGCGGGTGCGGGCGACGACGGGCAGGCTGACGGGGCGGCACGGGCACGGGGGACACCTCCGCTGAGGGCACAGGACGGGGATCGCCCCGCACCGTATGCCGATACGATCTCCAGCCCGGCGGACCTGACCGGCCGCCGCGCGAGGCTGTCCCCCGTTCGCGGTAACGTGACGGCTTGTGAACGCCAACGCCCCCGCCGCCCCCGCGGTCTCCGTGATCATGCCGGTCCTCAACGAGGAGCGGCACCTGCGCAACTCGGTCCGTCACATCCTGGAGCAGGAGTACGACGGCGAGATGGAGGTGGTGATCGCGCTCGGCCCGTCCACGGACCGCACCGACGAGATCGCCGCCGAGCTGGTCCGGGAAGACCCGCGCGTGCACACCGTTCCCAACCCCACCGGCCGCACCCCGGCCGCCCTGAACGCCGCGATCAAGGCCTCCCGGCACCCGATCGTCGTACGCGTCGACGGCCACGGCATGCTCTCCCCGAACTACATCGCCACCGCCGTGCGCCTCCTGGAGGAGACCGGCGCGCAGAACGTCGGCGGCATCATGCACGCCGAGGGCGAGAACGCCTGGGAGGACGCGGTCGCCGCCGCGATGACCTCGAAGATCGGCGTCGGCAACGCGGCCTTCCACACCGGCGGCGAGGCCCAGCAGGCGGAGACCGTCTACCTGGGCGTCTTCCGCCGTGAGGCGCTGGAGCGGCTCGGCGGCTACAACGAGGAGTTCATCCGCGCCCAGGACTGGGAGCTGAACTTCCGCATCCGCGAGTCCGGCGGCCTGATCTGGTTCTCGCCGGAACTGAAGGTCCAGTACCGCCCGCGCCCCTCCGTCAAGGAGCTCGCCAAGCAGTACAAGAACTACGGCCGCTGGCGGCACGTCGTCGCCCGCTACCACTCCGGCTCGATCAACCTGCGCTACCTCGCCCCGCCGACCGCCGTCTGCGCCATCGCCGCGGGCACCGTCGTCGGCGCGCTGGTCACCCCGTGGGGCTTCGTGATCCCGGCGGGCTACCTCGCGGCCATCACCGCGGGCTCCCTCCCGGCGGGCAAGGGCCTTCCCCTGAAGGCCCGCGCGCAGATCCCCCTCGCCCTGGCCACGATGCACATGTCCTGGGGCTACGGCTTCCTGACCTCCCCGAAGTCCCTCGCGAAGAAGGTCATCGCGAGCAGGCGGCCGTCGGTGCAGGGCGCGGGCGTGTAGGCGGTTTCCGCGTACGTACGCGCGTACGTACGCAAAGGGGGCCCGGGACGATCACCGTCCCGGGCCCCCTTGTCGTACCTCCGCGGAATCAGTCCTTGCCGTTCCACTTGTACGGGCCGTACACGTCCATGCAGCCCTTGTCGTCGCCCTTGACCGCCTCGGCGGACTTCGGGACGTCGCCCGCCTTCGGCACCTCCTCCTTGGGGTAGGAGGCACCGGTGCGCCAGTCGGAGCCGACGACCAGCGTCACGCCCGAGACGTCCGTGGACCTGCTGACCGCCGAGGACGGCAGGCCCAGCGCCTTGGCGACGGCCTGGGCGTCGCCCTCCAGCTCGGCGCTGGGGAAGCGGACCACGGTCCGCTCGGCGCTCTGCCGCTCCTTGCTGGCCGAGGCCCGGGCGTACCCCTTGCCGGTGAGGGTCTGCGCGACGGCGGACGCCCGGCCGGGGGTGGGGGCCTCGGTGTCGGAGCCCGTGCCGTTCTGCACGGTGACGGCCAGCTCGCCGGGGGCCGCGGAGGGCTTCTTGGCGGGCTTCTCGGCGGGCTTCTTCGCGCCCTTGCCGTCGGACGCGCCGCCGTTCTTGTCGAACGGGATGTCGTCCTGGAGCAGCTTGAGGACCTGGGGGGAGTCCTTGGGGTCGACGACGTAGTGGTTCAGGGGGTCCCGCGGATCCGCGATCGTCGGCAGCGAGGTCATGGTGATGCTGTCCGAGGGGACGTTCTTGAGCTCCATCGCCAGGTCGAACAGCTTCTTGGGCGAGCCGATCTCGTCGGAGACCTGGAGAGCCTTGGTCGCGGTCTCGGCGAGCGAGGTGATGCGGCCGACGTTGGTGAACGCGTCCTCGCTCTGGAGCTCGCGCATCATCGAGTTCATGTACATGTGCTGCGCCTTCGCGCGGCCCTTGTCACTGAAGAACGCGTGCCGGGTGCGCAGCCACTGGAGGGCCTGCTCGCCCTTGATCTTGTGCGGGCCCTTGGACAGCTTGAGGCCCGAGCCGCCCTTCTGGCTCGGCGTCGACCTGTCCCACACACCCTGGTTGAGGCAGACCTCGACACCGCCGACGGCGTCCGACATCTGCACCACACCGGAGAAGTCGATCATCAGCCAGTGGTCGATGTAGATGTTGGTGAGCTTCTGCCAGGTGTCCAGCACACAGCCCGGACCACCGCGCGCCAGCGCCGTGTTGATGATGGCGTTCCCCGCAGGGGTGACCTTCTGGGTCTTCTCGTCCTTGCAATCGGGGATGTCCACCCGGGTGTCGCGCGGGATGCTCACCACCGAGGCGTGCTTGCGGTCGGCGGAGACGTGCAGCAGCTTCTGCACGTCCGCGAGCGGCGGGTTCTTCGTGAGGTCCTTGCCGCCGCCCAGCTTCACGTTCTCGGGATCGGCGCGGCTGTCGGAGCCGATCAGCAGGATGTTCAGCGGGGTCTGCCCGGCGGCGTTCGCCTTGGGCTTGTCCGGGCCGTCGCCGCTGCTGCGGGCGCCGCTGCGCAGGTTGCTGTTGAGGTGCTGGTAGTAGAGGTATCCGGCGCCGGCCGTGCCGAGGATCAGCACGGCCAGCGCTATCGCGCCCCAGCGCAGGACCTGTTTGCCCTTGCTGCGCCCGCCCTCGGGTCTGCGTCGGCGCGACCCGCCGCGGCGACGGCCGCCCTGGCCGCCGCCGGCCGCCTCGGACGACTCGGGCCGGGCGTTCGCGTTCTCGTAGAGACTCTCGTCCCAGCCGAGGTTGCGGGCCCTGGTCCCCTCCCCATGCACACTGCTGTTGCCCACCGGGCCCCCACCCACTTCTCTTCAGTTTCCGTTTCGCACCCGGTGGCGCGAGGTTATTGGGCGCACACCGAGGTGGCGGCGTTGGCCTGCTGGATGCCTTCGGGAGCCTTCGCCGGGGCGCCGAGCGGGTTGCCCGGGCCGGAGAAGTCCTTGCCCAATGTCAGCTTCATCGGCTCGCGGTCCCCGGCCTGCTGACCGGTCGGCTTGAGCGCCGAGCCGGGCAGCTTCATCATCGCGGCGAGCGCGCGGGCCTGGTCGGCCTGGTTCTCCCCGTACGTGAGAGTGGTTTTTGCGATGTCGGGTTCCGGTGAGTTGCCGCCGTTGGTGGCCAGCCGGGCGCCCTTCTCCACCTGGAGCCAGCTCAGGGTCTCCTGGGCGGCGCCGCCCTTGCCGCTGCCGTTGTAGACGTTGACGCGGACGTCCTCGGCGGCGGCCTTGTCCCCCTTCAGCAGGGCCTGCTGCTGGTCCTGCTTCTCGGCCTTCTCCTTCTTCTTCACCTCGGTGAGGGAGGTGTCCGACTGCAGTATCGAGAAGAGGGCGTCGGCCTTCGGCTGGTTGATGACGACCGTGGCCTTCGCCTTCACCGGCTCGGCCGGGTTGTCGTCCACCGGCAGGGTCGTGAAGGTGATGTTCTTCGGGTCGACCTTGGCGACCTCCTCGGCCAGCGACCTCAGCTTGCCCAGGCCCGCGATGCCCGAGTCGACGGTCAGCGCCTTGGTCGCCGCGTCCGCCAGGTCGTACAGCTTGCCCACGTCGGTGAGGGTCTCGCTGGACTTCATCTTGCGCAGCATCGCGCCCAGGAACTGCTGCTGCGTCTGGATGCGGCTGAGGTCGGAGCCGGTGCCGAACGCGCCCCGGGTGCGCACGAAGGCCAGCGCCTGCTCGCCCTGGATCGTGTGGTTGCCCTTGCTCAGCTTGAGGTGCGACTTCTTGTCGTCCACGTCCTTGGCGACGCAGACGTCGACGCCGCCGACCGCGGTGGTCAGCGACTTCACCGCGTTGAAGTCGACCATCATGAAGTGGTCGACGGTCAGTCCGGTGATCTCCTTGACCGTGCGCATCGTGCAGCCGGGGTCGCGGCCGGACTGGCCGAGGCTGGTGTTGAAGCGTTCGAACGTGCTGCCGGGGATGACCTTCTCGGTCTTGTCCTCCTGCTTGGTGGGGCAGTCCGGGATGCGCGTCTTCAGGTCGCGCGGGATGGACAGCACCGTCGCGTTCGTCCGGTCCTTGGCGACGTGGAAGAGGAGCGTGGTGTCCGCGTGGCCGGGGCTGTCCTTGTCGCCGTAGCCCGAATTGCCGTCGCCGGTCCGCTTGTCCGTACCGATGACCAGGATGTTGATCGCCTGGTCCTTCTTGAAACCGCCCGAACCGCCGGAGACGTCCACGGACTGCAGGTTGCTGTCGAAGTGGTTGTAGAGCGCCCACGCGCCGACCGAACCCGCGACCAGGACGAAGCCGACCACACCGCCGGTGATCTTCAGGGCCTTCTTGTTGCCCTTCTTCGCCGACCTGCGGCGGCGGCCGGCCTGCGCGGCGGCGCTGTCGCCGCGCGAACTCCCGCCCCGGGGGGTGTTGTCGGCACCGCTGCGACGGCTTCGCTGGGACGGCACGTCGCGGCGGGGCGCAGCGTCATGGCCGCCGCCGTGCTGCTGGCCGTGTCCCTGCTGCTGTCCCTGGGGGTCACGGCCGCGGCCGCGCGGACTGCCCTGAGGCTGTCCCGCAGCTCGTGCGGACCCTGTGGAACTGTCCAGTCGCAGTTCGTAGTTGCCGGTGTGCGGGTTGAGAACCCACTGGTCGGCGGGGTCGATCTCGTCCGCCCCACGGCTGTGCGCGTCCACGGTTGCCTGAGTCCTCCGTCGGTCCCACGCGAGGCGCCTCCCCCCAGGCGGCTCATCATTTCGTCCAGTCGTGCGTGCGTGATCCGAGCAGCGGCTCGTCGCACTGGATCGCGTCACACTATCTGGACAGATCAGCGCCCAGCGACGGCAGTGACAAATTCCACGCCCCTTACAACCGGGCAATACGCCCAAAGGGCAACGGGTGATGTCCCGGACTTGGCAATCGCTTTACTCGCACATGCCCCTGGCGGCGTTGGTTCCGGCGAAGGTCGGGGTCGGAGTGGGGCTGGGCGTACCGGGGTCGTCGGGCCTGTTGTCGCCCTCGTCGTCGCTCCCGGGTTCGACCGTCCCCCCGCTCGGGGAGCCGGTCACGGAATCGTCGCCCGATCCGTCCTGCTTCTCCAGCGACTTGGCGGGCGCCACCGAGACGGGTGCGTCCTCGCGCAGCTGCTGGAAGAGCTTCTCGGCCTGGGACTCGATCAGTTCGTCCCGGTTCCGGTCGTAGCGGTACGGCTGTCTGGGTACGGTCAGGAACTGCACCCGCTCCGAGGGCACGTCCCGCATGCTGCTCGCCAGGTCGTACAGATCGCGCAGCGAGTCCAGCCCCGGGTCGGTGGTCAGCGCCTTCGTCGCGGCGTCCAGCACCGGATAGAGCTTCGTCGGGTTCAGCAGGACGCCGTTGCTCTGCATCTTGTTGACGAGCGAGCCGAGGAACTGCTGCTGGCGGTCCATCCGTTCGGTGTCGCTGCCGCCGCCGATGGACTTGCGGGCACGCACATAGCCGAGCGCCTGCTCCCCGTTGAGGGTCTGCGGGCCCGCGTCCAGCTTCAGGTGCGCGTCCTTGTCGTTGATGGGCTCCTTGAGGCAGACCTCCACACCGTCGACCGCGTCCACCATGTGCTTGAAGCCCTCGAAGTCCACCACCATGTGGTGGTCGATGCGGATGCCCGTCAGCTTCTCGACGGTACGGATCGTGCAGGCCGTACCGCCCATCTCGAACGCCCAGTTGAACTGCGCGAACATCTTCCGGGTGCGGGTGCCGTCCGCCTTGGTGCAGCTCGGGATGTCCACCATCAGGTCGCGCGGCAGCGAGACGCCGGTGGCGCTCTTCCGGTCGGCGGCCAGGTGCAGCAGGATCGTGGTGTCCGAGCGCTGGGTGCCCTCGTCGCGTCCGTACTTCTTGTTGCCGCCGGCGCGGGAGTCGGAGCCGATGAGCAGAATGTTCTGCGCGTCGAGCGCCACCGGGGCCTGGGTGGGGCGTTCCTTGTCCCAGGCGCGGAGTTCGGCGGCGGCACCGGTGTCGGTGGTGATGTTGCCGTCGAGCTTCTTGTAGAAGTACCAGCCGGTTCCGGCCGCCACGAGCACCACGACCGCCGCCCCGCCCGCGAGCCAGCGCACCCAGTGCCGCTTTCTGGTGGGGGGCGAGGGAGGGGTGACGCCGTCGTCCCCACCGTCCGCGTCGCCCCCGGCTCCGGCTCCGGCTCCGGCCCCGGCGGGCGCTGCGGCGAGGACTGCGTCCTCGCGGGCGGCGACGGTGTCGGTGTCGGGGGCGGGCAGGGCGTCGGTGCCGGGTGCGGGTGCGGGTGCGGGTGTGCTGGTGGCGTCGGGCGCGGGCGTCGCGTCCGGTGCTTCCGCTGCGTCCGGTGCCGCTGCGTCCGGTGCCGGTGTGCTCGCGACGTCCGGCGCCGGTGCGGTGGAAGTGGCGTCCGGGGCTGGTGCTTCCGCTGCGTCCGGTGCCGGTGCTTCCGCGGCATCCGGTGCCGGTGTCGTGGCTGCGGGCGCGTCCGGTGTCGCCGCGTCCGGTGTCCGGAGTGCGGGTGCGTCCGGTGCCGGTGCGTCCGGTGTCGCCGGTGACGGGGCTTCGGGGGAGGCGTCCGGTGCCGGGGGGTGCGTCGTGTCGTCCGCCGGGCGCGCTCCTGCTCCGGGCTCCGGGGCCTTCGCCGGCCGGTCCGGTTCGGGGGGCGTGCCAGCGGTCTCGGTCACGTCGTCGTCCATCCTCGTACGGGTCGGCGGCACGCTGGGCCGCCGATCGCAGGAGTAGACGGCTGAACCCGGCGCTTGGTTGTGCGTCCCATCGATCATGTCCTGTGCCCCGTCGCGCGCCCGCGAAGCGGGGCCCCGGTCCACCGAATGGGCCGCCCCCCGAAGCCGTACCGGAGGACGTACGCCCGCTACGCCCCCAGCGTGTGCGTGACGCGCTCGCTCTCGACGCGCTTGGCGAGCCCTTCCGCCGACAGTTCGCCGAGGTTGCGGCACAGCACCACCGAGGCGCCGGACGCCAGCGGCGCGTACAGACCGGAGGACAGTCCCTCCCACGTGTCGTACGAGAGCCCCGACAGCACCCGCGACCCCGGCCCCAGCCCGAGCGCCCGCGCGTCCGCGCGGGCCCGCTCCACGACCTCGGCCGCACTCGTCGACGTACCGCCGACGGACAGCGCGACCTCGTCGGCGTCCACGGGGACGAAGGGGGCGAACCGGTCGCCCTGGGAGGGGACTTCGACGGCGTAGTCCGCGAAGCCCTCCGGGGCGGAGGGGAAACGTCCGCCCAGCGGGCGCAGCGCCAGTGCCACCCGCTCGCCCCGGCACGCCCGCGCCGCCTCCAGCGCGTCCGGGCCGCTGACCACGACGTCCGCCCCCGCCGGGTCGCCCGCGACGTCCACCTCGACGCCCACCGAGGCGCACGCCAGCAGCCACACCGCGGTCTGCCAGTGCGCGGGCAGGAGCAGCGCGAGCCGGTCGCCGGGCCCGGCGGACAGATCGCCCTGGAGGAGGTTGGCGGTCTTGGCCACCCAATTGGCGAAGGTCGCCACGGACAGTTCGACGCGCTCGCCCGTCGCGTCGTCGTAGAAGGTGACAAGGGGACGGCCCGGGTCCGTCGCGAGCGCGGAACGCAGCAGGTCGGCAGGGGTGCGGTCGGTGGAGTTCATCGGACGAGCGTACGTCGCCGCCCGCGCCCCGGGCGGTGCGGGCCGGTCGCGTCCGGCCACCCGTCCGGCGGACGGACCGTCACCGCGCCGTCACTTCACCGATGGACAGATTTATACCGGTATGACCAATATCGGCTACATGCGTGCACTCCTTGCTTCCTCGATCGGCGTCACCTGCGCGGCCCTTCTCGCGCTCCCGCTCGTGCTGCCCGACGACGCCCCCGCAGACCGGCGGCAGTTGGCGGGCGCGCAGTCGGCGGACCTCCCCGGTCTCCCCGGCTCGACCAGGTCGCTGCCGCTGGCCCCGCTCGCCGGGCGCACCGACCGGGCCGTCCCGCGAGCGGCCGCGCTCGGGCTCAGTCCCCGGGACGTGGACCCGTTCTCGCTGGTCGGCGTGGTCTGGGACGACCCCCGTGCCGTACTGGAGGGGCGGGTCCAGGTACGTACGAGAGCGGTGTCGACCGGCACCTGGTCGCGCTGGCAGGACCTCGACGCGCACTCCGCCGACGGGGCCGACCCGGGCGCACGGGAGAACCGTACGCACGGCTCGACCGCACCCCTGTGGGTCGGCGCGTCCGACGCCGTCCAGGCCCGCGTCCGCCCCACCGACGGCCCCCTGCCCGAGGGCCTGCGGCTCGACCTCGTCGACCCCGGCGCCGAACCGCCCCGCGACGGCTCCCGCGCCCCCTCCGCCGCCCTGGAACTCCCGGAGCTGACCCGGGCCGAGACCGAGGCCGAAGCCTCCTCGGCCTCGCTGGTGCCGGCCGAAGCGGAAGCGGAGAGCGGAGTGCAGCGCCCGCGCATCGGGCCCCGCCCGCGCATCGTCCTGCGCAGGGGATGGGGCGCCGACGAGCGGATGAAGGAGAAGGGCAACGTCTACACCAAGACGATCAAGGCCGCCTTCGTCCATCACAGCGCGTCCGGAAATGGGTACAGCTGTTCGCAGTCGGGCTCCGTCCTGCGCAGTATCTACCGCTACCACGTCAAGAGCAGTGGCTGGCGGGACTTCGGCTACAACTTCGCCGTCGACAAGTGCGGCAATGTCTACGAAGGACGCGCCGGAGGTGTGGCCAAGCCGGTCCTCGGGGCGCACACTCTCGGTTTCAACACCGACAGCATGGGCATCGCCGTCCTCGGGACCTACAGCAGCACCGCTCCGCCCGCCGCCGCGGTGAACGCCGTCGCGAAGCTCACCGCCTGGAAACTCGGACTGCACGGCGCCAACCCCAAGGGCACCACCTACCTCACCTCAGCGGGAGGCAACCTCTACAAGAAGGGGAGCAAGGTCCGGCTGAACGTCATCTCGGGCCACCGGGACGGCTTCGCCACCGAATGCCCCGGCGGCCGCCTCTACCAGAAGCTGGGCACCGCGCGCGGGACCGCGGCCCGCTTCCAGGGACGCTAGTCGCCAGGTCCGTGCCCGACGTCCCCGGGGCCGGGCGCGGACCTCGACCGCGACACCGACACCTGCTGCACGCGGGGCGCCGACCGGGACGTATCGAACAGTCTGCATACACTGGCCAGCCACATCCGGCCCGGCCCCAGCAGGAAGCAGAGACGACAAGGTGACTGAAGCGATCCTCCTGGTCGGAGGCAAGGGAACCCGGCTGCGACCCCTCACGGTGAACACCCCCAAGCCCATGGTCCCGGCGGCCGGGGTGCCCTTCCTGACCCACCAGCTGGCCCGCGCCAGGGCCGCCGGAGTCGAACACATCGTGCTCGCCACCTCCTACCTCGCCGAGGTCTTCGAGCCCCACTTCGGCGACGGCTCCGCGCTCGGTCTGCACCTGGAGTACGTCACCGAGGACGAGCCGCTGGGCACCGGCGGCGCCATCCGCAACGTCGCCCCCCGCCTGCACTCGGGCCCCGACGAGCCGGTCCTCATCTTCAACGGCGACATCCTCACCGGCCTCGACATCGAGGCCCTCGTCTCCACCCACTCCACCTCCGGTGCGGACGTCTCCCTGCACCTCACCCGCGTCGAGGACCCCAGAGCCTTCGGCCTGGTCCCCACCGACGCCACCGGCCGTGTCACCGCCTTCCTGGAGAAGCCGCAGACGCCGGAGGAGATCGTCACCGACCAGATCAACGCGGGCGCGTACGTCTTCCGCCGCTCGGTCATCGACACCATCCCCACCGGCCGCCCGGTCTCCGTCGAGCGCGAGACCTTCCCCGACCTGCTGGCCGGCGGGGCGCACCTCCAGGGCATGGTCGACTCCACGTACTGGCTGGACCTGGGCACCCCCCAGGCCTTCGTCCGCGGCTCCGCCGACCTCGTGCAGGGCCGCGCGCCGTCCCCGGCCGTCCCGGGCCGCTGCGGCGACCGCCTGGTCATGCCGGGCGCGGTCGTCGCCGCCGACGCCAAGCTCACCGGGGGCACGGTGATCGGCGCGGACGCGGTGGTGGGGGAGGGGGCCCGGATCGAGGGCTCGACGGTGCTGGCCGGTGCGGTGATCGAGCCGGGCGCCGTCGTCCAGGACTCCCTGGTCGGCGCGGGCGCACGCATCGGCTCCCGTACGCACCTGGTGGGTGCGGTCATCGGCGACGGCGCGCAGGTCGGCGCGGACAACGAACTGCGCGACGGCATCCGTATCTGGTGCGACGCGGTCCTCCCGGCGGGCTCCGTCCGCTTCTCCTCGGACCAGTGACTACAGGTGTGAGATACGCCCCGGGGCGCGGCGGGGGCCGCGCCGGGGCGGGGTCAGCCCGGTGAGCAGGATGTACCGGGCGGCCCTGTGCCGCTGGCCCGCATAGGGCGCCAGCAGCTCCAGCATGTCGGCGTCGGTCGCCCCGCGCCTGCCGGTCAGCGCGTATCCGACGATTCCCGGCAGGTGCAGATCCCCCACGGTGAGCGCGTCGGGCGCCCCGTTGCTCCGCTGGAGGGTCTCGGCGGAGGTCCACGGGCCGATCCCCGCCACCAGCTCCAGCCTCCGCTTCGCGTTCTCGTACGTCATTTCCGCGGCCTCCTCCAGCCGCGGCGCCACGCGCACCGCGCGCACCACGGTGTCGGCGCGCTTGGCGTCGACGTTGGCCAGGTGCCACTCCCAGGAGGGGATGCGCGCCCAGCCGCGGGCGTCGGGCATGGCGTACAGGCCCTCCGGGACGGCGAATTCAGGGGTACGGGGCAGGGGTGCGGGCTCGCCGAACGTCCGCACCAGGTGCCGCCAGGAGCGGTACGCCTCCGTGGTGGTCACCTTCTGCTCCAGTACGGACGGAATCAGCGACTCCAGCACCAGCCCCGTCCGGCACAGCCGCAGCTCCGGGTGCCGGTGCTGGGCCTGCGCGACGACCCGGTGGTGTGCCACGAAGGCCTCCGGCTCGTCGCCCTCACCGAGCAGCAGGGGCAGCTGCCGCAGCATCCACGCGGCCCCCGGCCCCCATGCCTGGGCGTCCCCCTCGGTCACCCGGAGCGTCCCGGGGCCCTCGGGCGTCCGGCTCACCCGCCACACGGCGCCGTCCTGGGCCACCCGGTACGTGGGGTCCGCGCCGCCCCGCCGCAACGGTCCCAGCACGACCCTCCGCTGAAATCTCCCTGCCACGGGTCGACCCTACGGGGTGGGGCCCCTGTCCCGTGCGGGTGAGTGGGTGGCTGGTCGCGCAGTTCCCCGCGCCCCTGAAGGGGCTGCTTCGCAGCCGCCTTCCCCTTCCCGCTCCCCCCCGCCGCCTTGGGCGGCGGGGCCGCCCCCCGGGGGGCGGGACGGGCGGGCAAGGGGGCGGACCGCCCGACTCCGGCCCCGCCCGGTTCCGGCCCTCTCGCTCCCGGCCGACCCCACTACCGGCCCGAGGCCGAGCCCCACGCCGGACGCCCGTCCCATGGGGCCCCGGCCCGCCCCGTACCGCCCGCGATCCCGGCGCCACCAAGCCCCGCCCCCGTACCGGAAAAGTTCACCGCACGGTGATGAAGCCCTCCACCCCCCGCTCCCCCCGCGCCGCCGGCTCGCCCGCCGGACGCCCCACCGCGACCGCCCCCATCGGGTCCCACCCCTCCGGCAGCCCCAGCACCTCCCGCACCACGTCCCGGCAGAACATCGTCGACGACACCCACGCCGACCCCAGCCGCTCCCCGGCCAACGCCACCAGGAAGTTCTGCACCCCGGCCCCCATGGCCACCACGAACATCTCCCGCTCCGCGGCGTCCCGCCGGACGTCCCCATACGTGTGGGACCCGTCCGTCACCAGACACGGCACCACCAGATAGGGCGCCCTCCGCAGCACCTCCCCGCGCCGCACCCGCTTGGCGATCGACTCCTCGGACTTCCCGTCCGCCCGCAGATCCGCGATCCACGCGTCCTTCATCGCGTCCAGCAGCCCGGCCCGCGCCGACTCCGACTCCAGCAGCACGAACCGCCACGGCGTCGTGTGATGCGGCGCCGGTGCCGTCACCGCCGCCGCGACCGCCCGCCGCACCGCCCCGGGGTCCACCGGGTCGTCGGTGAACTCCCGCACCGTGCGCCGCTGCGTGACCGCCTCCCGGACCGCCTCCGACGTCCCGAGCCGGAACATGTCGTCCGCCGCACCCCGTACGAGCGCCCGCGCACCCTCCGCGTCCGCGGCGACCACGTGCGCCAGCCCGCGCACGACGGCCACCGGCAGCCCGTCCGCCTTGCCCTTCACCAGGTCGCCCGCCGCCGCCAGCTCGTCCGCCGTGGCCACGATCGTCGCGCTCAGCGGATTGCCGTACGCGTCCATCCCACCCCGCAGGTCGTCGAGCACCCGCACCCCGGCTGCCCCGATCGCCACGTCCGTCAACCCGCTGCGCCAGGGTCGCCCGAAGGTGTCGGTGACGACGACGCCGACCTCGACGCCCAGCGCGTCCCGTACGCCGTCGCGGATGGCCCGTGCCGAGGCGTCGGGGTCCGCCGGCAGCAGGAGCACCGTCCCGGCGGGGGTGTTGGAGGCGTCCACCCCGGCGGCGGCCATGATCAGCCCCTGCCGGTTCTCCACGATGCGCAGGGTGCCGCGGCGCGCCACGACCCGTACCGTCTCCGCGTCGATGGCTTCCTCGCGCGAGTCGGCGGCCAGCATCCGGCCCTCCGCCTTGCTGACGATCTTCGACGTGACGAGCAGGACGTCGCCGTCGGCGAGCCCGGGCTCCGCGCCCACGATCAGCTTCGCCAGGTCGTCGCCCTCGCGGACCTCCGGCAGGCCGGGCACCGCCCACACGCGGTACTCCGGCGCGCCCCGCACCGTACCCACGGAGTCGCTCATGCCCGTACCTCCGACGCCAGCTCCAGCGCGGCACTCGCCATCGCGGCGGTCGCGGCGAGGTCGGTCATCATCAGCGGCACGGCGCGGCAGCGGATGCCCGCGTCCTCGACGGCCTGCACGGTGTGCGCGTCGACGGTGTCCACCAGCCAGCCGTCGAGCAGCCCGGAGCCGTAGTGCTGGGCGACGGCGGCGGCCGTCGACTCGACGCCGACGGCGGCCAGGACCTTGTCGGCCATGCCGCGCACCGGGGCGTCGCCGACGATGGGGGACAGGCCGACCACCGGAACGCCCGCCTCCGCGATGGCCTCGCGGATGCCGGGGACGGCGAGGATCGTGCCGACGCTGACGACGGGGTTGGACGGCGGGAAGAGGATGACGTCGGCGGAGGCGATGGCCTCCAGCACGCCGGGCGCGGGCTTGGCCTGCTCGGCGCCGACCGGCACGATCGCCTGCGCGTCGACGGAGGCGCGCAGCTTCACCCAGTACTCCTGGAAGTGGACCGCCCTGCGCTCGCCGTCGGTCTCGATCGCCACGTGCGTCTCGACGCGGTCGTCGGACATCGGGATCAGCCGCACGCCCGGCTGCCACCGCTCGCACAGGGCTTCGGTGACCGCGCTGAGCGGATATCCGGCGCCGAGCATCTGGGTGCGCACGATGTGCGTCGCGAAGTCGCGGTCGCCGAGCCCGAACCATTCCGGTCCGACGCCGTACGCGGCGAGTTCGGCCTTCACGTGGAAGGTCTCCTCCGCGCGACCCCAGCCCTGTTCCTCGTTGATGCCGCCGCCGAGGGTGTACATCACCGTGTCGAGGTCGGGGCAGACCTTCAGCCCGAACAGATGAATGTCGTCACCGGTATTGCCGATGACGGTGATGTCCGCCTCCGGTGCGGCCGCTTTGAGGCCACGAAGAAAACGAGCACCGCCGATACCGCCTGCAAGAACCACAATGCGCATACGGAGCAGTGTGTCAGGCGAAGCCTGACTCCCTAAAGGGGCGGTGGCCGGGCGACGGGCGGGCGTGTCAGGCGGTGCTGACATCCTGTTGGGCGGTCGCGAAGGGCGCCGTGTACATCGGCATCTCGGTGAGCCCGGGGAAATAGACGTGCAGGCTCACGGCCGGTTCCAGGGAGTCGTTGACGACCTCGTGGACGTGACCGGGCACGGACACGTACTGCGCGCCCGTGCCGAGCGTCCGCGCACCCCTGTCGCCGCGCTCGGTGAGCTCGCCCTGAAGGACGGTGAGGACGCCCGAGGACGCCCCGTGGTCGTGTGCCCCGCTGCCCTGCCCGGGCACCCAGCTCAGGAGCCACACTTCGTAACCGGGGCCGGTGCGCAGCCGGTGGTACCAGCGGGTGGTGGCGTCGTAGCGCACCAGGTGCGCCCACTGGGAGCGGTCGGCGGCGATGGAGCGGGCCAGGCCGGCGAACTCGGCCACGGTGGCGGGGTGCTCGCGGGCGGGGGCCAGGAGGTGCGTGACCTCAAGGATGTCGCCGGCGATCTGGAGGTCGCTGTCGCTGTTCATGGTGCGGGGGTTCCTAGGCAGTCAGTGCTGGGGTGTCGCAGAACGGGTGCCGCACCGGTGCGTGGGGTGCGAGCGGGACGCGGCGCACACGGGGTGGGGTGTGCGGCGGGCCGGAGCCGGAGCGGCCCGGGACGGGCGGGGCTTCGGCGGCAGAGCCTCGGGGCTCTTCAGAGCTGGAGCGCGGGTGGCTTCAACAGCTGTGACAGCAACAGTGACAGCGGGCCGGGGCAGCACTGCGGACCACACGGGTGTGGGTCACGGGGAGTGCTGCGGTCGCTGGCATGGAAACAAAGGTGACCGGCAGCCTCGTCGGCTGTCAACTCGACAACCGGTTTGGCGGCAATGTTTCACCTCATGCGGTGAGCCTGGACGCAGAAAGGTTTGTGCGGTCGCTGACGTGGAGAGACCGCGCTGCAACCGTCAGTGTTCACCGGCGGGCCCCGCGCACTGCGACACGCGCCGCGTCTGTGCTTCTCCCGCTCCGCGTTCACCTGCGCACCGTTGCCGTCTCGTGATCCGACTGTGATCCGAGTCGCTTCACGGGGCGAACCGCAACAAGATCCATCTCTTCCGCGTCTTCCTCCCTGTCGGGGGTACCCGTTGTCGAGGCGAGGTCTTGTGTCACGGTTTTTGGCGATTTGAACACTTTCCGCATAGCCTTGGTTCCGCAGAGTGAATAACGGGCCCAATAGCAGATCCCGGCTTGACTGCCACGGAGCTACACACTTGTAATTTCACTCGTGTCGTTCGGCCGGATTCGGTAACGGCAACATCACGGGGAAGACAAAAGACAGACGAGGGGCGCACATGACCGAGCTGTTCCAGCAACTGCTGGTCGAGGACGCGGACGAGGAACTCGGCTGGCAGGAGCGCGCATTGTGCGCCCAGACCGACCCCGAGTCCTTCTTTCCCGAGAAGGGTGGTTCCACCCGTGAGGCAAAGAAGGTCTGCCTCGCCTGCGAAGTCCGCTCGGAATGCCTTGAATATGCCCTGTCGAATGACGAACGCTTCGGAATCTGGGGCGGATTGTCCGAGCGTGAACGCCGGAGACTGAAGAAGGCCGCGGTCTGAGCGGTATATGCGGGGCGGCCCCCGAACGAACAGCCGCACCGCCGCGGTGCCCCGGCCGCACCGCCCAGCAAAACAGCACAAGGCAGTACACAACGAACGGTCCGCCGCCTGCCCCTTCCCCGCAGGCGGCGGACCGTCTGCATGCGCAGCCGTTAGTGTGGGCCGCTGTCCGGCGATCGCACCGGGTGCCCCACGGGCCCTCGTGCGCACCGCAGCCAGCGTTAACCAGCCTTCCGGGGGGCGACCCCCGGACCCCGGCCGGAGGGCCCGTACGTCGATGTCCGTCAGTCAACCAACGGCCCCGTACGCGGCCGCCGCCACCCCGCCCGAGTTCCCCCGCCACGTCGTCACCGCCGTACTCGTCTCCCACGACGGTGCGCGCTGGCTCCCCGACGTGCTGCAGGGACTCCTCGGCCAGGAACGCCCGGTGCAGAACGCCGTCGCCGCCGACACCGGCAGCGCCGACGACTCCGCCCAGCTCGTCGCCGAGGCCTTCGGCGACGAACGCGTCCTGCACCTCGCCCGCCGCACCGGCTTCGGCACGGCCGTGGAGGAGGCGGTGCGCACCGCACCCGTCCTCACCCCCGAGGAACTGCCGTACCTGAAGAAGCCCAGCGGCTGGGACCCCGTCAGCAGGCAGTGGCGCGACGACGCCTACGACATGCCCGACCTGCCGCACGGCGAACCCGTGCAGTGGCTGTGGCTGCTGCACGACGACTGCGCCCCCGCCCCCGACGCCCTCGCCCACCTCCTGCGCGTCGCCGACTCCGACCACACCGCCGCCGTCGTCGGCCCCAAGCTGCGCGGCTGGTACGACAAGAAGCAGCTCCTGGAGGTCGGCGTCTCCATCGCCAACTCCGGCCGCCGCTGGACCGGCCTGGACCGCCGCGAACAGGACCAGGGCCAGCACGACCAGGTGCGCTCCGTCCTCTCCGTCTCCAGCGCCGGCATGCTGATCCGCCGCGACGTCTGGGAAGAGCTCGGCGGCTTTGACCGCTACCTGCCCCTGATGCGCGACGACGTCGACCTGTGCTGGCGCGCGCACGCCGCCGGACACAGCGTCCTGGTCGCCCCCGACGCCGTCGTGCGGCACGCCGAGGCCGCCGCCCGCGAACGCCGCACCGTCGACTGCGCGGGCCGCAACGTCGCCAACCCGCACCGCGTCGACAAGGCCGGCGCCGTCTACACGATGCTCGCCAACGCCCGCGGCGCCGTGCTCCCCTACGTCCTGCTGCGCCTCGTCGTCGGCACCCTCCTGCGCACCCTCGCCTACCTCGTCGGCAAGGTGCCCGGACAGGCCGTCGACGAAGTCACCGGCCTGATGGGCGTCCTGCTGCGCCCCGGACGCGTCCTCGCCGCCCGCAAGGCCCGCGGCAAGGGCGACGTCGAAGCATCCGAACTGCGCCCCCTGTTCCCGCCGCCCGGTGCCACCCTGCGCGCCACCGTCGAACAGGTCGCCGGCTCCTTCGGCAGCGGCAACGAGGCCGAGTCCGGCGGCTCCCGGCACGGCGCCGTCGAGTCCGGGCCCGGCGGCGACGACGCCGACTTCCTGGAGGTCGACCAGTTCGCCCGGGTCAAGAAGGTCGCCCGCAAACCGGGACCGGCCCTCTTCGCCCTCCTGCTGATCGTCGCCCTCGTCGCCTGCCGGGGCCTGTTCGGCCCCGGCTCCCTCGCGGGCGGCGCCCTGCTGCCCACCCCCGACGGCGCCGCCGAACTCTGGTCCCGCTACGCCCACTCCTGGCACCCCACCGGCACCGGCGGCACCCAGTCCGCCCCGCCCTACCTGGCGCTCCTGGCCGCCCTCGCGACCCTGCTGCTGGGCTCCACGCACGCCGCCCTGACACTGATCCTGGTGTGCTCGGTGCCGCTGGCCGGACTCACCGCGTACTTCGCCTCCCGGCCCCTGGTGGAGTCCCGGCTGCTGCGCGCCTGGGCATCCGTCGCGTACGCCTTCCTGCCCGCCGTCACCGGTGCGCTCGCCGGCGGCCGCATCGGCACCGCGATCCTCGCCGTGCTGCTGCCGCTGATCGCCCGGTGCGCCGTCTCCGCGAGCGGCGCGCGCACCAGTGCCGGTGCGCGTTCCAGCTGGCGCTCGGTGTGGTCGTACGCACTCCTGCTCACCATCGCCACCGCCTTCACCCCGATCGTGTGGCCGCTGGCGGTACTGCTCGGCATCGGCGTCCTGGTGCTGCGGCGCGACGACATCACCGCCTACGCCCTGCGCTTCGTGGCGGCCGTCGGCACACCGCTGCTGGTGCTCGCGCCCTGGTCGCTGTCGCTGCTCACCGACCCCGCCGCCCTGCTG
The DNA here is from genome assembly GCF_044744005.1 of Streptomyces sp. NPDC087440. Taxonomy (NCBI): domain Bacteria; kingdom Bacillati; phylum Actinomycetota; class Actinomycetes; order Kitasatosporales; family Streptomycetaceae; genus Streptomyces; species Streptomyces sp. NPDC087440. The sequence goes on along the minus strand of NZ_JBIUXN010000012.1, from coordinate 15,720 downwards.
CGCGAGGCCGGACTGCCCTTCGGGGCGGGCTCCGCGACCCCGCTGGACCTCCTGGGCATCAGCCCCGGCGGCCCCAAGACCGCGGGCGGACTGCTCCTCGTCGGCATCGTGCTGGCCGCCCTGGCCGCCCTGCTGCGCGGCGAGCGCCAGTTCGCCGTCCGCAGCGCCTGGGCGGTCGCCGTCCTCGCGCTCGTCTTCGCCGTCCTGGCCAACCGCGACGGCTGGGCGGGCCCCGCCACCCTCGTCTACGGCCTCGCGCTGATCGCCGCCTCGGTGCTCGGCGCCGACGGTGCCCGCGTGCGCGTCGCCTCCCAGAACTTCGGCTGGCGCCAGCCCGTCGCCGTCCTGATCGCCGCCGCGGCCGCGCTCGCGCCGGTCCTGGCCGCCGTCGGCTGGATGGCCGTCGGCGCCGACGGACCCCTCGACCGCCGCGACCCGGTGCAGGTGCCCGCGTTCGTCGCCGAGGAGTCCACCACCCGCGACCAGCCGCGCACCCTGGTGCTCGGCGGCGGCTCCGCCGACCAGGTGGCGTACTCCCTGGTGCGCGGCTCCGGCGGACGGCTCGGCGACGCCGAACTCACCCGCGCCGCGGGCGCCACCCCCGGCCTCGACAAGATCGTCTCCAACCTGGTCGCCGGCTCCGGCGCCGACCAGGCGGGTCAGCTCGGCGGCTACGCCGTGCGCTACGTCCTGGTGCGCGACGGCGCCGCCTCCCGGCAGATGAGCCGCGTCCTGGACTCCACGCCCGGCCTCAGCCGGCTCAGCCAGCTCGACGGCAGCGCCCTGTGGCGCGTCGAGCGCCAGGTCGCCCGCCTCGCGATCGTCTCCCCCAAGGAGGGCGTGGAACCCGTCCCCGTCGCCTCCCAGCGCATCGAGGCGCACACCACCGTCAAGGGCGGCGAAACGGGCCGCGTGCTGCGCCTCGCGGACACCGCCGCACCCGGCTGGAAGGCCACCCTCGACGGCCGTGAACTCACCAAGAAGACCGTCGACGGCTGGGCACAGGGCTTCGAACTGCCCGCCGAGGGCGGCAGGCTGGACCTGACGTACGCGTCCCCGCTCACCCACACCGCCTGGCTGTGGGCGCAGGGCGCGCTCGCCGTCGTCCTCGTGGTGCTCGCCCTGCCGGGCCGCCGCCGCGAGATCGACGACGACCTCCCCGACGCCGACCCGGCGGCCGCACCGGACGTCCCGGCCGCCCCCGTCGAGGGCGAGGGCCGCCGGGCCCGCAGGCTGCGCGCCGCCGCCGAGGCGGAGGCCGAGCAGGCACCGGCCCCGGCACCCGTCGCCGACCCCTACGCCTCCCCCTACCCGGAGCAGCAGGAGGACGGCGCCTACGCGTCGGTGCCCCAGCAGGGCACGTACGGCGACTGGGACGCCCAGGCCTACGCGGGCGCCAACACCGGCGCCGAGTACGGACAACAGGGCCAGTACACCGCCCAGGACCCCTACCAGCAGCCGCAGCAACAGGGCTACGGCACCCCGGGGTACGACTACGACCCGTACGGCTATCAGCAGCAGCCCCAGGGCACTCCCCAGCAGGAGCAGCCGTACGAGCCCTACCCGAGCACCGGTACCGGTGACGGCAGCACCAGCACCGGCGACCAGAACACCGGCACCGGTGACAGCGCCTACTTCGGCGGCCCGTCCTCGTTCCAGCAGCCGCCCGCGTACAGCCCCCAGCCGTACGACCCCTACGCGGACGAGCAGGGCGACGACCCGCACCACGACCGGCAGCGCCCCGACGGGAGCAACAACCGATGAACCGCAGCACCCTCTCCCTGATCGGCGCCGTCGTCGCCCTCGCCGCCGTCACCGGCTTCGCCTCGATCGCCGCCCCCTCCGGCGGGCAGTCCGGCGCGAAGAGCACCGGCACGGCGGCCGCCCGGCTGCCCGTGGAGCGCTCCAGCCTGCTGTGCCCCGCACCCAGCACCTCCGACCTGGCGGAGACCACCTACACCTCCTTCACCCCCAAGGGCGGCGCGACGGACGCGAAGTCCGGCACGGCGGAGCTGGTGCCGGTGACGGTCCCGGGCAAGCCCGCCAAGAAGCCCACCGTCACCCTCAAGGAGCCCGGAAAGCCCGTCACGGCGACCGCCAGCGGCGCGGACGCCCCCGCCCTCGTCGGCACCGCGGACGGCGCTCTCGCGCCCGGCTGGGCCGCCCAGCAGACCACCAGGCTGGGCGCGGGCCGCGGCCTGCTCGGCGTGAGCTGCTCCGCACCCGACACCGAGTTCTGGTTCCCGGGCGTGAGCACGGCCGAGGCCCGCCAGGACTACGTCCACCTCACCAACCCCGACGACTCCGCCGCCGTCGCCGACGTCGAGCTCTACGGCCCCCAGGGAGCCATCGAGTCCGACGCGGGGGAGGGCATCACCGTCCCGCCGCACGCCACCGTCCCCGTCCTGCTGTCCACCCTGTCCCCGGCCAAGGTCAACGACGCCACCGTGCACGTCACCACCCGCGCGGGCCGCGTCGGCGCGGCGGTGCAGGCGCTGGAGGACAAGGTCGGGGGCGACTGGCTGACCGCCTCCGCCGACCCGGCGGGCACCGTCGTGCTCCCCGCCGTCCCCGCCGACGCCACCTCGGTGCGCCTGGTGGTGTTCGCCACCGGCGAGGCGGACGCCGACCTCAAGGTGAAGCTGGCCGGCGCCAACGGCTCCCTCACCCCGGCCGGTGCGGAGTCCCTGCACGTCAAGTCCCGCATGACGGCCTCGCTCGACCTGGGCAACGTCGCCAGGGGAGAGGCGGGCGCCCTGGTGCTCAGCCCCACGGAAGGCACCAAGGGCGCCCCGGTGGTGGCCGCGATGCGCGTCGTACGGGGCCTGAAGGACAAGCAGGAGGTCGCCTACGTCCCCGCGACCGCCCCCGTCGGCGCCCGCTCCACCGTCGCCGACAACAGGGCGCAGGGCTCGGTGCTCTCGCTCACCGCGCCGGGCGCCGCGGGCGAGGTCCGGGTGACGGCCTCGGCCGGCAGCCAGGGCGGCACGCCCACGTCCAAGACGTACAAGCTCAAGGCGGGCGCGACCCTGTCGGTGGCGGCCCCCGTGCCGTCCGGCCTGAAGGGCTCCTACGCGCTCACCGTGGAGTCGGTGTCGGGCGGTCCGGTGCACGCGGCCCGCATCCTGACGCTCATGGAGGACCGCGTCCCGATGTTCACCGTCCAGTCCATGCCGGACGACAAGGGCACCGTCGTGGTGCCGCGCGCGAAGAACGACCTCTCGGTGCTGGACTCGGCGCTCGACGACTGACGCCCTTCCCGCCCCTCGCACGGACGGGGTCCCTGTCACCAGTACCGGTGACAGGGACCCCGTACGCGACAGTGCTCGCGTCAGTCCTGCCCGTAACGCGGGTCGACCGACTCCGGGGCCAGCCCCAGCAGCTCCGCGACCTGCTCCACGACCACCTCGTGCACCAGCAGCGCCCGCTCGTCGCGGCTCTTGGTACGGATCTCCACGGGACGCCGGTAGACCACCACGCACGCCGGACGCCCCTCCTCGGAGGGCACCACCCCGCCCAGCGGCACGGGCTCGTCCGACCACTCCTCGGGGCCGTCCGCGGCCGCCGCGCGCGGCACGTCGAGCACCAGGAAGTCGACCTCGGCCAGCTGCGGCCAGCGCCGCTCCAGCCGTTCCACGGAGTCCTGCACGAGGTCGCCGAAGGCCTCCGCCCTGCTGGCCGAGAGCGGCACCTGCGGCGGCGCGACGGGGCCGCGCATGCCGCGCCCGTGGCGGTCCCGCCTGCGTGGCCTGGGACCCGTGGGCCGCGGTTCGGCGGCCTGCGACTCGGGTGCGTGCGGGTCGGGGGAGCGGGGCGGTCCGGAACTGTCCATCACTGACGCAGCGTAGCCCTCCGCGGAGCGCGGCGATCGTGCTCCCGCCCGGCTCCCATCCGGCTCCCGCCCACCTCCGGCCACGCGCCTTCCGGGCTCTCGTCCGGGTGCCTCCGCTGTCGCAGAATGATCATTTCAGCCAAGTGCGGGCTCGTTTTCGTAGCCTCCTGCGACCGGTTGTCCCGTCGAAGTCGACGCATTTCGTCGCCCACGGCAACCGGGCAAGGACCCGACAACCCCCGCCCGCAGCGGTCTCCCCGCAGGTCAGAACGGTGCTCGCGCAGGCGGCCGGGACATCCGCCCGGGAACGACACGGTGGGGTGACGTCGGGGGAGAGTCGTCGCGGCCCGTTCAAGAGTGCGGTACCGTCCAACGTCGTGAGCCCTGTACGTCGCTGTTCGCGCACTGCGTGCGGTCGCCCTGCCGTCGCGACACTGACGTACGTCTACGCGGACTCGACCGCCGTCCTCGGTCCGCTCGCCACCTACGCCGAGCCGCACTGCTACGACCTGTGCGCCGAGCACTCCGACCGCCTGACCGCACCCCGCGGCTGGGACGTCGTGCGCCTTTCCGACGGCTCCGCACCGGCCCGCCCCAGCGGCGACGACCTGGAAGCCCTCGCCAACGCGGTCCGCGAGGCCGCCAGGCCCCACGAACGCCCCGCCGACCCGGACGCCAACAGCGCGCGCTCGGCGAACCCGGCCGCCCCCTCCGCCGCCCGCCGCGGCCACCTGCGGGTCCTCCGCTCGCCCGAGTAGGTCCCACCCCCGCCCGAGGAAACGTCACCCTACGGTCCAAAGAACCCCCGTACGGGTAGTTTGGTATGTCCGAACAAGACTTTCCGGAGGAGTGGCCCGTGGCTGCTGATCTGTCACAGATCGTGAAGGCGTACGACGTACGTGGGGTGGTGCCCGACCAGTGGGACGAGCACCTCGCGGAACTCTTCGGAGCCGCCTTCGTGCAGGTCACAGGCGCCGAGGCGATCGCCGTCGGCCACGACATGCGGCCCTCGTCGCCCGGCCTCGCGCGCGCCTTCGCCCTCGGGGCCGCGGCCCGCGGCGCGGACGTCACCGAAATCGGCCTCTGCTCGACGGACCAGCTCTACTACGCCTCGGGCACCCTGGACGTCCCCGGCGCGATGTTCACCGCCTCGCACAACCCGGCGCAGTACAACGGCATCAAGATGTGCCGCGCGGGCGCCGCCCCGGTCGGCCAGGACACCGGCCTCGCGGAGATCCGCGCCCTGGTCGAGGAGTGGTCGCACAGCGGGGCCCCGGCACCGGTGGACGCCCCGGGAACGCTCGTCTCCCGCGACACGTTGACGGACTACGCGGCGCACCTGCTGTCCCTCGTCGACCTCTCCGCGATGCGCCCGCTCAAGGTCGTCGTCGACGCGGGCAACGGCATGGGCGGGCACACGGTCCCCACCGTCTTCGCCTCCCTCCCCGTCACCCTCGTCCCGATGTACTTCGAACTCGACGGCACCTTCCCCCACCACGAGGCGAACCCGCTCGACCCGAAGAACATCGTCGACCTCCAGGCCCGCGTCGTCGCCGAGGGCGCCGACCTCGGCCTCGCCTTCGACGGCGACGCCGACCGCTGCTTCGTCGTGGACGAGAACGGCGCGGGCGTCTCCCCGTCCGCCGTCACCGCCCTGGTCGCGGCCCGCGAGCTGGCCCGCAACGGCGGCCGGGGCACGATCATCCACAACCTGATCACCTCGTGGTCCGTCCCCGAGGTCGTCCGCGAACACGGCGGCACCCCCGTGCGCACCCGGGTCGGCCACTCCTTCATCAAGCAGGAGATGGCGACCACCGGCGCCATCTTCGGCGGCGAGCACTCCGCGCACTACTACTTCAAGGACTTCTGGAACGCGGACACGGGCATGCTCGCCGCCCTCCACGTCCTCGCCGCCCTCGGCGGCCAGAAGGCTCCGCTCTCCGCGCTCCTCGCCTCCTACGACCGCTACGCGGGCTCCGGCGAGATCAACTCCACCGTCGCCGACCAGGCCGCCAGCACCGCCGCCGTGCAGGCCACCTACGCCGACCTCCCGGACACCACCCTCGACCACCTCGACGGGCTCACGGTGTCCACCCCCGACTGGTGGTTCAACCTCCGTGCCTCCAACACGGAACCCCTGCTCCGCCTCAACGTCGAGGCCCGCGACGAACCCACCATGCTCAAAATCCGCGACGAAGTCCTCACCCTCATCCGCTCCTAACCCCCGGCCGAGGCCCCGCCCCCTTGGGCGACGGGGCCGCCCCAAGGGGGCGGAACGGGCGGGCAAGGGGGCGGCCCGCCCGACACGGGCCCACCCCCGTACCGGCCCTCTCGCCCCCGGCCGCGCCCGAAGGCCCCCACCACGCCCGAAGCCCCCGCCCACCCCCGGCTCCGCCCAGCCCAAGCCGCCCCCCTCCCCCCACCCCCCAGCGATAAGCTGACCCCACATCCCCACCCACGCACCACCCCGAAGGGACCCACCCCATGCCACTCGAAGCCGGCCTCCTGGAGATCCTCGCCTGCCCGGCCTGCCACTCCCCCCTCGGCGACGAGTCGGCAGCCGACACCCCCGAACTGATCTGCACCAGCAAGGACTGCGGCCTCGCCTACCCCGTCCGCGACGGCATCCCGGTCCTCCTGGTCGACGAGGCCCGCCGCCCCGCCTGATCCGGTACGTTCCGAACCCGGCCGACGCCGAGGGCCCCGGCCGGGCCCCCCGGACCCGGAGCACACCCGGAGCAGGGACCCGCACTCCGAGCCCCCTCCGCACGAACCCCGAGCCCTCTCCCGTGCACGGCGATCGGAGGCCCCACCCCATGCTCGACGAGTCGCTCCTCGACAGCCCGGAAGCACTGGCCCGCGCCGACCACCGCGGCCTCCTGCGCGGAGCCGCCGAAGCGGGAGCCCGGGTCCGTACCGCCGCCCGGCACGCCACCGAAGCCGGCCTCGCCGACCTCAAGCCCGACGGCCGCCCCCGCGCCGTACTGATCGCGGGCCCCGGCGTCGCCGCCACCGGCGTGGCAGACCTGCTGACCGCCCTCGCCGGCGCCACCTGCCCGGTGACGCACCTGCGCCCCACCGGCGTCGCCCCCGCCGCGGGTGCCCTGCGCTGGGCGCTCCCCGGCTGGGCGGGCCCCGTCGACCTGCTCCTCGTCGTCACCACGGACGGCGCCGAACCCGGCCTCGCCCTCCTCGCCGAACAGGCCTACCGACGCGGCTGCACCGTCGTCGCCGTCGCCCCCCAGCGCTCCCCGCTCAGCGAGTCCGTCAACGGCGCGACCGGCCTCCTCGTCCCGATGGCCACTGCCCCGTACGAGGAGTACGACGAGGGAACCACCGCGGGCCCCGGCCCCCTCTGGGCCCTCCTCACCCCGCTCCTGGTCCTCCTGGACCGCGTCGGCCTGATCGCCGCCCCGCCGGACGCCCTGCAACGCGTCGCCGACCGCCTCGACCGCACCGCCGAACGCTGCGGGCCCGCGATCGTGACGTACAGCAACCCGGCCAAGACCCTCGCCTCCGAACTCGTCGACGCACTCCCGCTCGTGTGGACCGAAGGCACCCTCGCGGGCCCGGCAGGCCGCCGCTTCGCCGCCGTCCTCGCCGAACTGGCGGGCCGCCCCGCCCTCGCCGCCGAACTGCCCGAGGCCCTGACCGCCCACGGCACGCTCCTCACCGGCGGGTACGCCGCCGGAGCCGACCCGGACGACTTCTTCCGCGACCGGGTGGACGAGCCCCAGGCCCTGCGCGCCCGCGTGGTCCTCCTCCGCGACCGGCCCACCGGAGGCCTCTCCGCCGCCCCCGCCGCCCGCGAACTGGCCCTGGGCCACGACACACCCCTCAGCGAACTCGAACCCGAAGAGGGCAGCGAACTCGAAAGCCTCGCCGAACTCCTCGCCGTCACCGACTTCGCGACCGCCTACCTCACCCTCACTGCCTCCGCACCTCCCCCCGACTGACCACCCCCCCCCGCCACGACCACCGAAGACCGCCGTCGCGCCCCACATCCGTAACCCCAGAAACCCCTCTCTTCTCTTCTGCTCCACGGACTCGTCGCCGGGACTTCCCGACCGCCCCCGAGGATCGAGTCCGCACCACGGCCCCGGACCGGAAAAGAGCCACCATGGATCGCCTCGCCAACACCGTGCGCCCCTACGCCTGGGGTTCCGTGACCGCCATCCCGGAACTCCTCGCCGTCGAGCCCACCGGCGAACCGCAGGCCGAACTGTGGATGGGCGCCCACCCGGGCGCACCCTCCCGCATCACCCGCCCCGCCCCCGGCATCCCGGGCATGACGGACCGCGGCCACGCCGAGGCGCTCTCCGACGTCATCGCCGCCGACCCCGAGGGCGAGCTCGGCACCGCGGCGGTGAAGAAGTTCGGCCCGCGACTGCCGTTCCTCTTCAAGGTGCTCGCCGCCGGAGCACCGCTCTCGCTCCAGGTCCACCCGAACCTCGCCCAGGCGCAGGAGGGGTACGCCGACGAGGAGCGCCGCCATGTCCCGATCGGCGCCGTGGACCGCAACTACAAGGACGCCAACCACAAACCCGAACTCATCTGCGCCCTCACCGAGTTCAACGGACTGTGCGGATTCCGAGTTCCCACAGAATCGGCCGCATTCTTCGACGCCCTCGGCGTCGACTCCCTCAAGCCGTACGCCGACCTGCTGCGCGCCCGCCCCGAGGAAGCCGCCCTGCGCGAAGTCCTCACCGCCGTCCTGACCGCCGACCGCACCGAGCTCGCCGCCACCGTCACCGCGACCGCCCACGCCGCCGCCCGCCTGGCCGCCGACCCCGCCACCGAGCCCACCGCCGCGGCCGCGTACGCCGCCTACGCCGACCTCGCCCACCACTTCCCCGGCGACCCGGGCGTCCTCGCCGCGATCCTCCTCAACCACGTACGACTCCAGCCCGGCGAAGCCCTCTTCCTCGGCGCCGGCGTCCCGCACGCCTACCTCGACGGCCTCGGCGTGGAGATCATGGCCAACTCCGACAACGTCCTGCGCTGCGGCCTCACCCCCAAACACGTCGACGTCCCCGAACTCCTGCGCGTCGTCCGCTTCGAGGCCACCGACCCCGGCGTCCTGCGCCCCGAGGCCACCCCCGACGGCGAAGAGCTCTACGCGACACCGATCGACGAGTTCCGGCTCTCCCGCTACGTCCTCGCGGAAGGCGCCGCCCCGGCCCACCTCCCCGACGGCGCCCCACAGATCCTGCTGTGCACCGCGGGCTCCCCCCGCGCGGGCGACCTCCCCCTGGCCCCCGGCGAGTCCGTCTTCGTACCGGCGGGCGAAAAGACCGAACTGTCCGGACCGGGAACGGTATTCCGCGCCACCGTCGTCATCTGACGAACCAGCAGCCCCCGGCGCCCCGCCAAGCTGCAACAATGTGCCGCCACACCCACCGCGGCGCTCGGGCCGCAGCATCCAGGACATCCAGGAAGGAACCCTGCACCCATGAGCGCGTCAGGCGGCACCAAGGCAATCGTGGCGGCACTCGCCGCCAACCTCGCGATCGCCGCAGCAAAGTTCGTGGCGTTCCTCTTCAGCGGCTCGTCCTCGATGCTCGCCGAAAGCGTCCACTCGCTCGCCGACTCCGGGAACCAGGGCCTGCTCCTGCTCGGCGGCAAGAAGGCCAAGCGCGAAGCCACCCCGGAACACCCCTTCGGCTACGGCCGCGAGCGCTACATCTACGCCTTCCTCGTCTCCATCGTGCTCTTCACCGTCGGCGGCATGTTCGCCATCTACGAGGGCTACGAGAAGATCCACGAACCGCACGCCATCGAGGCCTGGTACTGGCCGGTCGGCGTCCTCGTCTTCGCGATCATCGCCGAGGGCTTCTCCTTCCGCACCGCCATCAAGGAGTCCAACCAGACCCGCGGCAACCAGTCCTGGAAGAACTTCATCCGCCGCGCCAAGGCCCCCGAGCTCCCCGTCGTCCTCCTGGAGGACTTCGGCGCACTCATCGGACTCGTCCTCGCCCTCGGCGGCGTCGGCATGGCCCTCCTCACCGGCAACGGCGTCTGGGACGGCATCGGCACCCTCTGCATCGGCATCCTGCTGATCGCCATCGCGATCATCCTCGCCGCCGAGACCAAGTCCCTCCTGCTCGGCGAGGCCGCCGGCACCGAAGAGGTCGACAAGATCAAGGCCGCGGTCGTCGACGGCGACACCGTCACCCGCGTCATCCACATGCGCACCCTCCACCTCGGCCCCGAGGAACTCCTCGTCGCCGCCAAGATCGCCGTCCAGCACGACGACACCGCCGCCGAGGTCGCCGCCGCGATCAACGCCGCCGAGGAGCGCATCCGTACCGCCGTCCCGATCGCCCGCGTCATCTACCTGGAGCCGGACATCTACAGCGAGGCCGCTGCCGCCGCCGGCGAGAACCCGGCCCACACCCCGGGCGGCCCCACCCCCGGCAAGACCCTCTGACCGCACCGCCGTTCCACCCCCTGAAGGCCCCGCCGCCCCGGCGCGGGCCTTCACTCGTTCTCCGACCGTACGATTTCGGCCCCGCCGCCCGCGTCACACCGGCCACCCAGCACCCCCGCCACCAGCACCGGACCGGCGACAGGCCCCGAACCTCCCGAAATGCCCAGCCCCGCAACGCGACTTCCTTCGACCGGGACTCCGGGGGCGGACTGGGGCCCGCTGGGCCGATCGGTGTAAGTTCGTGACCCTAGCCAGACGTCGCTGCTGATGGCGGTCGGGCGGTCCGCAGGACCGGCCGAGGGAGAGAGGGCCTCCGACGGACTGCGCTGCGAGTGCTCGGGCATTCGTGTGCCCGCCGCCGCAGATCAGCCGTAACCACCTCGAACCACCTCACGAGGAGCAGCACTTCATGACGACTGTCGCCACCGGCCAGGACTTCAAGGTCGCCGACCTCTCCCTCGCCGCCTTCGGCCGCAAGGAGATCACTCTCGCCGAGCACGAGATGCCCGGCCTGATGTCGATCCGCAAGGAGTACGCCGCCACCCAGCCCCTCGCGGGCGCCCGGATCACCGGCTCCCTCCACATGACCGTGCAGACCGCGGTCCTCATCGAGACCCTCGTCGCCCTGGGCGCCGAGGTCCGCTGGGCCTCCTGCAACATCTTCTCCACCCAGGACCACGCCGCCGCCGCCATCGCGGTCGGCCCCGAGGGCACCCCCGAGGACCCGCGGGGCGTCCCGGTCTTCGCCTGGAAGGGCGAGACCCTGGAGGAGTACTGGTGGTGCACGGAGCAGGCCCTGACCTGGCCGAACACCCCCACCGGCGGCCCGAACATGATCCTGGACGACGGTGGCGACGCCACCCTCCTCGTCCACAAGGGCGTCGAGTTCGAGAAGGCGGGCGCCGCCCCGGACCCGTCGACGGCGGACTCCGAGGAGTACGCCCACATCCTCACCCTCCTCAACCGCACCCTGGGTGAGGACGGCCAGAAGTGGACCCGCCTCGCCTCGGAGATCCGCGGCGTGACCGAGGAGACCACCACGGGTGTCCACCGCCTGTACGAGATGCAGCGCGACGGCAACCTCCTCTTCCCGGCGATCAACGTGAACGACGCCGTCACCAAGTCGAAGTTCGACAACAAGTACGGCTGCCGCCACTCCCTGATCGACGGCATCAACCGCGCCACCGACGTCCTCATCGGCGGCAAGGTCGCGGTCGTCTTCGGCTACGGCGACGTCGGCAAGGGCTGCGCCGAGTCCCTCCGCGGCCAGGGCGCCCGCGTCATCGTCACCGAGATCGACCCCATCTGCGCCCTCCAGGCCGCGATGGACGGCTACCAGGTCGCCACCCTCGACGACGTCGTCTCCATCGCCGACATCTTCGTCACCACGACCGGCAACAAGGACATCATCATGGCCGCCGACATGGCCAAGATGAAGCACCAGGCCATCGTCGGAAACATCGGCCACTTCGACAACGAGATCGACATGGCCGGCCTCGCCAAGACCCCCGGCATCGTCAAGGACGAGGTCAAGCCCCAGGTCCACACCTGGACCTTCCCCGACGGCAAGGTCCTGATCGTCCTCTCCGAGGGCCGCCTCCTCAACCTGGGCAACGCCACCGGTCACCCCTCCTTCGTGATGTCGAACTCCTTCGCGGACCAGACCCTGGCCCAGATCGAGCTCTTCACCAAGCAGTCCGAGTACCCGACCGACGTCTACGTGCTCCCCAAGCACCTCGACGAGAAGGTCGCCCGCCTCCACCTCGACGCCCTCGGCGTCAAGCTGACGACCCTCCGCCAGGAGCAGGCCGACTACATCGGCGTCCAGGTCGAGGGCCCGTACAAGCCGGACCACTACCGCTACTGATCCGACCGGCACCACGCCGCTCCCCAGCAGCAGTCGACAGCCCAGCTGTCCCGCAGGCCCCCGCCACCCAGTGCCGGGGGCCTGCCCCGTCCCCACCCCCACGCACCAAGCCCCCCGGGGGCCCCGGAGCCACCCGCGTGCCTGCGGAGCCAGGCCGCGTCGGCCCGGTGAGGCTGAGAGCGCAAGGCCCTGGCAGCCCTGGGACAGAGCCCCGACCCACCCCGCCACCGGGACACCCCGGCTGACCGCCCCGACACCCGGCTGAAGGCCCCCGGCCCCCACCACCACAGCCCGCACGGGCCTTCCCCGTACGATCCGATGTGCCGACAAGCCCCGTGCCGAGCTCCCTGCCCCGTGAACCGTGCCTCGCGTCCCGAGCCCCGCGTTCCGTCGGCGGAGTTCCGTACGACCGGCGGCCCGTACGACCCACTGCCCGACGACCCGCGCGTCCCCGACGCACTCGCCGCCCTCACGCCCGCCCCGCGGGGCCAGGCCCTCAACCGACCCGAAGGACCCGAAGCACCCCATGCCCCGCGGCCGTTATTCGCTCCACGATCCCCACGACCACACCCCTCTCGGCGAAGAACACTTCCACTGCGCGCCCGGCCCCTCCGGCTGGCGCTACGTCTCCCAGACCACCACCCCTTCCGGCGACCACTCCGGCTCCGTCGACCTCGCCCTCGACGACCTCGGCCGCCCCATCCGCCTCGAACTCCACGCTGCGAGCTGGCAGGTCCGGGGAGCCGCCCTGGAAGGCGTCACCTGGGTCCGTACCGACCCGACCGGAGTTCACGCCACCGAAGGCAATGTCCGCGCCCACGCCTTCACCGGCACTTCCCCGGCATTCCTCGTCGCTCTGACCCGTCTCCTGCGCCTCACCCCCGCTTCCCCCACCACTCGCGTCCGCCTGGTCGCCTTCACGGACCCGGTCCTGGCACCACGTACGCTCGACCAGTCCTGGTCCTTGGTGAAAAGCGAAGCACACGCCACTGACAACGGCCCCCTGATGGTGGACGAATACCAGGTCAACGCCCTGGACACCGGTGAGCAGCACCAGATCCACATCGCGGGCGACGTCGTCCTCTCGGCCCCGGGCATCGAGCTGGAACACCTCGAAACCCCACCCTCGGTCTTCCCCACCGAGCCCACGGACCAGGACCCCACCTCTTTCTAAGCCGGCGGCGCGAAACCCGTCCTCGCAGGCCGCCCACCCGAGGATTCTTCAGCAGGAGCAGGAGCAGGAGCAGGAGCAGGAGCAGGAGCAGGAGCAGGAGCAGGAGCAGGAGGCCCCGCACTGCCCATCGCCCCACCGGCAGCACCCGCCCCCGCAACCCCCGACCCCAGCGCCGCCGTCCCCGGCACCCCCGCCGAAGCTGCCGCCCGCATCGCCCGCTGTGCGTCCCGCATCTGCCGCTCGTGCACCACAGCCGCCAGATAGGCCGCCGCCGGCACCCCCTGAGGCACGGCCACACCGGTGCACCCGGCCAGGTCCCCGGCCAGCCGCCCCGCCATCGCCGTTCCGACCTGCGGGTCCAACATCCGCATCCGGGTCAGGTACTGACGTACCGCAAGCCACAACCCGTCCGGCACCCGCGACAGATCCAACTCGGCGAACCGCCCCACCAACCACGGCGGCGGAGGCGGTACCGCATCCGTCCGCCCCACCGACACCCGCTCCCGCACCACGAGCGTCCCCGCAAACACGTCCCCGATCCGTCGCCCCCGCTCGGAAACCAACGACGCGACACACGCCACCACCCCGAACGTCGCGAGGATCTCCACGACCCCCACGGCCCCCCGCACCAAGGCGTGGCGGAATCGAATCGGACCGCCGTCGTCCCTGACCACCCGCAGCCCGCAGGCCAGCTTCCCGAGCGACTTGCCACGCGTCAGCGTCTCCACCGCGATCGGCGCCCCGACGAGCACCAGCAGAAACGTTCCGACCATGATCGCTGCGGCGGCCGCCTCATCCAGCGAAGCCGTGGCCAACACCAGCCCCAGCGAAATGCCCAGGTAAGCCGCCCACACCACCACCATGTCGATCAGCAGCGCCAACGCCCGGCTCGGCAGACGCGCAGGCCGCACCCCCAGCACGACCGCGTCACCCGTCACGAACTCACTCACCGGTGCTCACCTCTCGCAGCCCTTCGCGCCCCTGAAATCCTCAGTCTGCCAAGCTGACACCCAGCGCGCGCAGTGCTGTGCCTTCTCGTCGGACCCGGACCCAGTGCCTGGAGCAGCAGCCGATCATGGACCTCGACGTCTTCGTGACCGCCCACCACGCCGAGTGGGACCGCCTCGACCGCCTCCTGGGCCGTCGTCGTCCCACCGGCGCCGAGATCGATGAACTCGTCACCCTCTACCAGCGCATCGCCACCCACCTCTCCCTCCTCCAGTCCACGACGCCGGACCCCGTCCTGATCGCCCGCCTCACCCAACTCGTGGCCCGCGCGCGCTCCACCGTCACCGGCACCCGCCACGCCTCCTGGCGCGACGCGGCCCGCTTCCTGACCCACGGCTTCCCGTCCGCCGTCTACCTCTCCCGCCGTTGGTGGATTCCCACGGCACTCCTCTCCATAGCCCTGGCCGCGGTCATCGGCTGGTGGATCGCCGCCCACCCCGAGGTCCAGGCCTCGATCGGGGCCCCGTCCGACCTGCGCGAGATGACCCGCCCGGGCGGCCAGTACGAGACCTACTACTCCAGCCACCCCGCCGCCTCCTTCGCCGCCCAGGTCTGGACGAACAACGCCCAGGCGGCAGCCATGTGCCTCGTCCTGGGCGCCTTCCTCTGCGTGCCTGTCCTCTGGATCCTCTTCCTCAACATGCTCAACCTCGGCGTGGGCATCGGCCTGATGTCCTCCGTCGGCCGCCTGGACACCTTTCTCGGCCTGGTCGTCCCGCACGGCCTCCTGGAACTGACCGCCGTCTTCGTCGCCGCCGGCACGGGCCTACGCCTGGGCTGGACCCTCATCGACCCGGGGCCCCGCACCCGCCGCGCGGCCCTCGCCCAAGAAGGCAGGGCCGCCCTGGGCATGGCGGTCGGCCTGGCCCTGGTCCTCTTCATCTCGGGCCTGATCGAAGGCTTCGTCACCCCTTCCAGCCTCCCCACCTGGGCGCGCATCACCATCGGCGCCGCCGCCGAGCTGGCCTTCCTCATCTACGTGTACGTATGCGGAGGTCGCGCGGCTCGATCCGGCGAACAGGGCGACATCGAACGCGCGGCCCGCAGCGCCGAGCTTCCGACCGCCGCGTGATGTGCAGGCACCCCTTCTGACCTGCTAGTCTTCTCAACGCCCCAAAAAACCGTTGACATGGTTCGAAGGGGGAGGTAGATTCGAACGGTTGCCTTGATTGGACAAAATCAAGGGCAGCCAGTTAGTCTCTCTCTCGCTCTACTGGAATCTGGAATATCGATTCCACGTAAGGGCCTCCTGATTCCCTTTCAGAATCACGAAGCCGATTAGCTCGGCCAAAATGCTTCTGATAGAGTCGGAATCGCCGGAAAGGGAAAACGCGAAAGCGAAGAACCTGGAAAGCACCGAGGAAATCGGCACTGGAAACAGTCTGATAGAGTCGGAAACGCAAGAACAA
>NZ_JBIUXN010000011.1:168820-289975 GCF_044744005.1 Streptomyces sp. NPDC087440 | reverse complement strand
GCCCCCTTGGGCGGCGGGGCCGCCCCCCGGGGGCGGGACGGGCGGGCAAGGGGGCGGCCCCTCCCGCTCCCGGCCCAGCCCGGTGCCGCCCCTGGACCCGCCCCAGTGCCGGGCACACGTCCAAGGAGGCCCTGGCCCCGCCCCCGTACCGGACGCACAGCCCCGCCCGGCTTGGGCAGGAGAGGCCCCGGACCCGCCCCTTTCCCTAAAGCGCTCGCCGCGCGGCGATTGCACGTTTCCGTGCGGGTGAGTGGGTGGCTGGTCGCGCAGTTCCCCGCGCCCCTGACGGGGTGACCGGCGCGGCGGAGCCGCACGTGCAATACAGCCCCGCGCCCCTGACGGGGCGCCCGTGCAGGGGAGACGCAGAGCCCAGCCCCGCGCCCCTGGGCGTCGAAGGGCTAGAAGCCCGGGCCGCCCGGGCGGTCGCCCGCGGCGGCGAGGCGGCCCCAGAGAAGGTCCGCGAGGCTGGTCACCAACTCCGCCCGCGAGCATGGCCGTTCGCCGAGCCACCAGTCCCCGGCCGCATGCATCATCCCGACGATCCCATGCCCCCAGACCCGGGCGAGCTGCTCACCGTTGGGCCCGAGATCCACCCGCTCGGCGATCACCTCGGCCAGTTCCTCGCCCATCCGCCGCAGCAGCGGCGCCGAGTGCCGCCCGACGTCGAAGCCCTGCTCCGGCGTGGGTGCGGCGGCATCCTCCGCCGGGTGCATCAGGAACCGGTAGACCTGTGGCCGAGACTCGATCGCCGCGAGGTAGGTGTCGAGCGTCCGCTCCACCCGCTCGCGCCGCTCGGCCGGGGCGTCCAGGGCGGCACGCAGGGCGGCCAGGAGCGCATCGGTGTGCCGCTTGGCGAGCGCGCGGTAGAGGCCCCCCTTGTCGCCGAAGTGCCGGTAGAGGATCGGCTTGGTGATCCCGGCCTCGGCCGCTATGGCGTTCATGGAGGCCTGCGGGCCGTCCCGCAGGACCACCCGGTCCGCGGCTTCCAGCAGTTCGCGCCGCCGGGCCTCGGCGTTCGACCGCTGCGCCGAAGCCTGCTCTGTGGTCTCCATCGTGTGCTCTCCCCGCCCAGGTGATTCCGTTCCGTGACGCCCGCGCAACGTAACACTGCCCGTGGGAGGCCGACTGTTGACAGGGGCTACCCGTGGGTAACACACTCGGGGTTACCGCAAGTAACGTGTACGTGCTGGAGGGGACATGGCCGAGTTCACGCTCGATCTCAACGATGACCAGAAGCAGGTCCGCGACTGGATTCACGGTTTCGCCGCGGACGTGATCCGCCCGGCCGCTGCGGAGTGGGACGAGCGCGAGGAGACGCCCTGGCCCGTCATCCAGGAAGCGGCCAAGGTCGGAATCTACTCCCTCGACTTCTATGCCCAGCAGTACTTCGACCCTACGGGTCTCGGCATCCCCATGGCTATGGAAGAGCTCTTCTGGGGCGACGCGGGCATCGCGCTGTCCATCGTGGGCACGGGCCTGGCCGCCGTCGGCGTGCTCGCCAACGGCACCGAGGAGCAGATAGGCACCTGGATACCGCAGATGTACGGCGACGCGAACGACGTGAAGGTCGCCGCCTTCTGCTCCTCCGAGCCGGACGCGGGCTCCGACGTCGCCTCGATGCGCACCCGCGCCGTCTACGACGAGGCCAAGGACGAGTGGGTCCTCAACGGCACGAAGACCTGGGCCACCAACGGCGGCATCGCCAACGTCCATGTGATCGTCGCCTGCGTCGACCCCACCCTCGGCTCCAAGGGCCACGCCTCCTTCATCGTGCCGCCCGCCACACCCGGCCTCTCCCAGGGCCAGAAGTTCAAGAAGCACGGCATCCGCGCCTCGCACACCGCCGAGGTCGTCCTGGAAGACGTACGCATCCCCGGCTCCTGCCTCCTCGGCGGCAAGGAGAAGCTGGACGAGCGCCTGGCCCGCGCCCGCGAGCGGGCCGCCAAGGGCGGCGGCGAGCGCGTGAAGAACGCCGCGATGGCCACCTTCGAGGCCTCCCGCCCGGCGGTCGGCGCGATGGCGGTCGGCACGGCCCGCGCCGCCTACGAGGTCGCCCTCGACTACGCCAAGACCCGCGAGCAGTTCGGCCGCCCGATCATCGACAACCAGGGCATCGCCTTCCAGCTCGCCGACATGCGCACCCAGATCGACGCCGCCCGCCTGCTGGTCTGGCGCGCCTCCTGGATGGCCGTCTCCGGCAAGCCGTTCACGGCCGCGGAGGGCTCCATGTCCAAGCTCTACGCGAGCGAGGTCTCCAAGAAGGTCACCGCCCAGGCCGTCCAGATCCTCGGCGGCAACGGCTTCACCCGCGAGTACCCGGTGGAACGGATGCACCGCGACGCGGCGATCTACACCATCTTCGAGGGCACGAGCGAGATCCAGCGTTTGGTCATCGCAAGGACCCTGTCGGGCATGCCGATCCGGTAGGTCTGTGAGGTCCAGTAGGTCCGGTACGAGGTCGGCAGGCTGGGTACGGGGTCGGCCGCCCGGCCGTTCTACTGCTCGCCGAGCGGCGGCCGGCGGGCGAGGAACTCCTCGAACGCAGCCAGTTGCTTCGGCGGCATGTACGCCTGCCGTCCGTACATCGCCTGCTCGTCCAGCAGGCGGAGCCACCAGGCGGTCCGCGCCTCGACCACGACGGCACGGCCCCGGGTGAACGTGGCGTGCTGCCCGTCCGCGTGCAGATAGCGGGTGTACGGGCCGTGCTCCTCGGGGCCGGGCGGCCGTTCCTCGGCGGCGTCGGGCGGAGGGAGCGGGGCGCGCAGATGGCGCTGGGCGAAATGCTCCAGCTCGGCGAGCTCGGCCGCCGGGAGCAGCACGATCCACGGCTCGCCGTCCGCGGTGAGGACGACGCGTTCACCGGTCTCCTCGACGCGGGCGGCCAGCTGCCCGAAGTCCGGTGTGTCGTACATGGGTTCGACATCGCTCATGGCTGCGATGCTACGGGCGGCGGAGCCCCCGCGGGGGCTCCGCCCGATGTCAGCCCTGCGGCAGCTGCGCCTCGACCGCCGAGACGAGCACCGCGCTGCCCGGCTCCGTGCGCGGGCGGAAGCGGCCCACGATCTCGCCCGACGGGGAGATCAGGAACTTCTCGAAGTTCCACTGGACGTCACCCGCTTCGCCGTCCGCGTCGGCGAAGCCGGTGAGTTCGGTGTAGAGGGGGTGCCGGTGTTCGCCGTTGACCTCGATCTTTTCGAGGAGCGGGAAGGTCACGCCGTAGCTCGCGGAGCAGAAGGTGGCGATCTCCTCCGCGCTGCCCGGCTCCTGGCCGGCGAACTGGTTGCACGGGACGCCTAGAACCGTGAAGCCCCGGTCGGCGTAGGTCTTCTGGAGCTCCTCCAGGCCCGCGTACTGCGGGGTCAGGCCGCACTTCGAGGCGACGTTGACGACCAGGACGGCCTTGCCCTGGTGCGCGGCCAGGCTCGTCGGCGCGCCGTCCAGCGTGTGCAGCGGGATGTCGTACAGGCTCATGAGTTCCTTCTCCTGTTGCGTCCGGCGTGGTTCGTCGGAGACCCAGCCGCAGGCTAACCCGCGCCGCGCCCCGCTCAGGCGGCCGCCCCCGAGACGCCGGAGAGTCCCGAGAGGATGACGGAGCGGGAGAGGTTGCGGGGGCGGTCGGGGTTCATGCGGCGGCGGGCGGCCAGCTCCACGGCCAGGCGCTGGGCGCGGACCAGGGAGGCCACCGGGTCGAGCGCGTCGGCGGTGAAGAGGGCGCCGGTGGCGGTCACCTCGTCCTCCAGACCGGCCGGGGGCTCGCCGAAGGACCAGACCAGGCTGTTCTCGTCGCTGATGCTGATGGGGCCGTGGCGGTACTCCATCGCCGCGTACGACTCCGTCCAGGCGCGGGCCGCCTCGCGCAGCTTGAGGGCCGCCTCGTCGGCGAGGCCGACGGTCCAGCCCCGGCCCAGGAAGGTGAACTGGGTGCGGTGGGACCAGAGGCGGGGGAGGGGCTCCTCGACCGCGAGTTCGCCGTCCGTGACGGAGGCGGTCAGGTCGAACCCGAGCCCCGCGCGCAGGAGTTGGAGCGCGGTCGTGGCGAACCGGGTCTGGACGACGGACTTCTCGTCGGCGAAGGAGAGGTCCACGAGGGCGTCGGCGCAGTCGGCGACCGGGCCGTCGGGGACACCGGTCAGGGCGACGGTGGGGATACGGCCGTGCACCTCGTCGAGGAGGGCCAGCACCTCCGTCGTCGTACCGGAGCGGGTGATGGCGACGATCCGGTCGTACGGGCGGGCCAGTGCGGCCTCGGAGGCGGCGTAGGCGTCGGTCTCGCCCTGGCCCGCACGCTCGCGGAGCACGGCGTAGGCGCGGGCCATGTAGAACGACGTCCCGCAGCCGACGACGGCGACCCGCTCGCCGGGCTGCGGCAGGCCGTGACCGACGACGGCGGCCAGTTCGGCGGCCCGCGTCCAGCAGGCGGGCTGCGAGGCGATCTCGGCGGTGACGTGGGCTGCGGCGGTCATGGTGCGGTCCCCCAGGGGTGCGGCAGGAGTGTGGGTGCGAACGCGTCGTGCGTGCTGGCTCGATTCTGACGAGGGGTTCCCGATCCCACAATGAGCAATCAGGCAGCAATGGGGGAGTAATTCTGTCCGGTGGCGATGATTGAGCATTGAATGCTCTGGTCGAATCTCCCACTATGGCCCTGTGACCACTTCAACGGGCCGTCCCACGGCCCTGATTGCGATGCGCGCGGACGTCGCGGCGCTGGCCCTGCCCGAGGACGTGCGGGCCGAGCTGTCCGCGTTCTGCGACCTCACGGACACGATGGCCGAGGCCGACCTCCTGATCACCGGGTGGGGCTGTCCGCCGGTGGACGCCGCCGCGCTCGCCGGGGCGCCCCGGCTGCGGGCCGCCTTCCACGCGGCGGGCTCGGTCAAGCAGGTCTTCGCTCCCGCGGTGTGGGAGCGCGGCATCGTCGTCTCCTCCGCCGCGTCCGCCAACGCGGGACCGGTCGCCGACTACACCGTCTCCGCGATCCGGCTGGCCGCCAAACGGGCCTTCGCGCTCGCCGCCGACTACCGGGCCGGACACCCTCGGGACCTCACCGTCAGCCCGCGCACCGGGCTGACCGCCCGCACGGTCGGCGTGGTCGGCGCCTCGCACATCGGACGGCTGGTGCTGGAGCGGCTCGCCGGGGCGGGAGTGCGGCTCGTGGTCAGCGACCCGTACCTGGCGAAGGAGGACGCGGCCGAGCTGGGCGCGGAACTCCTGCCGCTGGACGACCTGTTGGCGCAGTCCGACATCGTCACCCTGCACGCCCCGATGCTCCCCGAGACCCGCCACCTGATCGACGACCGCGCCCTGGAACTGCTGCGCGACGGCGCCGTGCTCGTCAACACCGCACGCGGCGGCCTCGTCGACACCGAGGCGCTCACCGCGCACTGCGCACGCGGGCGCGTCGACGCCGTCCTGGACGTCACGGAGCCGGAGCCGCTCCCGCCGGGCCACCCGCTGCTCACCCTCCCGAACGTGCTGGTCACCCCGCACATCGCCGGGGCGATGGGCACGGAGGTGCGGCTGCTGGGCGCGTTCGCGGTGGAGGAGGCGCGGAGGTTCGTGGCGGGGGAGGAGCTCAGGGGCGAGGTCCGGGCGGTGGACCTGCACCGGATCGCCTGACGTCCGGCTGCCGGAAGGGGGCGGGGGCTCGGGGGCGTTGTCAGTGGTGCGTCCTACGCTCGATCCATGAGTACGGACCTGCGCCTTCCGGGCCTCGCGGAGCAGCAGACCGCCGAGTGCCGGCGGCTCGCCGCACAGGGCCGCCTGCCCGCCCTCGCGCACGCGGTCCTGCGTGCCGCCTGCCGCAACGGGGCGGCGACAGGCCCCGGCCCGCCCGTCATGGCCCTGCTGCGGTCCCTGCCCGACGCCGACCGGCTGGCCCTCGGCCGGATCTGGGCGCACTGGCTGCCGCAGGTCCCGCTGCACGGCCCGTACGTCTTCGAGGAGTTCGGCCGCACCCCCACCCAGGTGCGCGGCGAGCTCCTCACCCTGGCCAGCAGCGTCGTTGGGGGCCTGGACGGCAGCCTGCTCGCCGCCGAGCGGCGCGAGCGACTGGACGCACTGAGCCTCCTGTACGAGATCGGGCCCGGCACCCGGGACGGCGAACTGGCCCTCGCGGAACTGGCCGCGGGCCGACCGCCCGGCCCCGCCGTCGTCGCGGTGTTCCGCCGCACCGCCCTCGCCCCCGGCGCACCGCCCGCCCTCCGCGAGACGGCCGCCGCCCTGCCGGGGCCCGTCCTCAACCCCGGGGAGGCCTGGGCGGACCTGGCCCTGCGCGAGGCGTCCGGCGGACCGCTGGAGGCCCTCCTGGCCCACCCCGCGCCGCCCACCGCCCGCACGCCCTCCGCCCGCTGGGCCCGCGTGGCGCGCGCCGTGCTCGCCCGCGCCGGGCCGGAGGCGTCCCGGCAGCGTCTGCACGGCTGGTGCGCCGCGTTCGGCCTGCCCCGCACGGTGGTGCTGCACCCCCACCGGAGCGCGCACCCCGACACCGGGCACCCGCCCGACCCGTACAACTGCCGGGCGCTGCGCGGTGTGGCCTGGTCGCTCGGGCTGCTGCCGCCCGACCCCGGCACGGCGCACACCCTGGCCGCGCTCGCCACCACGGCCCTGCGCCCGCTGCGGGACGGCAGGACCGCGGCCCCGGCCGTGGCCGACGCCGCCGTCACCGCCCTCGTGCTCGCGGGCGACAGGGCCGCCCACGACGAACTCGCCGCCCTCGCCCACCGGGTGACCCACCGCCCCACCGCGCGGCGGATCGCCGCCGCCCTCACCGGAACAGGCAGGTGACGCCCACGCCAGGAGGGGACCGTGACGCCCGCACCCGGCCAGGAAGGTGACGCCTGCGCCTACTCCCGCCGCGCCCCGCACGACGCCCGCACCACCAGGTTCGGCCGCAACTGCACCTGGTGCAGCGGCGACGCGTCCCCCTCCGCCAGCCGCCGCAGCAGGATCTGCGCCGCCAGCCGCCCCACCTGGAACTTCGGCGGCGACACCGCGGTCAGCGGAATCTCCGCCACGTCCGCGAACTCGTTGTCGTAGCTGACCAGCGCCAGATCGTCCGGCACCCGCAGCCCCGCCCGCCGGGCCGCCGACTGGATCAGCGCCGCCTCCCGGTCCCCGAAGCACAGCGCCCCGCTGGCCCCGCCCGCGACCAGCGCCGCCACCGCCTCGTCCGCCCGGGCCGGCGTCCACGCGTCCATCACGTCCGCGTCGTACACCGGCTCCCGCAGCCCGAAGTCGGCGACGGCACGCGCGAATCCGGACCGGATGGGGGCCGCCGTCGCCGCGTCCGTACGGACCACCAGGCCGAGACGCTCGTGGCCCAGCGAGCGCAGGTGGCGGACCGCGTCGTACGCGCCGCCCTCGTGGTCCGTGCACACGTGCTCCGTCGGATCGCCCGGACCCGCCGCCGTCAGCCGCCGTTCCACCAGTACCGCGGGCACCGGCAGACCGAGCAGTTCCTCCGCCCGCCGCGCCGGATCGCCCTCGTCGTGCAGGCCCGGGACCAGGAGCAGGCCGTGCACCCCGGACAGCAGGAGTTCCGCGATCGCGTCGTCCTCCGCCCGCCGGTCGTAGTGCGAGCAGGTCAGCACGAATTGCGCCCCCGCCTCGGAGAGCACTTCCTGGATGCCCTGGAGGACCCGCGGATAGTAGAGCGTCGTGTCGGGGACCAGGACGCCCACGACCCGCCGGTGGTGCGGCACGCCGGGGACCCGGCCGAGCGCGAACGTGCCCGCGCCCTGCCGCCGTTCGACCATGCCCTGGGCGACCAGGTCCTCGTACGCGCGGCGCACCGTCGTCACCGACAGACCCGTCTCGGCGGCCAGCGCCCGCTCGGTGGGGAGCTTGCTGCCGGGCGGCCAGGTGCCGTCCTGGATGCCGCGCCGCAGGTCGGCGGTGAGCTTGCGGAACTTCAGTTCTCTGGCAGTCACGTTTCCCCCGGCTTCGTAATGCTCCTTGAATCCTATTCCCATCACTCCCTAGCGTCCGCAGGCAATTCGGCCGCCCGCCCCCGCGGCTGCCCGCCCCGCACGCTGGGAGTCCCCCGTGAACCACCCCGCCGCCCCCGTACCGCCCGTGTCCCGCCGTCGCCTCCTCGCGTACGGTGCCGCCGCGACCGGTGCCGTCGTCCTGCCCTTCACCGCCGCCCGGCAGGCGACCGCGGCCGCCCCCGGCGACGTACCGCTGAAGCGAGACGTACCGCGGCAGGAAGACGTACCGCTGCACGAACTCGAAGAGCGGGCGCTCGCGCTCCAGCCGCCCGCGTTCCTGCTGGAGACCGCCGTGCCCCGGCAGTTCACCGCCGGACGGGGCAGCACCCTGGCCATCAGCGACGCCCGCTCCGTGTGCGGGACGCACGCCCTGCGCTGGGACCACGGGGCACGCTCACAGGTCACCGTCGACGCCGACCTCGGCTGGGCCCCGGACCCGTACGAGCCGCGTCCGCTCGCCGACCAGCAGTGGCAGGGCACCGTCGACACGTTCTCCGTGTGGATCTACAACGAGAAGGCCGTCGACGACGTCGTCCGCTTCGAGTTCGGGCGCGGCGAACGCACCGACTGCCACCTGGAGTTCGACCTGAACTTCACCGGCTGGCGCACCGTCTGGGCCCGGTACGCGTACGACATGGCGGGCCGCCCGCGCCCCGGCATGGACACCCTGCGCGTCATCGCCCCGCGCCGCGCGGGAACCCTCTACCTCGACCAACTGCTCCTCAACGTCGCCCTGCGCCCCGACGCCCCCACCCGCGACGTCCACGCCCCCGACATCTGCGTCGAGGGCGACGACTGGGACCAGCAGCACTGGCAGGCGCTGTACCTCTTCGACCGCATCCTGCGCCGCACCCGCATCGCCGCGCCCCGGCCCACCAGCAACGAACTCCAAGCGCTGAAATCCCTGGTCACCCGCTACCACGACGACTACCTCGCCGCCTCCGTCACGGTCGACGACGCCTACGTCACCACCCTCACCACACAGACCGACGCCCTCCTCACCGGCCGCCCCGTCTTCTCCTACCAGGCGCAGATCTACCCGCCCTCCCTCGCCGCCGACCTGAAGAAGTTCGTCGGCGCGTTCACACTGCGCGCCGTCACCGACCTGCAGCAGAAGATCGCCCAGGCGTACGACGCGGCGGGCGCGGGCCACCGGCCCGCCCTCGGGACGCTGTACGTCAGGCTGGTCGAGCGGCTCCGCGAGCAGGGCTGGACGTACGGCAGCTGCCTCGGCACCATCCACCACCTCGGCTACGACGTGCGCGGCTACTACGACTCCGTGTTCCTCATGCGCGACGTCCTGCGCGAGGCGGGTCTGCTGGCGGCGGTGCGCGCCGACCTCACCTGGCTGTGCGGCTTCGGCCGACTCTTCCGGGGCCTGGAGCACCGCAACGCGCACGGCTCCACCGCCGACATCCTCAACACCACCGTGCGCGGCAAGCTCGCCGTCGCCCTCCTCCAGGACACCGAGGCCCAGCAGGTCGCGTACCTGAAGATCCTGCGCGACTGGCTCGGCCAGTACCTGCTGCCCACCGACGGCATCCAGGACGGCCTGAAGACCGACGGCACCACCTTCCACCACGTCGGCTTCTTCCCCGACTACGCCCGCGACGGCTTCACCGGCTTCGCCCCCCTCGTGTACGTCATGAGCGGCGGCCTCTTCCGGATCCCGACGAAGGGTCACCAGGCCCTGAAGCAGGCAGTGTTGACGATGCGGATCGTCGCGAACACCTCGCACTGGCCGATCTCCCTCTCCGGCCGCAACCCGATCGGCACCACCGGGCTCCAGATCACCCCCTTCCAGTGGCTCGCCATCGCCGGAACCCCCGACGGCACCCAGCCCCTCGACCCCGAACTCGGCGCCGCCTTCCTGCGGTTGCTCCCCGCGAACCCCAACACCGCGCAGAAGAGGATCGCGGCACAGCTCGCCGCCGCGAACATCACCGCCGAGAAGGCGCCGCAGGGAGCCTGGGCGTACAACTACGGTGCACTCGCCGTGCAGCGCCGCGACGACTGGCAGGTCACCGTGCGCGGCCACAACCGCTACCTGTGGTCCACCGAGATCTACGACGGGTCGAACGGGTACGGCCGCTACAACACGTACGGCCAGATCCAGGTCCTGCACCGGGGCCCCACCCCCGGGGCCCCCGTCACCAACCTCGACAGCGGCTACAGCCACGACGGCTACGACTGGAACCGCCGCCCCGGCACCACCACCCTGCACAAGCCGTGGAACCTCCTCAAGGGCGACCTCACCGGCGCCATCGAGGAGGTCATGCTCACCGAGGAGGCGTTCGCGGGCGGGCACACCATCGACGGCCGCAACGGCATGTTCGCGATGCGCCTGCGCGAGATCCCCAAGTACGACGCCGGCCACCGCGCCCGCAAGTCCGTCTTCCTCTTCGACAACCGGGTGATCGCGCTCGGCTCGGGCATCGAGAACACCGACCGCACCCACGAGACCGAGACCACGCTCTTCCAGTCCCGGCTCGCCACCCCGCAGGCCCCCACCCACGTCGGGGACACCACCCCGGTCACCGCCTTCCCGTACGAGCACCAAGGGGCAAGCCCCGCCTGGCTGCTGGACGACACGGGCCTCGGGTACTACCTGCCCGCCGGGCAGCGGCTGTCCCTCACCCGCACCACCCAGACCTCCCGCCACCACGGCACCGACGCCGAGACCCGAGGCGACTTCGCCACCGCCTGGCTGCGGCACGGCACCGCCCCGCACGGGGCCTCGTACCACTACGCGACGGTCGTCGGCGCGACCCCCGCGTCCATGGCCGCCTTCGCCGCCGACATGGCGGACGCGGGCCGGGCCCCGTACACCGTCGTCCGGCACGACGACACCGCCCACGTCGTACGGGACCGGGCCACCGGCATCACCGGGTACGCCGTCTTCGACGCCACCCGCGCCCTCACCGACTCCACCGTCGTACGCGCCGTGGACACCCCCTCGATGCTGCTCACCCGCACCGAGACCTCCGGCGCCCTCGTGCTGTCGGTGTGCGACCCGGACCTGCGGCTCTATGCGGGCCGCGACCGCGCCCAGTACGACGCGAAGGGCGCGTACCACGGGCACTGGAGCCCGTTCTCCCGGCCGTGGCTGGCCGAACCCAGCGCCCCGCACACCCTGCACGTGACCCTCGCCGGTCGCTGGCGGGCGGCGGCGGGGGAGAAGTGCACCACCCGCATCCAGGGCGGAACCACCCTCGTCGCGGTGCGCACCGTCGACGGGAAGCCCGTCCAGTGTCGTCTGACAAAGGAGTCACGATGATCAGCACCCTCCGTACGGCAGTCACCGCAGGAACGGCGGCCCTCCTCGCCGCCGCCCTGCTGACCGGCCCGGCCCGCGCGGACGCCACCGCCTCGCTGGTCGACCCCGCCACCCCCGCGGGCGCCCAGCCCACCGCCGGCCCCGCCGGGACCCTCGTCTTCAGCGACGAGTTCACCGGCAGCACCCTGAACACCGCCAAGTGGAAGGCCCGCGACCAGGAACGCACCGAGGCCGACCGCACCGACGGCCTGCGCACGTGGTACAAACCGCAGAACGTGCGCGTCGTCCCGGAGAACGGTGGCAACCTCGCCATCGACCTGCGCAAGCTGGGCGACAAGCAGTACGCCGGGGGCAGGGTCGACACCGACGGCATCTTCGACTACACCCACGGCACCTTCGAGGCCCGCCTCCATGTCCCGCCCGCCAACGGGCACTTGGGCGCGGTGTGGCTCCAGACGCACTCCTGGGGAAACATCAAGGGCAGCGCCGAGGACGGCGCGGAGATCGACCTCATCGAGAGCGCGTACAACACCGACAAGTACGCGGCGACCATCCACTACGACGGCTACGGCGCCGACCACGTCCAGTCCGCCCAGGTCGTCCCGGCCCCCGGACTGCACGCCGACCACTACCACACCATCGGCCTGAACTGGACTGCCACAAAAATGGAGTTCACCTACGACGGGACGGTGGTGCGGACCGTCACCGACCCCCAGCTGATCAGCCAGGTGAAGGAGTACCCGATCCTGTCGCACGAGATCCTGGAGTGGGCGGCCGGTGACGTCACGACCGCCCCCCTCGACCACACCTCCACGATGTACGTCGACCACGTACGCATCTGGAAGTAACGCCCGCTAGTCGGCCGGGAGTTCGCGCGGCCAGCTGCCGATCTCGCGGAGCACCTTCATGAAGGCGTGCTCCGCGGGGGACAGCAGCCGGTCGCGCCGCCGCACCAGGTTCACCGGACGTGAGCGGGGAGCCGGGCTGACCGGCACCACGGTCAGCGCACCGGACCGTACGTCGTCCACCACCGCGTGCTCCGAGATCAGCGTGATGCCGAGCCCCGCCGCCACGCATTGCTTGACGGCCTCAGGGCCCCACACGTCGCCGTGCGGGACATCCGTCAACTCCCAGTCGCCCAGCACCTGTTCCTGGAGCTCGCGGGTCTGCGAGCCCGGCTCGCGCAGCAGGAAGCGGCAGTCGCGCAGCTCCTGCGGTCCCACCTCGCCCGCACCGGCCAGGGGATGCGAGGAGGAGGCCACGACCACCAGGCGCTCGTCCAGGACACTCTCCACGACGAGCTGGTTGGCGGTGGGCGTCCCGGCCACGACGGCGATGCCGATGCCGCCGCCCAGCAGGCGTTCCAGCACGGCTTCGTTGTTGCCGACGAAGACGTCGCAGACGATCCCCGGGTGGTCCTGCTGGTAGCGGGCGAGCAGCGGCGGCAGCAGATACGTGCCGACCGTCGTGGACCCGCCGACCAGCAGCCGCCCCGAGGCCAGCCCGCTGACCTGCTGCACGGCGGCGACGGCCTCCTCGGCGAGGAGGAAGACCCGCTTGCCGTACTCGGCGAGCACCTCGCCCTCCGCCGTGGGGCGGGTCCGGGCGCCGGAGCGGTCGATCAGCGTCACGCGCAGGGACTGTTCCAGGCGGCGCACCTGGTTGGAGACCGACGGCTGGCTCATGTACAGCTTCTGTGCCGCCGCCGAGAACCCCTGGTGCTCGACGACCTGCATGAAGATCCACAGCCGGTGGAGGTTCAGTTCCACGTGCCCCCCTTGATCAACTGTGCGCGCGGTGAGCCTAACCGCGATCGGGCGCGAAGGGGAGGGGTCGCGTTGGCTTGAATGCGGCTATGGGCCCCATAGCAAACCGAGAGGTTCTTCCCGCCCCTCGGCCAGTGCTACCTATGTCACACGGGGCGGCAGCTACCGCCCCGCGACTTCGAACCTCAGGGGTGTCCGTACATGGAGCAGCTTCAGGTCAACGGCCGCGACTACCCGTGGCCCCAGCGGCCCGTCGTCGTGGTCTGCATCGACGGCAGCGAGGACGCGTACCACGAGCGGGCCATCGCGGACGGGCGGATGCCGTTCCTGGAGAAGATGCTGGAGCGGGGCGCCGACCTGCGCGGCGACTGCACGATGCCGTCGTTCACCAACCCCAACAACATCTCCATCGCCACCGGGCAGCCGCCGGCCGTGCACGGCATCTGCGGCAACTACTTCTACGACACCGAGACCAACGCCGAGGTCATGATGAACGCCCCGGAGCTGCTCCGGGTGCCGACCATCTTCGCGGAGTTCTCCAAGGCCGGCGCCAAGGTCGTCTGCATCACCGCCAAGGACAAGCTGCGCCGCCTGCTCGGCCGCGACCTGGTCGACGGCATCAACTTCTCCGCGGAGAAGGCCGACCAGGTCACCGACGAGGACAACGGCATCACCAAGGTCCTCGAGCGCGTCGGCATGGAACTGCCGTCGGTCTACAGCGCCGAGCTCAGCGAGCTGGTGATGGCCGCGGGCGTCGACGTCCTGGAGAAGGACAACCCGCAGCTGATGTACCTGTCGCTCACCGACTACATCCAGCACAAGCACGCCCCGGGCTCGCCGGTCGCCAACGACTTCTACGGCATGCTCGACGGCTACTTCGAGAAGATCGACGCCCTCGGCGCGATCCTCGTCGTCACCGCCGACCACGGCATGAACGCCAAGAGCGACGCCGACGGCGTCGCCCAGGTCGTCTTCCTCCAGGACTTCTTCGACGGCCGTCTCGGCGAGGGCACCTCCCGCGTCATCCTGCCGATCACCGACCCGTACACCGTCCACCACGGCGCGCTCGGCTCCTACGCCACCGTCCACCTGCCCGCGGGCACGGACGTCGCCGCCCTGGTCGGCGAGGTCGCCGCGATCGACGGCGTCGACACCGTCCTGACCCGCGAGGAGGCCTGCGAGCGCTTCGAGCTGCCGGGCGACCGCATCGGCGACATCGTCGTCATCGCCACCCGCAACACGGCCCTGGGCACGACGCCCGCCCGCCACGACATCTCGGGCTTCAAGGAGCCGCTGCGCTCGCACGGCGGCCTGACCGAGCAGAAGGTCCCGTTCCTGGTGAACGCCCCCGTGGAGCTGCCCGCCGGACACCGGCTGCGCAACTTCGACGCCTACTGGGTGGGCACCACGCTCGCGGCGGGCCGGTCGCTGACCGCCTGACACCGAGCAACAGCTCCACTCCACTGACCCGGCCCCGGCGCGCATGCCTGGGCGCGCGCCGGGGCCGTGCCGTGCCCGCACACCGCTCCGTACGAGGTGCGGGCACGGCTGTATCACCCACCGCACCGCTCCTCCGTACGGCGACGCGATTTCCCCGCGGAACTCCCGTACGGCCGCTCATTCCCCTACCCGTGCACGTCGAGGACAGGACGCCGCCGCCATGGCCGACCTCGCACCACAGCAAGGAACCAAAGACGCACAGACCATCACGACCCGCGAAGCGCTGGATCAGGTCAATCCTGTTCTGCGGTCCGCCCGCGCCTCCCGCTGGCGCTGGCAGATCTTCGCGATCACCTGGGTCGCGTACGCCGGCTTCTACTTCGTACGGCAGGCCTTCTCCGTCGCGAAGCTCGGCATTCTCGACGACCCGGCCGTCAACACCGTACTCACCAAAGGGGTATTGGGAGTCATCGACTCCATCTACCTCGCCGCCTACGCCGCGGGCCAGTTCCTGTGGGGCATGTGGGCCGACCGCTTCGGTCCGCGTGTCGTCGTCGTCGGCGGCATGATCGGGGCGATCGTCGCCTCCTGTCTCATGGGCCTCAGCAGTGCCGTCCTCGTCTTCGGCGGGGCGATGGTGATCCAGGGCCTCTCGCAGTCCGCGGGCTGGGCGCCGCTCTGCAAGAACATGGGCAACTTCTTCACCGTCAAGGAGCGCGGCCGCATCCTGGGGCTGTGGAGCACCAACTACGCCTTCGGCGGCCTGGCCGCCCCGCCGTTCCTCGGCTGGATGGCGTACTCGGTGTTCGACGGCTGGCAGGCGGCCTTCTTCGCCGGAGCGGCCACGCTCGCCGTCGTCCTCGGACTCTTCCTCGTCTTCCAGCGCAACACGCCGAGGGACGTGGGCCTGGAGGACCCGGACCACGACCCGAACGCCGCCCCGAGCGCCGACGGCGAGGAGGAGGAGCGGCTCACCGGACTCGCCCTCTACAAGGAGACCCTGCGCGACCGCATGGTCCTCACACTCGGCCTCTGCTACTTCCTGCTGAAGCCCGCCCGGTACGCCATCCTGCTCTGGGGTCCGGTCATCGTCGCCGAGCGCATCCCGGAGATCGACAAGGCGGGCGCCACGCTCATCCCCGTCGCCTTCGGCGTCGCCGGAGTCGTCGCGCCGATCATCATCGGCTGGGTCTCGGACAACGTCTTCTCGTCCCGCCGCGCCCCCGCCTGCGTGCTGGCCCTCGGCATCCTGACCGCCGCGCTCGCCCTGTTCATGCCGCTCACCGCGACCGGCAGCGTCGGCATCATGATCGCGGTCCTGGCCGTCATCGGGATCTCGGTGTACGCCGCCGACGCGATGATCTCCTGCGTCGCCGCCGTCGACTTCGGCAGCGCCAAGGGCGCGGGCACCGCCGCCGGTCTGGTCAACGGCTGCGGTTCGGTCGGCGCCATCCTGGGCGGCCTGCTCCCCGGATTCCTCTCCGGAGGCGTCCTGTTCACCATCTTCGCCGTGGCCGCCCTGCTGGCCGGTGCGCTGATGATCCCGCACTGGAACCGGGTTCCCCGGGCCGCGTAACCCAGGGGCAAGGCGGCGTCCTCGCGGGCGTCGCCTCCCGTACACCGAGAAGTGATCTTGTACCCGACGTACGTCTTGTAGATAGGGGACCCCATGTCTGTCAGCAGCGCCGCCGTCAACCGTGCGGACACCGCCATCGTCGGCGGTGGCATCGTCGGCCTCGCCCACGCGCTCGCCGCGGCCAAGCGCGGTGACAAGGTCGTCCTCTTCGAGCGCGACGACTACGCCGTCGGCGCCTCCATCCGTAACTTCGGCATGATCTGGTCGGTCGGCCAGCAGCGCGGCGCCATGTACGACCGGGGTCTGCGCAGCCGCGCCGTCTGGCAGGAGATCTCCGCCAAGACCGGCCTGTGGGCCGCACCCGTGGGCTCCCTGCACCTCGCCCACCACGCCGACGAGGTCGCCGTACTCGAAGAGTTCGTCGACACCACCGAGGCCGCCCGCGAGCAGGGCACGACGATGATCTCCGCGAAGGACGCCCTGGAGCGCAGCTCCACCGCCGTCGAGGACGGCCTGCTCGCCGCGATGTGGAGCCCCACCGAGCTGAACGTGGACCCGCGCCGCGCGATACCCGCCGTCGCCGAGTACCTGGTCCAGGAGTACGGAGTCGACATCCGCTTCGGCACCACGGTGCGCGGTGTCGACATGCCGACCGTGTCCACCACGGCCGGCGACTGGCAGGTCGACAACCTCTTCGTGTGCAGCGGCAACGACTTCGAGACCCTCTACCCGGAGGTCTTCGCCGAGGCCGGGATCGTCCGCTGCAAGCTCCAGATGATGCGCACCGGCGCCCAGCCCGCCGGCTGGGAGCTCGGCCCGATGCTCTGCGGCGGCCTGACCCTCCTGCACTACGCGGCCTTCGACGACTGCGTCTCGCGCACCGAACTGGCGAAGCGGATGGGCGAGCAGTACCCCTTCCACCGCGAGAACGGCATCCACGTCCTGCTCTCGCAGACCGCCGACGGCCGCCTCACCATCGGCGACAGCCACGCGTACGCCAAGACCCTCGACCCGTTCGAGAGCGAGGAGATCAACAAGGCGATCCTCGACTACCTCGGCACCTTCGCGACGTTCCCGAACGCCGAGATCACCGAGCGCTGGGTCGGTTTCTACCCCTCCCTGCGCGACGGCCGCACCGAGCTGATCGTCAACCCGGAGCCGGGCGTCACCGTGGTCAACGGCGTCGGCGGCGCGGGCATGACCCTCTCCTTCGGCCTGGCCCAGGAGCTGATCCCCAGCTGATGCGGTGAACGGTCGTACGACGCGCACGTCCTGTGCAGGGCCCCGGCGGTGAACTCCCGCCGGGGCCCTGCGCGTTGCGCCTAGGAGGCCTGGCGGGGGACCGGCACCGGGTCCTCGCCGAACACCCACGGCGCCAGGACGACGAGCCACCCGTCCGGGTCGGCGAAGAGCACCGAACCCCGCTCGGGCCAGTACGCGTTGGCCGCCTCCACCGGCTCGTGCCCGCGTTCGCGCAGCCGCTCCTCGGCCGCCCGGACGGCCTCGGGGCCGCGCAGGTACAGCACGAGCTGGTTCTCCGGGTGCGGCTCCGGTATCCGGGGCGGGCTGCCGTGCTGGGTGATCTCCATGTGCACGGGCGCACCCGGCAGCCCGAACACCACGCCGTCGTAACCGGCGTGGCCCCGCCAGTCGGCCAGTACGGGGAGCTGGAGGTCGTCGCGGTAGAAGGCGAGGACGTCGTCGTACCGGGCGGTGGGCCGGGCGAAGCGCACGGCGCCCACGTCGAGGTGTTTCGGCCAGATCTCAGTCATGCGCGGAAGTATCCACCACGGGCCCGGAGCCCATGATCACCCGGGGGCCGTATACGTTCTCGGTCTTTCGGCCCGGGTCGAAAGTCGGCCGATTTGCCTGCGCATGCCGTTCCTTGGGCCTCCGATGAGTTGACGGGCCGCCGCTCCCTGACACATCCTCGAAATATAGGTGCCCGATACAACTGGTTGAAGGAGCCCCCCACATGTGCGGAATCAGCGGATGGATCTCGTACGACCGAGACCTGCGCGCCCACCAGCAGACCGTCGACGCCATGACCGAGACCATGGACTGCCGCGGCCCCGACGACCGGGGAACCTGGACGTCCGGCCCCGCCGCCCTCGGCCACCGCAGGCTCGCCATCATCGACCTGCCGGGCGGCCGCCAGCCCATGACGGTCGACACCCCGCGCGGCACGGTCGCCATCGTCTACTCCGGCGAGACGTACAACTTCACCGAGCTCCGTGCCGAACTCACCGCACGCGGCCACCGGTTCACCACCCACTCCGACACCGAGGTCGTCCTGCACGGCTACCTCGAATGGGGTGAGGACGTCGCGCCCCGCCTCAACGGCATGTACGCCTTCGCCATCTGGGACGAGCGCGAACAGAAGCTCGTCATGATCCGCGACCGGATGGGCATCAAGCCCTTCTACTACTACGAGACCCCCGACGGCGTCCTCTTCGGCTCCGAGCCCAAGGCGATCCTCGCCAACCCGCTCGCCCGCCGCGAGGTCGGACTCGACGGCTTCCGCGAAGTGCTCGCCTTCGTCAAGACGCCGGGCCACGCCGTCTGGGAGGGCATGCACGAGGTCGAACCCGGCACCGTCGTCACCGTCTCCCGCACCGGCCTGCGCCGCCAGGTCTACTGGGAGCTGACCTCCACCGAGCACACCGACGACCGCGACACCACCGTCGCCCACGTCCGCACCCTCATGGACGACATCGTCCGCCGCCAGCTCGTCGCCGACGTCCCCCTGTGCACCCTGCTCTCCGGCGGCCTCGACTCCTCCGCGATGACCGCGCTCGCCGCCCGGCAGCTCGCCCCGTCGGGGGAGCGGGTGCGCAGCTTCGCCGTCGACTTCGTCGGCCAGACCGAGAACTTCGTCGCCGACGAACTCCGCGGCACCCCCGACACCCCCTTCGTGCACGACGTCGCCCGCGCGTCCGGCACCGACCACCAGGACATCGTCCTGGACTCGCACGCCCTCGCCGACCCCGAGGTCCGCGCCAAGGTGATCCGCGCCCGCGACCTGCCCATGGGCTTCGGCGACATGGACGCCTCGCTCTACCTCCTCTTCAAGGCGATACGCGAGCACTCCACCGTCGCCCTCTCCGGCGAATCGGCGGACGAGGTCTTCGGCGGCTACCTCCAGTTCTTCGACGAGGACGCCCGCAAGGGCACCACCTTCCCCTGGCTCGGCCAGACCGGCCGCCACTTCGGCACCGACGACGACTCCGTCCTGCGCCCCGCCTTCGTCGACTCCCTCGACCTCGGCGCGTACGTCCAGGACAGCTACACCACCGCCGTCTCCGGCATCCAACGCCTCGACTCCGACAGCGACTTCGAGTTCCGGATGCGGCGCATGAGCCACCTCCACCTCACCCGCTTCGTCCGCGTCCTGCTCGACCGCAAGGACCGCGCCAGCATGGCCACCGGCCTGGAGGTCCGCGTCCCGTTCTGCGACCACCGTCTCGTCGAGTACGTCTACAACGCGCCGTGGGCCCTCAAGTCCTACGACGGACGTGAGAAGACCCTGCTGCGCGAGGCCACCGCCGACGTCCTGCCGAAGTCCGTGTACGACAGGGTCAAGAGCCCCTACCCGTCCACCCAGGACCCCAAGTACGCGCTCGCCCTCCAGGACCACGCCAAGGAACTCCTCGCCGACCCCGGCCACCGGGTCTTCGACATCGTCGACCGCGACCGCCTGCGCCGTGCGGCCGAGGCACAGGCCCCGCAGTCCACCATGGCCGCCCGGCGCGGCCTCGAACTCACCCTGGACCTCGCCCTCTGGCTGGACATGTACAACCCCACGCTGACACTCTCTTGACCTGATCGTGGGGTGGAGGCGGGTTGACGTGGGCGTGCCGGACGAGGACGTAAGGGACCTGGTGGTCTCCCTCCACCGCCTGCTGCGCAGCCTGCGCCGGGCCGCACCCGCCGGCCGCCTCCAGCCCACCCAGCTCATCGTGCTGTCCCTGCTGTACGAGAAGAGCCCGGCCCGCATCGGTGAACTCGCCGCCAAGGTGCCCTGCTCCCAGCCCACCGCCACCGCGGCGGTCGCGGCCCTGGAGAACCGGGGCCTGGTGTCCCGCGAACCCGACCCCACCGACGGCCGGGCCTCCTCGGTACGGCTCACCGGGCAGGGCGCCGCGACCCTGACCGAGGTGGCCCGCGACGAGGCCGAGGAACTGGCCGAACGCCTCGGCTCCCTGGACGCGGACGACGCCCGCGCCGTGGTGGCACTGGCCCCGCTGCTGCGCAGGCTCGCGGAGGGGTGAGAGCAGGGACGTACGGGAAAGGCCCGGCACCCCCTCAGCGGGGGCGCCGGGCCTTCCTCGTACACCGGACGCGTACACCGGACGACTCCGTACGTGTCAGTACGTGATGCAGGCCGAGTGCCACTCCGTGTAGAAGTCGAAGACCTCCGGCGAGCACTCCGGCGGCCCGTACTGCGAGGCCTTCGAGCCGACGTGCGGCAGGTGCGCGTACGCGCCGACGCCCGGCCGGTTGACGTGCAGCATGCCCGCCTCGAAGCGCTCGATGGCCTCGAAGGCACGGGACTGCGAGGCGGTGAAGATGGTCCCGGACATGCCGTACTTCACCGAGTTGGAGATCTCCATGGCGTGGTCGAAGCCGTCCGCGTCGATGACCGCGAGGACCGGCCCGAAGACCTCCTCCTGCGCCAACTCGCTGTCCCACGCGGTGTGTACGACCGTCGGCTGGACGTAGCAGCCCTCCGGCAGGTCGTCGCGCACCTCCCGCTCGCCGCCGCACAGCACCTTGCCGCCCTCGCGCTGCGCGCCCGCTATCGCGTCCAGCGCGGCATCGAGCCGGGCCGTGTTGACCACGGGGCAGATCTTCGACTCCGGGTCGTCGCCGGGCCCCACCCTCAGCTCGCCGAGCCGGGCGAGCAGCTTCTCCAGGAACTCGTCGCGTACGCTGACGTCGACCACGGCCCGGCTGGTGGCGCTGCACCGCTGCCCCGCCTGCCCGAACGCACCCTTCACCACCGCGTCCACGGCCTTGTCGACGTCCGCGTCGTCACAGACGATGACGGCGTTCTTGCCGCCCAACTCCAGTTGCGTACGCAGCAGTCGGTCGGCCCCGCCCGCGTGGATGGCCGTCCCCACCGGCAGCGAGCCGGTGAAGCTGATGCCCGCCACGGCACGGTTGGCGACCAGCGCCTCACCGGCGGCCACGTCGCCCTGGATCAGATTGAGCACCCCGCTCGGCACCTCGGCCTGCTCGAACACCTCCACCAGCAGCGCCGACGTCAGCGGCGTCAGCGGCGAGGGCTTCAGGATCGCCGTGCACCCCGACAGCAGCGCGGGGGCGACCTTCCACATCGGAATGGCGAAGGGGAAGTTCCACGGCGCGATCAGCGCGACCACGCCGATCGCCTTGCGGAAGGTGAACGAGAAGGTGCGGTCCTCCTCCGCCGGGACCGTCACGCCCCCGAGCGTCCGCGCCTGCCCCGCCGTGAAGTCCAGGATGGCGCGCGCCCGCTCGACCTCGCCGCGCGCCTCGCTGAGCAGCTTCCCCTGCTCCCGCGTGATGACGGCGGCGATCTCCTCTATGCGCTCACCGAGAATCCGGCTCGCCTCGGTGAGATAGGCGGCCCGCTTGATCGGCCCGAGCCCGCGCCACGACGCCAGCGCCGCCGACGCCGCGTCGACCGCGTGATCCACATCGACCCCGCCGGACTCGGTGAACTCACCGATCACGTCCGAGAAGTCGGCCGGATTGACGTTCTCCCGGGTCTGCCCGGACTCCGCCGCCACCCACTGTCC
Organism: Streptomyces sp. NPDC087440; assembly: GCF_044744005.1. NCBI lineage: Bacteria > Bacillati > Actinomycetota > Actinomycetes > Kitasatosporales > Streptomycetaceae > Streptomyces > Streptomyces sp. NPDC087440. The sequence continues at coordinate 268,145 of NZ_JBIUXN010000011.1, read as the reverse complement.
GTCGATGAAATTCAGCCGCAGGTGCGGTGCGGTCGCGTTCCGGTTGCGCTCCACAACGGGTGCCATGCCCTTCCCTTCACTGGACCAAGCCGGCACCGGCGCCACGCCCCGGGCGCCGGTCCTGGCCAGGCTCGCTCAGGACCGGGGCCCCCACAACGGCCGATTAGGGTATGCACCCGATAGCCGCGCCCTATCGCACCTCCGCCACCACCGGTGCACCGCGAACGCGCCGGCCGCCCCGACGGCGTACCAGAACAGATCCGGCGCGTTGAACGTCGACCCGAACACCAGCCGCAGCAGCCCACTGTGTGCGCTCAACCGGGCCGGTACGGACGTGAGCTGCCCGAACTCCACCGCCCAACTCACCCCGAGCGCCACCCCCGCCGCGACCACCGGCCGCACCCGGGGCGCGACGGCGACCACGAGCGCGTACACCAGGACGGTGTACAGCGCGTCCCCGGCGTACTTCGCGAAGGCCCCGGAGAAGACGGCCCGTACGCCGAGAGCGGCGGCGATGGTGATCGCCGCCGCTCCCAGGGCGAGGAGTCGTGCCCCTGCCGCCCGCGTGAGGTGGTGCCGAGGTATCAATCGTCCGACTTTCCGAGCGGGGCTTCCGGCACGAGTCGTCAGTGCCGCCCCTGCCGCTTCCGGCGGGTCAATCTACCCGGCCCCCGGCGGGCTTGGTGCGCGCATGCGACCGCGGTCGGCTCAGCTCTCGCTGTAGGACGTGGCGGGCACGCAGATCGTGAACAGCTGGAACACGTCGCTGGTGGTGGCCGAGGCGTTGGCGGTGATGCCGCCGACCCAGCGGTTGTTGGCGACGTCGGGCCGGGAGTTGGTGGTGGTCAGGTTCTGCGGGGCACCGGACTTGGTCCAGATGCCGCCGCCGACCATGCGCCAGTTCGCGGGGCAGCTGGGGCCGTTGGCGGACTGGAATCCGTTGACCCGGACGGGGACGTCGGCTCCGGAGAGGTACTTGACCTCCCCGGGCGACATCGGACCGGCGTCGCCACGGTCACCCTTGTCTCCCTTATCCCCCTTGTCGCCTTTCGCGCCCGGGGTGCCTGCTGCACCCGGGTCGCCCTTCGCGCCGGGCGCTCCGGCGGCACCGGTGTCTCCCTTGTCGCCCTTCGCGCCCGGAGCGCCTGCCACACCGGCATCGCCCTTGTCGCCCTGCGGCCCGGCAGCACCGGCCGGACCTGCGGGACCGGCGTCGCCCTTGTCGCCCGGAGCACCGGTGTCGCCCTTGGGGCCGACGGCGCCAGCTGCTCCGGCGGGTCCTTCCGGTCCTGCGGGGCCGACCGGTCCTTCCGGTCCGGCGGGGCCGATGGGTCCGGCTGCACCCGTGGGCCCCGCGTCACCCTTGGCTCCGGCGGGTCCCTCGGGTCCGGCTGCACCGGCGGGCCCCGCGTCGCCCTTGGCTCCGGCAGGTCCCGCGGGTCCTTCAGGTCCGGCGGGGCCGGTGTCGCCCTTGGCCCCGGCAGGCCCCTCCGGACCGGCGGGTCCCGCGTCGCCCCTCTCGCCTGTCGGCCCGGCGGGCCCGGCGGCACCGGCTTCGCCCTTCTCCCCGGCCGGGCCGGCAGGCCCCGTTTCCCCGGCCGGACCTGCCTCGCCCTGAGGGCCGGAGGCTCCGGTCTCGCCCTTCTCACCAGCAGGTCCCACGGGGCCCGCCGGGCCTGCGGAGCCCGCCGCCCCGGTCTCGCCCTTGTCGCCTGCCGGGCCTGCCGGACCTGCCGGGCCGACAGCACCCACTGGGCCGACGGCACCCGCAGGTCCCGCGTCGCCCTTGTCACCCTTGAGCCCCGCCGGGCCCGCAGGCCCCGCGTCGCCCTTCTCGCCCTTGGGTCCCGCCGGGCCCGGCGTACCGGGGCCCGCACCGACACCGGCCGGACCGGCGGGCCCCACCGGCCCGGGAGGACCCGCCGGGCCCTTGGCCCCCACAGCCCCGGCCGGCCCCGCAGGCCCCCGGTCGCCCTTGAACCACTTCCGCAGTTCGTCCCTGTGCTTGCCGAGGTAGCCCTTGACGCACCGCTCGCACCAGCCGTCGTCCCCGCCCCGGGGCGCGCTCGGAGCGGTGAAGGCCGCACCGCGTGCCCGGGGGGTGTCGGGGACGTCGGCCAGGGCGGGGGAACCCGTCACGGTGAGCACGACGCCGAGCGACAGCCCCAGAAGTCCTCTGTTCATGGCTTTCATGGCGCCAGATTCAGGGACGGTCCCGGCCCCGCCAAGGACATACCGGTGGGATCGTCGGAAGATAGCCCGCCTGGGCGATCAGGCGTCCCGACCGGGCTCCACCGCCCAGCGGGATCAGTCGCCCAGCTTCCGGAACAGCCCTTCCTGCACGACCGACACCAGCAACTGCCCCTCCCGGTCGTAGATCCGGCCCCGTGCCAGGCCCCGGCCGCCCGTCGCGATGGGGGACTCCTGGTCGTACAGGAACCACTCGTCCGCCCGGAACGGGCGGTGGAACCACATCGCGTGGTCCAGCGACGCGATGTCGAAGTTGCGGGAGCCCCACAGGGGTTCGACGGGCAGGCGGACCGCGTCCAGGAGGGTCGTGTCGCTCGCGTAGGCCAGGGCGCAGGTGTGGACGAGCTGGTCGTCGCCCAGCGGGCCGACCGCGCGCATCCACACCGCGCTGCGGGGCTCCGCGCCCTCGATCTCCTCGCGCGTCCAGCGCAGGCCGTCGACGTAACGGATGTCGAAGGGCTGGCGGCGGGCGATGCGCTCCAGGGCGTCCGGGAGGGTGCCCAGGTGGTCGCGGATCTCCTCGGAGACGGAGGGCAGGGACTCCGGCGGGGGCACCTCGCGGCGCGGCGGCAGCTGGTGTTCGATGCCGCCCTCCTCCGGCTTGTGGAAGGAGGCCGTGAGGTTGAAGATCGTGCGGCCCTGCTGGACGGCCGTCACCCGGCGGGTGGTGAAGGAGCGGCCGTCGCGCACCCGCTCCACCTGGTAGACGATCGGCACACCGGGGCGGCCGGGACGCAGGAAGTACGCGTGCAGGGAGTGCACCGGACGGTCGCCGTCCGTGGTGCGGCCCGCCGCGACCAGCGCCTGGCCCGCGACCTGCCCGCCGAACACCCGCTGGAGGTGTTCCTGCGGGCTGCGGCCGCGGAAGATGTCGACCTCGATCCGCTCCAGGTCGAGCAGATCGACGAGTCTCTCGGCCGGGTTCGTCATGGTGGGTTCCTTCGTGGTGGGGAGGGCGTGGTGGGGAGGGTCAGAGCTGGCCGACGGACGTGACGCGCACGACCGCGCGCGCCTCCTCGTCCGACGCCGCGAGGTCGACCTCGGCGCTGATGCCCCAGTCGTGGTCGCCCGCCGGGTCGGCGAAGATCTGCCGGACCTTCCACAGCCCGTGCGCCGTGTCCTCCTCGATGATGAGGAGCTTGGGGCCGCGCGCGTCCGGGCCCGTGCCCAGGTCGTCGTGCTCGTCCCAGTACGCGTCCATGGCCTCGCCCCACGCGTCCTCGTCCCAGCCGGACTCCGCGTCCAGCTCGCCGAGCGCGTGCACGTTGTCCAGCGCCGCCAGCTCGACGCGGCGGAACAGGGCGTTGCGGACCAGGACCCGGAAGGCGCGTGCGTTCGCGGTGACCGGCTTGACCTGGTCGGCCTTCTCCTGCGCCTGCTCCGCCGTCTCGACCTCCGGGTTCGCCAGCTGCTCCCACTCGTCAAGCAGCGAGGAGTCGACCTGGCGCACCAGCTCGCCGAGCCACGCGATGAGGTCCTGGAGGTCCTCCGACTTCAGGTCGTCGGGGATGGTGTGCTCCAGGGCCTTGTACGCGCTCGCCAGGTAGCGCAGCACGATGCCCTCGGTGCGCGCCAGCTCGTAGTGCGAGGTGAACTCGGCGAAGGTCATGGCCCGTTCGTACATGTCACGGATGACCGACTTCGGCGACACCGGGTGGTCGCCGACCCACGGGTGGCTCTTGCGGTACACGTTGTACGCGTGCCACAGCAGCTCTTCCAGGGGCTTGGGGTAGGTCACCTCCTGGAGCCGCTCCATCCGCTCCTCGTACTCCATGCCGTCGGCCTTCATCTGCCCGATGGCCTCGCCGCGCGCCTTGTTCTGCTGCGCGCCCAGGATCTGCCGGGGGTCGTCGAGCGTCGACTCGACCACGGACACCATGTCGAGGGCGTACGACGGGGACTCGGGGTCCAGGAGGTCGAAGGCGGCCAGGGCGAAGGTGGAGAGGGGCTGGTTGAGCGCGAAGTCCTGCTGGAGGTCGACGGTCAGCCGGACGATCCGGCCCTCGGCGTCGGGCGTGTCGAGCTGCTCCACCACCCCGCCGTCCAGCAGCGAGCGGTAGATGGCGATCGCCCGGCGGATGTGCCGCAGCTGCGCCTTGCGGGGCTCGTGGTTGTCCTCCAGCAGGTGGCGCATGGCCTCGAAGGCGTTGCCGGGGCGCGCGATGACCGACAGCAGCATCGTGTGCGTGACGCGGAAACGGCTGGTCAGCGGCTCGGGGTCGGAGCCGATCAGCTTGTCGAAGGTCGACTCCGACCAGGCGACGAAGCCCTCCGGGGCCTTCTTGCGGACCACCTTGCGGCGCTTCTTCGGGTCGTCGCCCGCCTTCGCGAGCGCCTTCTCGTTCTCCACGACGTGCTCGGGAGCCTGCGCGACGACAAAACCGGCGGTGTCGAAGCCCGCCCGCCCGGCGCGGCCCGCGATCTGGTGGAACTCCCGGGCGCGCAGGGTCCGCACCCGGGTCCCGTCGTACTTCGTCAGCGCCGTGAAGAGCACGGTCCGGATCGGTACGTTGACGCCGACGCCGAGCGTGTCCGTACCGCAGATGACCTTGAGCAGACCGGCCTGCGCCAGCTTCTCCACCAGGCGCCGGTACTTCGGCAGCATGCCCGCGTGGTGCACGCCGATGCCGTGGCGGACGTACCGGGAGAGGTTCTGGCCGAACTTGGTGGTGAAGCGGAAGTTGCCGATCAGGTCGGCGATCTTCTCCTTCTCCTCCTTGGAGCACATGTTGATGCTCATCAGCGACTGCGCCCGCTCGACGGCCGCCGCCTGCGTGAAGTGCACGATGTAAACGGGCGACTGCCTGGTGTCCAGCAGCTCGGTGAGCGTCTCGGTGATCGGCGTCATCCGGTACTCGTACGACAGCGGGACGGGCCGCGTCGCGGACCGTACGACGGCCGTCGGACGGCCCGTCCGGCGCGTGAGGTCCTTCTCGAACATCGAGACGTCGCCGAGCGTGGCCGACATCAGGATGAACTGCGCCTGCGGCAGCTCCAGGATCGGGATCTGCCAGGCCCAGCCGCGGTCCGCCTCCGCGTAGAAGTGGAACTCGTCCATGACGACCTGGCCGATGTCGGCGTACTTGCCGTCCCGCAGCGCGATCGAGGCCAGCACCTCGGCCGTGCAGGCGATCACCGGGGCGTCCGCGTTCACCGAGGCGTCGCCGGTGAGCATGCCGACGTTCTCGGTGCCGAACAGCTTGCAGAGGTCGAAGAACTTCTCCGACACCAGCGCCTTGATCGGCGCGGTGTAGAAGGTGACCTTGTCCTGGGCCAGCGCCGTGAAGTGCGCACCCGCCGCGACCAGGCTCTTTCCGGAGCCGGTGGGTGTCGACAAGATCACGTTCGCACCCGTGACCACCTCCATCAGCGCCTCTTCCTGCGCCGGGTAGAGGGCGATGCCCTCGCCCTGGGCCCAGGTCGAGAAGGCCTCGAAGAGGGTGTCGGGGTCGGCGTTCGGCGGGAGCTGATCGATAAGGGTCACGCCCCCATCTTGCCCGGTGCCGGTACGGATCGGGGAACCGGAGGGTATGTGCAAGATCATCCCGGATAGGGTGACGGGTCAGCCCATCGGCGGCCGCGTCTCAACTCGGCCGCGCCAGGGAAGAGATGGGGGAACACACAGCAAATGGGGCGGGTACGACCATGATGGGACCGGCGCACTCACTGTCGGGAGCGGCCGCCTGGCTCGGAGTGGGAGCCGCGGCAGCCGCGGCCGGCCACGCGATGCCCTGGCCGGTGCTCGTCGTCGGCGCACTGATCTGCGCGGGGGCGGCACTCGCCCCCGACCTCGACCACAAGTCGGCGACCATCTCGCGCGCCTTCGGGCCGGTCTCCCGGCTGCTCTGCGAGATCGTCGACAAGATCTCGTACGCCGTCTACAAGGCGACCCGTACGAAGAAGGACCCGCGCCGCACCGGCGGCCACCGCACCCTCACCCACACCTGGGTGTGGGCCGTGGGCGTCGGGGCGGGCTGCTCGGCGGCGGCCATATGGGGCGGGCGCTGGGCGGTCCTGGCGATCCTCTTCGTCCACCTCGTGCTCGCGGTGGAGGGCCTGCTGTGGCGGGCCGCCCGGGTCTCCAGCGACGTCCTGGTGTGGCTGCTGGGTGCGACGAGCGCGTGGATCCTGGCGGGCGTGCTGGACAAGCCGGGCAACGGCGCGGGCTGGCTGTTCGAGGCACCGGGCCAGGAATACCTGTGGCTGGGCCTGCCGATCGTGCTCGGCGCGCTCGTGCACGACATCGGGGACGCGCTGACCGTCTCCGGCTGCCCGATCCTGTGGCCGATCCCGATCGCGGGCAAGCGCTGGTACGCGCTGGGGCCGCCGAAGGCGATGCGGTTCCGGGCCGGGAGCTGGGTGGAGCTGAAGGTGCTGATGCCGGTGTTCATGCTGGCCGGGGGAGTGGGCGGGGCGGCTGCGCTCGGCTTCATCTGACGCGTGGCGAAAAGGGGCGGTCCGGGAGTGTGCGGACTGCCCCTTTTTGTACGTCAGGGGCGGGTGTACGTTCAAGCCGGTGCACCTTCCACGAAAGGCAGTGACACGTGTCAACAAGTGAAGCGGTCGAGGCCGGACAGCTCGTCGTCGAGACCACGGCGGGAGCCCTGCGCGGCACCGTCCGCCACGACAGCCATGCCTGGCTGGGCGTCCCGTTCGCGCAGCCGCCGGTCGGCGACCTGAAGTGGCGGGCGCCGCAGCCGGTCGAGCCGTGGGAGGGCGTGCGCGAGGCCACGGCGTACGGCCCGGCCGCCGTGCAGCTCTCGCGCTTCGACCCGACGGCGCCCCCGTACGGCCGGGACAGCGAGGACTGCCTCTACCTCAACGTCTTCGCCCCGGCCGCCCCGGCGTCGGCGCCCCGCCCGGTCCTGGTCTGGATACACGGCGGCGGCTTCGTCTTCGGCACCGGCGCGGACTACGACGGCTCGGTCCTCGCGGAGCGCGGCGACGCGGTCGTGGTGACCCTGAACTACCGGCTCAGCTCCTGGGGCTTCCTGCACCTCGCGGGCGTCGACCCGACGGTCGCCGACTCCAACGTGGGCGTACGGGACCAGGTCGCCGCCCTCCAGTGGGTGCGGGACAACATCGCGGCCTTCGGCGGCGACCCGGCCCGCGTGACGATCGTCGGCGAGTCGGCGGGCGGCATGAGCGTCGGCACCCTGCTCGGGGTGCCCGCCGCGCGCGGCCTCTTCCACGGTGCGGTGCTGCTCAGCGGCAGTGCCGCCGAACAGCAGGACGCCGCGACCGGCACCGCCGCCGCGAAGGCCCTGCTGGCCCGGCTCGGCATCCCGGCGACGGAACCGGGCCGCATCCGGGACGTACCCGTGGCCGAACTGCGGGCGGCGACCGAGGAGTTGGCGCACACGGGCGGGCACGACGGCAAGCAGGGCATCCCGTTCGTGCCGGTCGTCGACGGCGACCTCATCCCGTACGTGCCGCTCGCCGCCGTCGCGGACGGCGCGGTGGCGGACGTACCGCTGCTGGTGGCGTACTGCCGCGACGAGATGGCCATCTTCACGTTCATGGCCGAGGACAACCCGATCACCCAGTCGTTGGAGGCGCGGATCGGGACGGAAGCCTGGGCCGAACTGCTGCGCCGTTACGAGGAGTTCGAGCCGGAGGGGGCGGCCGTCGGCGGCAACCCGCGCAAGACGCTCCTCGGCGACGCCATGTTCGCGATGCCGTCGGTGCGGGTGGCCGAGGCGCAGGTGCGGGCGGGTGGTGCGGCGTGGATGCACCGCTTCGACCACCAGCCGCCGATGGAGCCGTACAACCTGCTCGGCCCCACGCACGCGGCGGACATCCCGTGCCTGTGGAGCCGCGAGCCGTCCTTCGACCTGTGCTCGCTGAGCGGTGAACCGGCCGACGGATTCATGGACATGAGCGAGGCGGACAAGGCAGCGTCGGCGGCGCTCCAGGACGCGGTGCTCTCCTTCGTCCGGGAGGGCCGGCCGAGCCTGCCCGGTGGACCGGAGTGGCCCGCGTACGACGAGAAGTCCCGTGCGCAGATGCTGATCAAGGCGGAGCCGGAGTTGGTGCGGGATCCGACGGGGGAGCGGCGGGAGGCGTGGGAAGGGCTCGTGGGCTGAGCTGACGGGGAGTCGACTGACGGACCGGCAGTCGGGTGATTGGTAGGTAAATCAACCTCAATAGGGTTATTGGATCACGCGCTGCCGGTACCCCTCCTCCTGTTCACTGAAATCTGCACACCGGTTGGCCCGGGGTGCCGCAGGAGGGAGCCCGTTCGTGGGTCGATGTCGAAGTCTGATCGTGCTGGGGGTGACGACCGCAGCCTTCTCGGCGACGGCCGTCACCCCCGGCTTCGCCGGAGAGCGTGTCGCCGAGTGCGTCGTCAAGAAGGTGACGGGCGGCGAGTTCTCCATGTGCCCGCAGGAGAAGGTCGGCGACGAGTACGCGGCGACCATTGTCTACACCCACACCAGTAAGAAGCCGGGCCGGGCCGCGATGGTCGTCTACAACTGCGATGGCCCGGGCGGCGACCTGAAGAAGTGCGGGGCGACCCGCAACGGCGTCTTCACCGCCATGATGTACGGGATCAAGAAGGGGCAGAAGTCGACCCTGACGGTCCTCACCACGTACGACACCGCGCCGGTCTACTGGGCCCCGGAACCGCTCGCGCCGCTGGAACTGGTGGGTACGCCGTGGACGAAGTGACCGTGGTGCGCCGCGCCCCCGAGACGTCGCGCCGGAGCGGCGGCCGCCGAGCCGCCCTGGCGAGCGCCGTGTGTCTCGCGGCGGCAGTCGCGCTGGCGGGGCCCGCCCCCGCCGCGCACGCCGACCCCGAGGACCTGATCTGCGACGGGGCCTGGCACTTCGACCTGGAGGGCAAGCCGGAGCGCATCCGGCAGGAGGTCATGTCCTTCACCCTCGACAACCGCAGTGATCCCGATCATCCGCTGGACCGGACGGAGACGATCTCCCAGGGATCCGCGAAGTCGTTCAGCAACTCCTTCAGCAAGGAGTATTCGGTCGAGGCGAGTGCCTCGGCCGGTTTCGGGGCGTTCAGCGCCTCCATCAGCGCCTCGTACGGCAGCAGCTCCACGCAGGAGATGCAGGAGAGCGTGTCCATCGAAAAGGGCACCGAGTTCCCGATGAGCGTCGGCCCCGGCAAGGGCGTGGTGTAACACATCGGCTACGAGGTGGTCCGTGCCACCGGCTACTACGAGCGCCTCCAGGGCTGTGACACCAAGGGCCAGCGTTACCTGCGGATCGGTCCCATCACCGAGACCGCGCCGCTGGAGTCCAAGGCCGTGTGGACCGAGGTGCTCCCGCCCCTGAAGCCCGCCGAGAAGGCGGCGGCGAAGCGGGCGGCCGAGGCGGAGAAGAAGGCCCACGAGCAGCGGAGGACGTCATGACCGGAACACGTTCCCACCTCGCGGCGCTGGCTGCCGCCGCCGGACTGCTGGTGGGCGGCGCGGGTTCCGCCGCTGCGGACGACCCTCCGTCTCCCGCACCGCCGGGTGCGCACCTGCTGGCGGACGCGTACGAGAACAAGGCGTGCCCGCAGGGGTGGATGTGCGTCTTCGACTCGACCCAGGCACGAGGGTTCGGCTACGCGCTGCTCCCCGGGGCGCAGGTGCGTGACACGATCAACCTGAAGGCGTCCAACCACTGGACGCTGAAGGCCGAGACCATCGACTCCTTCGTCAACAACACGGCGTTGCGCTACTGCCTGTTCGACAAGGTCCAGTACCAGGGCGCCAGGGTCGTCGTGGAGCCGTTCACCTCCGGCGACAACACCGGCGGTCTGGTGCAGTCGATCCGGGTGTGCTCATGACCGGGGGACGGTGGCGTCTGCTGTGCGCTCCGGTGCTGGGGCTGCTGCTGGTGACCGGTGTGGCGATGCCCGCACACGCGGTGGCGATGGACGACGACGGAAGCTGCACGGGCGACCTGCCCAAGCTGCCCGACAAGCCGTCCTCGTCCCTTCCCAGGTACGAGTACTGCTGGGACTTCTCCAAGCCCGGCGCCGACATCAGCCGCCTCAACGACCTGGGCAAACAGGGCTGGGAAGTGGTCGCCCCCGTCGGTGCCGCCGGGATCAAGGACCTCAACTTCCTGCTGCGCCGACAGATCCCCTGATCCAGCGGCGTGACGTTACGGTGGGCCGGGCCCGATCCCCGGCCCACCGTCATGCGCACTCCCAGGAGGTCCCGGCCGATGCCCGCCCCGTACCCGATCCTCGAACCGTACGACCAGGGCCTCCTCGACGTCGGTGACGGCAACCGCGTCCACTGGGAGGTCTCCGGCAACCCCGACGGCAAGCCCGCCCTCGTCGTGCACGGCGGTCCGGGCTCGGGCAGCTCCCCGCGCAACCGGAAGCTCTTCGACCCCGACCGCTACCGCCTGATCCTCTTCGACCAGCGCGGCTGCGGCCGCAGCACCCCGCACGTCGCCGACCCCGCCACGAGCCTGGAGCACAACACCACCCACCACCTCGTCGCCGACATGGAGAAGCTCCGTGAACACCTGGGTGTGGAGCGGTGGTTGCTCTTCGGCGGCTCGTGGGGCTCGACGCTGATCCTCGCGTACGCCCAGGCCTTCCCGGAGCGCGTGAGTGAGATCGTCCTCGCGGGAGTGACGACGACGCGGCGCTCGGAGATCGCCTGGCTGTACGGGGGAGCCGGGCGCTTCTTCCCCGAGGCGCACGCCCGGTTCCGGGCGGAGATCCCGGAGGGCGAGCGGGACGACCTGGTGGCCGCCTACGCCCGGCGTGCGTCGAGCACGGACCTGGCGGTGCGGGACAAGGCCGTCGCCGACTGGTGCGCGTGGGAGGACGCGGTGCTGGGCCTGGAACCGGTGAAGCCGAGCACCGCTCCCTACGCGGGGCGGCCGGAGGCGGGCCGGATCTCGCTGGTGCGCATCGCCTCCCACTACTTCGCCCACGGGGCGTGGCTGGAGGAGGGGGAACTGGTGCGCGGGGCAGGCACGTTGGCCGGTATCCCGGGCGTTCTCCTCCAGGGCCGCCACGATCTGGGCGGGCCGCCGCACACCGCCTGGGAGCTGGCGCAGTCCTGGCCGGGTGCGGAACTGCGGATCTTCGACGACTCGGGCCACATGGGCGGAACGGGTATGGGCGAGGCGATGGCGGAGGCGCTGGAGAGGTTCGCGGGGCAGTAGAGGCCGTGTCGCGGGAATTCCCGCTGGAAACAATCCGCCGTGAATTGCCCTCTTCCTGAAATCACTTCACCCGGATGGCGCAGCGCGCCGTCCGGGTGTTGTGCTCCGGAGGCATCCGGGCGGTGAACGCACGCCCTTGCAAGCCGTTGTGGTGAGAAATTCACGCGTGGAATCCTCGAAAGGTCAACTCGTCAAGTGCAGTGACAAAACGAGGGAGTTGCCGTGTTCGCAAGAAGACGCCACAAAGGGAAACAGGGGGGTTCCGCTGCGCTGCGCCGGACCGTCCTCGCCGCCTCCGGGGCGCTGCTCCTGGTGGCCGCACTGCCGTCCAGCGCCGGGGCGGCGGGCGGACAGTTCACCTTCAGCCGCAACGACGGGTCCGTGGACGCCCTGTTCGCGCCGCCCAACGACGTGTGCCTCCCGCTGAGCGGCGGCGCGGCCCACGCGAGCAACGACACCGACGCCACGGCCTTCGTCTTCCTGGACGGGGGATGCTCCCAGCTCTCGGCGATCGTCGGAGTCGGCGGGACCTGGGACCAGTACAACCCGCCGCCGCAGCCCGCGTACAGCGTGCGGTTCGGGTCGTCGGGCTGACCGTTCCCCCACTCAAGGAGGCAAGAATGAAGCGCAAACTGTCCCTGATGTTCGCGACGCTGGCGGTCGGGGCGATGGCCGTCGCCGCTCCGGCGAGCGCGCAGATTCGCGGTGCCGACGACTGGCACCTCAATCCCGCCGGAATCTGGCAGACCGAGTACGACTGCGTGGTCGCCGGGCAGACCGGATATCTCGGTGGCGCCTGGAAGGAATTCCGGTGCGAATACGTCGGTCTGGGCTGGCGGATGTGGGTCCGCACCGAGCCGTAAACGCTCCTCGAACGGCGTGTGGCCGGTCCGGGGACGAGAAATCCCCGGACCGGCCACGGCCCGTGAGCCATGCGCCCCGGCCTACCCGTGCCACGACCTCCACAGCGCCGCGTACGCCCCGTCCGCCGCCACCAACGCGTCGTGGCTGCCGAGCTCCGCGATCCGCCCGTCCTCGACGACCGCGATCACGTCCGCGTCGTGCGCCGTGTGCAGCCGGTGCGCGATCGCGATCACCGTACGGCCCTCCAGGACCCGGGCGAGGGAGCGCTCCAAATGGCGTGCCGCACGCGGATCGAGCAGCGACGTCGCCTCGTCCAGCACCAGCGTGTGCGGGTCCGCCAGCACCAGCCGGGCCAGCGCGATCTGCTGTGCCTGCGCCGGGGTGAGGGTGAAGCCCCCGGACCCCACCTCGGTGTCCAGACCGTCCGAGAGACCCCGCGCCCAGTCGTCCGCGTCGACGGCGCCCAGCGCCGCCCACAGCTCGGCGTCCTCGGCGCCGACCCGCGCCAGCCGCAGGTTGTCCCGCAGCGAGCCCACGAAGACGTGGTGCTCCTGGTTGACCAGCGCCACGTGCGCCCGCACCCGCTCCGCCTGCATGCGGGCCAACTCCGCCCCGCCGAGGGTGAGTTCACCGGTGCGCGGTGCGTAGATGCCCGCCATCAGCCGCCCGAGCGTCGACTTCCCCGCACCCGACGGGCCGACCAGTGCGACCCGTGTCCCCGGAGCGACGTCCAGCGACACCCGGTGCAGTACGTCGACGCCCTCCCGGTAGCCGAAGTTCACCTCGTCCGAGCGCAGCCGCCGCCCGTCGGGCGTGACCGTCTCGTCCCCGGCGTCCGGCTCGATGTCGTGCACGCCCACCAGGCGGGCCAACGACACCTGGGCGACCTGGAGTTCGTCGTACCAGCGCAGGATGAGGTTGACCGGGTCCACCAGCATCTGGGCGAGCAGTGCGCCCGTCGTCAGCTGACCCACCGTCAACCACCCCTGGAGCACGAACACTCCACCGATCACGACCGATCCGCACAGGATGGTGACGTGCGTGGCGCTGACCACCGGGAAGAGGACCGTGCGCAGCCACATCGTGTAGTTTTCCCACGCCGTCCACTGCTTGATCCGCTGGTCGGAGAGCGCGATGCGTCGCTCGCCCAGCCGGTGCGCCTCGATGGTGCGGCCCGCGTCGACCGTCTCGGTGAGCATGGCCGCGACCGCCGCGTAGCCCGCCGCCTCCGAGCGGTACGCCGATGCCGCTCGCTTGAAGTACCAGCGGCACCCGATGACCAGTACCGGCAACGCCAGCAGTACCGCGAGCGCCAGCGGCGGCGCGGTCGCTGTCAGACCGGCGAGCAGCAGCACCGCCCACACCACGCCGATCGCGAGCTGCGGCACGGCCTCCCGCATCGCGTTCGCGAGCCGGTCGATGTCGGTGGTGATGCGCGACAGCAGGTCACCGGTGCCCGCCCGTTCCAGGACGCCCGGCGGCAGGCCGACCGAGCGGACCAGGAAGTCCTCGCGCAGGTCGGCGAGCATGCGCTCGCCCAGCAGCGCGCCGTTCACCCGGGTCTGCCGTACGAAGAACGCCTGGACCAGCAGTGCGGCGGCGAACAGCCCCGCCGTGCGCTCCAGGTGCAGTTCCTTTGCGCCCTCCGTCAGGCTCTCGATGATCCCGCCGAGCAGGTACGGGCCCGCCATGGAGGCGATCACCGCGAGCGTGTTGAAGCCGATCAGCGCGGCGAAGGCCTTCCGGTGCCGCCGCAGCAGCCCGGTGACGTAACCGCGCACGGTCGCCGAACTGCCCACCGGCAGCGTCGTCGCCGACTCGGGGGCGGCCGGGTCGTACGCCGGGGGAGCCACCCCGATCCTGGGGGCGCGCCCGGTCGTGGCTCCCTCGGTCGTCGTCGCGCCCTTGGCCGTGGTGGCGCTCATGCCGATTCCTCGATCTCTTCCCGTGCGTGCTTCTCGTGCCTCTCGTGTTTCTCGCGTGCGGACAGCTCGTGTATCTCCGCCCCGGCCTCGTCGTCCGTCTCGCGCGTGACGACCGCCCGGTAGCGCGGCTCGGTGTGCAGCAGCTCCCGGTGTTCGCCGACCGCCGCCACCTCCCCGTCGTGCACGAACACCACCCGTTCCGCTTGGTCGAGCAGCAGCGGGGAGGAGGCCAGGACCACGGTCGTACGACCGGACCTGAGCCGGGAGACACCCGCTGCCACCCGGGCTTCGGTGTGCGAGTCGACGGCGGACGTCGGCTCGTCCAGTACCAGTACCTCCGGGTCGGTCACCAACGACCGTGCCAGCGCGAGGCGTTGGCGCTGACCGCCCGACAGCGACCGGCCGCGTTCGGTGATCCGGGTTTCCATCGGGTCGCCGTCGCCGCTGACCGATGCCTGCGCGAGCGCCGCCAGGACGTCCGTGCACTGCGCCGCGTCGAGGGCCTCCTCGGCGGACACCTTCCCGGACGCGGGCACGTCGAGCAGCTCGCGCAGCGTGCCCGAGAGCAGCACCGGGTCCTTGTCCTGCACGAGGACACTGGCGCGCGCCGCGCTCAGCGGCAGCTCGTCCAGGGCGACCCCGCCCAGCCGCACGGAGGCGACCTTCGCGGCCTCCTCGTCGGCGCTCGCCGGATGCCCGCCGAGCCGCTCCGCGAGCCGCCCCGCCAAATCCGGGTCCCCGCACACCACGGCCGTGAAGACGCCCGAGGGGGCGAGCAGTCCGGTCACCGGGTCGTACAGGTCGCCGGTCGGCGACTGCGCGGCCTGTTGCCCGTCGCCGGGCGCGGTGCGGCGCAGGGCCAGCACCCGGGCGGCCCGCTTCGCGGACGGCTTCGAGAAGCTGTACGCCATCGCGATCTCCTCGAAGTGCCGCAGCGGGTACATCAGCAGCGTCACCGCGCTGTACACGGTGACCAGTTCGCCGACGGTCACCGTGCCCTGCCGGGCGAGCCCGGCCCCGTACCAGACGACCGCCACGAGCAGCAGGCCCGGCAGCAGCACCTGGACGGCGGCGATCAGCGCCCACATCCTGGCGCTGCGCACGGCGGCCTTCCTGACCTCCTGAGAGGCCTCGCGGTAGCGGCCGAGGAAGAGCTCCTCGCCGCCGATGCCGCGCAGCACGCGCAGGCCCGCGACCGTGTCGGACGCCAGCTCGGTGGCCCGGCCCGCCTTCTCGCGCTGCACGTCGGCGCGCGCCGTGGCCTTGGGCAGCAGCGGCAGCACGGCGAGCGCGAGCGCCGGGACCCCGACGGCGACGACCACGCCGAGCGCGGGCTGGTAGATCACCAGGCCGACGCAGACGACCACGAGGGCGAGAACGGCCGCCGCGAACCGCGACAGCGCCTCGACGAACCATCCGATCTTCTCCACGTCGCCCGTGGAGACCGCCACCACTTCGCCCGCCGCGACCCGGCGGGTCAGCGCGGCCCCCAGCTCCGCCGTCCGGCGCGCCAGCAACTGCTGCACGCGCGCGGCCGCGGTGATCCAGTTGGTGACCGCCACCCGGTGCAGCATCGTGTCACCGAGCGCGAGCGCGATCCCCATGAGCACCAGCAGCCCCGCACCCAGCGCCAGCCGCGTGCCGGACCGGTCGACGACGGCCTGCACGGCCACGCCGACCCCCAACGGCAGCCCGGCCACACCGAGCTGGTGCAGCAGCCCCCAGCCCATGGCCTTCACCTGTCCGCCGAGCTGATTGCGCCCCAGCCACAGCAGGAACCGGCCCCCGGAGCGAACGTCCGGTTCGCCGGGGTCTTGATACGGAAGATCCTTGATGTGCATGAATTCCTACGGGTCGACGCGCCGCCGGAACGGGCGGGGAGCGGATACGGGCGACGGGGACAGGGGCGATGGGGGAGCGGAGCCGGTCCGCTCCCGCAAACCGTGCAAGGTTCGCGCTTTTCGAGGGTCGCGGGCAATCGATTTATGCGCAGGCCGCCACAGAACCCGCCAAATTCCACGCACCGTCGCCGTCCGGGTCTGGCGTTCCCGTGCGTCCCGCGATTCACTCCTGTCGCATGAGACAACGAAGGATCATGTCCATGCTCAGCGGCTTCGTGCTGGCCGCCGGGGCGCTCCTGGGGGCCTCCCCGGTCGCGGCCGCCCCCGGCCCGGTCCCGCCGCCGGAGTTCGGCACCGACTGGCACGACCCGCTGACCGCCGCCCCGCCCGTGGCCAAGCCGCACACCAGGTCCTGCCAAGTGACCCTGGGCGAGGCCCAGTTCCGGGACTTCACCCCGTACAAGGGCAGTTACACCCCGCCCGGGAAGTGCGGGACCCGCTGGAGCAAGGTCGTGCTGCGCCTCGACGGCAAGGTCAAGGGCCGCCAGTACGACCGCCTCGGCTACCTCCACGTCGGCGGCGTCGAAGTCCTCCGCACGTCCACTCCGCAGCCCTCCCCGGACGGCATCACCTGGTCCGTGGAGAAGGACGTCACCCGCTACAGCGACACCTTCCGCCGTACGCAGGACGTCGAGATGCTCATCGGCAACGTCGTCAACGAGACGTACACCGGCGTCATCGACGTCAAGGCGACATTGACCTTCTACGCCGCCGAGGGCCGCACCAGGCCGGCCGCCACCCCGGACCGCGTCCTCACCCCGGACGGCACCTCCCTCGTCACCCCGCGCAACTCCCGGCGCATCCTCGCCGAGGTGTACGCCACCGGCTCCGGCGGCGGCTGCGAGGAGTACTGGTACCTCTCGGTGCCCGAAAAGGCCCCGTACTCCTGCAAGTCCGCCGACGGTCCCTACCGCGAGGTGCAGCTCAAGGTCGACGGGAAGCTGGCCGGAATCGCCGCGCCCTTCCCGACCGTGTGGACCGGCGGCTGGTCCAACCCCTTCCTCTGGTACACCGTCCCCGGCCCCCGCGCCCTGGACGTCAAGCCCCTCCAGTACGACCTCACGCCCTTCGCCGCGCTCCTCAACGACGGCCGCCCGCACAGGATCGAGGTCGGCGTCGTCGGCGTACCGGCCGGGCAGGCGGGCTGGAGCCACCCCGTGAACGTCCTGGTCTGGCAGGACCACGGCAGCCGCGTCGTCACCGGCGGCCTCACCCGCCACACCGAGGGCACGCCGGTCAACTCCACGACGTACACCCCGGGTTCGCAGCACCGGCTCGACACGCGCGGCGGACACGCACTGACCGTCGAGGGGTACGTCAACACCTCGCGCGGCCGCGTCACCACCCGCGTCGTGCGCACCCTGGAGAACACCTCCGTGCACCGCTGGACCGAGGGCGAGAGCCTCGACGCCCTCCAAGGGCAGTGGCGGGACGACGAGACGGTCACCGTCCAGGACCGGCACGGGCCCGCGCGCAGCACCGAGGCCCGACGGACGTACACCATGGACGGCACGACCACGCTCGGCGCGGGCGACCGGCTGCGCACCGTGCTCACCCTCGGCGACAAGGCCGACACCGCGACGTTCGCGGGGAAGCGGAGGACCGGTCACACCCGGCTGGACCACGAGTACAGCGGCGACGCCACGTACACCGCGAACGTGCCGCGCGACCAGCGGCACGCGGTCGCCACCACCGGCGAGCGCTACCGCCTCAGCGGTTCCGGCATCGGCTGCTACGACCGCAGCGTGAAGACCGTGCAGGGGACGCTGGTGGAGGACCGCACCCGCTGCTGAACGGCTGTTCGGTGAGCAGTGGCAGCATGGGACGCATGGCTTTCTCGCAGAGGTCCCGCACACCGGCCGCCGTCCGTACGGGTTTGTGTGCGGCGGCGGCCGGGCTGCTCCTGCTGGCGGTGGGCGGATGCGGTGGGTCCCCACCGAGGGAGAAGAGCGCGCCGCCGTCCGCCGCCCCCACCCAGGACCCCACCCGCATCCCCGGCATCGGCGACCGGCTGACCGCCAGGATCCCGGCCGGCTCGCGGCAGGTCGTCGCCGTGTACGGGAAGTCCAGGGACTCGGCGGACGCCACGGTCGTCCTGTACGACAAGGAAGGCCCGAACTGGAAGCAGCAGGGCCGCTGGCCCGCGCACAACGGCGTCAAGGGGTGGACCCCCGACCACCGCGAGGACGACAAGCGCAGCCCCTCCGGCGTGTTCACGCTGACCGACGCGGGCGGCGTCCTCCCCGACCCGGGGGCCAAGCTGCCGTACACGCGCAGCGACTCGATAGCCGCCCCGCGCTCCTGGGCGAAGACGCACTGGCACGACTTCGACTACGTCATCGCCATCGACTACAACCGCGTCAAGGGCACCCCGCCGGGCGACCCCACCCGCCCCCAGGGTCAGAAGAAGGGCGGCGGGATCTGGCTCCACATGGACCACGGCAGCGGCACCTCGGCGTGCGTGAGCGTGTCGAAGGCGGCGATGGAGACGCTGCTGCGGAGCGTGGACCCGGCCCGCAAGCCGGTGGTCGTGATGGGGGACGCGGCGTACCTGAAGAGCTGAGCGGGGCCCCGCCGGACCCCGCCCGCTCACCCCCTCACGCCTTCGGCTTCTCCGAGTCCACGCCCGGCCGCGCCTTCTTCCACTCGCCCCGGGTGAAGTCCGGGATCTGCTGCGGGGCGCCCTTGGCCCGTATCGAGAGATGACTCAGCGGAACCGGCGCCGTCCAGGTCGCGGCGTCGTACACGTCGAAGTCGGGGACGAGGCCGAGCTGCATGCACTGCATCAGCCGGAACAGCATCAGGTAGTCCATGCCGCCGTGGCCGCCGGGCGGGTTGGAGTGCTCCTTCCACAGCCAGTGGTCCCACTGCGCGTACTTCGTGAAGTCGTCCCACTGGTCGTTGGTGTTGGTGGGCTCCAGATAGATGCGCGGCGGGTAGTCCTCGAACAGGCCGAGCGTGCCGCCGAGGCTGTTGATCCTGCTGTACGGGTGCGGCGTCGACACGTCGTGTTCGAGGCGGATGACGCGGCCCTTGGCGGTCTGGACCAGGCTGATCGTGCGGTCGGACTCGATGTACGACTCCTTCCAGCTCGGGTCGCCCGGCGGCATGTGCTTCTTGCGGTACTCGGCCAGACCCAGTGCGGGGGAGCCGACGCTGACGACGCTCACCGCGCGGTCGCCCCGGTTGACGTCCATGTAGTTGCCGACCGGGCCGAAGCCGTGGTTGGGGTAGAGGTCGCCGCGCAGCCGGGTGTGCCACAGGCGGCGCCAGGGGCCCTCGTAGTAGTCGGGGTCGAACATCAGGCCGCGCAGATCGTGGTTGTAGGCGCCCGCACCGTGCAGCAGATCGCCGAACAGGCCCGCGTGCGCCATCCGCAGGACGCGCATCTCGTTGCGGCCGTAACAGCAGTTCTCCAGCTGCATGCAGTGGCGTCGGGTGCGCTCGGAGGTGTCGACCAGGTCCCAGAGCTCGTCCATCCGCATCGCGAGCGGACACTCCACACCGACGTGCTTGCCGTTCAGCATGGCGGTCTTGCACATCTCGTAGTGGAAGTCCCACGGGGTGGCGACGTACACGAAGTCGATGTCGCCGCGCTTGCAGAGGTTGCGGTAGTCGTCCTCGTTCTTGGTGTAGAGCGCGGGTGCGGGCTGCCCCGCCTTCACGACCTTCGCCGCCGCCTTCTCGGCCTTGGCGCGCACCGGGTCGCAGACGGCGACGACCCTGACATTCGGCAGGGCGAGGAACAGGTCGATCATGCCGTCGCCCCGGTTGCCGAGGCCGATCATGCCGACGCGGACGGTGGTCCGGCGCTCGAAGGGGACGTTCGCCATGGTCGTGCCGCGACGGCGGGGGGCCTCGTCCGCGACCGGTGCGGCGCTCGCGGGACCTGCCGCGCCCAGCACGCCGCCCGCGCCGAGACCGAGTCCGGCGCCGACCGCCCCGGCGGAGCGCAGCGCGGAACGGCGGGTCACGCCGTCGGGGCCGGTGTTCTCGTCAGGGGTCGGTGTCGCCGTGTCGTCGTACATCGGACCTCCGTGAAAGGGATCGGGTGTCGATCACCCTCACGGAGGGGCCGGGCGGGGCACAAGGGGCCCGTGGGTAAAGGGAGTTGGACTTGTTGGACTTGTCCCCTCCGGTTCATGGACTCTTGCGCGGGGAGGTTTGGGCGCGGTGCTTCACGGTCGTGTGGAGCGCTCCAGATCCAGGAGTACGGAGCGGTAGGGGCGGCCCGTGGCGTGGTCCATGCCGACCTCGCACATCCGGTTCGCCGAGAGGTACGCGTCGTACTCGCGCGAGGTGACCTCGGCGGCCTCCCGGGCGGTGGCGGACTCCGTCAGCTCCTGGTGCAGCATGCCCCGGTCGCCCGCGAACGCGCAGCACCGCAGATCGTCCGGGACCACCACCTCGTCGGCGCACGCCTCGGCGACCTGCCGCAACTGCGCCTCGTCACCCAGGTGTTGCATCGAGCAGGTGGGATGCAGCACGGCGGAGGCGACCGTGCGGTGCACGGTCAGCCCCGGCAGCAGCTCCTCGGCCGCCCAGACGATCGAGTCCACGATCTCCAGCTCGGCGTGCAACTCCCGGTTCTCGTCGGTGAGATACGGCACCACCTCGTGCGCGATGCCCAGCGTGCACGACGACGCGTCGACGACCAGGGGGAGCCGGCCGCCCGCCGTCCAGCCCCAGGCGGCCTCCACGATGCGGTTGGCCATCACCGTGTTGCCGTCCAGGTACCCCTTGGAGTGCCAGATGGTGGCGCAGCAGGTGCCGCGTACGTCGGAGGGGATCCACACCGGCTTTCCGGCGCGCGCCGACACGGCGACGACCGCCTCCGGGAGCGAGGGGCCGGTGTGCCCGTCCGGGGCGCCGAAGATGCGGTTGACGCAGGCCGGGTAGTACACGGCGTGCGCCCCGGAGCGGGAGGTGCGGGGCAGGGCGCGGGCGGCGGCGCCCGGGATCTCCGGGAGCCAGCTCGGGACGAGGTCGGGGCGTACCGCCTTCCTCGCCAGACCCGTCACGGAGGTCAGCAGCCGGTCGGAGATCTTGTCGGCGGCCGCCACGGCGAGCCGTGCCGAGGCCTCGACCGCCTTGAAGTTCTTTGCGGTGAGCGCGGCGATGCGCTCCTCGCGCGGGGAGTGCCTGCGGTGCCGGAAGTCCTTCATCAGCGCACCCGTGTCGATGCCGACCGGGCAGGCGATCTTGCAGGTGGAGTCGCCCGCGCAGGTGTCCACGGCGTCGTACCCGTACGCGTCCAGGAGGCTCGCGCCGACCGGCGAGTCCACTGGCTGGCGCATCAACTCCCGCCGCAGCACGATGCGTTGGCGGGGAGTGGTGGTCAGGTCGCCGCTGGGGCAGGTGGGTTCGCAGAAGCCGCACTCGATGCAGGGGTCGGCCTCGGCCTCGACGCGGGGGATGGTCTTCAGGCCGCGCAGATGGGCCTCGGGGTCGCGGTTGAGGACGATGCGCGGGGCGAGCACGCCGTCCGGGTCGATCAACTCCTTGGTGCGCCACATGAGTTCGGTGGCCTTGGAGCCCCACTCCAGCTCCAGGAACGGGCTGATGTTCCGCCCCGTCGCGTGCTCCGCCTTGAGCGAGCCGTCGAAGCGCTCGACCGTCATCCGGCAGAAGTCGTCCATGAACGCCGCGTACCTGCGGACGTCGCTGGTCTCGCCCGCGTCGAAGGCCAGCAGGAAGTGCAGGTTGCCGTGGGCGGCGTGCCCGGCGACGGCGGCGTCGAAGCCGTGCCGCTCCTGGAGTTCGAGGAGCGCCTCGCAGGCCTCGGCGAGGCGGGAGGGCGGGACCGCGAAGTCCTCGGTGATCAGCGTCGTGCCCGACGGGCGGGCGCCGCCGACGGCGGTGACGAAGGCCTTGCGGGCCTTCCAGTAGCCGCCGATGGTCTGTGCGTCGCGGGTGAACGCGTTGGAGACGGAGGGGACGGGCGCGACGAGGTCGAGCTGTTTCAGCACCTCGGCCGCCGCCCGCTCGTACTCCTCCTGTCCCGTCGCGTCCGGGGCGCGGAACTCCACGAGCAGCGCGGTGGTCTCCTTCGGCAGGTCCGCCCAGTCCTGCGGCACGCCCGACACGCTCACCGAGGCGCGCAGCGTGTTGCCGTCCATCAGCTCCACGGCCCGCGCGCCCGCCGCGTTGAACAGCGGCACGGCGGCCGCGGCCGCGGACAGCGTCGGGAAGAACAGCAGGGCCGAGGAGACGCTGCGGTCCAGCGGGAGCGTGTCGAAGACGACCTCCGCGATGAACCCGAAGGTCCCCTCGGAGCCGACCATCAGCCCGCGCAGGATCTGCACGGGCGTCTGCCCGTCGAGGAACGCGTCGAGACGGTAGCCGTTGGTGTTCTTGATCTCGTACTTGGCGCGGATGCGGCGGACCAGTTCCGGGTCGGCCTCGATCTCCCGCTTGACGGCCAACAGGCCCTCGCAGAGCTTCGGTTCGGCGTGTGCGAGATCTTCGTCGGCGGTCGGGTCGGCGGTGTCGACGATCGTGCCGGACGGCAGGACGAAGGTGAGCGAGGCGAGGGTGCGGTAGCTGTTGCGGGTGGTGCCCGCGGCCATCCCCGAGGCGTTGTTGGCGACGACCCCGCCCAGGGTGCAGGCGATGGCGCTGGCCGGATCGGGGCCCAGCACCCGCCCGTACCGGGCGAGCGAGGCGTTGGCGCGGACCACCGTGGTGCCGGGCTGGATACGGGCACGGGCGCCGTCGTCCAGGACCTCGACGCCGGAGAAGTGGCGGCGCACGTCCACCAGGATGTCCTCGCCCTGGGCCTGGCCGTTCAACGAGGTGCCGGCGGCGCGGAACACCACCTCGCGGCCCTTGCCGTGCGCGTACGACAGGACGGCCGACACGTCGTCGACGTCCTCGGCGACCACCACGACCTGCGGCACGAAGCGGTACGGGCTGGCGTCCGCCGCGTACCGCACCAGGTCGGAGACCTTCCACAGCACCTTCTCCGCACCGAGCAGCGCGCTCAGGTCCCGGCGCAGCGGCAGCGGCGTGCCCTCCGCGAGGGCGGCGGGCACCCGGTCGTGGGCGGGGGCCCGCACGGCGGTCGGGCGCAGGGACTCCGGCTTCGGCT
This sequence comes from Streptomyces sp. NPDC087440, assembly GCF_044744005.1. NCBI lineage: Bacteria > Bacillati > Actinomycetota > Actinomycetes > Kitasatosporales > Streptomycetaceae > Streptomyces > Streptomyces sp. NPDC087440. The sequence goes on along the minus strand of NZ_JBIUXN010000011.1, from coordinate 244,977 downwards.
CCAGGAGCGGCATGCGGCGGTTCCTCTCACGACGGTACGGCGGCACGGGTCGGCCGCGGCCGAGCGGCGCCGGCTCAGCAGGGCTGCGGCGGGCCCCCGTCGACCAGGGTGGACAGCAGGCCGCCGAGGATCTTGCGCTCGTCGGCGGTCAATGGAGCCAGGATGTCCTCTACGGCGTCCCGGCGCGCGCTGCGGAGCGCGTCCAGGGTGTCGCGGCCCGCGTCGGTGAGCTCGATGCGGATCACCCGGCGGTTCTCGGGGTCGGGCACCCGGCGCACCCGTCCCTGCTGCTCCAGGCCGTCCACCAGCGTCGTCACGGCACGCGGCACGACCTCCAGGCCGCGGGCCAGGTCCGTCATGCGGGGGGCGGCGCCGTCGCGCAGCGCGTACCGGGACACCACGCGCAGCAGCCGGGCCTGGCCGGGGGTGATGCCGATCGGCTCCAGCTGGCGCTTCTGGGCGCGGTGCAGGCGACGGGTCAGCCGCAGGAGCTGCTCGGCCAGCATCCCGTCGTCGGCGCGGCTCGGCGGGGAACCCGGATCGGTGACGTTCACAAGTGCGTCGCTCATACGGGAACAATAACAGGACCCCGTGCATTGTGAGTATAGGTAACAATGAACTAGGCTCTTCGAACCGAGCCTCCGCCCACCCCCGAGGGAGCCCATGCACCCCGAACGACAGCTGACCCCCGACAAACTCTGGACACCCCCCGACACCGAACCGGGCAAGGAGCAGCCGCCCGCCGAGGTCCGCCGCATCCTGCGCCTCTTCCGCCCCTACCGCTTCCGGCTCGCCCTCGTGGGCCTGCTCGTCGGCGCGTCCTCACTGGTCGGCGTCGCCTCGCCGTTCCTGCTGCGCGAGATCCTCGACGTCGCCATCCCCCATGGGCGCACGGGCCTGCTGACCCTGCTCGCGCTCGGCATGATCGTCACCGCCGTCATGACCAGCGTCTTCGGCGTCCTCCAGACCCTGATCTCGACCACGGTCGGCCAGCGCGTCATGCACGACCTGCGCACCGCCGTCTACACCCAGCTCCAGCGGATGCCCCTGGCCTTCTTCACCCGCACCCGCACGGGCGAGGTCCAGTCCCGCATAGCCAACGACATCGGCGGCATGCAGGCGACCGTCACCTCCACCGCGACCTCCCTGGTCTCCAACCTGACCGCCGTCGTCGCCACCGTCGTCGCCATGCTCGCCCTCGACTGGCGGCTCACGATCGTCTCGCTGCTCCTGCTCCCGCTCTTCGTGTGGATCAGCCGCAAGGTCGGCCACGAACGCAAGAAGATCACCACCAAGCGCCAGAAGCAGATGGCCGCCATGTCCGCCACGGTCACCGAGTCCCTGTCGGTCAGCGGCATCCTGCTCGGCCGCACCATGGGCCGCTCCGACTCCCTCACCAAGAACTTCGCCGAGGAGTCCGAGCGCCTCGTCGACCTCGAAATACGGTCCAACATGGCCGGCCGCTGGCGGATGTCCACCATCGGCATCGTCATGGCCGCCATGCCCGCCGTCATCTACTGGGCCGCGGGCCTCACGATGAACGCCGGAGCGCCGGTGGTCTCCCTCGGCACCCTCGTCGCCTTCGTCTCGCTCCAGCAGGGCCTGCTGCGCCCCGCCGTGAGCCTGCTCTCCACGGGCGTCCAGATGCAGACCTCGCTCGCCCTCTTCCAGCGCATCTTCGAATACCTCGACCTGCCCGTCGACATCACCGAGCGCGAGCACCCGGTCCGCCTCCCCGACCCCCGGGGCGAGGTCCGCTTCGAGAACGTCGACTTCTCCTACGACGAGAAGTCGGGCCCCACCCTCACCGGCATCGACGTCACCGTCCCCGCCGGCGGCAGCCTCGCCGTGGTCGGCCCCACCGGCTCCGGCAAGAGCACCCTCAGCTATCTGGTGCCCCGGCTGTACGACGTCACGGGCGGCCGCGTCACCCTCGACGGCACCGACGTCCGCGACCTGGACTTCGACTCGCTGGCCCGCGCGGTCGGCGTCGTCTCCCAGGAGACGTACCTCTTCCACGCCTCCGTCGCCGACAACCTCCGCTTCGCCAAGCCCGACGCCACCGACGAGGAACTGCACGCCGCCGCCGAGGCCGCCCAGATCCACGACCACATCGCCTCGCTGCCCGACGGCTACGACACCCTCGTCGGCGAACGGGGCTACCGCTTCTCCGGCGGCGAGAAGCAGCGCCTGGCCATCGCCCGCACCATCCTGCGCGACCCGCCCGTCCTGATCCTGGACGAGGCCACCAGCGCCCTGGACACCCGCACCGAGCACGCGGTGCAGCGGGCCATCGACAACCTCTCCGCGGGCCGCACCACCATCACCATCGCCCACCGCCTCTCCACGGTCCGTGACGCCGACCAGATCGTGGTCCTGGACGCGGGCCGCATCCGCGAGCGGGGCACGCACGAGGAACTGCTCGCCCAGGACGGGCGGTACGCCGCGCTGGTGCGCCGGGACGCCGAAGTGGCGACGGCGGCCCCGGAAGTCCTGGCGGCACCGTGAGCGGAGCCGGGCCCGGACATGCGGCAACGCCGCCCCTCCCCTGGGACGGGGGAGGAACGGCGCCGCGGTGGGACCTCGGTCAGACCATCCAGCCCAGGAAGTGGAAGACGCCGGCGAGGAGGTCGGTGATGAGGTTCATGATCTGGGTTCTCCTTGTGCTGCGGCACCCGTGTGCCGCGTCGTCGTGCAGGTGTGGGACAGAGCGCGAACACGGTCTGCAGCCCGTCGCTTGCGCACCGTAAGCATCGTGCGCCACACGGGAGTTGGGCAAGCGAAGTCGGCACGATCACGCGTTCCAGCGAACACCCGATCCCCTGTTCGTGTGTTCGTCGAGGTGCGTCCATCAGGCCGAGGCGGCGGCCGGACATCCCCGCCCCCGGGTTAGCGTCTCCGGTATGGAGTTCGAGTCCCCGGAAGTCTCGCCCCCGCCGACGCGCCGCAGGTCGCGGGGCCGGCTGGTCCTGCTGGTGTGCACCCTCGCCGTGCTCGGCGTCGTCGCGGGGGCGGTGGTGCTGTTCCTGCTGTGGAAGAAGGACGGCGGCTCGCACGCCAGGTCCCTCACCATCCCGGAGGGCTGGCGCTCCGCGCAGGTGTACGCGGCGGTGGACAAGGCCGTCGGGGCCGCACCCGGCACCGCGAAGAAGGCGGCGACCACCGTGGACCTGGGCCTTCCCGCCGCGGCGAAGGGCAACCCGGAGGGGTACCTGTTTCCGGCGACGTACCCGGTGAAGGACGACACCACGGCGCAGAGCCTGCTCACGTACATGGTCAAGACGGCGAAGGAACGCCTGGGCACCGGCCCCGACGTGCACCGCGACCTCGTGATCGCGAGCATCGTCCAGGCGGAGGCCGACACGCCGTCGGACATGGGCAAGGTGGCCCGGGTCATCGACAACCGCATGGCCACGGGCATGCCGCTGCAGATGGACTCGACCCTCAACTACGCGATGAACCGCAGCACGCTGGACACCACGCACGAGGACACCCGGATCGACAGCCCCTACAACACCTACGAACGCAAGGGCCTGCCCCCCACTCCCATCGGCAACCCGGGTCTGGACGCCCTGCGCGCCACCCGCACGCCCCCGGCGGGGAACTGGCTGTACTTCGTCACGGTGAAACCGGGCGACACACGCTTCACGCACGACTACGAGGTCCAGAAGCGGAACGTCGCCGAGTTCAACGAGAACCGCCGGACGTCGTAGAGCGGGGGAGGAACGGCTTCGTTCGGGCCGTTCGGGCCGTTCGGGACGGTCAGGCCGGTCAGGCCACGGCCCGCACCCCCGGCTCCGCCGCCTTCACCGCCCGCAGCGCGTCGCGCGCCGCCGTGCGGCCCGCGCGGTTCGCACCGATGGTGCTGGCCGACGGGCCGTACCCGACGAGCTGAATCCGCGCGTCCCGCACCACCCGCGTCCCCTCCAGCCGGATCCCGCCCCCGGTCTCCCGCAGCCGCAGCGGCGCCAGATGGTCGACCGCCGCCCGGAACCCGGTGGCCCACAGGATGACGTCCGCGTCGACCGTGCGTCCGTCGGCCCAGGCGACGCCGGTCTCCGTGATCCGGTCGAACATCGGCAGCCGGTCCAGCACCCCGTCCGCCCGCGCCCGCCGGATCGCGTCGTTCACCGGCAGGTCCGTCACCGAGACCACGCTCTCCGGCGGCAGCCCCTGCCGCACCCGCTCCTCGACCCGCGCGACCGCGGCCCGCCCCCACTCCTCGGTGAACTCGCCCTCCCGGAAGACCGGCGGCCGCCGCGTCACCCAGGTGGTCCCGGCGGCGTACGGGGCGATCTCCATCAGATGCTGCGTCCCCGACGCGCCCCCGCCCACCACCACAACGCGCTGACCTGCGAACTCCTCGGGGCCCGGGTAGTTCGCGGTGTGCAGCTGACGGCCCCGGAAGAGCTCCTGCCCCGGGTAGCGCGGCCAGAACGGCCGGTCCCAGGTGCCGGTCCCGCTGATCAGGGCCCGCGTCTGCCAGACGCCCTCCGAGGTCTCGACCCGGAGCCGCCCGCCAGCGCCCTCCCGTACCGCCTCCACGTGCACCGGCCGGTGCACCCGCAGGCCGAAGGCCTCCTCGTACGCGGCGAAGTACCCCGCGATCACCTCCGATGAGGGCCGTGCCGGATCGGCGTCCGTCAGCTCCATGCCCGGCAGCGAGTGCATCCCGTGCACCTTGGCGTACGTCAGGGACGGCCACCGGAACTGCCAGGCGCCACCGGGCCCCGGCGCATGGTCCAGGACCACGAAGTCGCGGTCCGGCACCAGCCCCGACCTGCGCAGATGGTAGGCGGCGGACAGTCCGGCCTGCCCGGCACCGATGACGACGACGTCCACGTCCCGCACCCCGAAGTTGTTCATGCTTCTACCAACAGGGTGCGGGTCGAGGATCTTCCCCGAACAGCCGGCGGAGCCGGGTCAGCCGACCAGCCCCCGCCGCACCAGCTCCGGCCGCACCCCCTCGCCGAACCAGTACGCCTCCTCCAGATGCGGGTACCCGGACAGGACGAAGTGCTCGACACCGAGCGCGTGGTACTCCTCGATCCGGTCCGCGACGTCCGCGTGGCTGCCCACCAGCGCCGTCCCGGCCCCGCCCCGTACCAGACCCACACCCGCCCACAGGTTCGGTGAGATCTCCAGGCCCTCCCGCGACCCGCCGTGCAGGGCCAGCATCCGCTGCTGCCCCACGGACTCGCTCTTGCCGAGCGCCTCCTGTGCCGCCGCGATCGCCTCCGGGCTCAGGTCGTCGAGCAGCCGGTCGGCCGTCGCCCACGCCTCCTTCGCCGAGTCCCGCGAGATCGTGTGCAGCCGGATGCCGAACCGGACGGTCCGCCCCCGCTCCGCCGCGAGCTCCCGTATCCAGTCGATCTTCTGCTTCACCTGCGCGGGCGGCTCGCCCCACGTCAGATACACGTCGGCGTGCTGCGCGGCCACCGGACCGGCCGCCGCCGAGGACCCGCCGAAGAAGATCTCCGGGTGCGGGTCCGGCGGCAGGGCGGTCAGCCCGCCCTCGATCTGATAGTGCTCGCCGTCGAAGTCGTACGGCTTGCCGCCCCACGCCCCGCGCACGACCTCCAGGAACTCCGCCGTCCGCGCGTACCGCCGGTCGTGGTCCAGATGGTCACCGAACCGCTTCTGCTCGACCGAGTCGCCGCCCGTCACCACGTTCAGCAGCAGCCGCCCCTTGGTGATGCGCTGGTACGTCGCCGCCATGTGTGCGGCGAGTGTCGGCGAGATCACCCCGGGCCGGAACGCCACCAGGAACTTCAGCCGCTCGGTGTGCTGGGCCAGCGCCACCGTCGTCAGCCAGGCGTCCTCGCACCACGTGCCCGTGGGTGTCAGCACCGCCTCGAAGCCCAACTGCTCGGCGGCCTTGGCTATTTGGGTCAGGTACTCGATGTCCGGCGGACGCACCCCGGTCGCCGGGGCGATCCGGGACCGGCTGATGCCGCCGTCCGTGTAGGCGTGCCGGTCGACGAGCGTGCGCCCGTCGCCGCCGGTGGGCAGGAACCAGTGCAGGTGGACGCTCATCAGGAGGACGCCTTTCCGTTGCCGTACGAGAGGGGAGCGGTGCTGGACGGGGGCCGGTTGCCGTTGAAGCGCTTGTCGACGTAGTCCTTGAACGCGAACTTCTTCGGGATCAGCTTCAGTTCGGCGAAGGTGTCGGCGATCTGCTGTTCGGAGGCGATGGCCGCGTCGTCCAGGGCGACCGGCACCCGGGTCCCGGCCGTGCGCTTCACGGAGTCCAGCGCCACCTCGTACGGCAGCCCGGTCTCCTTCGCCCAGGCCTTCGCCCACTCCTCCGGGTGCTTGAACACCCAGGTCTGCGCCCGCTCCAGCCGCTTGAGGTAGTCGTCCAGGGCCTTCGACTTCTCCGGGTCCTTGAGCGCGCCGGGCGCCGCGACCTGGAAGGACAGCCCGTTGGTGACGCCCTCGCCGGTCGTCAGCACACGCGTCCCCGGGGTGCGCAGGACCTGCGAGGTGTACGGGTCCCAGATCGACCACGCGTCGACCTTGCCCCGGCTGAACGCGGCCAGCGCGTCGGCGGGCTGGAGCAGCTTCACCTGCACGTCACTGAGCGAGAGCCCGGCCTTCTTCAGCGCGGCGACCAACTGGTAGTGCGCGGAGCTGCCTTGGGCCACCGCGATGGACTTGCCCTTGAGGTCGGCGGGCTTCTTCAGCGGCGAGTCCTTCGGCACGACGATGGCCTCGCCCGCGGACGAGCCGTGCGAGACGCCGATCACCGTGATCTTCGACCCGGACCCCGCCGCGAACACGGGCGGCGTGTTGCCCACCGCGCCCACGTCCACGGCCTTGGCGTTGATCGCCTCCAGCAGAGGCGGACCCGAGGTGAACGTCGACCACTTGATTGTGTACTTGAGGTCGTCCAGCTCCCCGGCCGCCCGCAGGATGGCCTCCGAACCGCCCTTCTGGTCACCGACGTTGAGCGTCACGGAACCGGAGCCGTCGGAGGACGAGCCCCCCGACGTGTCGGCGGACGAGGCACCGCCGCAACCGGTGAGCAGCAGGGAGGTGAGGGGGAGCAGCAGGGCAGCGGTCAGCAGTGGCCGTTTCACGGCAGGGCCTTTCTCGGGATGTTCGGGTGAACGCGGGGGTGAGCGGAAGCAGTGGGAGGGGGGCGGGGGTGCGGGCAACGGTCAGGCGGCGCGGGACGGGGACGCGACCGCCTCCTCCACTCCCAGCTCGGTCAGCAGCCGGGACCGCAGCGTGGCGAACCCGTCCGAGCCGACGGTGCGCGGCCGCTCCAGGTCGACCGGTGTCTCGTACGCGATGACCCCGTCCCGCATCACGAGCGCGCGGTCCGCGAGGAGCAGCGCCTCGTCGACGTCATGGGTGACCAGCAGCACGGCGCAGCCACGCCGCTGCCACAGCTCGGCGACCAGCCGCTGCGCCTTGATCCGAGTCAGCGCGTCCAGCGCGCCGAACGGCTCGTCCAGCAGCAGGAGATCGGGCTCCCGCACCAACGCCCTTGCCAGCGAGGCCCGTTGGGCCTCGCCGCCGGAGAGGGTCTTGGGCCAGGCGGTGGACCGGTGCCCGAGCCCGACCTCTTCCAGCGCGGCCTCCGCCACGTCTCGGCCCGGGTCCCCGGGGAGCCCCAGCAGGACGTTGCGCCACACCCGCTTCCACGGCATCAGCCGGGGTGCCTGGAAGGCGACGGCCCGCCGCTTGGGCACGAGGACGGTGCCCTCGATCTCCCGGTCGAGCCCGGCCAGTACCCGCAGCAGCGTGGACTTCCCGCATCCGCTCCGACCCAGCAGGGCGGTGAACTCGCCCGGCCGCAGCGTCAGTTCGAGGTCGTCGATCACCGCCCGCCCGTCGAACGAACGGGTCAGCCCTTCCACCCGTACGGCAGCGGCGGTGTCTGTGGAGGCCGGGCTCACTGCCCGGTGAAGGTCGGTCGCCATTGCAGCAGCAGCCTTTCGAGGAGACGGACGACGGCATCGGCGATCAGGCCGAGGAAGGCGTACACGACCAGGCAGACGACGATCACGTCCGTGCGGAAGAACTCCCGCGCCTGGTTCATCAGGAAGCCGATCCCGGCATCGGCGTTGATCGACTCGCCGAAGACGAGCGCCAGCCAGGCCGTGGCCAGCGAGTACCGCAGCCCGGTCATCGCCCCGGGAAGCGCCCCCGGCAGCACGACATGCCGCACGAGCCCCCACCGGCCGAGCCCCAACGCCTCACCGGCCTCCACCAGTTGGGCATCGACGCCCCGGATCCCGGCATACACGTTCAAGTACAGATGGAAGGCGACCCCCAGCGCGATCAACGCGACCTTCGGCGCCTCCCCGATGCCCAGCCAGATGATGAACAGCGGGATCAGGCCGACCCACGGCACCGTCCGCAGCATCTGCACACTCGCGTCGACGAGGTCCTCGCCCAGCCGTGAAAGCCCCGACACGAGCGCGAGCGAAACCCCCACCGCAACACCCAACACAAGCCCCACCGCGACCCGTTGGAGCGAGGTGGCCATCGCGTCCGGCAGCGTCCCGTCGGCGATCAGCTCCCCGCCCGCCCGGGCGATCGTCCCGGGGGAGGCGAGCACATCGCCCGGCAGCACCCCGGTCGCGCTGAGCACCTGCCACAGCACCAGCAGCAGCACGGGTCCCACCGTCCGCCGCAGCCACCGCGGAACCTTGCGCAGCCACCCCTTGCGCGCCCCCCGGGGCACCACGGGCTCCAACTCGGGCCCGACCACACCCCCGTACGCATTCACGGACACATCCGTAATATCCGGCGGCGCATGGCTGACAGTCATGAAACGGCTCCCAGGAAGAGAAGGAATGCGGGCGCGCCTCAGGACCCGCGCGGACGGCGGAGGGGACGCGACGAAGAGGAGGGCTCAGCCCTCACCAGCAGTGGAGCGACGCGCACGCACCGGGCGCGTCGGGTGACGAAAAGGCGTCAGCAGCCGCGGCGACAACCGGCCGAGGCCACCCGCAGCAGGTCGATGTGACCGCGCGTGGTGAGGTGAGCTGAACGCAACATGGCGCAGAACGTAGCGAGCACGCCTGACCACGGTCAACCGTCGTCCCACCATCCGGATGCCGAATCCCACCAGGCGGCCATTTCCGGGCCCCATGCGCGAACATGGAAATATGGCCGACACATTCACCACCCGCGTCCTGCACCTCACCACGGGCTCGAAGGAGACCGTCACCGACCTGACCTCAGCCTGCGCCGACTTCCTCACCGAGGCCGCCGCGGGCCGCGACGGCCTCCTGAATGTCTTCGTCCCGCACGCCACCGCCGGAATCGCCGTCCTCGAAACCGGCGCGGGCAGCGACGACGACCTCCTCGCCGCCCTGCACACCCTGCTCCCCGCCGACGACCGCTGGCGGCACCGCCACGGCACCCCCGGCCACGGCCGCGACCACGTCCTCCCGGCCCTCGTCCCCCCGCACGCGACCCTCCCGGTGATCGCGGGCCACCTGGAACTGGGCACCTGGCAGTCCGTCTGCCTGGTCGACACCAACGTCGACAACCAGGACCGCACGGTCCGGCTCAGCTTCCTGGGCTGAAGCGGCTCAGAGCTGGTGCTCCGCGTCGTGACAGGTGAGGCAGGTGAGCCGCCTGGCCGACCGGTCGAGTGTGCTGAGGCCCATGCCCTCCGTGCGGTGCACGTCCTGGGCGTCGGCCTTGGTGTGCTCGGGGCAGACGGCGGCGCCGCAGTGGCAACAGACGGCGACGGCAGGGGCGGTGACGCTCAGCAGGTGGCAGTCGTAACAGTTCATGGCTTCCTCGGCTCGGGGTGCGGCGGGTGGCGCAGCCGGGGGCCGGGGCGGCACTGTCCACGCTAGTCCTCCGCCTCGGGCTTGCCCAGCTCTCGCGTCCGGCGGCCGCCGACCCGGCTTGGCCAGGACCGGCGAAGGCCCGCAACGGCACAGGCCCGGTGCCCCGCGCACATCGGCGTGTGCGGGGCACCGGGCTCGGCGGGCGCAGTGGTCAGCGGCCGCTCGCAGCGGGCAGCTCACCGCACGCGCCACCGGCGCAGGTGCGCAGCCAGTCGGTGAAGTCGGCGTCGTAGCGGGTGCCGATGGTGTCGCGGAGGAAGGTGTGGGCGGCCTCGTAGTCACCCGTGCGGTAGTGGCCCAGGAGGGTGGCCACGTCGTCGGGGTGGGACTGGAGGAGGTAGCGGACGCCCAGGTAGCCCCACTGGTAGACGCGGGTGGTGTCGGCGTTCTCGTAGGTGGTCTCGAAGAGCTGGCTCAGCTTGTACGTGGTGCGGCCGGCCTCCTCGACGGCCCGGTCGTAGGTGACGCCCCGGTACGCGTACGAGACGTACTCGGCGAAGCCCTCGACCCACATCACGGTCGGCGTGGTCTGCCCGGCGGCGAAGTCGCCGTGCATGTTGAAGCGGCCGTCGAGGTAGTGGGTGTACTCGTGGTTGAGGTTCCAGATCTGGAACGCACCGTCGGGGGCGGGCTGTTCGTAGGCGATGAAGCGCGGCTGGTTGCCCGGGGCGGCGGGGTCGCCCTCCAGGTACATGCCGCCGTTGTTGGTGTCGATGCCGAAGACGATGCCCGCGTACGTCCGGTAGTCGTCGCCGGAGTCGAAGGCGACGATCTCGATGCTGGTGTTGTTGTCGTCCTTGACGGGGCCGTTGTCCTTGGCGATGCGGTGGAAGAACGCGTCCTGCTTCAGGACGCTGTCACAGGTGGCGGCCAGCTCGGCCGCGGTCAGCTGCTGGCCGAGGATCTTTGCGCTCGGGCCGCAGGAGTGCTGGACGGTCAGGACCGCGTCGCGGACGCGGTTCTGGAGGTCGCAGGTGCCGTACTCGGCGCAGTTCGCGGCGTCGAACGCGTCCGTCATCTCGGCGAGGCCGACCCACAGGGCCGCGGTGCGGCCGGTGATCTGGCTGCGGGCGAGCAGCTCCTTGACCAACGGCTTGACGGTGTCCCCCAGTTCGGGGTGTTGCAGGAACCGGGCGAGCTCGCGGCCCGCGTTGCTGGTCAGGTAGGACCGGGCGGTGCCCAGCAGGTCGTCGTGGGCGACGGCGAAGTCGCGCAGAGCGGTCAGGACGCCCGGGTCGGCCTGGACCGCCGCCGCGAAGTCCGGGAGCTGGTGGCCGCGGAAGAGCACGGTGTACGTGTTGTTGACGGCCGCGACCATGCCGTAGAACGCGTCGTACGAGGCGTCGTAGTCCTTCAGCAGGCGCTTGACGACGTTCAGGAAGCGGATGTTCTCGCCGGAGCTGTCGATGAGGATGACCGCTTCGGAGAGCGTGTCGCCGTTGGCCTCGGTGACGTCGAAGGCGTGCGCGGAGCCGAAGAAGGCGTCCAGGGCGCCCTGGACGGAGCTCTTCAGCCTCGGGCCGTACTCGCCCACGGTGTCGGGCTGGCCGTACTGGACGTAGTACCCGGCACGCAGGTACAGCACCAGCTGGGCGGCCGAGGTGCTGTTGTTTCCCGGGTAGTCGGCGGCGACGTCCCGGAGCGCGTCGGCCACCGTGACCATCTGTTCCTCGCGGAAGAGTGCGGGGGAGTCCTGGCCGCTCGCGCTGAACAGCGTGTTGATGCAGCTGGTTTCGGACTGCTTGATCTGGGCGACGAGCGCGGCGCCGGTCTTCGAGGTGAAATCGCCGGTGGTGCACTCCGCCGCGGGCCGGGCGGCGGCGAGCGCCTCCTTGCGCTCCTGGGCGTTCGGCGTCGCCGGACGCGGGGCCCGCAGCGCGGCGCCCGCCTCCTTCGCCACGCCGCGTACGGGAGTCGCGCCGTGCCCGGGAGCGAGATCGGCGGCGAGCACCGTGGGGGTGGCGGGCTGCGGGGCGGTGGCGAACCTCGGCACCGGCTTGCGGGCGTCGACGGGGAGGGGAGCGGCGGCGCTGACGGGCGCGAGCAGGCTCAGCCCGAGGCCGGCGGCGGCCACGGCGGGTATGAGCAGGCGGGAGATCGTGCGGGACGTGGGGGGTCTGCGCATGGGAAAGAGGCCTCCAGGCCGGTCGACGGACGTGCGTGGGGCACGGCCGCGTGGGGGGATGGACCGTAACTGCCCTGGTGGGCAAGGCAGTTGAGCACGTACGGAGCTGTCATGGCCCCGCAAAGTGTGACCGTACAATTTCACAGTTCACATGCCAGTGGTAGAGGGATGCGAGCAACGGATGAAATTGCTGTGACACCAGGGGGAGGGGGCAACTCCGGTCAGATGGAGGCCTGTTCGTACTGACCGCGTGTGCGGGATGCGACGGCGCAGTGCGGAGTGCTCAGTGCTGGTCCGTCGTGCCGTGGGTGTCGTCGTGACCCGGGGCGGCAGGGGTCGGCTCCTGCGGCTGGGTGCTGGTGCCCGTCTCCACGGTGAACGCCGCCGTCCGCACCGTGCCCTCGTGGCGGAAGTCCAGGAAGAGGCGGTACGTGCCCGGGCTCGGGGCCGTCGCGCTGAAGGCCACCTCCGGGCCCGGGCGGGTGGTGCCGTCGCCGGGGGTGCCGTGCGGGTGGACGTGCAGGTAGGCGAGGTCGCCGGAGCGCAGGGCGACCAGGTGGCCGTAGGCGCCCAGGTAGGGCTGGAGGTCGGTGACGGGCTTGCCGTTCCGGGAGACCTTGAGGGTGAGGGTGTCGCTCTTGTTGGGCTTGAGGGCACCGGTCAGGGTCACCTCGTAACCGTCGACCTTCGCCGTGCGGGAGGGGGCGGGGAGGGGCTGGGGGGTGGAGGTGCCGGAGACGGCCAGGTCCGCACCCAGGGTGAGGGGCTGCGCGCCCTTCTTCGCGGGCTTGAAGTCGGCGAAGGCGCGGTAGCCGCCCGCCGCCGGGAGGTCGGCCGTGGTGGACCAGGTGCCGTCGGCGGCGCGGGTCGGGTGCAGGTGGCGGAAGACCGTCAGGTCGCGTGAGGCGACGATGAAGTGGAGTTCCTTCTCGTGCTCGCGCTCGTACGCGGTGACCTTGCGGCCCTGCGCGTCCTTGATGGAGAAGCGGAGCGCGGTGCGCTCACCGGGGGAGACCCGGGGAGTGTCCAGGGCGAGGGTGTAACCGGCCTCGGACATCTGGAGGCCGCCCGCGGGGGAGGCGGCTGTTCGGCTGCCGGGGTCTGGCTCCTTGTGCGGCGCGGCGGCATGGGTGGGCTGCGCGTCGTCGCCGAGCGGGCCGACGCCCTTGCCGATCCCGTAGGCCGCGCCGAACGTCGCGGCGACGGCCGCGCCGAAGGCCGCGATCTTCAGTCCTGTGCCCATGCCGGTGTTCGTGCCTGCGCTCATGGCGATCTCCTCAGCGATGCGGGGGTGCACTGCGTGGCCCCATGGCACTCACCATACCCCCAGGGGGTATCCAGTCAAGAGGGGTCGACGGAGTGAGGGAGGGGCTCGGGATTGCTTTGGGATCTCATAAGTCAGGCTTATGGGGTCATAGATCGGACCCGGCTACTGACTTAGGTTTGCCTTAGTTTAGGCTTCGGGGTGATCCAGCTCGCCGCAGCCAGCCGCGGCTCGATTCCGCTTGCCGTTCCTCGAAGGGAAACTGATCATGCCTCGCCCCCTGCGGGTAGCAATTGTCGGAGCCGGCCCCGCCGGGATCTACGCTGCCGACGCGCTGCTGAAATCCGCCGTGGCGGTCGAACCCGGCGTGTCCATCGACCTCTTCGAGCGGATGCCGGCCCCCTTCGGCCTGATCCGGTACGGCGTCGCCCCCGACCACCCCCGCATCAAGGGCATCATCACCGCCCTGCACCAGGTGCTCGACAAGCCGCAGGTGCGGCTGTTCGGCAACGTCGACTACCCGCGCGACATCAGCCTGGACGACCTGCGGTCCTTCTACGACGCGGTGATCTTCTCCACCGGCGCGACCGCCGACCGCGCCCTCGACATCAAGGGCATCGACCTCGACGGTTCCTACGGCGCCGCCGACTTCGTCTCCTGGTACGACGGCCACCCCGACGTCCCGCGCACCTGGCCGCTGGAGGCCGAGAAGGTCGCGGTGCTCGGTGTCGGCAACGTGGCGCTCGACGTCGCGCGCATCCTGGCGAAGACCGCCGAGGAGCTGCTGCCGACCGAGATCCCGCCGAACGTCCACGAGGGGCTCAAGGCCAACAAGGCGCTTGAGGTGCACGTGTTCGGGCGGCGCGGTCCGGCCCAGGCCAAGTTCAGCCCGATGGAGCTGCGCGAGCTCGACCACTCGCCGAACATCGAGGTCATCGTCGACCCCGAGGACATCGACTACGACGAGGGCTCCATCGCCACCCGGCGCGGCAACAAGCAGGCCGACATGGTCGCCAAGACCCTGGAGAACTGGGCGATCCGCGACATCGGCGACCGCCCGCACAAGCTGTTCCTGCACTTCTTCGAGAACCCCGCCGAGATCCTGGGCGAGGACGGGAAGGTCGTCGGACTGCGCACCGAGCGCACGGCGCTGGACGGCACGGGCAACGTGAAGGGCACCGGTCAGTTCAAGGACTGGGAGCTCGGGGCCGTGTACCGGGCGGTCGGCTACCTCTCCGACGAGCTGCCCAAGCTGCCGTGGGACGTCGCGTCGGGGACCGTTCCCGACGAGGGCGGGCGCGTCATCGAGGAGTCCGGGGAGCACCTGCAGTCGACGTACGTCACCGGGTGGATCCGGCGTGGACCGGTCGGCCTGATCGGGCACACCAAGGGCGACGCGAACGAGACGGTCGCGAATCTGCTGGCGGACTTCGCGGGTGGGCGTCTGCACGAGCCCGCGGCGCCTGCGCCGGAGGCCGTGGAGGCGTTCCTCGGGGAGCGGAACGTGCGCTTCACGACGTGGGAGGGCTGGTACAAGCTCGATGCGGCGGAGAAGGCGCTCGGGGCGCTGGAGGGGCGTGAGCGGGTGAAGTACGTCGAGCGGGAGGACATGCTGCGGGAGAGCGGGGCGTAGTCCGGTTCGGCGTGAGGGGCCCGGTGCGGGGGATCGCACCGGGCCCCTTTGTGCCTGCCGCGCGCGGCGTGCGGGCTCGTCCTGCCTGGGAAAGGGTCCCCAACCCCGCCCCTTCACCGCTGTGTCCCTTGGCGGCTGCCGCCGCGCGGCCGCGGGGGCATGCACGGTTCCGTGCAGGAGCGTCGTGGTTGCTCGCGCCGTTCCCCGCGCCCCTGGAGGGGCGCATGGGTGTGCCCGGGGCCCGTCACCTCGGGTCCCGGGCACAGCCAGGGGGAGCGGAACCGGCGGCCTGCGGGCCGGCCGGTCACCGGTTCCGCCGACTCAGCGGGCGATGCGGACCCGGTGGGCCTGGTCCTCGCGGGCCGTGCCCACGGCCGACTTGTCCACGACGTACGCGGTGCCCCGCGTCACCGTCACGTGGTTCGGGTTGGCGCCCGTCGCCAGGGTCTCCACGACCGCGCCCTTGCGCGGGTCGACGACCGTCACGTTGCCCGCGCCCCGGTTCGCGACCAGGACCTTGCCCGTGCGGGCGTCGGCGGCGACCGACAGGGCGCCCGCGCCGGTCGGGACCGTCTTGGTAACCGCACCCTTGCGCAGGTCCACCACCGAGAGGGTGCCCGCGGCCTGGTCGGCCGTGTACGCGGTGCGGCCGTCGGCGGACAGGGCGACCGAGATCGGGCCGTCGCCGGTCGGGATCAGGCGCGGCTCCTTGGCGTACGGGGAGACCTCGACGATGCGGTCGCCGCCCAGGTCGGCCGCGTACACCGTGCCCGTGCGCTCGTTGACGGCGAGGCCGGTGGGCTGGCTGCCGGTCACGGTGACGCGCTTCTTCTCCTTGAAGGTGCGGGAGTCGAAGGCCACCAGGGTGCCGTCGCCGAAGGCGCTCGCCCACACCGTGTTGTGCCGCTCGTCGACGACGATCTCGCGGGCGTGCGCCACGTTCGGCAGGCTCGCCAGGTGCTTGCCGTCGCGCTGGCTGTAGACGGACACCGAGTTGTTGCGGGTGTTGGTGGTCCACACGGTGTTGTGCTCGTCGTCCACCGCGACGCCGTAGACGGCCTCCACGGCGCCGGTCGTCGCGTCGGTGACCGGCGGGGTGTACGTCGCCTTCACCTTGAGCGAGTACGGATCGACCTTCAGCAGCGAGGACTTGGTGACCGGCGGGCGGCCCACGGCGGCCGTCGCCCACAGGACGTGGTTCCGCTCGGAGTACGAGGACTGGTACAGGCCGGCGGTGAGCTGCGCGGAGGTGACGGTCGAACCGGCGGCCGGTTTGCCCTGCGCGGTGGCGGTGCCCGTCAGGGCCAGGGAGCTGCCCGCGGCGAGGGCGACGGCGGTGGCTGCGGTGCGACGGAAGCGGCGGGTGATGGTGGACATGCCGAGTCGATCTCCGATACGTCAGGTGCCTCCGGGTGGGAGGCGGACAGGAGTTAACTTAGCTTAGGCTTGCCTAAGTAAGGGACGGTGGAGGGTGTGGCTCCGGTCACACTCGCCTGCAACTCCCAGGTGGGGCGCGGGTATTGGCTTGAATTCGACGTACGAAAGGCGGCCCTTCCCCCGACACCACAGTCGGGGGAAGGGCCGCCGGTCGGAGCCGGAAGGCGATCAGCTCACCTGTACCGTCACGTCGTCCACGACGAACGAGGTCTGGAGCGACTGGTCCTCGGTGCCGTTGAACTTCAGCGACACCGTCTGACCCGCGAACTGCGCCAGGTCATAGGTCTTCAGCACGTAGCCGGTGTTGGCGTCCACGTTGGAGAGGGTCTGGAGCGTCTGGTTGCCGACGGAGACGGTGAACGTGTCGTACGCGACGTTCTCGTTCTCGTCCGTGTCGATGTGCAGGTAGAACGAGAGCTTGTACGAGGCGCAGCCGCTCGGGATGGTCAGCGACTGGGCCGCGTTGTCCGTGCGCGGGGTGCCCCAGCCGTTCAGCCACGCCTTGTAGGTGCCGCCGTGCGGGGGCTGGCCCGCCTGGGTGGTGATGACGCCGCTGGTGGTGGTCCAACCGGTCTGGCCGCTCTCGAAGCCGCCGTTGGTGACCAGTTGGCGCGGCGTGCAGCCGGTGCCGCCGCCCACGGTGAGCGTGTAGGTGGTGGCGTGGGTGGTCGTGCCCGTACCGGTGATGTTCAGCGTGTACGTACCGGCGGCCGTGTTCGCGCCCACCGCCACGTTCAGCGTCGCGTTGCTGCCGGACTGCACGGAGGTCGGGCTGACGGTCGCGGTCACGCCGGACGGTGCGCCGGAGACGGTCAGGGCCACCTGCTGCGGGCTGCCGCTCACCGTCTGGGTGGTGACGGTGGCGGTGGTGCTGCCGCCCGGGTTGGCGCTGCCCGCGGCCGGGTTGACGCCGACGGAGAAGTCCTGCGCCGGGGTGCCGGTGCCGACCGAGGTCTTCCAGATGCCGTACGCGACACCGTCGGCGCTGCGGTCCAGGACCGTGGCGTTGATGTTGTTGGTGGTGTCGCAGGCGCTGTGGTAGCAGGAGTCGTACGAGGCGTTGGCCGTGCCGCCCCACTTCTGGGCCTGGGCCGCGGTCTTGCGGTCGCTGGCTCCGGCCGCGTAGCCGGAGGTCGGGATGCCGGCCGCCTGGAAGGAGGCGTCGTCACTGCGGCCCTGGCCCTCGACGTTCTCCTCGGGGGCGAGGTTGAGGGAGGCCCAGTAGGCCTTCAGGGGAGCGGCGGTGGTGGAGTTGACGTTGTTGATGAAGTAACCCGCGTTGGTGGAGCCGACCATGTCGAAGTTGTAGTAGCCCTTGATGGCCGCGCGCTGGGTGGCGGTCAGCCGGTTGACGTAGAACTTCGAGCCGTTGAGGCCCTGCTCCTCGTCCGTCCACCAGGCGAAGCGCACGTGCTTGGTCATCGTCGGGTTCTTCTGGGCGAGGACGAGCGCGTTCTCCAGCAGCGTCGCCGAGCCGGAGCCGTTGTCGTTGATGCCCGGACCCGCCGAGACGCCGTCGAGGTGCGCGCCGAACATGATCGTCTGGTCCTCGGAGCCGCCAGGCCAGTCGGCGATCAGGTTGTTCGAGGGGTACGTGCAGGAGGTGCACGCCTGCTCGGAGACCTGGTAACCGGCGGCCGTGAGCTTGCCCTTCACGTACGCCAGCGACTGCGTGTAACCGGCGCTGCCCGCACGGCGGTTGCCGCCGTTCTGCGAGGCGATCGTGTTGAGCTGGGTCAGGTGTGCGCGGACGTTGGCGACGTCGATGTTCGGCGGGTCGGTGGGCGGTACGGTGCCGCCGACGTTGAGCACGTAGTCGACGCTGTGCGAGAGCGTGGTGCCCTGGCCCTTGACGCTGATCGTCGTCGCACCGGGTGCCGCGTTCGCGGTGGCGGTCAGGGTCAGTACGGAGGACTGGCCGGACTGCACGGACGCCGGGTTGAAGGACGCGGTGACCCCGGCGGGCAGGTTGCTCGCGGTCAGGGCCACCTGCTGGGCGTTGCCCGTGGTGGTGTTGGTGGTGACGGTGGTGGAGACCGAAGCGCCCTGCTGGACGGTGCCCGACGTGGGGTTCAGCCCCATCGAGAAGTCGTCCTGGCCGTTCGGGACACAGGTCGGGTCACCGGGCTGGGCGGCCACGCTGATCGCGTCCCACGCGGCCTTCGTCTTGTTGAACAGGTTGCAGGTCGCCGGGTCCAGGCTCTTCGCCGAACTCAGCGTCGCCGTACGGTACTTCTTGTACGACATGCTGCTGGTCTTCAGCAGCATTCCGCCGTAGAAGATCTTTCCGGCGTTCTGGATGCCGACGCCGGTCAGTGTCGACTGGTTGCAGGTGCTCGAATTCGGCTTGCCGCCACCGGGGTTGGTGCCCTCGGAGAGCAGGTAGAACCAGTGGTTCAGCGGGCCCGCGGCGGCGTGCGTCTCGGTGCCGGGGATCGAGGAGCTGTAGCACGACGGGTCGTTGTTGACGGCCGACGGGTTGTACATGTTGCGGATCGGGCCGCGCCCCTGGAGGTTGATCATCTCGCCGACGGTGAAGTCGGGGACGTCGTAGGGGGCCGGCTGGTTCATGTACGCCTCGGTCAGCGCACCGAAGATGTCACCGGTCGCCTCGCCGAGCCCGGACTCCTGGCCGCTGGTGCCGCCGGGGGTGTTGGAGTCGATGGCGTGCCCGTACTCGTGGGCGACGACGTCGGCACCGGCTATCCACTCGTTGGCGCTGTTGTGCCCGATGGTGACGGAGCTGCCGTCCCAGTACGCGTTGAGGTCGTTCAGCCCGACCTTGCCGGGGAAGCTGCGGCCCTGCCCGTTGACGCCGTTGCGCCCGAGCCACTGGGAGAGCATGTCCCACTGCTTCTGCGCGCCGAACATCAGGTCGACGCAGCCGGTCTCCTTGGACGTGGGGTTGCCGGTGCCCCAGGTGTCCGTGGACTTGGTGTAGACGCCGCCGGCGTAGTCGGCACAGCTGAGCCCGGGACGGTTCGGGTCGCGCAGGGAGTAACTGCCGCCCGAGTTGGTGGTGTCGATGGTCAGCGGGTTCGGGCCGTTCCACTTGCTGTTTCCGGTGCCCGCCACGACCTCGTCGTAACGGTCGACGACCTTGCCGGTCCGCGCGTCGACGAAGACGTGCAGCTTGCTCGGCGCCTTCGCCTGACGACCGATCAGTGTCGTTTCCCAGGCGAGGACTTGCTTGCCGTCCTTGACCTTGACGACCAGTCGGCTGCCGCCGACCTTGTCGGTCTTCGCCTGCTGGGTGCGTGCGACGGTCTCGGCGCGCTTCGCGGTGACCGAGGGCTGGATCGACACGTCGATACGGGTCTGCGACGCCGACTGGAGGGAGCGCACGTTCCCCTCGCCGTCCGCGAGCACGACCGCGTCGCCGCCGACCACCGGCAGGCCTCGGTATCTTCGCTCGTACGCCACCGAGTACAGGCCCTTCACCCAGGGCGTGACCTGCTGTCTCTCGTACGTCTCCGAGGCCGCGTTGATCGCGGCGTCGAAGCCGCTCTTCACGGCCGCGTCGGCCGCGGCGATCGCACGCGCCGCGGGGGTGCTGCCTGCCTGGGGTCCGGGCGGGGGCTCGGCGCCGGCCGCCGCGGGACTCGCGAGAGTGCTCACGAGTCCCGTGGTCAGCGCGAGCGCCGCCACTGTCGCCGTCCATCTGGTGGTTCGCAACGTCCACTCCGATCGTGGGTGGGGGTGAGAGAGCTGTTCGTTGCCGTACGCGCGCCGGTGGGGCGTCCGGGGGCGTCGCACCCGTAGTTGTGTGCGCCGCCTTACCCGTACGTCACACGCGCTTCACACGTACGTCGCGAGTATGGGCGTGGACATGACGACATGGGCCATCCCGGAAGGGCATACGACGCGCGTTATGGGCCCGGCCCCGCAGTGTGCCGGGGGAGCAATTCCGTTGCTCCCCTTGACAGTTGAGGTGCACACATCGAGCATCTGAGGCGTCTTAACTAAAGACGCCTTAGAAACCCGGGGCGTCTCCCGATCCGACCGAAGGCGGGCCCGCACCGTGCAGGAGAGCAGTCGGCACCGGGGTCTGTTCCAGATCTCGTCGGCCCGCCGCAGACCCCCCGCCCGCACCAAGGCCCGCACCCAGGACAGCCGGGTGCACAACCGGTCGTACGTCCTGGCCACGCTCTACCGCGGAGGGGCCATGAGCCGCTCCGACCTGGCCAGGGCCTCCGGTCTCACCGCCCCCACCGTCTCCGCGCTCGTCGCCGAACTCCTGGCGGACGGCCTGGTCGTCGACATCGGCCCCCGCAAGGACGCCCGGCTGGGCAAGCCCGCCACCCTGGTGCGGATCGACGACGACGCGGTGGGCATCGTCGCCCTCGACCTCTCGCACAGCGACCGCTTCACCGGTGCGGTCCTCGACCTGCGCGGCGAGGTCGTGGTGCGGGCCGAGGTGATGCTCGGCGGCGCGTTCGGCGCGCAGGCGGCCGAGGCGGTGCTCGAACTCGCCCAGCGCCTCATGGAGTTGTCGCCGCGCCGCGTCCTCGGCATCGGTGTGGGGTCGCCCGGCATCATCGACGACACCGGCGTCGTACGGCACGCCGCGCACCTGGAGTGGGAGGACCTGCCGCTGGCCGAGCGGCTCGCCGACGCCACCGGGGTGCCCGCCCGCGTCGGCAACGACGTCAACGTCGACGCCCTCGCCGTCCTGCACTTCCGTCGCACCCAGGTGCAGAACCTCATGGTCGTCGCCACCGCGCACGGCGTCGGCGCGGGCCTGGTCGTCGGCGGCAAGCTGGTCGAGGGCGAACAGTTCGCCGCCGGGGAGATCGGGCACGTCACCGTCGACGAGGACGGCGAGCCCTGTGTGTGCGGGCGGCGCGGCTGCCTCGACCAGCTCATCGACGCGACCCGCCTGCGGGATCGCCTCGCCCGGGCGCCCGAGGCCGAGCGCCCCGGCATCGCGGCCGCAGCGGGACGCGCGCTCGGCACCGTACTCGCCCCGATCATCAGCGTCCTCAACCTCAACGAGGTCGTCCTCACCGGCCCCGCCGACCTCGTCGAGGGCCGCTTCCTGGAGGCGGTCACCGCGACCGCCCGCGCCCGAACCCTCGCCCCCATCAGTGCGTCCTTGCAGGTCAGGGCGCTCGCGGGAGATGCCGATCTGACCCTGGTGGGCGCCGCCTGCCTGGTGCTCACCGGCGAACTCGGGGTGCTCTGAACCGGCCCCCGCGCACCGTCCGTTCCCTCGTACCGCATCGCACCGTCCGCCCCCATCCCGTACCGGAGGACCCCCATGGAGCGAAGGCACCACAGGCGCAGCAGATGGACGAAGTGGACTCGCGCGGGCCTCGCCGCGCCCGTCGCGCTCGCCGCCGTGTTCACCACGGGCGCCGCGTCCGGTGCCCCCGCACCGGTCCCGGCCGCCGCGGCGGGCACCGTCACCATCGGCGGCAAGTGCCTGGACGACGCCGACTTCGGCACCGGGGACGGCAACGTCATCCAGGTCTTCACCTGCAACGGATCCTCCGCCCAGAAGTGGACCTGGGAGAGCGACGGGCGCGTCACCGTCTACGGCAAGTGCCTTGACGTGACAGGTGGTTCGAACGCCGACGGGGCGCTCGTACAGCTCCACTCGTGCACGTCGGGTGCGCGGCAGCAGAAGTTCAAGTTCCTTCCCGACAGCACCCTTTACAGCGCGAAGTCCGGCAAGTGCCTTGCCGTGCTGGGTGGTTCTGTCGTCAACAACGCCCGGATCGGGCTCGCCCCCTGCGACCCGGCCCAGCCCACCCAGAAGTGGAACGCGAGCACCGCGCCCACCCCGACCCCGTACACCCTGTCGGCGGGCGCGGCCGTCGAGTACCAGCGCCCCGACGACACCCCCGCCTCCGTCTACACCGACAAGAACGGGAAGTTCTACTACGGCCAGGCGCACGCCCTGTACGGGGCCAACGACCCGCGCAAGTGGAGCTTCTACTCGGGCCGGAACTTCGACGCGTCCACCCTCGATCCGATCAGCAACGCCGTGAACCCGAACAACCCCCTCGACCGCAACAACGACACCACTTGGCGCTGCAACAACAGCCCCACCGGCAAGGAATCCACCCCCGCGCCCGGTTCCTCCGGATACTCACAGCCCAACTACTGCGACATCAGCGGGATATGGGTCGACCCCGACTCCGGCGACTGGTACGGGCTCGTGCACAACGAGTTCACGCCCCGCCCCTTCGGCGACGGCATGCACTACGACGGCATCGATTACGCCGTCTCCACGGACCAGGGCAAGACCTGGACCATCAAGGACCACGCGATCACCTCACCGTTCTCCACCCGGCGCGGCGACACCGCGGGCTTCCCGAACGAGACCTACCACTACGGCGACGGCGACCAGCGCCTCTTCGTCGACAACGCTTCCGGCTACTTCTACGCCTTCTACGCCTCCCGCGTCCTGAACAAGTCCGGCGGCGGCGCCGTCTGGCTCCAGCACGTGGCCCGCGCCCCGATCTCCCAGAAGATGGCCAAGTCCTCCTGGAAGAAGTGGTTCAACGGCGCCTGGCAGAGTCCCGGGACCGGCGGCCAGGAGTCCAACATCATCCCCGCCGAGGGCGTCGGCACCGGCTACACACCCCCCGCCGAGGACTACCGGCCCACCACCAAGGGCAAGGCCCGCGACCAGGTCACGGCGGGCACCCTGCCCGACCACTCGCAGCTCGCCGTCATGAACATCGCCTGGAACGCCTACCTCGGCAAGTACATCGGCACCCCGCAGAACAACATCGCGCAGGCCACCGACACCAAGACCCCGCTGCGCTTCTACGCCACCGACGACCTCGCCACCCAGAAGTGGACCGACATCGGCTCCGTCGCCAGCCTGCCGAACGCCTCCTGGTACCGGTGGTTCCTCGACGCGGGGAGCCTCACCAACTCCACGGTGCTGGGCAAGACCTTCCGCTCGTACTGCTCCTTCTACTGCTCGACGTACGACGGCGAGTACGCGAACGTCACCATCGCCCCGAAGTCTGCCGCGGCCCTGCCCCCGGCACCGGTGCGGGACTCCGCGTCGTACCGCATCGCGGCGGGCAACGGCCTCGCGCTCACCCAGCGCGGGGACGGGCTCGCCACGACCCCCGCGAACGGCGCGGCCGCCGCGCAGAAGTGGCGCTTCACCAGCACCGGTGACGGCTTCTACACCATCGCCAACGCCGCCTCCGGCCAGGTGCTCGGCGTCGACGGCAGCGGCGACGCGGGCCGTGCCTGGGGTGCCGCGGTGCGCCTCGGGGCGAAGGGCGCGACGGCGCAGGTCGCCCAGCAGTGGTCCTTCCAGAAGGTGGTGAAGGCGGACCGGGCGAGCGGGCCGTCCGTCGCCACGGGGGAGTACCGGCTGGTCAACCGGTACAGCGGCCTCACCCTCAGCCTGAACGGCAAGGGCAAGGACACTGCCGTCACCGCACCGCAGCGCGGCTGGGACGCGACGGGCACGGCGGTCGCGGGCGGCGGTGGCGGTGGCGTCGGCGGCTCGGCTTCGGCGCAGCTGCTCACGTTCGGCCGCTGAGCCGGGAGACGGGCCCGTACTGAGCCGGGCCACGGGCCCGTACTGAGCCCGGAAGCGGGTCCTCCCCCTGACGGGAGGGCCCGCTTCCGCCGTGCCGGGACCCGGCCACCCCTGTCGGGACCCGGCCGCCTACACCAGTCCCAGCCAGACCCAGGCCGCCTCCGCCGTGAAGTCGGCCTGGCCGCCGGCGAAGAGCAGGTCGGCGGTGGCGAAGGCCGGATCGAGCACGGCGGGCTCGTCGGCGCCCGGCTCCGGCTGCCGTACGACATCGGGCGAGGGCCCGGCCGCGTACTGCTCTACGACATCGGGCGAGGGCCCGGCCGCGTACGGGATCGCCGCGCACCGCATCCCCGCTGCGAGCGCCGCCGTGACGCCCGGGGCCGCGTCCTCGAAGGCCGCGCAGTACCCGGGCTCGGCGCGCAGCCGCGCGGCCGCGGTCAGGAAGACGTCCGGGGCGGGCTTGCCGTGCGCCACCTCGTCCGCCGAGACGACCACCGCGCCCGCCGCCTCGCCCAGGTACGCGTCGAGCCCGGTGCCCTCCAGTACCGCCACGATCGCCTCCCGCGACGAACCCGACGCCACCGCCATCGGCACGTCCGCCGCGTGCAGCCGCTCCACCAGCTTGCGCATCTCGGGAAAGACCTCGGTGGAGGCGCGGGCCAGCTCCAAATACAGCCCGTTGTACTCGGCCAGCAGCGCGTCGAGGACGACGTCGATCCCGTACCGCTCCCGCAGGATCTCCAGCGTCTCGCGCGTCCCGATGCCGATGAACCGGGCGTTCTCCTCCCAGGAGAAGCCGGGCACGCCGTGGCGCTCCAGGAGCCTGCGGCCCGCCTCGTAGTAGTTGGGCTCGCTGTCCACCAGAGTGCCGTCGAGATCGAAGATGACCGAAAGGGGCCGCGGAGTGCTCATGGGTCCAGCATGACCCAAGGGATCACCGCCCCTTCGCGGCCCTCCCGATCGCCTCCACCAGCGGCAGCAGCCGGTGCGGCACCCGCTCCCGCAGCGCCACCTCTGTACGGGTGCGCACCACGCCCGGCACCTGGATCAGCCGCTGGATCACGTCCTCCAGATGACCGGCGTCCCGTGCCACCACCCGTGTCATCAGGTCACCGCCGCCGGTGATCGAGAACGCCTCCACGATCTCCGGCACCCCCGCGAGCGCCTCCCCCACCTCGTCCAGATGCCCCTGCGTCACCTCGACGTGCACGAACGCCAGCACCGGATGCCCGAGCGCGGCGGGGGAGAGGGTGGGCCCGGTGCCGGTGATCACGCCGTCCCGTTCCAGCCGGTCCAGCCGGGCCTGGAGCGTGCCGCGCGCGATGCCCAGGATGCGGGCGTATTCGCGCACGCTCGTACGCGGCTCCTCGATCAGCAGTCGCAGAATCCGGGTGTCCAGCTCATCGACGGACAAGTCGCACCACCATGGTCCGTTGGCCTCCTCGTGGCTCATCGCTCCGTGCTGTGACTGTGCCAATGGCACAGCTCCCGCAGGGCGAGTTGAGCCACTGTCCCACTTAATGCTTTCCTCTGCCTACTGATGGCGCCGCGCAGCGCCCGGCCCGGCGACGCCGCCGGACCGGACCAGCGGCGCCTTTTCCATGTCCGAAACGGAGAGGAATCCGTCCACGGGTGAGGATTCCGCATACGACCGAGGGGGCGGGGCTGCCGCTGTGAAGAGGATGTTCCACGCACCGGACCCGGGACTGCTGCGGCTGCGGGTCTCCACCCGCGCCGTCGTCGGCATCGGCGGCGCGGTCGCCGTCGCCGAACTGTGCGGCATGTCCCTGACCGCGTCCATCGTCGGCGGCCTCGCGGCCCTGCTGGCGCTCTTCACGGTCCAGGACCCGACCGTCCGCCGCCAGGCGCTCACCACGGTCCTGCTGCCGGTCGCGGGCTTCCCCGTCCTCGCCCTGGCCACCCTCCTGCACGACCACCCGCTCCCGCGCGACCTGGCCTTCCTGGCGGTCGTCCTGGCGGGCGCGTACGCACGGCGGTGGGGGCCGCGCGGCCACGCGCTCGGCACGTTCGGCTTCATGATGTTCTTCGTCACGCAGTTCCTGCACGCCGTGCCCGGTCAGCTGCCCGAGCTGTACGGAGCGGTCGCACTCGCGATCGCGGTGTCCGTCGTGGTGCGCTTCGGCCTCTGGCGCATCGAACGCCGCACCCCGCCGCCTGCCGGGCCCGCGCCGCTCACCGGTTTCGGGTTCACCCGGCCGACCACGCGGCAGGCCTTCCAGGTAACCGCCGCCTGCGCGTTCGCACTTGCGATCGGTCAGGTGCTCTCGGAGGACCGCTGGTACTGGGCCGTGGGTGCCGCCTGGTGGATCTTCGTCAACACCACGTCGCGCGGCGAGACCCTGGTGCGCGGTTTCCGCCGGGTGCTCGGTACGGTCGCCGGCATCGCCGCCGGATTCCTCATCGCCGTCCCGCTCGACGGCGCTCCCGTCCCGACGGCCGCCCTGGTCGCGGTCTGCGTCTTCGGGATCTTCTACACGGCCGGTCCCAGCTACTCCTGGATGATGTTCTTCGTCACCGTCATGGCCGGTCTGCTGTACGGGCTGCTGGGCGTCCTGCACCCCGGGCTGCTGGTCCTGCGGGTGCAGGAGACGGTGGTCGGCGCGATCGGCGCGGCCCTCGCGGTGGCGGTCGTCCTGCCCGTGACCACGCACGCCACCACCGACGCGTGGATTCAGCGGGCCCTGCACTGCGTACGGACCTGCACCGGCGAGGCCGCCCGCCGGCTGGCCGGTCACGAGGGCGCGGACCCGTCCCCGCACGCCGCCGAACTGGAACTGCTGCTGGGCCGGGTCCGGCTCTCGCTGGCCCCGCTCGTCCACCCGCTGAGCCCGCGGCGCGCCCGCAAGGCGCGGGCCCGTCAGGTGCTGGCGCTCCTCGACGACTGCGCACGCCTGGTACGGGCCTTCGCGGCCGTCGCCGCCGACCCCGACGCCTCGCACGACGCGCGGCTGACGGCGGCGTGCGAACGGGTGGAGGCGGCGGTGGAGGCGCTGGTCGCACGGGGGCCGGTGGCGGCGCAGGCCGCCGTACCGGGCTCGGTACCGGTCGCCGTTCCGGTCCAGCTGTCCGCGGCCGTGCCTGCTCAGCGGCACCCGCACCACCCCGGCGCGGAGGCGGCGCTCTCGCACCTCGCCGAGCTGGAGGGGGCGCTCGCCGCTCTCGCCGCGCCCATGCGCACTTCTCCGCGCTCCCCGTTGGTCAACGCGTAACCGGATGATCCGGCCGCATCGGGGCCAAACCCGGCGGCATCATGCGGGAGGAACGGCCCGGGGAGGCGAAGAGATCGCTTCTGCCGGGCGTGAATCTTCGATGCCCGGGGATGCGAGCAGGATGCGCAACGATCTTCAGCGAGCCGCGGACCGGATATCCGGCCGAACGCCGGTCCCCGAGGGGGACACCGGCGGACTCTCCGACGGCCCGGGCCCCGGCCCCGCTTCCGGTTCTGGCTCCGGGCCCGGCTCCGGTTCTGGCTCCGGGCCCGGCTGCGGCTCCGCTCCCGGGAACGAGGTGGCCCCCGCCGCGCCGGACCTGGCCGCGGGCTCCGGCCTCGCTCCCGGATCGGCGAGTGGTGAGGTGGCTCCCGCCGCGCGGTGCCCGGCCTCGGGCTCCGGCCTCGCTTCCGGCCCCGGCCTCGCTTCCGGATCGGCGAGTGGTCCGGATTCCTTCGGCGGCGGGGCCGAGGTCTGGTTCGGGGGTGCGGGTGGCGGGCCGTCGACCCGTGGGCGTGCCGCCGAGGGGCAGGGGCCCGGCCCTGCGGGTGGGGGCGCGGAGCGGGTGCTGCCGCCCGGGGCGGTCCGTCCCGGTTCGACCGTGCCCGGGGTGCCGCGCCAGGACCGTGGGGCGGAGCGCTTCCCCCGGCCCTCCGTCTCCCCGCCCCCGGCCCCCCAGCCCCCGGTCGTCCAGACCCTGGCCTCCCGGCCCTCGGCGTCCGCAGTGCACGCCGGGGCCCCCGCGCAGGGCGGCCCCGACGCCCCGGCCCCGGGCCGCCCCGTCGGACCGGGCCCGGTCACCCCGCTCCACTCGGCGAAGCTCCCCGGCAAACCCGCCCCCGCCCCGGCCTCGCCGGGGAGGAGCCCCGCAGCCGACCCCGCCGGAGCACCGCTTCCCGAGGCCTCCGGGCCGCCCGTGGCGGCGCATGAGGCACAGCCGCGCCCCTCGGCGGACCGTGCGCCCGGCAACGTATCGCCGTCCGGCGCTCCGCAACCGTCCGGCGCACCGAAACCGACCCGCGCCCCGGCCCCCTCCGCCACCCCCGCCCGCACCCAGGACCGGCCCGCCCCCGAGCGTCATGACCGGGACTGGGCCACCCCGGCCTCCGGCAGCGGCGTCCGTGCGGCCTCCGCCGGGGACGCAGGGGACACCGGGAACGACGGAGGAGCCCGCTGCCCCGTCGCCCACGGCGGCCTGCTGCCCGAGCCCCCGCGGGGCTCCTCCGCGCAGCCCGAGAACCGGGCCTACGCCCTCGACCTCGACACCCTGCACCGCCTCGCCGAGGACTTCGTGCGGCTGCACCACCGTGAGGTTCCCGCCCACGGCGACCCCGGGCCCCGCCTCGACGCCGTGCACGCCGAGATCGACGCGACGGGGACGTACCGCCACACCCCCGGCGAACTCGCCTTCGGCGCCCGCGTCGCCTGGCGCAACAGCAACCGCTGCATCGGCCGCCTTTACTGGAACTCCCTGCGCGTGCGCGACCGCCGTCACATCAGTGACGCCGACACCGTCGCGAGGGAGTGCGCCGAGCACCTCAGGGAAGCGGGCAACGGGGGACGGATACGCCCCCTGATCACCGTCTTCGCCCCCGACACCCCGGCCCGGCCGGGACCCCGCGTCTGGAACGAGCAGCTCATCCGGTACGCGGGCTACACCGCCGCCGGCGGCGAGATCGTCGGCGATCCGCGCAACACCGGCCTCACCGAACTGGCCATGCGGCTGGGCTGGCGCGGCGGCCCCGGCAGCCCCTTCGACGTACTGCCGCTGATCGTGCAGGGCAGCGACGACAAGCCGCAGCTGTACACGCTGCCCGACGACGCCGTCCTCGAAGTGCCCCTCCAGCACCCCGAGGACACCTGGGCCGAGGAGTGGGGGCTGCGCTGGCACGCCGTGCCCGCGATCTCCCACATGTGCCTGGAGATCGGCGGAATCTGCTACCCCTGCGCGCCCTTCAACGGGTGGTACATGGGCACCGAGATCGGCGCGCGCGACCTCGCCGACGCGGACCGCTACAACCTCCTGCCGCCGCTCGCCGAGCGCCTCGGCCTCGACGTGACCAGCGACCGCTCGCTGTGGAAGGACCGGGCGCTGGTGGAGCTCAACCGGGCCGTCCTGCACTCCTTCGACCGCGCGGGCATCACCATCACCGACCACCACACCGAGTCGGAACGTTTCCTCACCCACCTCGACCGCGAGGAGAGCAAGGGGCGTCAGGTGGGTGCCGACTGGTCGTGGATCGTGCCGCCGATGTCCAGCGCGGCGACGGGGGTCTTCCACCGGACGTACGACAACACCGAGCTGTCGCCGCTGTTCACGCACCACGACGACGCACTGGTACGGGCCCGGGGCGAGGTGGTGCCGTAACGCGAACTCCCGACAGTTGGTCTAGACCGCCCTGCTACCGTCGCCCCACGCACACGAACTCGCGGAAAGGGGCTGCACGGTGAGCAGCAGCAGGGCAACGGGATCTCCATCTCAGGAGGTGCGCGCCTTCGTCGGCTCGTTCACCTCGGCGGGCGGGCGCGGCGTCCTGGCCGCCGCCGTGGACCCGAAGACGGGCGCGCTCACCGTGCTCGGCGCGACCGACGCCGTCGCCGACCCGTCGTACCTGGCGCTCTCCGCCGACGGGCGGCTGCTGTACGCGGTGAGCGAGACCGAGCAGGGCGCGGCGGCCGCCTTCGACGTCACCGACGCGCTGCCCCGCCCGGCGGGCGAGCAGGTGCCGGTCGGCGGCGGCTCGCCCACCCACCTCGCGCTCGCCGCGGGCCACCTGGTCGCCGCCAACTACGGCTCCGGCAGCGTCACCGTCCTCCCGCTGCGCGCCGACGGCACCCCCGACCAGGCGTCCTGCGTCCTGCACCATCGGGGCGGCGGCCCCGACACGGACCGCCAGGAGGGCCCGCACGCCCACCAGGTGCTCCCGGACCCGTCCGGCCGCTGGGTGCTCAGCGTGGACCTCGGCACCGACTCGGTACGGGTCTGCGCGCTCGACGACGACACCGGCACCCTCACGGTGCACGCCGAGGCGGCACTGCGCCCCGGCACCGGACCGCGCCACCTGGCCTTCCACCCCACGGGCGGGTACGCGTACGTCGTGAACGAGCTGACCCCCACGGTCAGCGTCTGCCGCTGGGAGGCCGCCACAGGCACCCTCACTCCGCTCTCGGAGGCCCCTCTGCTGCCCCAGGAGCCCGCGGAGCGCAGCTACGCGTCCGAGGGCGTTGTCGCGCACGACGGGCGCTTCCTGTGGGTCGCCAACCGGGGGCACGACAGCATCTCCGTCCTCGAGCTGACCGACGGCGGAGCCGGGGCCACCCTGCGCACCACCGTGCCTTGCGGCGGCCACTGGCCGCGCGACCTCGCGCTCGACCCGACGGGCAGCCGCCTGTACGCGGCCAACGAGCGCTCCGGGGACGTCACCTGGTTCGACGTGGACCCCGCGACGGGCGTCCCGAGCCGGGGCGGCTCGATCGAGGCCCCGGCGGCGTCCTGCGTGGTCTTCGGCTGACGCCTCACAGGTACGCGAAAGGCCCGCACCCTCGGCGATTCGGTGCGGGCCTTTCGCGTACGCGTGGGTACGTCCCTCAGCGGTCGTACGACCGTCAGTGGACCGGCGTCGCCTGCTGCGGCGTGAGGCCCAGCGCCGTCGCGTACTGCGAGAGCACCAGCTTGCCGATCGCCGGGTACGCGCCGAGCGGCTCGGCGAACGCGCAGCCCGCCTCCTTCGCGGCGGTCTCCAGCAGGTCGGTGGCGACCTCAGGGCCGATCAGGTACGGCGCGAGCGCCAGGTTCGCGGAACCCGACCCGCGCAGCTGCTCGGCGATCGAGGCGATGGAGCCCTCCTCGTCGAGCGCCGCCGCCATCACCGGAACGGCCAGGCGTGCGGCCAGCAGCATGCCGGTGATCCCGGCGGCCTGCACGGCCTCCTCGCCGCCGACGGTGGCCAGCACGATGCCGTCGGCCGCCGTGGCGACCGTGAACAGGCGCGCCCGGTCGGCGCGCGAGAGGCCCGCCTCGGACAGGCGGACATGCAGGGCTTCGGCGAGCAGCGGGTGCGGGCCGAGGACGTCGGTCAGCTCGGCGGCCGCGTGGCTGTCCACGAGAGCCTGCCGTATCCGCCGCATGGTGGACGCCTCGGGTCCGGCCAGCAGGGGCACCACGACGGCGACGGGGCCCTCGGGGGCCGACACCTCACGGCCGGCGGCCAGCGCCAGCTCGTAGCGGGCGGTGCGCTCGGTCGCGGCGCGCGCGAGCACGGCGTCCAGCGTCGGGTACTCGGGGTACTCGCCCTGGTCGTCGCCGTCCAGGTAGCCGATGCGGGCATCCAGGCCCGGCAGCTCGGAACGGGCGATGCTCAGGAGTTCTTCCGCCAGGCTGCGCGTGGCGGTGGTCGGCTCGCCGGGAACGGCGAGAACAAGTGCGGGTGCGCCCTCGGGAGCCGCCACGGGCTCCGGGCGACGGTGTCGTCCGGGCTGGCGGGGGCGCGGCATTCGTACAGGCAGGCCGGAAGCGGGCCCAGTGGGGGAGCTCATGGCGCCGCATGCTACTGGCTTTGCGGGTGCGGCTGTTCGGGGAGGGTGTATTCGAGAGGTATCTGTCCCGTTTTATCCAGGGAATGACGACGAATGCGCGCGAAATCAACGGGTTTGATGTCCGGATACGTACAACATGCCTGGATCATGCGGAAATGACAGGGTGTCGGTCGCGAGGGCGGCGGCGATCAGCAGCGCCCCGTCGAGCGGGCTCCCGAGCGCGCCCACCCGCCGCGCGTGCGGCAGCACCTCTGCGAACTGCTCGTGGAGCGGTACGAGAAGGGGTTCACCCATCCGCAACAGCCCACCGGTGAGCGCGACCTCGGGCGCCGCCCCGAAGCGGACCTTGGGGGTCGCCCCGGTGCCGGGGTCGGGTATCACTCCGGCACCGGCCTCGGGTGTCGTCCGGGCGTGGAACTTGGGCGTCAGCCCGGCGACCGGTCCGGGGGTCTCCCCGGTGCCTGGCGCGGGTGTCACTCCGGCACCGGCCTCCCGTGCCGCCCCGGCACGTGACTCGGGTGGCGCCCCGGCGCCCCGGTCGGGGCACACCGCCGCTGCCGTCTGGGCGATGTGCCGTGCGGCCTCCCGCAGGATGTCCCCGGCCACCGGGTCGCCCTCGGCGGCGCACGCCGCGACCTCCGGTGCGAACGAGGCGAGCACCGCCGGGCGGTCGGTCCGCGGATACAGCAGCCCCGGCAGCCGGGCCGCGGACCCGAACACCGCCTCCAGCCGTCGCAGCAGCGCGGCGGAACCGCCCGCGCGCCCGTCGTGCGCGCGCAGCGCCGCTTCGAGTCCCGCCCGGCCGATCCACGCCCCGCCGCCGCAGTCGCCCAGCAGGTGCCCCCAGCCGTCGGCCCGCCGCCACCCGGTGAGGTCGGTGCCCACGCCGATGAGCCCGGTGCCCGCGGCGACGACCGCCCCCGGCCGCTGCCCCAGCGCCCCCGCGTACGCGGTGACCGCGTCGGCGGCGAGCGCCACCCGCACCGCCCCGAACTCCTCGGCCAGCACCCCGGGCAGCCGTGCCCGCAGTCCGTCACCCAGCGTGGCCATCCCGGCCGCGCCCACGCACACGGCCGCGAGCCCGCCGCCGTCCGCCCGGGCCAGCAACTCCCGGGCGGCGGGCACCAGTCGCCCCGCCAGGGCGTCGGCGTCGATCCCGCCGGGACCGGTGGGCACCGGCAGGTCCGACACCACCGGCGGCGACGCGTACGTCACCGTCCCGTCGGCCCGGACGGGAGTCAGCGCAACGCGGACCCCCGTACCGCCCGAGTCCACCCCGAGCGCGTACCGGTCGGCACGGTCCACGGCGTCCCCCGCTACGGCAGCTTCCAGTCGATCGGAGCGGCCCCCTGCTGGGCGAGCAGCTCATTGGTCCGGCTGAACGGGCGCGAGCCGAAGAAGCCGTTGTCCGCCGACCGGGGCGACGGGTGCACCGACTCGACCACCGGCACAGTGCCCAGCAGGCGCTTGAGGGAGCGGGCGTTGCTGCCCCACAACACCGCGACCAGCGGCTTGCCGCGTGCCGCGAGCGCCGTGATGGCCTGCTCGGTGACCTGCTCCCAGCCCTTGCCCTGGTGGGCGTTGGGCTTGCGCGGCTGGGTGGTGAGCGCCCTGTTGAGCAGGAGCACCCCCTGCTGCGTCCACGGAGTGAGGTCCCCGTTGGAAGGGCGCGGATGACCCAGGTCGGTGTGCATCTCGTAGTGGATGTTGTCCAGGCTCGGCGGCACCGGGCGCACGTCAGGCGCCACCGAGAAGCTCAGGCCCACCGCGTGCCCCGGGGTCGGGTACGGGTCCTGACCCACGATCAGCACCTTCACCTCGTCGAACGGCTGCTGGAACGCACGCAGTACGTTCGCTCCCGACGGGACGTAGGTGCGTCCTGCGGCGATCTCCGCGCGCAGGAAGTCACCCATCGCGGCGATCTGTCCGGCCACGGGCTCCAGTGCGTCCGCCCACCCGGGCTCGACGATCTCTTTCAACGGTCTTGCTGTCACGGGGCGTCACTCTACTGGGCCGGTCCGACAATCGGCCGAGCAGACCGCCGGACCGCAGGACGCCCCGGGCGGCGCCGGTCAGCCGATCACCGCCGCCCGTACGCACAGCACGTCCGGCAGGTGCGAGGCGAGCTGCCGCCAGCTGTCCCCGTCGTCGTCGCTCGCGAACACCTCGCCGTTGCGATTGCCGAAGTACACCCCGGCGGCAGGCGCGTTGTCGTCCGTACAGAGCGCGTCGCGCAGCACCGTCCCGAAGTGCTCCTCCTGTGGCAGGCCCGCCGTCAGCGGCTCCCAGCTCTTGCCCGCGTCCCGCGTCCGGTAGACCCGGCACCTGCGGTCCGCCGGAACCCGGTCGGAGTCCGCGGTGATCGGGAAGACGTACGCGGTGTCCCCCTGGTGCGGGTGCGCGGCCATCGCGAAGCCGAACGTGGAGGGCAGCCCCTCACCGATGTCCGACCAGGTGGCCCCGGCGTCGTCACTGCGGAACACGCCCCAGTGGTTCTGCAGGTACAGCCGGTCCGGATCGGCCGCGTCCTGCGCGACCTTGTGCACGCACTGGCCGAACTCCGGGTTCGGGTCCGGCAGGAAGACCGCCGACACCCCCTTGTTGGACGGCGCCCAGCTCGCCCCGCCGTCCCGGGTCCGGAACACCCCCGCCGTCGAGACCGCCACCGTCACCAGGGCGGCGTCACGCGGGTCCGTGACCACCGTGTGCACGGCCTCGCCGCCCCCGCCGGGCACCCACTGGGAGCGCGTCGGATGCTCCCACAGCGGGCGTACGAGCTCGAAGGTCTCGCCCCGGTCCGTCGACCGGTACAGCGCCGCGGGCTCCGTCCCCGCGTACACCACACCCGGCGCGGCGGGGCCCGCCGGATGCAACTGCCAGACCCGCTCCAGCGAAGTCCCAGTGTCCTGGGGGAACTTCACCGCCGGTTTCTCCGGCTCGACCCAGGTCCTCCCGAGGTCGTCGGAATGGAAGACCGAGGGGCCCCAGTGCGCGCTGTCCCCGCCGACCAGCAGCCGGGGCGCCGCACCGCTGCGGTCGATTCCCACCGAATACACGGCCTGCGCGTTGAAATGTGGGCCGTCGAACTCCCACTCCCCGCCACCGCGCCTGCGGCCGAGGAAGAGTCCCTTGCGTGTGCCTACCGCGAGCAGTACGTCGGACATGGCCGACACCTCCCAGACGTCGTTGTCTCCAGGTATCGGCCAGTCTGCACCCCACCACTGACAATGGCCCCGAGATCAGGCATTCGCCCAGGTCAGGGCGGTAAGCCGGGATTGTGTCGGAAGCCGCGGGGCGGTGCCGGAAGCCGCGGGACGGCGCCGTGAGCCGTTTCCCGCCGCATTCCTTGACAGCGCCGACCCGTCCCGAAACCATCCAGTCGGTACGCCCGCACGGCCCGACCGACGAGGAGAGTCAGCCATGACGTCCCCCACCATGGAGCAGGTCATCGCCGCCGCAGCGGGCCCCATGCCGCCCGGGGTGTCCGTGCCCACACCGCCGGTCCACGAGAGCGTCGAGGAGGAGCGGCAGTACCGCAAGGAGCAACTCGCCGCCGGATTCCGCCTGTTCGGGAAGTTCGGCTTCTCGGAGGGTGTCGCCGGGCACATCACCGTCCGCGACCCCGAGCACCCCGACCGGTTCTGGGTGAACCCCTTCGGCATGGCCTTCTCCCTGATCAAGGCCTCCGACCTGATCCTGGTCGACCACGAGGGCAACCTCCTGCACGGCAACCGGCCGGTCAACCGCGCCGCGTTCGTCATCCACGCCGCCGTCCACCAGGCCCGCCCCGACGCGATCGCCGCCGCCCACTCGCACTCCCTGCACGGCAAGGCCTTCTCCAGCCTCGGCGTCCCGCTCGACCCCATCACCCAGGACGCCTGCGCCTTCTTCGAGGACCACGGCCTCTACACCGACTACACCGGCGTGGTCAGCGACGCCGAGGAGGGCAAGCGGATCGGGCAGGCCCTCGCCGCGTACAAGGCGGTGATCCTCCAGAACCACGGCCTGCTCACCGTCGGCCGCACTGTCGCCGAGGCCGTCTGGTGGTTCATCACGATGGAACGCTCCTGCCAGGCCCAGCTCCTCGCGATGGCGGCGGGCACCCCCAAACTGATCGACCGTGAGACCGCCCTGCGCACCCGGGCCCAGCTCGGCGGGTCCTTCGCGGGCTGGTTCCAGGCACAACCGCTGCTGGACCAGATCACCGCCTCCGACCCCGACCTGTTCGACTGACCCGGCAGCGCGGACCGACGCCCCGTGGACCTCGCCGCCGTCACGCTGCCGATCGCCCTCGCGATCATCATGCTGGGCCTCGGGCTCGGCCTCACCCCCGCCGACTTCCGCCGTGTCCTCACCCACCCCAAGGCCACCGTCGTCGCGCTGGGCTGCCAGGTGGTGCTGCTGCCGGCCGTCTGCTTCGGCCTGGTGAACGCCTTCGGGCTGCCGCCGGTCCTGGCGGTCGGCACGATGCTGGTCGTGGCCTCGCCGGGCGGCACCGCCGCCAACCTCTTCAGCCACCTCTACGGCGGTGACGTCGCCCTCAACGTCACACTCACCGCCGTCAACTCGGTGATCTCCGTCGTCACCCTGCCGCTGGTGTTCAACCTGTCCGCGCAGCACTTCCTCGGCGAGGGCACCGAACTCGGCCTCCAGTTCGCCAAAACCCTCCAGGTGTTCGCGATCGTCCTGATCCCCGTCGCGATCGGCATGTACGTCCGCGCGCGTGCCGAGAGCTTCGCCCGCCGCATGGACCGCCCGGTGAAGATCGCCTCCGTGGTCATCCTGGTGGCGATCATCCTGGGCGCCGCCCTCCAGGAGCGCGCGAACCTCCTCGACTACCTGCGCTCCACCGGGCCCGTCGCCGTCGTCCTGCTGATGCTCAGCCTCTCCGTCGGCTACTGGGTGCCGCGCCTGTGCAGGGTGGAGCGCGGCCAGGCCATCGCCTCCTGCATGGAGATCGGCCTGCACAACACCACGCTGGCGATCACCATCGCCATGGGCATCCTGGACAACACCGAAATGGCCGTCCCCGGCGCCACGTACGGGGTATTGATGTTCTTCGCCGCCGCCCTCGCGGGCGTGCTCCTGCGCCGAGCGGCGCACACCTCCGACACCGGGGGCCCCACTCCCGTACCCGACAGCGCACTTCCCGAGAGCGAGCGTCCATGACCCAGTTGGCCGGCCGAGGCATCTCCGACATCACCGGGGAGGCCGCCGAGTGCGGCCTGCTCGGCTACGGGAAGGCCGGTCAGCAGTCCACGGGCATCCATCTGCGCCTGCGCGCACGGGCCTTCGCCTTCGCGGAGGGCACCGGACCCGCCGACCGGCGACTGCTGCTCGTGATCTGCGAACTCCCCCTGATGTCGGGCGGAATCGTCCAGGAAGTCGTCCGCAGGCTGCCGTCCGAGTGGACCGAGTCCAACGTCCTGCTCACCGCCACCCACACCCACTGCGGCCCCGGCGGCTACTTCCACCACGCGCTCTACAACAGCAACACGGGCGGCTTCCGGCCCCGGACGTTCGCGGCGATCGTCGACGGCATCACCGAGGCCGCCCTCGCCGCCCTCGACGACCTCGCCCCGGCCGAACTCTCCCTCGCCCACGGCGAACTCCACGACGCCAGCGCCAACCGCTCCCGCCGCGCCTTCGACCGCAACCCCGAGCACGACCGCGCCCACTTCCCCAAGGGCGTCGACCCGCTCACCACCCTGCTGCGCATCGACCGCGACGGCGAGACCACCGGCGCGCTCCACTTCTTCCCCGTGCACAACACCAGCATGACCAACACCAACACCCTGATCAGCAGCGACAACAAAGGGTACGCCGCCTACAAGTGGGAGCGCCTCGACAACGGCGCGGACTACCTCGCACCCCAGGCACCCGCCCTGATCACCGCCTTCGCGCAGACCAACGCCGGTGACATGTCGCCGAACCTCAACCTCCGCCCCGGCAGCGGCCCCACCGACAACGAGTACGACAACACCCGCATCACCGGCACCCGTCAGCAGCATTCCGCCACCGCGCTCCTCGCCGAGGCCTCCCCGCTCACCGGCCCCCTCGACCACCGCATCACCCACATCGACCTCGCGAACACCGAAGTGGGCCCCGAGTACACCGGCGACGGCCGCGCGCACCGCACCGGCACCCCCGTGGGCGGCGCCGCGGCCCTGGCCGGGGCCTGGGCCGACGGCAAGGGCTTCGCGGGCTTCCGCGAGGGCCGCAACCCTCTCTGGGACGCCGTCTCGCAGCGCGTCGTGTACGCCCTCTCGCCCGCCCTGCGCGACGCCCACGCCCCCAAGGCGCTGGTCCTGCCCGCAGGCCCGCTCAACAAGCTCCGCCCCATGGTCCAGGAACGCGTCCCCGTCCAGCTCCTGCGCATCGGCCGCCTCTACCTGATCGGCATCCCCGGCGAGGTCACCATCGTCGCCGGACTGCGCCTGCGGCGCACCGTCGCCGCGATCGTCGGCGCCGACCTCGACGACGTCCTCGTCGCCGGCTACAGCAACGGGTACTTCCACTACGTCACCACGCCCGAGGAGTACGACGCCCAGGAGTACGAGGGCGGCAGCACCCTCTTCGGCCGCTGGCAACTCCCCGCGCTCTGCCAGACGGCCGCCGCCCTCGCCACCGCCCTGCGCGACGGCCGCCCGGTCCACCCCGGCACCCCCGAACCCCTCCCCGCCGCCCGCCCCCAGCGCCGTACCGCCGCCCCGGAACAGCCGCACCCCGGCCACGCCTACGGCGACCTGCTCTCCTTCGCCCGCATCGGCGACCGGGCGACCGCCACCTTCGTGGCGGCCCACCCCGCCAACAACCTGCGCAGGGGCGACACCTACCTCACCGTCGAACGCCACAACGCCGACGACACCTGGACCCGCGTCGCCGACGACGGCGACTGGTCCACCACCTTCCGCTGGTCCCGCACCGGCCGCACCACCTCCACGGCGACGGTGACCTGGACCGTCCCCGCCGCCACCCCACCCGGCTCCTACCGCCTCCGCTACCACGGCGACACCACGACGACCGGCCCCTTCAGCGGAACGACGGAACCCTTCGTGCTGCCCTGAGGGACGCGCGGGACCGGTCAGACGGAGCGGTGGTACTGGTCGGGCACGTGGACGTCGCCGCCGAGTTCGCGGGCCGCGTGGCGGGCGAAGGACGGGTCGCGCAGGAGTTCGCGTCCGAGCAGTACGGCGTCCGCCTCACCGTTGGCGAGGATCTTCTCGGCCTGCTCCGGCTCGGTGATGAGGCCGACGGCGGCGACGGGGAGTCCGGTCTCCTCCTTCACGCGGGTGGCGAAGGGGACCTGGTAACCGGGGCCGACGGGGATGCGGACACCGGACGCGTTGCCGCCGGTGGACACGTCCAGCAGGTCCACCCCGTGCTCCTGGAGCAGCGCGGCGAAACGGACGGTGTCGTCCGCGGTCCAGCCGTTGTCCTCCAGCCAGTCGGTGGCGGAGATGCGGAAGAACAGCGGCTTGTCCTCGGGCCAGACCTCCCGTACGGCGTCGACGACTTCGAGGGCGAAGCGGGTGCGGTTCTCGAAGCTGCCGCCGTACTGGTCGGTGCGCCGGTTGGAGTGCGGGGAGAGGAACTCCCCGACGAGGTAGCCGTGGGCGCCGTGCACCTCGACCACCTCGAAGCCCGCGGCGAGGGCACGCCGTGCGGCAGCGGCGAACTGCCCGGTGATCTCCTGGATCTGTGCGGTGGTCAGCTCGGCGGGAACCGGGTGGCCCTCCTGGAAGGGGAGCGGGCTGGGGCCCAGCGGCTGCCAGCCGTGCTCCTCGGCCCCGAGCGGGCCGCCGCCCTTCCAGGGCTGCGCGGTGGAGCCCTTGCGGCCGCTGTGGCCGATCTGGATGCCGGGGACGGTGCCCTGCGTCCGGAAGAAGTCGGTGATCCGGCGAAGGGCCGTGACCTGGGTGTCGTTCCAGATGCCGAGGTCGTACGGGCTGATGCGGCCCTCGGGGCTGACAGCGGTGGCTTCCAGGAGGATCAGGCCCGTGCCGCCGGTGGCGCGGGCCGCGTAGTGGGCGAAGTGCCAGTCGTTCGCGACACCCGCGTTCGGGCCGAACGCCTCGGCGCTGTACTGGCACATCGGGGCCATCCAGAGCCGGTTGGGCACGGTCACGGCACGCAGGGCGTAGGGCTGGAAGAGACTGCTGCTCACGGCGAACTCCATATCAGGGAAGGGCCTGTTACTGCTTGTACGATACCCATCGTAATACGACGTCTGTCAAACTACGAGAGGTCTCGTACAATGGCGGAGACCCGCCGACGAAGCAGCCCCGACGAAGCAGCCCCGAGGGAGACCACCGTGGCCACCGCAGCAGCGCACTCCAGTCGTGAACTCGCGCACCCCGACCGCGCGGAGATCCGGTTGGAGAACGTGCTGCACGCCCTCTCCGACCCGATGCGGCTGCTGATCGTCCGCGACCTGGCCCGCACGGACGACGAACTGGCCTGCTCCGCCTTCGAGCTGCCGGTCTCCAAGTCGACGACCACGCACCACTTCCGCGTCCTGCGCGAGAGCGGAGTGATCGTGCAGGTCTACCGGGGCACCGCGAAGAAGAGCGCACTGCGCGGCGAGGACCTGGAGGAGCTGTTCCCCGGGCTGCTCGCGTCGGTGCTGGAGGCCGCGGAGCTCCAGGCCGCGCGCGACTGAAACGCGACGGAGACGGGGGCTCGCGGCCACCCGGCGCGCGCCGGAATCCGGCGGCTCGCAACTCCGGCGGCTCTGACGTCACCGGGCCTGGCCGGGCGGGCTCAGCCGCCGGTGCCGCCCGCCGCGCCCAGCAGCCCCGCCCAGTCGTGGAGCTTCACCGAGCGCCGCCCCAGGGACGCCCCGAGCGCCGCCTCCGCCGCCTCGATCGCCAGCCACCCGGGCCACTCCACCGGCCGCAGACCCGCTGTTCGCAGTACGTCCAGGGGCTCCGCCGGCACCGTGCGGCGCGCCAGCGCGTCGGCGTCGGCCAGCAGCGAGGCCGCCGTCTCCTTGGCGCACGGCCGGTTCGTCCCGATCACCCCGGTCGGGCCCCGCTTGATCCACCCGGCCACGTACTCCCCGGCCGACACGACCCCGTCCCGCAGCACCCGCCCGCCCGCGTGCGGCACCGTCCCGCGCCCCTCGTCGAACGGCAGCCCCGGCAGCGGCACGCCCCGGTAGCCCACCGAGCGCAGTACCAACTGCGCCTCGATGTCCTCGTACGTTCCCGTGCCGCGCACCCCGCCCGCCCCGTCCGGCACGGTCCGCTCGAACCGTACGGCCGCCACCCGGCCCGCCCGCGCCAGCACCTCCAC
This sequence comes from Streptomyces sp. NPDC087440, assembly GCF_044744005.1. Lineage (NCBI taxonomy): Bacteria > Bacillati > Actinomycetota > Actinomycetes > Kitasatosporales > Streptomycetaceae > Streptomyces > Streptomyces sp. NPDC087440. The sequence goes on along the minus strand of NZ_JBIUXN010000011.1, from coordinate 204,118 downwards.
CGGCCGCAGGTGGAAGCGCAGCCGCAGGGTCCGCGTGCGCACCGGGGGCGGCGTCAGCGCCCATCCGCGCAGCACCTCCACGTTGCGGCGCAGCGCGCCCGGCAGCCCCGACGGGTCGCCGTACGCGGGGTCGAGCTCCAGCTCCGGCGGCTCCACCGACACCGACGCGTCCGGCAGACCGCCCAGCTCCCGCAGCTCCTTGGTGGTGAACCGGGCCTGCGAGGGGCCGCGCCGGCCCACCATGTGGACCTCGCGCACCGTCGAGCCAGCCAGCAGGTCGAGCGCCCCCTGCGGCATGTCGGTCGGCAGCAACTCCCCGGCCCCGCGCGCCAGTATCCGGGCCACGTCCACCGCCACGTTCCCCACGCCGATCACCACGGCGGAGCGCACCCCGAGCGCGAAGCCCCCCGGATCGGCGTCCGGGTGGGCGCTGTACCAGGAGACGAACTCGGTGGCCGAGTGGCTGCCGGGAAGCTCTTCGCCGGGGATGCCGAGCCTGCGGTCGGCGGCCGCGCCGACGCAGTACACCACCGCGTGGTAGAGCTCCCGCAGCCGCTGCGCGGGCAGTTCGGGGGTGCCCGCCTCCACGTTGCCGACGAACGCGATCCGCTCGTGCTCCAGCACCGTGCGCAGCGTCCCCTGCAGGGACTTGATCTTCTCGTGGTCGGGCGCCACCCCGTACCGCACCAGCCCGTACGGACACGGCAGCCGGTCCAGCACGTCCACCCGTACGTCGGGCACGGCGGTCTGCTGGACGAGGGCCTGGGCCGTGTAGAGACCGCTGGGGCCCGACCCGACGACTGCGACGCGAAGCACGGCGGAGCTCCCTCCCGCAGGGTCGCTCCAGCATGGCACCGCACGGGCGACAGCGGCAGGGGCGTGCACGCCGGCGAGCCCCGCGAGGTGCACGGGCGCGAGGGTCCGCGGCGGAAGGACCGCATGGGAGGTGCGGTGCTGCGCTAACGGGGTGCCTTGTGCCCGCCATCCGTGCGCGCCGCTGCGGGTGTTGGGCCGCACGGAGTTACGTTTCCGAAATGCCGGAAACGACCTATTACGCAGCATCTGGCCGATATGAGCCTAATGGAGCAGTTTCGGTATGGCCCGTCTGGGAACTGCAGGGCCACGGCACCGTCACCGGCCCGGCCGGACCCGCCCTCGCCTCCTGGAGCGACGGCGGAACGCACCGCGACCAGCTCCCGCCGTGGTTCAACATCCGGCTGACCTTCGCCGACGGAGCCCGCATCGACGTGCTGGCCGTGGTCTCGGAGGGCCGGGTCGCCATCGAGGACATGCGGGCCGACCCGCCGCTGTCGCTGGACGGCTTCGCGGTGCTCGCCGACTGGATCGAGGGCCCGCTGGAGGACGCCTGCCGGGTCGTCGCCGAGCAGCACCGGGGCGCGATGTCCGGCCCCCGCGGGTACTTCGGCGACGGTCCCGCGTTCGACGAGGAGCCCCCGGGCAAGCGCCGCGCCCGCCCTTCCTGGCCGCGCGGCAGCGCCGGGCGCCGGATCGCGGCCGAGGCGTACCTGGCGGCGCAGGGGGAGGGCCGGGACCCGGTGCTCGCGGTGATGTACGCGACCGGGCGCAGCCGCCGCAAGTCCCTGAAGGTCATCGCGAGCGCCCGCGACGAGGGGTATCTGGCGCCGCGCCACAACAGGCGCTGACGCCGCAGGACCCCGCCGTGCGGGCCCCACGGGCACGGGTCCCCCGGTGCGGGATCCACGGGCGCGGGCCTCACCGTGCGGTCCCCTAAGGGGTCTTGAGCATCCGCGCCATCCGGTTGATCTCGGTCGTCTGCTGGGCGACCAGGTCCGTCGCCATCTCCTCGATCGTCACGTCGTTGCCGTCGGACAGGACGTCTCCGGCCATGGTCAGCGCCCCCTTGTGGTGCGTGATCATCAGCTTCAGGAACAGCTTGTCGAAGGCCTCGCCCTTGGCGGCCTTCAGTTCGGCGAGCTGCTGCGGGGTCGCCATGCCGGCCATGGACGCGTGGTCGTGCGGGGTCCTGGGTCGCTTGGCCGCGCCGCTGCGGGTCTCCCACCCCTTCATCGCCTCGATCTCCGGCTTCTGGGCCGCCGCGATGCGCTGCGCGAGCTGCTTGACGCCCTCCGAGGAGGCGCGCGACGGGGCGAGGTCCGTCATCACCAGCGCCTGCCCGTGGTGGACGACCATCATCTCCGTGTAGGTGAAGTCCGCCGAGTTGGGCTTGTCCTGCGGGGCTTCCTTGAGCGCCTCGTCCGCGCTGAGGGTGCGCGCGGGCTCACCCGGCTTCCCCGGGGCGACCACCACGCCGGTGCCCTGCGGCTTTGCCTTCGCGTCGGCCTCCTGCGACCCGTCGCAGCCGGACAGAGCGAGCAGGGCGGCAGCGGCGAGCAGGGCCGTCACGGCCAACGTGCGTCGATGTCCGCCGGTTTGACGGGGGTGCACAGCAACCTCCTGGGATGAACGGGGCAGTTGGTGACCGGTGTAGCACGGTTTCGCACACGGGTGATCAAAAAACTTCATTACATCTCCGTTGCCATCTGTTGAGATGTACATGAGAAGACAGATACTTCCCAGGTCCCTCAACCGTTCAACTGCGAACCGAAACAAGGGAGTACGCAGTGGCATCGTTGACCAACCCCCGCTTCAAGAGACGCAGACGCCTCGGCGTGGCAGCCGCCGCGGCCGGTCTGCTCGCGACGCTCCTCACGGCGGGCCCCGCCGCCGCGACCCCCGAGCCCGGTGACACCCCCGCCCAGCGACAGGGCGTCACCACTTCGCAGCAGGAAGAGGCCCGCAAGGCCATCCAGGGCGGCGAGATACCCGGCGTGGACGAGATCGTCCACAGCAAGAACGTCGAGCACCTGGCGAACATCCCCAAGGACGCCCTCAAGGGCCTCAACACGGACCTCGCCTTCCAGGGCAAGTACGCCTTCGCCGGGAACTACGACGGCTTCCGCATCTTCGACATCAGCAACCCGAAGAAGCCGAAGACCGTCACCCAGGTCCTGTGTCCCGGATCGCAGAACGACATCTCCGTCTCCGGGAACCTGCTGTTCCTCTCCACGGACTCCTCGCGCAGTGACAACTCCTGCACCAGCACCACGCAGCCCGCGACGGAGAAGTCCTCCTGGGAGGGCATGAAGATCTTCGACATCAGCGACATCCGGAACCCGAAGTACGTCGCCGCCGTCGAGACCGCCTGCGGTTCGCACACCCACACCCTGGTGCCCGAGCGCAAGAACATCTACGTGTACGTCTCCTCGTACTCGCCGCGCGCCACCTACCCGGACTGCCAGCCGCCGCACGACGGCATCTCGGTCATCAAGGTGCCCCGCAAGGCGCCCCAGAAGGCCGCGGTCATCGACTTCCCGGTCCTCTTCCCCGACGGCGGCAACCCGGGCAACGACCCGCAGAACCCGAACCTGTCGGAGACCACCGGCTGCCACGACCTGACCGTGCTGCCCTCCAAGGACCTCGCGGCGGGCGCCTGCATGGGCGACGGCATCCTCTTCTCCATCAAGGACCCGGAGAAGCCCAAGGTCATCGACCGCGTCCAGGACAACACCAACTTCGCGTTCTGGCACTCGGCGACGTTCAACGAGCGCGCCGACAAGGTCGTCTTCACCGACGAGCTCGGCGGCGGCGGCGGTGCGACCTGCAACGCGGAGATCGGCCCCAAGCGCGGTGCCAACGGCATCTACGAGATCAAGGGCCACGGCGACAAGCGCAAGCTCGTCTTCAAGAGCTACTACAAGATCCCGCGCCACCAGGCCGACACCGAGAACTGTGTCGCCCACAACGGCTCGCTGATCCCCGTTCCCGGCCGCGACATCATGGTCCAGGCCTGGTACCAGGGCGGTGTCTCCTTCTGGGACTTCACCGACTCCTCGAAGCCGAAGGAGATCGGCTACTTCGAGCGCGGCCCGATCTCCACGGACACCATCACCACCGGTGGTTCCTGGTCCGCGTACTACTACAACGGCTACGTCTTCTCCAACGACATCGCCAAGGGCTTCGACGTCCTGAAGATCAACGACCGTCGCACCGACCCGGCGAAGTGGTTCCGCCAGCGCGAGCTCAACGTGCAGACGCAGCCCGACTACCTCTGATCACCCCGTGATCACGCGGTAGTTCCGGTTGCCGTGCCGCCGGGCGGACCCCCGTCCGGCGGCTCACCGAGCTCCCAGTCCAGCCCGTACCGCTGGAAGAGCTCCGCGCGCAGCCGCCCCAGCGGCATCGGCGCACCGGGCAGCAGCAGGGCGAACACCGTGCCCATCAACAGCGCCCGCAGCAACGGGTACTCCGTGTCCGGATCGCCCGCCCCGTAGCGGATCATCGCGCCCCGCAGCACCTCGGCCAACTGCTGCTGCTCGGGGCACTGCACGAAGCCCTCGGCCTGCAGGATGCCCGCCATGTGCGTGCGCATCAGCACCGGGTTCTCCAGCGCCAGCCCCAGTACGGCGTCCACCGCACGCGCCAGGACCTCCCGCCCGTCGTCCGGCACCGGATCGCGCTCGACGGCCGCCCGGATGGTGAGGTGCATCAGCCGGTGCACCGCGGACTGGAGCAGCTGCCGTTTGCCGGGGAAGTAGTACGACACCAGGCCCCGCGCCGATCCGGCCCGGTCGGCGATGTCGCCGAGCGTGGTGGCCTCGTAACCGCGCTCGCCCACCAGCTCCACCGTCGCCCGCAGAATCCGCTCGCGGGAACGTCTGCGCAATTCCTCGTTGACCGATGCGCTGCGCGGGGACATCCTGTAACTCCTGCGTTGACTGGCTCCGAGCCAATATACTCATCGCGGTTCGCGCGCACCCCTCGCCGGGTGGGCGCGGAGCTGCTGCCCGCCTCGGGCGACGCGGGGGATCGTCCGAGGCGGGCAGCGTCATGTCCGGGGACCGCTACCGCTCCAGCAGATCCAGTACGGGACGCAGGGCGTCCGGGCGCTCGGCGACCGGGAGATGGTCCACGAAGTGCACCGCACAGCCCAGGGCCGCCGCGCCGCCGTCCGCGGACCGGCTGTCGCCCACCATCAACGTGTGCTCCGGTTCCTGCCCCACCGCCTCGCAGGCCGCCCGGAACAGCCGCGGGTCGGGCTTCTGGATGCCGTACTCGTACGAGAGCACGTACGCGTCGACGTACCGGTCCAGGTCGTGCGCCACGAACACCGGACGCAGGTCCCAGCCGATGTTGCTCACCACGGCCACCGCGATCCCGCGCTCCCGCAGGGCGCTCAGCACCACCGCGGTGTCGGGGTACGGCTGCCACGCCTCGGGCAGCATGTGGCGGGCGTACAGGGCGTCGTGGAGGGCGTCGTCGGGCAGCGCGACCTGCCGGGACAGGCCGGTTTACGCGGCGCGGTGCAGCTCGGCGCTCTCGTCCCGGGTCGCCCAGGCGGCCGCCAGCGCGGGCGGCACGGCCAGGGGGTCGCCGCCCCCGGGCAGCGCGCCCGCCCGCTCCAGCAGCTCGGCGTAACGCTGACGTTCCTCGTCCGGGTACGGGGTGGACGCGCCGCCCAGTACCGCGTCCACCCAGGTGCGGGCCGATTCGACGCGCAGGAGGGTGCCGGAGAAGTCGAAGAGCACGGCTTTGATCGTCATGCCGTGGATCCTCCCCGCGACGGCCTCAGGTAGGCGTACGACGTGATCGCGGCCAGCACGACCGCCACCCCGAGCAGCCATCCGCCGAGCACGTCGGAGAACCAGTGCACCCCCAGGTACAGCCGGGTGAAACCGACGCCCAGCACCGACACCACCGCGAGCACCAGCAGCGCCGCCAGGGCCGCCCGCGACGTCGTGAACCGGGCCAGCAGCCACAGCAGCAGACCGAAAGTGACCGTCGCTGTCATCGCATGACCGGAAGGGAAGGCAGCGTACTGAGCGGAATCGACCGGATCGGGCCACTGGGGGCGCTCCCGCCCGACAGCCGCCTTCAGGATCTGCTGGACGAGCGCACCCACCGCACTGGTGACCGCGACCCCCAGTGCGAGCGTGCGCTCCCCGTGCACCAGCAGCCAGCAGAAGACCACCGCGATCACCGCCCGCATCGTCCACGGGTCCCACACCCAGTCCGACAGCACCCGCATGACCCCGGTCGTCGCGGGATCGTCGACCGCCCAGCGGTGCAGCCCGTCCGCGATGTCGCCGTCCAGGGAGACCAGCGGCCCCCACGAGACGGCCACCAGAACGAGCAGCACGGCGAACGCGACGGTCAGCAGGGCGCCCACGAGGAGCGCGGGGGAGCGGGACGGAGGGAGGGTGCGGGAGGGTGACGACATGGGGTGATCCTTGCCGACCAGCCGCCGATCACGCCCCACCAGCGCGGCGTTTCCCCGGCCGAACCTCTGCCTCCGACGCCCGCAGCCCGGGCCGAACAGCTACCCCGTGCCCGCAGCCCCGGCCGAACCGCTACCCCAATGCCCGCAGCCCGGGTACGAACGCCACCACCAGCGGCACCGCCGGCACCAGCGCGGACGTCGCCGCCAGCCGCAGCCGCTGTGCCGGGGTCAGCCGGGGCACCGGGGCCAGCAGCCGGTTCACCCGCTGCGGAAGACCGGCGTCCGGGGCCGAGGTGGGACCGAACACGCCCCGGTCCTCGTTGAGTTCCACCAGCGCCAGCGCGGTCGTCAGCCGGCCGAAGCGGCGCGAGGCCATGTCGTCGGCGGCCAGCTCGACCAGCCGGTGCATCTCGTCGCGGAACGCCGCGAACACCGGAATCTGCGGGAAGCCGGTCGCCAGCGCCGACGAGCAGTGCAGCAGCCAGTCGTGCCGGGCCCGGGCGTGCCCCTGCTCGTGCGCCACCACCGCGTCCAGCTGACGGCCCTCCAAGCGGCGCAGGGCGGCCGTGGTGATGACCAGCCGGGGCCTGGCGCCGGGCAGCCACCGCACGTCGGGACGCTCGCCCTCCAGGACCACCAGCCGCCCGCCGGGCTCCTCGCCGGGCAGCGCCGGGGCGCGCACCAGCAGCTCCGCCCGGTGCTGCCTGCGCCGCACGCGCGCCCGGTGGATCTCGCGGAGGAGCATCGCGCCGGTCCACACGCCGCAGCCCGCCAGCACCAGCGCGAGGACGGCCGACCACGGACCGTACGCACCCAGCGCGTACGCCTCGACCACCCCGTGCGGCGCGGACGCGAAGACGTGCCCGCGCACCGACTGCCAGGCCGCCGCCGCGCTGAACGTCATCGCGAGCGCGAAGCACAGCAGCACCGAACCCACCACGCACTGCCACATCCACAGCGCGACCACGGGTTCCCTGTCACGCCATGCGGCGCCCGCGAGCAGGCGCGGGGCCAGCACGGCGGTCAGCAGGCCGAGCGTCAGCAGCGACAGGGAGACCATCATGGGGCTCAGCCTATGAGGGCGGCGCTACCCCCGGGTACGGGCGAGGAGGGGGAGTGACGTACGACTCATTCCGCAGCGCCGCACCGGAACACCGAGCCGGAACACCCCGCCGTAGCACCGCACCGGAACACCGCGCCCGGCTCACAGCGTCAGCAGCATCGTCAGCATGCCCAGCGCCATCGACAACCGGCAGGCCAGCGCCAGTTCCGGCCGCGCCCCCCACCCGACCGTCCCGACCGTCCCGCCAGACGGCGTCGCGACCGCCGACACCGGGATCAGCCGCGCCCCCACCCGCAGCACGTACACCGCGTAGTACGCCGCCAGCGCCCCGGTGAGCAACGGCACCCCGCCCGCCTGCACCCCGTGCGCAGCGTGGCCGCCACCGCCGGGCGCGGCCATGGCCAGCGCCATGTAGACCATCGCGACGGACCCGACCAGGTGGTGCAGGTGGTGCGATCCCCGCACACCGCCCCGCACACCGCCTCCCGCCCCGCCGCGCGCCCACCACAGCGCGCGCAGCGCAGCCGCCCCGAACACCACGGCGTACACCGCACCGCTCCACTGCGGCGGCGCGAAAACGGCGGCGGGCACCGCCATCACGGCCATCCCGAGGCCCATCAGCGCCTCGCCCCGGGCCACCCCGCGCTCCTCCCGGGGGCCGCTGCGCATCCGCAGCAGGCAGTACGCACTCGTCATCCCGCACAGCGCCACCAGCAGCCAGCCGGACATCGCCGGTCCGTGCACGGCGTACCTCCCCGCTCGGGTCCACCACGACGTGGCGACAGGTCGAGAAGTCGATGCCCGCAACGGCCGGGGCGCACGCATGCGCAACGGCACACAGGGGGAGCGCGCGACCGCGCTAGGGTCGGAAGGATCGTCGACGTACGGAACCAAACAAGCCGAACAGCCGCACAGTCGAACAGCCGAACAAGCAGAACACGAGGGACAGACCCACCATGCACACCACTTCGCGCCCGGCCCCCGGGGAACTGGTCTTCCGCGACGCCGTGGAGGGCGACGCGGACGCGCTCGTCGCGCTCATCGAGTCGGCCTACCGGGGCGACAGCAGCCGCACCGGCTGGACCTCCGAGGCCGACCTCCTCGAAGGGCAGCGCACCGACCCCGAGGGCGTCATCGCGGTCATCACCGCACCCGGCAGCCGCCTGCTCACCGTGGAGCGAGACGGCGAACTGGTGGCCTGCTGCCAGCTCGAACACCGAGGCACGGCGGCCTACTTCGGGATGTTCGCGGTCCGCCCGGGCCACCAGGGCGGCGGCCTCGGCAAGATCATCATCGCGGAGGCGGAGCGCCTGGTGCGCGAAACCTGGGGCGCCACGGAGATGCACATGACCGTAATCCTCCAGCGGGCCGACCTGATCGCCTGGTACGAGCGCAGGGGCTACCGCCGTACGGGAAAGACGACGCCCTTCCCGTACGGCGACGAGCGCTTCGGCATCCCGCAGCGCGACGACCTCGCCTTCGAGCTCCTGGTCAAGGAACTCTGAGGGCGGCGCAGCGCGGGGGACCCGCCGCCGCGCCATGAAGCCGTCCGCCGTGAGGCGGTCACGCGATCAAGCGGTCAAGCGTTCCCGCCGTCAAGCGTTCCCGCCGTCAAGCGTTCCCGCTATGAAGCGGTCACGCCATGAAGCGGCCGGTCCTGCGGATCTCCGGGAAGTCCGTGGTCACCCCGTCCAGCTCCAGCGCGTGCGCCAGGCGCAGCTCCTCCGGGGTGTTCACGACCCAGCCGACCACGCGCAGCTTCTGCGCGTGGGCCCGGCGGACGGTCTCCAGGGTGAGCCGTTGCAGGTCGAGCACCAGGGCCGAGGCCCCGGCGGCCACCGCGCGGTCCACGACCTCGGGCCCGTAGAACTCGGCGACCAGCGCCGTCCGCACCCCGGGCACCAGCGCCGAGACCTGCGTCAGCGCCTCGTCGTGGAACGACAGGACCTCGACGCGCTCCACCAGGTCGCGCCGGTGCAGCACCTCGGCGAGCGCGCGTGCGACGGCCACGTCCTTGATCTCCGCCTGGATCGGCGCCGTGACGGCGTCGATCACCTCCTCGAAGAGGGGGACGCGTTCGCCGTTGCCCGCGTCCAGGGTGCGCAGCTCGGCGAGCGACATGGCAGAGATGGGGCCGTGGCCGTCCGTGGTGCGGTCGACGTCGGCGTCGTGCATGACGACGAGCGCGCCGTCCTTGCTCAGGTGCAGGTCGAGTTCGATGACGTCCATGCCCGCGTGCTGGGCGTGGAGGAAGGAGCTCAGGGTGTTCTCGGGCTCGACACCCATGACTCCGCGATGACCGATGGTGAGGAAAGACAAGGCGATCTCGCTTCCGTCGACGGCGGCACAGAGCTCGGAGCGCGCGACGCACAGCGCGACTCACAGCTCACAGCGAGATTAGCGGCCGGCCTCCGCAACGGAACCCGCCTGACGCGAGGAACTGGAGTCTTCCGCAGGGGCGTTCGCGATGCCCAGCAGAAGACCGGTGACGACGGCGGCGAGAAGGATGGCGCGCATGCTCATGGGGGACTGCTCCGGGTGCGTGGGGAGGTGACCTGTGCGCGCGACCGGCACGGGACGTACGGTCGGCGACGAGGACAGGGTGCGTCCGTCCTACCCCTGTGCGCGGCCCGGTCCGCACTCTGTCACTCGTCCGTGGGCGCGCCGTACGGGAGTTGACCCCTCGTCCCCGGCGGGGCCAGCCGGTCCAGGTCCGCCAGCATCGCCCGCGCCAGCTCCAGCTCCGCGAGGTGCTGGCGCTCCGCCCAGCGCAGCGCCACCTGCGGATGCGCCCACTCCGTCACGCCCTCCGCACGCCGCATCGCTTCCCGTACGTCGTCCAACGCGGCCTGCGTGCGCACCACATGGTCCGCCACCCGCTCCGCCAGGCGCGCCGGATCGGCGAGGTGGCCCAGCCAGACGCGCAGCACGAGCGGATGCTTCAGCACCGGCGGCCCCGCGTCCTCCTCGCCGTCCGCCCACGCGGCCAGCGCGCCGCGACCGGCGCCGGTGATGGCGTAACGCCGCTTGGCGCGCGGCTCCTCCGGGCCCGAGCGCGTGGAGGTGACGTACCCCAGCGTCTCCAGCCTGCGCAGCTCCGCGTAGATCTGGCTGAGCGCCGGTGACCAGTAGAAGAAGCGCAGCGAGGAGTCCGCCCACTTCTTCAGCTCGTAGCCGGTGCGCTCGCCGGGGAAGGACAGCAGGCCGAGCACCGCCCAGGCGGTGGGCGGGAGTTGGGGGAGTGCGTCGTGTCGCGCGTCTTGCTTCCTCGGGACCTGACGACTAGTCATATGGCGAATTGAAGTAAGGGCCGGGCACGGAAATCAACCCCCTGGAGGGGCCGTGAAATTCTCCGTCATCTTCGAGGCGCAGCTCACCGATCCCACCCCCGAGCGCGAGCACCAGGTCATCCGCGACAGCGTCGAACAGGCCGTCCTCGCCGAGCGAATGGGCTTCGACCGGATCTGGGCCGTCGAGCACCACTCCCTGAAGTGGTACGCGCACATGAGCGCACCGGAGATCTTCCTCACCTGGGTCGCGGCCAAGACGTCCACCATCCGCATCGGGCACGGCGTCGTGTGCATGCCCTTCGCCTTCAACCACCCCGCCCGCGTGGCCGAGCGCGCCGCCATGCTCGACCTGCTCTCCGGCGGCCGCCTCGATCTCGGCGCGGGACGCGGCGGCACACAACAGGAGACCTCCCTGTGCGGCGTCGACCCGGACCGCACGACCCAGGAGGTCGAGGAGGCGCTGCGCATCATCGGCAAGGCGTGGCAGAGCGACGAGCTGGAGTACCACGGCGAGCTCATCGACATCGACCCGCACCCGATCCTGCCGCGCCCCCAGCAGCTCCCACACCCGCCGCTCTTCCTCGCGTGCAGCCGCACCGAGACCCTCACCCAGGCCGCCGAACTCGGCGTCGGCGCCCTGGTGATGGGCTTCGCGGGACCCGAGTCGATCGCCGCGATGCGCACCGCGTACGACGCGGCGCGCGCCGCCCGCACCGACGCCCGCTGCGTCTCCAGCGTCGTCAACGACCACTTCTCCGTGCTCTGCCCGACGATCGTCCTGGACGACGGCGAGCAGGCCCGCCGCATCGGGGTGCGCGGCCAGCGCTTCTTCGCTCAGTCCATCGGCCACTGGTACGGCGGCGCGGGCGTCCCCGACGAAGCTGTCGTGGCGGGCGTGGACGAGGCCGCCGAGATGCGCAGGGCGGCCGAGCAGGTCGTCGCCCGGCTCCATGAGCAGCACATTCCGGTGCGCCCCACCGCCACCGCGACCTTCCACGCCGACCACGCCTACGGCACCGCCGACGACGCCATCGCGTACGTGGAGCGGCTCCGGGACGCCGGGGCCGACGAGGTCATGTGCCTCATCCAGATGGGCACGGTGCCGCAGGAGGCCTGCCTGGAGACCCTGCGGCAGTGGGGCGAGAAGGTCATCCCGCACTTCCGCGCGGCGTGAGAGGGGACCCGATGGCCTCCGCAGGGCACGACCGGCTCGACCCCGTGGCCCGCCCCCTCGTGGACCGGATGAGCGCGGGCTTCCCCGACCTCGGGCGCACCGTCACCAGCGCGGCGCAGGCCCGCCGCATCCTCGCCGCCCAGCCGCAGGGGCCCGGCGGGCCGCCCGTGGGGTCGGTGGAGGACCGTACGATCCCGGGACCGGCCGGGGCGCCCGAGCTGCCGGTGCGCGTCTACCTGCCGGACCGGCCCGCTCCGTACCCCACCGTCGTGTACCTCCACGGCGGCGGCTTCGCGCTGTGCGGGCTCGACTCGCACGACGCCACCGTGCGGCAACTGTGTGCGGGCTCCGGGGCCGCCTTCGTGTCGGTGGACTACCGGCTGGCACCGGAGGCGCCGTTCCCGGCCGCCGTGGACGACGCGTACGCCGCGCTGGAGTGGACCGCCGGGCACCTCGACGAGGCGGGCGGCGATCCGGGGGCGCTGGTCGTCGCGGGCGACAGCGCCGGCGGCTGCCTCGCCGCGGTGTGCGCGCAGCTCGCCCGCGAGCGGGGCGGCCCGAGGATCGCGCTCCAGGTGCTGCTGTATCCAGTGCTGGACGCCGCGCAGGACACCGTGTCGTACCGGCGCAACGCCAGCGGCTACTTCCACACCGCCGCCCACATGCGGTGGTACTGGGAGCAGTACCTCGGGAGTGCGGGGCGCACCCTGGCACGCGACCCGCGCGTGTCGCCGCTGTGCGCCGCCGACCTGCGCGGACTGCCGCCCGCGTACGTCCTGACGGCCGGCTGCGACCCCTTGTGCGACGAGGGAGAGGCGTACGCCGCCGCATTGCGGGCAGCAGGAGTGACGGTCGACCGGGCGCACTTCCCGGCGATGTTCCACGGCTTCCTCGGATTCACCGGGCTCCTCGCCGATTCCCGGGCCGCGATGGCCGGTGTGACGGGAGCCATCGCCGCCTCGGGGTCGTACGACAGGAAGAATTCCGGTGATCTAGGGGGTTGCGCAGGATAATTTCTCCTGGCTCCTCTTGTGCGGAAGAACCTTGCGTGGATACGGTTTCTTGACGCGAGGTTCTCCCGTGGAGGAAGTGACATGACGCAAATTCTGGTGCAGGACATTGCTGGTGGGGGCATAGCCGAGGCCTCGCGAGCGATCGACCACCCCGCCTGGGGGGTGCTCAAGGCAGCGGTGGAGGAGATCCGCCCCTGGCAGAGCGCCGACGGCTCCATCGACCTGGACGCCGAGGACGCCCCGGCGCGCACGGCCGTCGACGCCGTCCTGGAGCGGGTGATCACCGGGGTCGAGGAGCTCTCCCCGCTGCTGGCGCACGACGCCGCCTACCACCGCGCCCTCGTCGCCGACCTGCGCGCCTGGGCCGACTCCGCGTACGACGTGCCGGACTTCCTGGACTCGCTGCTGGCCTTCCAGCCCGCCCAGTCCCGCGCCGACGGCCTCCAGCACCTCGTCGTCTTCCCGATGTACACCCAGAACGGCAACCCCGACCGCAACCTCGAAGCCGTCGTGCTGCGCATGGTCTGGCCGGAGTGGCTCGCCGAACTGGAGCGCACCCGCTACGACAACCCGCTGTTCTGCGGCATCACCTTCGAGGACTTCACCTCCGGGTACGACACCAACTCCGCGGTCCTCTTCCCCGAGACCATCGCCGTGCGCCAGGCGCCGGAACGATTCACCTGGGGCGGCATCTTCTGCGACCGCGAGGCGGCCCGCTTCCGTACGGTCACCGACGCCGCCGTCGACATCCTGGGCCTCGACCTGCCCGAGGACATCCGCGCGATGGTCGCCGACCAGGACCGCTGCCAGCAGGCCTTCGTGCTCTGGGACATGGTCCACGACCGCACCCACAGCCACGGCGACCTGCCCTTCGACCCCTTCATGATCAAGCAGCGCCAGCCGTTCTGGATGTACGGCCTCGAAGAGCTGCGCTGCGACCTCACCGCCTTCAAGGAGGCCGTGAAGCTGGAGGCCGACGGCGTCCCGCAGGGCCGCGACGTGCAGTTCGCGGTGCTCTTCGACCGCATGTTCCGCTTCCCCGTCACCGGCGAGCGGGTCCGCAACTACGACGGACTCGGCGGCCAGCTCCTCTTCGCGTACCTGCACAAGCACGACGTGGTGCGCTGGACCGACAACACCCTCAAGATCGACTGGGAGCGGGCCCCGCAGGTCACCAACCAGCTCTGCGCCGAGATCGAGGACCTGTACCGCGCGGGCATCGACCGCCCGAAGCTGGTGCACTGGTTCGCGGCGTACGACCTGGTGTCGACGTACCTGGCGCCGCACCCGGGATCGCGCTGGGCCAAGGGGCCGGACGCCCTGGACCTGTCGCTGCCGCCGCGGAAACTGGTGGACGACGTGCTTCCGGACGAGTTTCCGCTGAGCATGTTCTATGAGGCGCTTTCCAAGAAGCTCAAGTCCGTGATCGCCTCCACCAAGGGGATCACCGCTTCCGGCGCCGAGCGGGTGGCCGCGTGAGCCCCCGCGCCCAGGAGGCGACCGACATGACCGCACAGAACGCACCCGAGGGCCCCCTCGACGGAGCCGTCATCGCCGTTGCCGGAGCAGCAGGACCGGCGGGCCGCGCCACGCTGCTGAGGCTCGCCGAGGCCGGGGCCACCGTGGTCGGCGCGGACGCCGACGTGGCCCGCCTCGCGGAGGCCGTGGACGCCGCCCGGTACGCGCACGGCGGAGCCACCGTCATCGGCGAGACCGTCGACCTCCTCGACCTCGACGCCACCCGGGCCTGGGCGGACAAGACCGAGAAGGAGTTCGGCCGGATCGACGGCATGGTCCACCTGGTGGGCGGCTGGCGCGGCTCCGCGACCTTCGCGGAGACCGACCTCGCCGACTGGGACCTCCTGGAGAAGCTGCTGATCCGCACCGTCCAGCACACCTCGCTGGCCTTCCAGCCGGGACTCCAGCGCAGCGACAACGGCCGCTACCTGCTGATCAGCGCCGCCGGCGCGTCCCAGCCGACCGCCGGGAACGCCGCGTACGCCGCCTCCAAGGCCGCCGCCGAGGCGTGGACGCTCGCGCTCGGCGACGCGTTCCGCAAGGCGGGGGGCGAGGACGGGCCGCGCACGGCCGCTGCCATCCTGGTGATCAAGGCACTGGTGCACGACGCGATGCGCGCCGAGCGCCCGAATGCGAAGTTCGCGGGCTTCACCGACGTCACGGAACTGGCCGACGCCATCGCCGGAGTCTGGGACAAGCCCGCCTCGGAAGTGAATGGACAGCGCCTGTGGCTGACCCCCAAGCCGTGACGGACCCGGTGACCGGAGCCGTGACCACCACGACCACCGTGACGACCACCACCACGACGGTCACCCCTGCGAGCCCCACCAGCCCCCCGAAGACCGACGCGCGCCGCCACCACGACCCCTCCGTACGGGGCTTCGCCAGCGACAACTACGCGGGCGCGCACCCCGAGGTCCTGGCGGCGCTCGCGCTCGCCAACGGCGGCCACCAGGTCGCCTACGGCGAGGACGACTACACGGCCCACCTCCAGCAGGTGATCCGCTCCCACTTCGGCCCGACCGCCGAGGCCTTCCCGGTCTTCAACGGCACCGGCGCGAACGTGGTCGCCCTCCAGGCGCTCACCGACCGCTGGGGTGCGGTCGTCGCCGCCGAGAGCGCCCACATCAACGTGGACGAGGGCGGCGCGCCCGAGCGCATGGGCGGCCTCAAGCTGCTCACCGTGCCCACCCCGGACGGCAAGCTCACGCCCGAGCTGATCGACAAGCAGGCCTGGGGCTTCGACGACGAGCACCGGGCCATGCCCCAGGTCGTCTCGATCACCCAGAACACCGAGCTGGGCACCGTCTACACGGTCGACGAGATACGCGCGATCTGCGACCACGCCCACCAGCACGGCATGAAGGTCCACCTCGACGGGGCACGCATCGCCAACGCGGCGGCGTCGTTGGACGTGCCCATGCGGGCCTTCACCAACGCGGTGGGCGTCGACATCCTGTCGTACGGCGGGACCAAGAACGGCATGCTCTTCGGCGAGGCCGTCGTCGTCCTCAACCCGGACGCGGTCCGGCCGTCGGCGATGAAGCGGCTCCGCAAGTCCTCGATGCAGCTGGCCTCGAAGATGCGCTTCGTGTCGGTGCAGCTGGAGGCCCTGCTCGCCCGCGACCTGTGGCTGCGCAACGCCCAGCACTCCAACGCGATGGCGCAGCGGCTGGCGGCCGGGGTGCGCGCGGTCGACGGCGTCGAGATCCTCTACGAGGTGCAGGCCAACGCGGTCTTCGCCCGGCTCCCGCACGAGGTGAGCGAGCGCCTCCAGAAGCGGTTCCGGTTCTACTTCTGGGACGAGGCGGCGGGGGACGTGCGGTGGATGTGCGCGTACGACACGACGGAGGACGACGTGGACGCCTTTGTCCAGGCCCTCAAGGAGGAGATGGCGCGCTAGGCGCCTTCCGGCGGGGGTCAGGGGGCTCGGCTTAGGGTTCGGCTTCGGGCCGGGACCCCGCCGCGCGCCCACGGGTGCCGGGGGCCTGCCGTGCGTACGGGCTCACGGGGTCCCCGTCGCGCCTCACTTCCCCCCGTAGCCGCCTTGGGCGGCGGGGCCGCCCCCCGGGGGCGGGACGGGCGGGCAAGGGGGCGGCCCCTCCCGCTCCCGGCCCACCCGGGTGCCGCCCCTTGGCCCACCCCGATACCGGGTGCACGTCACCGCAGGGGCCCCGGGCCCGCCCCCCGGCACCGGGCACGCGCAGCCCCGCCCCGCCGGGGCAAGGGGTCCCCAGCCCCGCCCCTTCACCTAAACCCGCGGGGGCATGCACGGTTCCCGTGCAGGGGGAGTTGGGTCTCGGTCCCGTGCAGATCAGTCGTGGCTGGTCGCGCAGTTCCCCGCGCCCCTAAAGGGGCACGGACGAGCCACCCGGCACGGGACAGCGAGCATGCGTTCAGCCACCCGGCACGGGACAGTGAGCATGCGTGGAGCCACCCGGCGCGGGAGAGCGAGCGCCCGCGATCGAGGGCGGGCCCGTGTCTCACGTACGCGAAAGGGCGCCCGACCGGCCCCACCCCTGGGAAGCCCCGTCGAACGCCCTCTGAGCGCCGTCGATCAGCCCGTCGCCTCGCGCAGCTGCGCCGGCGTCGGCGCCGTGCCGCCCAGGTGCGCCGGGATCCACCACGTGTCCTTGTCATCCTTCGGCCGCACCGGGTACGCCCGCTGCGCAGCCTCCAGCAGCTCCTGGACGCGCTCGCGCAAGCGACGGGTCACCGCGCCCGCGTACTCACCCGCCGCCGCCTCCACCGGCTTGCCCACCCGGATCGTGATCGGGATGTGGTTGCGGCCGAAGTTGCGCGGCTTGCCCTTGGTCCAGATCCGCTGGGTGCCCCAGACCGCCATCGGGATCAGCGGCACGCCCGCCTCCTGGGCGAGCCGGGCCGCACCCGACTTGAAGCTCTTCAGGGTGAAGGACTCGGAGATCGTGGCCTCGGGGAAGACCCCGATGATCTCGCCCGAGCGCAGCGACTCCAGCGCGTGCTTGTACGCGTTCTCACCCTGCTTGCGGTCCACCGGAATGTGCTTCATGCCGCGCATCAGCGGCCCCGACACCTTGTGCCGGAACACCGACTCCTTCGCCATGAAGCGCACCAGGCGCTTCTGCGGCAGGGCGGCCAGGCCGTTGAAGACGAAGTCGAGGTAGCTGATGTGGTTGCTGACCAGCACGGCCCCGCCGGAGCGGGGGATGTTCTCAGAACCCTGTGTGTCGATCTTGAGGTCGAGCGCCTTGAAGAGCGTGCGCGCGGCGCCGATGACCGGCCGATAGACGAGTTCTGCCATGACGGGGACCCTTCTCTGACCGGGGAGGGCTCTCCCGGTGTGAAAGTTACGCTGCCGTAGGTTTTCGGCGTTGGGCAGATCGTGCCCCATGTGCGGCCGAGTAGCCAGTCCCCGGGTACCCAGAACGCGAGATTCTCGTCACGTCGCACGATGTCCGTCCATGCCCTGACCTGCTGCGGGCTCATGACAAGTGTCGTACGACCGCGGGAATCGCCGCACCGCGCCGCACGCTGCACACTGTGACAAGCAGTGCGTAAGGGGAGGGTGAAATATGCCGGAACAGGACGGCGTGCGACGGCTGGGCGCGACCGAGCTCGGTGTCGAGCCGGGGGAGCGGGCCACCCTCGTGCAGTTCTCCAGCGCCTTCTGCCAGCCCTGCCGGGCCACCCGCAGGACCCTGGAGGAGGTCGCCGCGATGGTCGACGGCGTCACGCACGTGGAGATCGACGCCGAGGACAACCTCGCTCTCGTACGGGAACTCGACATCCGCCAGACGCCGACCGTGCTCGTCCTGGACGCCGAGGGGCGGATCGTGCGCCGGGCGGCGGGACAGCCGCGCCGCGTGGACGTCATCGCGGCGCTCGGGCGGGCTGTCGTGTGAACGGAGCATTGCGCGCGACCGGAAGTGATCAATCTCCTAGCGCCCCGGGCCCCGCGCGCACTTGACGGTGCGCACCCGGAATCGTCAGTCTGACGTCATGCCGCCGGAACTCCTTCTCTACGGGCGGGCCCATGTGGACCTGGCCCGCAACGCGAGTGCGCGCTGTCCGGGTGTCTGAGCAGCCACGGACCCCAGAAGTGCGCATTCCGTTCCCGCAGAAGGACAACTCCATGACGCTCCAGCCCACCCTTGCCGTTCCCCAGCAGGCCACCCCCGAGCTGCTCCGCTCGGTCTTCCGCCAGCACGCGGCGGGGGTCGCCGTCATCACCGCGGCCGGCCGCGACGGCCGCCCCGTGGGATTCACCGCCACCTCCCTCAACTCCGTCGCCGCCGAGCCCCCGTTGGTCTCCTTCGGCATCGGTACGGGGTCCTCCAGCTGGCCCGTGGTCGCCGACGCCGAGTACATCGGCGTCCACATACTCGGCGACCACCAGGAGACCCTCGCCGCGACGTTCGCCCGCAGCGGCGCCGACCGCTTCGGCGAGCCCACCCGCTGGCACGCGGGGCCCGAAGGCGTTCCCGTACTGGACGGCGTCCTGGCGTGGCTGGTGTGCCGCGTGGTGGCGCGGGTACCCGCCGGAGACCACCGGATCGTGCTCGCGCAGGCCGTCGCGGGCGACCCGACGGGGGAGGGGCGACCCCTCCTCTACCACCAGGGACGCTTCAACGCGCTGCGCGACTGAGAGTTCCCGAAAGCGCGGATTTGTCGGTGATTGCACGGCGTTGGCAAGGTCACAGTTACCAGCGCTTGCTTGTGGGGAACCCTCTGGGTGTACTGACGAGTAATATTCCGGTCGGAGCGCAACCCGCCCCGACCGGAAACCGCCCCTTCAGGCGCCTATGCTGCCTGCAACGAGGCAGCCGACAAATAGACGATGCAGTAGGAGACCCGGCGTGAGCTTGAGGATCGTTGTCTGTGTGAAGTACGTGCCCGACGCCACTGGTGACCGGCACTTCGCCGATGACCTGACGGTCGACCGGGACGATGTCGACGGTCTGCTGTCGGAGCTGGACGAGTACGCGGTCGAGCAGGCGTTGCAGATCGCGGAGGCGGCCGACGACGCGGAGATCACCGTGCTGACGGTGGGTCCGGAGGACGCGAAGGACGCGCTGCGCAAGGCGTTGTCGATGGGTGCGGACAAGGCGGTGCACGTCGAGGACGACGATCTGCACGGCTCGGACGTGATGGCGACCTCGCTGGTGCTCGCCAAGGCGATCGAGAAGACCGGCTACGACCTGGTGATCGCGGGTATGGCGTCGACGGACGGCACGATGGGTGTGCTCCCGGCGATCCTGGCCGAGCGCCTGGGGGTGCCGCAGGTGACACTGCTGTCCGAGGTGTCGGTGGCGGACGGGGTGGTCACCGGCCGCCGCGACGGCGATGCCGCCTCCGAGCAGCTCGAAGCCTCCCTGCCGGCCGTGGTCTCGGTGACGGACCAGTCGGGTGAGGCCCGCTACCCCTCGTTCAAGGGGATCATGGCGGCGAAGAAGAAGCCGGTGGAGTCCCTGGATCTGGACGATCTGGACCTGGAGGCCGAGTTGGTGGGCCTGGAGGGTTCCTGGACGGCCGTGGATTCCGCGGACAAGCGTCCGGAGCGTACGGCGGGCACGATCGTCAAGGACGAGGGCGAGGGCGGCAAGCAGCTCGCCGAGTTCCTCGCGGGCCAGAAGTTCATCTAAGAACCCGGCCCCTTCACCCCACCACCCTTCGTCTGTTGCAGGAGAGCATTTCTCATGGCTGAAGTTCTCGTCTACGTCGATCACGTCGACGGTGCCGTCCGCAAGCCCACCCTCGAACTGCTGACCCTGGCCCGCCGGATCGGCGAGCCCGTCGCGGTCTTCCTCGGTGCTGGTGGCGACGCCGCCGCCGGCCTGCTCGGTGAGCACGGCGCCACCCGCGTGCTGACCGCCGACGCCCCGGAGTTCGCCGACTACCTCGTCGTGCCGAAGGTCGAGGCGCTCCAGGCCGCGTACGAGGCGGTGTCCCCGGTCGCCGTGCTGGTGCCGTCCTCGGCGGAGGGCAAGGAGATCGCCGCGCGTCTCGCGGTGCGGATCAAGTCCGGCATCATCACCGACGCCGTCGACCTGGAGGCCGGTGCTGAGGGTCCGGTGGCGACGCAGGCGGTGTTCGCCGCCTCGTACACCACCAAGTCGCGGGTCTCGACCGGCACCCCGGTCATCACGGTGAAGCCGAACTCGGCCCCGGTCGAGGCCGCCCCGGCCGCCGGTGCGGTCGAAGCCCTCACCGTGTCGTTCTCGGACGCGGCGAAGGGGACGAAGGTTGTGGCGCGGACCCCGCGTGAGTCGACCGGGCGTCCGGAGCTGACCGAGGCCGCGATCGTGGTCTCCGGCGGCCGCGGGGTGAACGGTGCGGAGAACTTCTCCATCATCGAGAAGCTCGCCGACTCCCTCGGTGCGGCCGTCGGCGCCTCCCGCGCCGCGGTGGACGCGGGCTGGTACCCGCACTCCAACCAGGTCGGCCAGACCGGCAAGAGCGTGTCCCCGCAGCTGTACATCGCCTCCGGTATTTCCGGTGCGATTCAGCACCGGGCCGGTATGCAGACCTCGAAGACGATCGTGGCGATCAACAAGGACGCCGAGGCCCCGATCTTCGAGCTCGTCGACTACGGCGTCGTCGGTGACCTCTTCGAGGTCGTCCCCCAGCTCACCACCGAGGTCGAAGCCCGCAAGGGCTGACCTGCGCATTCTGTACGACTCGGGGCCGCACGGCGACAAACGCCGTGCGGCCCCGAGCCGTTGCGGTACGTGTGTCGGGCACCCATTGACTCCGGTCGTGAGCCGCATTAACTTCACTATGCGGATTGTTGATTCCGTGAAGCGGAAACTTGGAGGGTTGGAATGGGTCAGCAGGAGAAGGTGGCAACGAGCCTCGCCGGTGCGGTCAGCGAGGGGATCAGCGCGTCCCTCGTCGCCGTGGACGCGGAGCTTGAGCGCCGCTACCCCGGAGACCCCGGAACCCGGCAGCCCGTCCACACCGTGTACGTCCCCGGCAACCTCTACGACGCGGGCACCATCCGCTCCTGGGGCGACCAGGCGCTGAAGATGCTCGACGAGCACGCCCCGAACGCCGCCGCCTTCGCCGAGGTGCTCGGCCTCGACGCGGCCCTCGCCGACGCCGTGTACGACCGGGTGCGCGCCAAGCTGGAGCGCGAGCCGATCGAGGACCTCCGGGTCGACTTCGAGGACGGCTACACCGGCCCCGCCGCCGAGGAGGACGCCTACACCGCCCGCGCCGCGCGCCTGGTGGCCGCCTCGTACCAGGACGGCACGGCCGCCCCGTACACCGGTATCCGCATGAAGTGCTTCGAGGCCCCGGTGCGCGAGCGGGCCATCCGCACGCTGGACGTCTTCCTCACCGGCCTGATGGAGAACGGCGGGCTCCCCGACGGGCTCGTCCTCACCCTGCCCAAGGTGACGTACTGCGAGCAGGTCACCGCGATGGTGCGCCTGGTCGAGGCCTTCGAGAAGGCGCACGGGCTGCCCGAGGGCCGCATCGGCTTCGAGATCCAGATCGAGACCAGCCAGTCCATCCTCGGCGCCGACGGCACCGCCACCGTCGCCCGCATGATCGACGCCGCCGAGGGCCGTGCCACCGGGCTGCACTACGGCACCTTCGACTACAGCGCCTGCCTCGGCGTCAGCGCCGCCTACCAGGCCAGCGACCACCCGGCCGCCGACCACGCCAAGGCGATCATGCAGGTCGCCGCCGCCGGCACCGGCGTACGCGTCTCGGACGGCTCCACCAACGTCCTGCCCGTCGGCTCCACCGAGAAGGTGCACGACGCCTGGCGGCTGCACTACGGCCTCACCCGCCGCGCCCTGGCCCGCGCCTACTTCCAGGGCTGGGACATGCACCCGGGCCACCTGCCGACCCGCTACGCGGCCGTCTTCACGTACTACCGCGAGGGCTTCGAGCAGGCCGCCGCGCGTCTGGCCGCGTACGCGAACCAGGTCACCGGCGGCGACGTCGCCGACGAGCCCGCGTCCGCCAAGGCGCTCGCCTCCTACCTGCTGCGCGGCATCCAGTGCGGCGCGCTCGACGTCGCCGAGGTCGCGAAGCTCAGCGGCCTGACCCGGGCCGACCTGGAGGGCTTCGCCGCACCGCGTCGCGGGGACCTCACGGCGTCCGCCCAGTAACCGCCCGACCGGCTGTCACTGCTGCCCCGTACTCTGTTCGCGACCACTCATTGGGGCGCAACGGAACGGGGCAGTGGTGGCTACGGGGGAGAACGAGCGGCTGGCCGGCCGTTACCGCGTGATCGAACAGCTCGGACGCGGCGGCATGGGCGTCGTCTGGCGCGCCGTCGACGAGGTGCTCGGCCGCGAGGTCGCCGTCAAGGAACTCCGTACGTACAACGACTCCTCCGCACCCGAACTCGCCGACCTCACCGTCCGCATGCAGCGCGAGGCGCGGGCCGCGGCCCGGGTGCGGCACTCCGGAGTCGTCGCCGTCCACGACGTCACCGAGCACGAGGGCCGGCCCGTCATCGTGATGGAGCTGGTCGACGGCCCCTCCCTCGACGACGTCCTCGCCGAACGCGGCCCGCTCGACCCCCGTGAAGCCGCCGGTATCGGCGCGAAGGTGCTGGAGTCCCTGGCCGCCGCCCACCGCGTCGGCGTCCTGCACCGCGACGTCAAGCCCGGCAACATCCTGCTGGAGCGCGGCGGACGCGTCGTCCTCACCGACTTCGGCATCGCCGCCATGGAGGACCCCGGCGACGGCTCCACCACCCACCTCACCCGCAGCGGCGAACTGGTCGGCTCCCTCGACTACTTGGCGCCCGAGCGCGCCCAGGGCCAGGAACCCGGTCCCGCCTCCGACGTGTGGGCACTGGGCGCGACGCTGTACGCGGCGGTCGAGGGCGGCTCGCCGTTCCGCCGCACGTCGACCTGGTCGACGCTGACCGCGATCGTCGTGGAACCGCTGCCGGAGCCGGTGCGCTCGGGGCCGCTCGCCCCGGTCCTGGAACGGCTGATGAGCAAGGACCCGGCGCAGCGCCCCGACGCGGACGAGGCCGCCCGGCTGCTCGCCGCCGTCGCCGACGACACCTCCGGTCCCGGCCAGGGGTTCGGCCCCGCAGCGCCCCACGGACAGCAGGCGCAGGGCTTCGGCCCGCCGTCCCCTGCGGCGTACGGTGCCGCGAACGTCGGTGCGTACGGTACGAACGCCCCGGCCTACGGACCCGGCCCCTCCGCCCAGCCCCCGTACGGGACCGGGCCGAACCCCGCCGCCCAGCCCTCGTACGGGACCGGGCCCAACCCCGCCGCTCAGCCCTCGTACGGGACCGGGCCGAACTCCGCCGCCGTCCAGCCGCCCGCCTTCCAGGGCGGACCCGTGCCATCCGCCGGTCCTTCCTTCGGGCAGCAGGGTTACGGTGCCGGGCCCGGCCCCTCCGTCGGCGACCCGGCGGCGCAGCCGACCGGTGGGCGGCGCGAGGAGTCCGGCGCGTCGCCGGGCGGCCGCCGCAAGGCCGTCGTCGCGGCGGGCGTCGCCGCGGTGCTGCTCGTCGGCGCGGGCGTGACGTACGCCGTGACCCAGCGGGACGGCGCCCCCCTCGCCTCCGGCAGCCCGACGGCCACCGGGTCCGCGTCCGGCGACGGCGCCCCGAGCGAGGACAGCCCGCTGGCACCGGGGGCCCTGCCGACCGACGCCGACCTGAAGACCAAGCCGCCCCAGTCCTCCGGCAAGGACGACAAGGACGCCAAGGACAAGGGGAAGGGCAAGGGCGACGACGCGAAGACGCCCCCGCCCGCGAAGGGTGGCAAGAAGACGGAGGGGGCCGACGGCGGTACCTCCTCCGGCGGCCGCAACGGCGGTGCGACGAACGGCGGTTCGACAGGGGGCAAGCCCGGTGGCGGGTCCTCCGGTTCCGGCGGCGGCTCCACGGGCGGCAACTCCGGCACCACCGGGGGCAACAACCCGCCCCCGCCGGACCCGGCGCCCGCGTGTCACGGCGTCGGCGGCGGCAAGTACAACTGCGACGTCTGGCGCTCCTCGGACTCGATACGCGCGGGCGGCGAGCGCGCGGGCACGCTCAACGCGGGCACCAACTACTTCTACTGCCAGGCCGACTTGGGCCGCCGGGTGACCTACGGCAAGTGGACCAACGTGTGGTGGGCCAAGACCGACGACGACAGCGGCAACACCAACGTCTACGTCAGCGTGGTCTACCTCAAGGGCGGCGACAACGACAAGCCGCTGCCCGGGCTGCCCGCCTGCTGATCCGGCCGCCGCACGCCGACGGGATCACCCCGCGTCCCACGGCGGGATCTCACCCGAACCCCGGGCCACCAGCCGCGTCTCCAGCACCACGTGCGACGGCGCGCCGCCCGCCCCGTCGAGACGGCTGAACAGCAGGTCGGCAGCGGTGCGGCCGAGCGTCGCCGCGTCCTGCGCGACCACCGTGACCCCGGGCACCAGCAGGTCCGCCAGCTCGAAGTCGTCGAACCCGACCAGGGCGACCGGCCGTTCCCGCTCGGCCAGCACCCGTACGACCGTGACCGTCACCCGGTTGTTGCCGGTGAACACCGCCGTCACCGGCTCGTGCGCCGCGTCCAGCATCGCCTCCGCCGCGCTGCGCACCCGCTGCGGCTCGGTGCTGCCCAGTGCGACCCACTCCTGAGCCACCGCGAGCCCCGCGTCCGCCATGGCCGCGTGGTAGCCGCGCAGCCGCTCGGTGGCGGTGTGGATGCGCGGCTGGTCGCCGATGAAGCCGATCCTGCGGTGCCCGTGGGCGATGAGGTGGGCGACCCCGGCGCGTGCGCCGCCGAAGCTGTCGGACCGTACGACATCGGCGTCGACCCGGCCCGCCGGGCGGTCCACGAACACGATCGCCACACCCGCCGCCATCTCCGGCTCCAGGTAGCGGTGGTCGTCCCCGGCCGGAATCACGATCAGCCCGTCCACCCGGCGCGCACACAGCGCGAGCACCAACTCCTGCTCCCGGTCCGGGTCTTCGGCGCTGGAGCCGTTGATGAGCAGGGCCCCGTGCGCGCGGGCGACCTCCTCCACGGCACGGTTCAGCGGACCGTAGAACGGGTCGGCGAGGTCCTCCAGGACCAGCCCGATGCTCGCCGTGCGGCCCTTGCGCAGGACGCGGGCGCTGTCGTTGCGGCGGAAACCCAGGGCGTCGATGGCCTCCTTGACGCGCCGTTCGGTGTCGGGGGTGACGCCCGGTTCGGCGTTGACGACCCGGGACACCGTCTTGAGGCCGACGCCCGCGCGGGCGGCGACGTCCTTCATCGTCGGCCGGTTGCCGTAACGGCGTTGCGCGGGAACGGGGCGCGGGAGCCTCCCCGCGCCCGGATACGGGGACCTCGCTGCGTCCGGGGACTGGGACCTCCCTGCGGCGGAAGGCGGGGGAGCGGTGTCGGCCACGGTGCTCTGTCCTGTCGGTCGTGGGGAGTGTGTACGAGCGGTCAGTTGTGGGGGCGCGGTGTCGCTGCGGCACCGAGCATAGGGCGCAGAGCGCCCCGCCATCTGGACAACGTTGTCAGCTCCACGGAGACTGACCCCGTCGTTTGATCTTTCCTGCTCCTCTTCTTACTGGAGATGTTCGCCGATGTCCTTCGAGTTCACCGACCTCGTCGCCGCGCTCGACATCGGCGGTACCAAGATCGCGGGCGCGCTCGTGGACGACACCGGCCGCATCCACGTCAAGGCACAGCGCCCGACCCCGGCACAGGAGGACGGCGACGTGGTGATGGGGGCGGTGGAGGAGGTCGTCGCCGAGCTGCGGAAGTCCCCGCTGTGGGCCCGGGCCCGCGCCGTGGGCATCGGCAGCGCCGGACCGGTGGACGCGTCCGCCGGTACGGTCAGCCCCGTCAACGTCCCTGGCTGGCGCGGGTTTCCGCTGGTGGCCCGGGTGGGCGCGGTGGCCGACGGGCTGCCCGTACGACTGGTCGGGGACGGCGTCGCGATGACCGCGGCCGAGCACTGGCAGGGGGCGGCGCAGGGGTACGACAACGCGCTGTGCCTGGTCGTCTCGACGGGAGTGGGCGGGGGACTGGTCCTCAACGGGCGGCTGCACCCCGGTCCCACCGGCAACGCGGGTCACATCGGGCACATCAGCGTCGAGTTGGACGGCGACCTGTGCCCGTGCGGCTCGCGAGGCTGCGTCGAGCGCATCGCCAGCGGGCCCAACATCGCACGCCGCGCGGCGGAACAGGGATGGCGGCCCGGACCCGACGGCGACGCCACCGCCGCCGGGGTCGCCGCCTCGGCCGAAGCCGGTGACCCGGTCGCCGTCGCCTCGTTCGAGCGGGCCGCCCAGGCGCTGGCCGCGGGGATCGCGGCGACGGCGACGCTGGTCGAGGTGGAGATCGCGGTGATCGGCGGGGGAGTGGCGGGCGCGGGCCCGGTGCTCTTCACGCCGCTGCGGCGGGCGCTCGGGGACTACGCGAAGCTCTCCTTCGTACGGGGACTGCGGGTCGTGCCCGCGCGCATGGGGACGGAGGCGGGGCTGGTCGGGGCGGCGGGGGCCGTCCTGCTCGGCCCGCGCTGAGGGGGACTCCGGCGGCCGGTCGCACCGTACCCCTGCACGAGGTGGGGACGGAGTGAGCCTGACCTCCGGGCCCAACCCCGAGGAGCGCTTCTGAGCGGCGGACCCGGCGCGAGGCGTAGGCCGCTCGGAGACGGGTACGTTCGGCCCGTGACCGCCGACCAGGACGCCCTCGCCGAAGCACACCGCATCGCCGCGACCCTCAGGCTCCAGCCCCTCCCCATCGAGGGCGGGTTGTTCCGCCAGACCTGGGCCGGAGAACCGGACGACACCGGGCGCCCGTCCGGCACCGCGATCCTGGTGCTGCTCACCCGTGCCCCGGACGACTTCTCCGCCCTGCACCGGCTGCCCACCGACGAGGTCTGGCACTTCTACCGGGGCGACCCCCTCGAACTCCTCCTCCTCGCCCCCGACGGCACCGGCCGCCGCCTCCTCCTCGGGGGGAGCGAGGGGATCGTGCAGTACGTCGTCCCAGCGGGCACCTGGATGGGCGCCCGCGTCGCGCCCGGCGGGGCGTGGTCGCTGTTCGGGACGACCATGGCCCCCGGCTTCCTCCCGACGGACTACGAGGGCGGCGACGCGGCGGAGTTGGCCAAGGCCTACCCCGAACACGCCGATCTGGTGGGGCAGTTGTGCCGCCCCGACGCCCCGCTGACCATGACCGAAGGTGACGACCATGCCTGAGACGCCCGCCCGTGACACCACGCCGTTCGACCTCACGGGCCGCGTCGTCCTGGTCACCGGGGCCAGCGGGCTCGTCGGGGGCGGCATCGCCGAGCGGTTCGCCGCCGCCGGGGCGGCCGTCGTCGTCCACTTCCGGCAGGACGAGAAGGCCGCCC
Organism: Streptomyces sp. NPDC087440; assembly: GCF_044744005.1. Taxonomy (NCBI): domain Bacteria; kingdom Bacillati; phylum Actinomycetota; class Actinomycetes; order Kitasatosporales; family Streptomycetaceae; genus Streptomyces; species Streptomyces sp. NPDC087440. The sequence goes on along the minus strand of NZ_JBIUXN010000011.1, from coordinate 176,496 downwards.
ACGCCCTCGCCACCCGCATCGTGGAGCGAGGGGGCAAGGCCCTGCCCGTACAGGCGGATCTGACCCGGGAGTCGGAGTGCGAACGGCTCGTCGAGACGGCGGCCGACTGGCAGGGCGGACTGGACGCGCTCGTCAACAACGCCGGGATCCAGCCGGTCCAGGCCCTCGCCGACATGACCGCCGACGACTGGCGGACGCTGTACGACGCGAACACCACCAGCGCCTTCTCCTGCACCCGGGCGGCGGCCCCCCTGTTCGCCGCGCGCGGCGGCGGCAGCATCACGCACATCGCCTCGATCGAGGGGACCATGGCGACCCCCGGGCACGCGCACTACTGCGCGTCCAAGGCCGCCCTGATCATGTTCGCCCGGTCGGCGGCCCTGGAGCACGGCCCGGACGCGATCCGCGTCAACACCGTCTCACCGGGCCTGATCGACCGCCCCGGCCTCGCCGAGGACTGGCCCGACGGCGTACGCCGCTGGACCGGGACCGCACCCCTGGGCCGCCTCGGCAGCCCCGCCGACATCGGCAACGCCTGCGTCTTCCTGGCCTCGGACGCCGCCGCGTGGGTCACGGGCACGAACCTGGTGGTGGACGGCGGAGTGAGCGCCGCCCCCACCTGGTAGCGCCGCCCCGCGCCTGCTGGCGGTGCCACCACCTGCTGGCGGCGCCCCCTCGGCGGCGGCGCTCAGAGCGCCGCCGCCTCCGCCGGTGCCTGCCGCACCTCGACCACGAGGAAGCAGTCCGCGTCGAGGTCCATGACGACCTCCGCCGGACACCCCTCCGCGCGGCGGGCGTTCGCGTACTCCTCGGCGGGCCAGCTGCCGCGCGGGCCACCGGCCGGAAAACGTCGCAAAACAGTGCGGTTCATACCGCACCCCCTTCGTCCGTGCTCCTGCTGTACCTCTGTGCGCCCAACGAGACTCCGTCACCAGCGGTCACGGTCGCAGTCGTCCCGGGAGCGCCCCCGTTGTCTGCATCGACGCGCGTGGACAGGCGAAGCGTTGCCTGCGCCGGGCCACAGGACGGCCACGGTTGTGTGCGCGAACCGTCGCGGTGCGTGTCCGGACCGGCGCAGGCCCCATGCCGCAGGACCCGCTATCCGTGGCAGGGTGTTGCGGGCAGTCCACTGAGGGCCACGGCAGAGGGGGAACCGTGATTGTGTGGGTCAACGGTGCGTTCGGAGCGGGCAAGACCAGTACCGCGCGCGAACTGATCGATCTGATCCCGAACAGCACCCTGTACGACCCGGAGGTGATCGGCGCCGGGCTCCGCCACCTGCTGCCGGCCAAGCGGCTCGCCGAAGTGAGCGACTACCAGGACCTGCCCATCTGGCGGCGCATGGTCGTCGACACGGCCGCGGCCCTGCTCGCCGAGGTCGGCGGGGTGCTGGTGGTGCCGATGACGCTGCTGCGGCAGGAGTACCGGGACGAGATCTTCGGCGGACTCGCCTCCCGCCGCATACCCGTGCACCATGTGCTGCTCCAGGTCGAGGAAACGATCCTGCGCGAGCGGATCGCCGCCCGCGAGGAGCCCGGCCTGAGCGAGGCCGACACCGAGACACGGGTGCGCCAGTGGGCGTACGACCGCATCGAGCCCTACCGCGCCGCCCTCGGCTGGATCACCGGCGACGCCCACGTCGTGGACGGCGGCCACCGCACTCCGTACGAGATCGCCGAGATCGTCGCCGACGCGGTACGCAGCGGGGCGGCCCGGGCCTGCGAGATCGTGCAGACGCCGCCGCCGACCGCCGAGACCCTCGCGGCCGGGGTGCTGCTCTTCGACGCCGAGGGCCGGGTGCTGCTCGTGGACCCGACGTACAAGCCCGGCTGGGAGTTTCCCGGGGGTGTCGTGGAGAGCGGCGAGCCGCCCGCGACGGCCGGGCTGCGGGAGGTGGCGGAGGAGACCGGGATACGGCTGGAGACGATGCCCCGGCTGCTGGTCGTCGACTGGGAACCGCCCCGCCCGCCCGCGTTCGGCGGCATCCGGATGCTGTTCGACGGCGGACGGCTGACGGACGACGAGGCCCGTCAGGTAATGCTGCCGGGTCCCGAGCTGCGCCAGTGGCGGTTCGTCAGCGAGGAGGAGGCGGCCGGGCTGCTGCCGCCCGACCGGTACGAGCGGCTGCGCTGGGCACTGCGCGCCCGGGCGGAGGGCACCGTGCTCAACCTGGAGGACGGCGTGCCGGTGGGCGGGCAACCGGCCACCGGGGAGTGAGCGGGGCCCGACGGGTTCACTGGCCGGCCGATGCCTTGTCCGCCGCCGCGATCAGCCGGGTCGCGGCGTCCTCCGTGAGGGGGTCGCCGTGGCCGAAGCAGGCCACGGACGGGGCCAGTGAGGCGAGGCGGCGCATGGTGGCCAGGGCCTGGGCGCGGTCCACGTTGAACACGCCCAGCATCACCTCGCCCACCGCCGCGACGCAGTCACCGGTGAACAGCACGCCGTGGTGCGGGAGATGGACCGCGAGGGAGCCGTCCGTGTGGCCGGGCGCGTGCACGATGCGCGCACCGCCGCCGAAGTCGAGCACGTCGCCCTCCTCCAGCTCCCGGTCCACCCGGGTGGCCGGAGCCTCCGGCACGGTCAACCCGTGTTCGTACAGAGGGAGTTCCCAGTCGAGCAGCACCGGCTCCGGGGTGGGGGCGAGGCCGCGCACCACCGGGGCGTCCAGGCGGTGTGCCAGGACCTCGGCGCCGTAGCGCTGCGCCAACTCCCCTGCGCAGCCCACGTGGTCGCGGTGGCAGTGGGTGAGCACGATGCGGCGCAGGTCGCGCGGATCGGCGCCGAGGCTGCGTATCGCCTGCTCGATGTCGGCGGCGGCATCACGGTTCCCGGCGTCGATCAGGGTCAACTCGGTGCCCTCGGCGGTCTCTTCGCGCCACAGGTACGCCTGGCCGATCGGGAAACGCAGCATGTGCAGGTGCGGAAGTATCTCTACGAGGTCCATGCGGCGAACGTACGAGGGTGCGCACGTCCGCCGCCATGGGACTTCGCTCAGCGCATAGTTCGCTCAGCGCTGATCACCGGGGGAACCCGATGCGGGGCACCGGGGGAACCCGATGCGGGGCACCGGGGGAACCCGATGCGGGGTCAGACCTTCTTGGACTCCGCGTAGTGCGTGAGGAAGAGGGCCTCCGCGACCGAGAGGCGCTCCAGCTCCTGGGGCGAGACGCTCTCGTTCACCGCGTGGATCTGCGCCTCCGGCTCGCTCAGACCGATGAGGAGGATCTCCGCCTGCGGGTACAGCGCGGCGAGGGTGTTGCACAGCGGGATGGAGCCGCCCATGCCGGAGATCTGCATCTCCTCGTCCGGGTACGCGAAGCGCATCGCGTCCGCCATCGACGTGTACGCCGGGCTGGAGGTGTCCGCCTGGAACGGCTGCCCCTGACCGACCTGCTCCACCGAGACCTGCGCACCCCACGGCGCGTGCGCCTTCAGGTGCGCGGTGAGCAGCTTCGTCGCCTCGGCCGCGTCCTGGCCCGGCGGCACCCGCAGGCTGACCTGTGCCCGCGCGCTCGCCTGGAGGGACGGCGTCGCGCCGACGACCGGCGGGCAGTCGATGCCGATGACGGTCACGGCCGGGCGCGCCCAGATGCGGTCGGCGACCGTGCCGGTGCCGATCAGCTCGACGCCCTCGCGGACCTTCGCGTCGGCACGGAACTCGTCCTCGGGGTACTGCAGGCCCGACCAGGTGCCGTCAGCGGCGAGGCCGTCGATCGTCGTGGAGCCCTCCGCGTCACGCAGCGACGCCAGCAGGTGGATCATCGCGGCCAGCGCGTCGGGCGCGGCACCGCCGAACTGGCCCGAGTGCAGGTTGCCTTCGAGCGTGTCCAGGGTGACCCGCAGCATCGTCATGCCGCGCAGCGTCGCCGTGACGGTCGGCAGGCCGACGCGGAAGTTGCCGGTGTCACCGATCACGATGGTGTCGGCGGCCAGCAGGTCCGGGTGCTCCTCCGCGTACCGCTCCAGACCGCCGGTGCCCTGCTCCTCCGAGCCCTCGGCGATGACCTTGACGTTGACCGGGACGCCGCCGTTCTCCTTGAGCGCGCGCAGCGCCAGCAGGTGCATGATGAACCCGCCCTTGCAGTCCGCCGCGCCGCGCCCGTACCAGCGGCCGTCGCGCTCGGTCAGCTCGAACGGCGGCGAGACCCACTTGTCCACGCCGAGCGGCGGCTGTACGTCGTAGTGCGCATACAGCAGTACGGTCGGCGCGCCCTCGGGGCCGGGCAGGAAGCCGTACACCGACTGGGTGCCGTCGGGCGTGTCGAGGAGGGCCACGTCCTGGAAGCCCTCGGTGCGCAGCGCGTCGGCGCACCAGTTCGCGGCGGCCTCGCACTCGCTCTTGGGGAACTGCGCGGGGTCCGCCACCGATTGGAAGGCCACCAGCTCGGCGAGCTCCGACTTGGCGCGGGGCATCAGCGCGACGACGGACGCGGCGACGGGCGCGGCGATCGGGTGGGTGGCGGTCATGGGCACGCTCCTTGTGGGTGCGGACGGCGGTCGGCGGTTCGTGTACGACGCACGCGCACCGGCCCGCTTCGGGTTCTTCCGGGTGTTCTTCGGGGGGTTCTGCCGGGGTGCTTCCCGGACAGGTGTGTGTACGGGGAAGTCATGACCGATCCTCCCACAGCGGATCGGTCCTCCGCCGCGCCGTAGGATGCCGCAGGAAAGCATGGCCACGGGTCGGATCAGGAGCAGAAGCACATCGTGAGCAGCGAGAACGCAGACGCCGCAGCAGACGCCGGACACGAGCGGGACGAGGACGGCGGGCCCGTGTGGGACGTCGTGGTGGTCGGGGCGGGACCGGCCGGGGCCTCCGCCGCTCACGCCGCGGCGAGCGCCGGGCGTCGGGTCCTGCTGCTGGAGAAGGCCGAACTGCCCCGGTACAAGACGTGCGGCGGCGGCATCATCGGCCCCTCCCGGGACAGCCTGCCGCCCGGGTTCGTGCTGCCGCTCCGGGACCGGATCCACGCGGTCACCTTCTCCCTGAACGGGAAGCTGACCCGCACCAGGAAGTCCCGGCAGATGCTGCTCGGGCTGGTCAACCGGGCCGAGTTCGACCACGCGCTGGTCGAGTCGGCGCAGCAGGCCGGTGCGGTGCTCCGTACCGGAGTGACCGTCGCCCGGGTCGAGCAGCACGGTGCCGCGGTGCCCGACCGGCGCACCGCGGCCGTGGTGCTGGCCGACGGCGAGACCGTCCTGGCGCGGGCCGTCGTCGGCGCGGACGGCAGTGCCAGCCGGATAGGCGCACACGTCGGCGTCGAACTCGACCAGGTCGACCTCGGCCTGGAGGTCGAGATCCCGGTCCCGCAGACGGTCGCCGAGGACTGGGCCGGCCGGGTGCTCATCGACTGGGGCCCGCTGCCCGGGAGTTACGGGTGGGTCTTCCCGAAGGGGGACACGCTGACGGTCGGTGTGATCGCCGCGAAGGGCGAAGGGGCCGCCACCAAGCAGTACCTGACGGACTTCGTCGCCCGGCTCGGTCTCTCCGGGTTCGAACCCTCCGTGTCCTCGGGGCACTTGACGCGCTGCCGGGCGGCCGGGTCGCCGCTGTCGCGCGGGCGGGTGCTGGTGTGCGGCGACGCCGCCGGGCTGCTGGAGCCGTGGACCCGCGAGGGGATCTCCTTCGCGCTGCGGTCCGGGCGGCTGGCGGGGGAGTGGGCGGTGCGGATCGCCGAGGCGCAGGACGCGGTCGACGCCCGTCGGCAGGCCCTGAACTACGCCTTCGCCATCAAGGCGGGGCTGGGCGTCGAGATGGGCGTCGGCAAGCGGATGCTGACCCAGTTCGAACGCCACCCGGCGCTGCTGCACGCCGCGCTCACCGGACTGCGGCCCGCGTGGAAGGCCTTCACGCGGATCACGCGGGGGCAGACGACCCTGGCGGAGCTGGTACGGATGCACCCGGCGGCGCAGTGGGCGCTGAACGCGGTGCACAAGGCGGAGGCGCCGCGCAGGGCGGACGAGGTGCGCAAGGACGGCGAGGGTGCGGGGAGCGCCGGGGTCGGCGAGGGCACCGGGAGCCACGGGAGCACCGGGAGCACCGGGAGCTGAACCGGCCGTGTGAGTGGTGTGTGACGTGGTGGCCCGTCGTCCCTGTGGGGCGGCGGGTCACTTCGCGTTCGCGGGCGGGGTGTCCGCGGAAGGGGCGGGAGCGGCGCCGGTCAGTGTGATGCGGAAGACCGGGTGCTTGGGGGCGGCGGCGAGGAGCTCCGCGTCGGTGGAGTCGGCGTTGACGTCGCCGAAGAAGCGGCCGACCTCCCAGCCCCACTTCTTGAGGTAGCTGCGCAGGATCACCGGCTTCTCCGCGTCCGGCAGCTCCACTACCGTGAACTCCTGGGTGCGGCGGCCCACTTGGAGCCTGCCGCCACCGGCGGCGCGCATGTTGCGGACCCACTCGGAGTGGCCGCGGGCCGAGACCAGGTAGGGGCCGTTCTCGTACGGGAGCGGGTTGACCGGAACACGGCGCCACTCGCCGCTCTTGCGGCCGAGGACGGAGAGCTCGGCGGTGCCCAGCACGCTGAGGCCGCGGCGGGCGAGCCAGCCCATGGTCGTGTTGACGAGGGTGTCGAAGCGGTTGGGGCGGAGGTAGTGGGTGCGGGGTGCGGCGGTCATGGCGGGGGCCTCTCGGTGATGGGTGGTCGGTAAGCAGTGAAGCGAGAGCAGTGCTCTCGTTTGTGAGCACCAGTCTGCGCGGATCGATGCTCCAAAGCAAGAGCAGTGCTCTCTTTTGTGTGCACCGATCTTGATGTGCGGCACTGCTCTTGCCTTAGTGCGGTGCACTCGTTGTTGTGCGGTGCTCTCGCGCGGTGCCAGACTGTGCCCATGAGCGCTACACAAGGGGCCAGGGAACGGGCCAGGACCGAGATCACCGCCGCCATCAAGGAAGAGGCCCGCCGACAGCTTGCGGTCGAGGGCGCGGCAAAGCTCTCGCTGCGGGCCGTCGCACGCGAACTGGGCATGGTGTCCTCGGCCCTGTACCGGTACTTCCCCAGCCGGGACGACCTGCTGACCGCGCTGATCACCGACGCGTACGACGCGGTCGGCGAGGCGGCGGAGAAGGCCGGGGCCGAGACACCGGACGGGGCGGGACACCGGGAGCAGTGGGTGCGGGTGTGCCTGGCGGTACGGAAGTGGGCACTGGCCCACCCGCAGGAGTACGCCCTGCTGTACGGCTCGCCGGTCCCCGGGTACAGCGCGCCGCAGACGACCGCCGCCCCCGCGGCCAGGGCCGTCACCGTACTGATGTCGATCGCCCGGGACGCGCACGGCTCCCGGGGGCTCGCCGTGGAACGGATTCCGGCGGGGCTGCGGGGGGAGGCGGAGCGGTTGGCGGCCGACATCGCGCCGGATCTGCCGCCGGCGGTGGCGATCGGGTTCGTGAGGGTGTGGGCGGAGCTGTTCGGGCTGATCTCCTTCGAGGTGTTCGGGCACTTCGATCGGGTGGTGGAGGAGCGGGAGGCGTTCTTCGTGCATGCGGTGGAGGGGTTGGCGGGGGTGGCGGGCGTGCTGGGGGAGTAGGGCGGGGGGTCTGTGCGGGTGGGTGGGGGGTTGCTGTTCGTGGGGGGGGGGGGGGCCCCCCCCCCCCCCCCCCACACACCCCCCCCCCCCCCCCCCCAAAACACACCCCCCCCCCCCCCGCGGGGGGGGGGGGGGGGGGCGGGGCCGGGGGGGCCCCCCGA
>NZ_JBIUXN010000011.1:0-168814 GCF_044744005.1 Streptomyces sp. NPDC087440 | reverse complement strand
GTACGGGGGGGGGGGGGGGGGGGGGGGGGGGGGGGGGGGGGGGGGGGGGGGGTGCTGTTCGTGCCGGGGGCGCTGCCCCCGGACCCCCGGGATTTCGCCCCGGTCCCGCCCCTTCACCTAAAGCGCTCGCCGCGCGGCTGGGTGGGGGGCTGGTGTTTTGCGCAGTTCCCCGCGCCCCTGGAGGGGCGCGGTTTCTCGCGTCCCTGGATGTCTCGCGTTACTGGAAGTACTGCGGGGGGAGTAGGCGGCGGTGCCTCGGGCGGGGGACGCTTGTGAGGGGGCGGGCGTCTAGCGTGGGGTGCATGGAACCAGGAGAGCGCTGGGGGCGTGAGCGTCGTCCCGGGATCGGTGGGTTGGCCTGGCGGTCGACGTTCGTCATCGCGCTCGTCGTTTTTGTCGGGTCGCACTTTGCTCAGGTGGGGCAGCCTGAGCGGCAGCAGCTCGACGTTCTCGCGCGGGTTCTGCTCGTCGGCGGGGCGGCCGTGCTGCTCTGGCGGCACCGGGTGCCCGCCGTGGTCGCCTTCGTCGCCTGTGCGAGCGTGCTCGGGTATCTGGCCGGCGGATATCCGTACGGACCCGTCTTCCTGACCGCCGCCGTGGCGTGCTTCGGGGCGGTCGTGCGCGGGCGGCGCGTCGCCGCCTGGTGCGCGCTCGGGATGCTCTGGGGCGGGCACCTGCTCATCGGGCACTGGCTGTACCGGTGGCTGCCGCCCGCCGGGGACGGGCCCGCGCCCTGGGGCGTCGAGACCGTCATCGCCGCCTGGTTCGCCGTACTCCTCGCCGCCGCCGAACTCGCCCGCCTCAAACGGCAGCAGCGCCGCCAGGCCCGCGCCGAGCGGGCCGTGGCCGAGAAGCGGCGGGCCGACGAGGAACGGCTCAGAATCGCGCGCGAGCTGCACGACGTCCTCGCGCACAGCATCTCCGTCATCAACGTGCAGGCCGGCATGGGGCTCGCCCTCCTCGACACCGACCCCGAACAGGCCCGCACCGCCCTCAGCACCATCAAGTCCGCCAGCAAGGAAGCCCTCGGGGAGGTCCGCCAGGTGCTGGACACCCTGCGGACGCCCGGAGACGCCCCCCGCACCCCCGCCCCCGGGCTCGACCGGCTGCCCGAACTCGTCGAGCAGGCCGCCGCGGCGGGGCTCACGGTCCGTACCAGCAGCGAGGGAGAACCTCCCCGACGCGTCCCGCCCGGCGCCGACCTCGCCGCCTTCCGCATCGTGCAGGAGGCCCTCACCAACGTCGTCCGGCACTCCGGTTCCCGTACCGCCGACGTCCTGGTGGCCCACACGCCGGGTGCCCTCCGGCTCCGTATCGACGACGCCGGACCGGCGACGGGCGACGCGGCAGGCGGCAGCGGCAACGGACTGGCCGGAATGCGGGAGCGCGCGGCCGCCCTCGGTGGCACGATCGAAGCCGGTCCGCTGCCCGGCGGCGGCTTCCGCGTGGAGGCCACCCTTCTGCTCGGCCGCGAACGAGCCCGGGGGATCAGCTCCGAAGCGCCCGAAGCACCCGAGGCACCCGAAGCACCCGAAGCACCCGAGGCACCCGAAGAGTCCGAAGGAGACGTCCGGTGATCCGTGTCCTGCTCGCCGACGACCAGGCCCTCGTACGGGCCGGATTCCGCGCCCTGCTCGGCGCCCAGCCCGGCATCGAGGTCGCGGGCGAGGCGAGCGACGGGGAGGAGGCCTGGGGGCTGGTCGGCGAACTGCGGCCCGACGTCGTCCTGATGGACATCCGCATGCCCCGCCTCGACGGACTCGCCGCCACCCGGCGCATCACCGAGGACCCCGAACTCGACGGCGTGCGCGTCGTCATGCTCACCACCTTCGAGCTCGACGAGTACGTCTTCGAGGCGATCCGCTCCGGAGCCTCCGGCTTCCTCGTCAAGGACGCCGAACCCGAGGAGCTGATCCGGGCGGTCCGCGCGGTGGTCGAGGGCGACGCACTGCTGTCGCCCGGAGTGACCCGGCGGCTGATCGCCGAGTTCGCCGCCCGGTCGAAGGAGCCCGCGCACGCCTTTGCCCTCCAGGCGCTCACCGAGCGGGAGCGCGAGGTGATGGCGCTGGTCGGCATGGGGCTGTCCAACGAGGAGATCGCCCGGCGGCTCGTCGTCAGCCCGCTCACCGCGAAGACCCACGTCAGCCGCACCATGGTCAAACTGGGCGCCCGCGACCGCGCCCAACTGGTCGTGATGGCCTACGAGTCGGGGCTGGTGCGCCCCGGCTGGCTCGGCTGAGTGCCCGGCGCTCCCCGGTAGCCCCACAGCACGTACCCGACCCGTACGAAGAAGACGACCACGGCCAGCACTCCGGCCGCCGTCGTCGTCCCGCGCATCCGGTCCCCCGAGAGGCCGAGCAGCAGATCCGCCGGTGCGACCACCGCCAGGAACGTCACCCCGGCCAGCACGAAGGCGCTGAACAGGGCGTACCCGATCTCGATGGTGATGGCGTCGCTCTGCGCCCGTGTTCGATTCCCCATGCCGGTGAGTCTTCCACGCGAAGCGTCCCGGGACGCCTCTCAGTTCCAGGTGACGGACGACGACTCGCGCCACAGAGCGGCGAGTTGAGGATTCCCGGCCAGCGTCACGGCGTCCACCGGCGCCCGGTTCCACAGCACCGCATACAGCGCCCCGGCCGCACCGCTCAGCTCCGTGTCGGCCGGGCCCTCGTCGTTGCGTACGGTACGGGGCGGACCGTCGGGCGACAGGTGTACGGTCCACACCGCGCCCGGCGGGCCGTCCGTGGGCCGCACCCGCAGCGTCCCCGGCTTCTCGGGCCGCACCCGGCTGCGGTCGCGCGCGTGGAAGACGGTGAGCAGCTCGTCGATGCCGTCCGCCGCCAACTCCGTTGGTGCGTCGCCCACTTCGAGTCCCACCGCCGACGCCGCGTCCATCCGGTGCACGGTCGTCTCGTGTGCCTGGCGGCGCGCCCAGAACGTGAGCGGCGACGGCGCGGGCAGGAAGGTCCAGCACTCCAGGTCCGGCGGGGCCGCACGCAGCGCACCCACCAGCGCCGCGTGCCCCTCGCGGAACCAGGACAGCAACGCGTCGCCGTCCAGGTCCGGTTCGCCCGCGTCCGGCCGGTACTCCGTGTGCCCGTGCGCCACGAACTGTGTCGCCCAGCGGTGCACCATCCCGGTGTGCCGCAGCAGGTCGCGCACGAGCCAGCCGGGGCAGGTCGGCACCTCGGCCGAGGTGCCCGCGGCCCCGGCCGCGTCGGCCAGCAACTGCCCCTCCCGGGAAAGGGATTCGATGTGTTCGTCGGTCTTCATACGGCCGATCCTGGCACGCTTCGCGACGGCGCCCGCCGTTCCCCGCGCAGCAGACGGACGAAGAGCCCGAGCGCGTACGACTGGATCAGGACGGACAGGACGAGCGACGGATAGAGGAAGGCGGCAGAGTCGGCGACCGCGCTCGCGAGCAGATCGCCGCCGATCATGAACAGGAAGACCGTCGGCGCGGCGAGCAGGAACAGCCAGACCCCCGCCAGCGACGCGTCGTCGTGCGTGACGAAGAGCATGTCGACGGTCACGAACAGCGCGGCCACGGTCACCAGCGACAGGTAGACCACGGAAGCGGGGTTGCGGAACGTGAGCTGTACGAGGCCGTGCGCGCGATGATCCTTCATCTCGTCCCCCCGGACGGTTCGACGGTGGACCCTCATCGTGCCCCCGAGGGCCCGGTTCCGCCTGAGTAGCCCTACTCAGGGCTGCCTAGTCGGCTGTTATTCGGCCACCCGAGCCCCCTGAGTGCGACACCGGATGCGCGGACCGTGCCAACAGCCCCAGGCACGAGGCCCCGGCCGCCAGGACCGCCACCGTCGTCAGCGCCGTCGGCAGCGACAGCCAGTCGGCGAGGAACCCGATCGCGGGCGGGCCCAGCAGCATTCCGCCGTACCCGAGCGTGGACGCGGCGGCGACCCCGCCGGGACCGGCCAGCTCGCCCGCCCGGGAGATCGCCACCGGGAAGATGTTCGCCAGCCCGAGACCGGTCACCGCGAAGCCGAGGAGCGCGAGCCACAGCGTCGGCGCGAGGGAGCCGAGCAGCATGCCGACGGCGGCGGTCGCACCGCCCAGCGCCAGCGTCCGGGTCTGACCGAGCCGCTCCAGCAGAGTGGTGCCGGAGAACCGGCCGACCGTCATGGCCAGCGCGAACAGCGAGTACCCGGCGGCGGCGGTGCCCGGGTGCGCACCCAGGTCCTCCTGGAGGTGCAGCGGCCCCCAGTCGGCGATCGCACCCTCTCCGTACGCGGTGCACAGGGCGATGATCCCGAAGAGGGCGACGACGCGGCGCGACCCCTTGCGGTCGGCCCTTTCCGTACGGTCGGCCTCTTGCGTACGGTCGTCAGTGCCCGGAGTCGAAGGCGTGACCGGTGTCAGCGTGCGCGACTCGCGCAGCAGCGTCGGCCCCGCCGCCACCGTGAGCAGCAGCCCGACGAGCGTCAGCAGCGACAGGTGCACCAGCGGCGACAACCCGCCCGCCACCAGCCCGCCCAGCCCCGCACCCACCATGCCGCCCAGGCTGAACGCCGCGTGGAAACTCGGCATCACCGGGCGGCGCAGGGCGGCCACGACATCCACCGCCGCACTGTTCATCGCGACGCTGATGCCTCCGTACAGCGCGCCGAACACCAGCAGCACCAGCCCCAGCGCCAGCGGCGAATGCGTCAGCGGCGGCAGCGCGATGCTCAGCGAGAGCAGCGCCGCGCAGACCACCGTCACCCGGAAGCTGCCGAAGCGCCCGCACAGGCGGCCGGTCAGCGTCATCGTGATCACCGCACCCGCCGACACCCCCAGCAGGGCGAGGCCGAGCGCGCTGGCCGAGGCGGAGGTCTGCTCCTTGATGGCCGGGATACGGACCACCCACCCGGCGAAGATGAAGCCGTCGAGGGCGAAGAAGAGGGTCAGCGCGGTGCGGAGACGGGAGAGGGAGGGTGCGGCGGGGTTTCCGCCCGGGCCCCCCGAAGCGGTCGTCCGGACTTTGTTTAGGTTCGGCACAAAGTCAGCATAGGGGGAGCCCCCCAAACGGGGCAAGGCGCGCGCGGGGCGTGGCAGACTCGGCTTCATGAACGCCGAGGGGACCAGGGTGACCAGCGCCAGGACGAAGTTGGACCGGGGAAGGGGAGCGTTGGGACCCGCACTGGAACTCGTGCACACGGGCCGCGCCCCCACCCGCGCCGTCCTCACCGCCGAACTCGGCGTGACCCGCGCCACGGCGGGCGCGGTCGCCGCCGAACTCGAAGCCCTCGGCCTGATCCGCGTCGACTCCAACCCCGGCGCGGCCGCCGGATCGCAGGGCCGCCCCTCGCACCGGCTGACCGTCGACGACACCGGCCCGGTCGTGCTCGCCGCCCAGGTGCACTCCGACGGCTACCGGGCCGCCCTCGTCGGCCTCGGCGGCCGGATCGTGGCCACCGCCCCCGGCTGCCAGGACATCGACGCCGACCCCGCCCAGGTCATCGGCGCGGTCGTCGACGCGGGCGCCCGCCTGCTGGCGGAGTCCGGACGCCGCTGCGCCGGAGCCGGACTCGCCGTCCCCTCCGCCGTCGCCGAACCCGAGGGCACCGCCCTCAACCCCCTCCACCTGGCCTGGCCCCCCGGCGCCCCGGTCCGCGAGATCTTCGCCGAACGCGTTGCCGCCGCCGGGATCGAGGGCCCCGCCTTCACAGGCAACGACGTCAACCTCGCGGCACTGGCCGAGCACCGCCACGGTGCGGGCCGGGGCGCGCAGCACCTGCTGTGCGTGGCCACCGGGCACCGGGGCGTCGGCGGCGCGCTGGTCCTCGACGGCCGCCTGCACAGCGGGAGTTCGGGCCTCGCCCTGGAGGTCGGGCACCTCACCGTGAACCCCGAGGGCCGCCCCTGCCACTGCGGCAGCCGCGGCTGCCTCGACGTCGAGACCGACCCGGTGGCCTTCCTCGCGGAGGCCGGGCGCACCCCGGGCCCCGAGGTCTCGCTGCTCCAGCAGTCCCGCGACCTGCTCCGCGAGGAGTACACGGACCTGGCGGTACGGACGGCCGCCGAGGCCCTCGTGGACCGGCTCGGCCTCGGGCTCGCCGGGCTCGTCAACATCCTCAACCCGGACCGGATCGTCCTCGGCGGCCTCCACCAGGCCCTGCTGGCCGCCGCCCCCGAGCGGCTGCGCGCCGTCGTCGCCGACCGCAGCCTGTGGGGCAGGAGCGGCAGCGTACCGATCCTGCCCAGCACGCTCGACCACAACTCCCTGGTCGGAGCGGCCGAGCTGGCCTGGCAGCCGGTCCTGGACGACCCGCTCGCGGCGCCGGCGGTCCCTGCCGGAAATTGACGGTGGCCGCGCCCGACCGACTTGGTAGCGTCCGCGCATGACCCTCACCCCCGCCGACACCCCCGGCACGCGGCTCGCTCCCGCCGACCTGCGCCTCGCCGCCGACCTGAGCATCGCCGCCCTGCGCCCCGCCCTCGACGCCGACTGGAGCGTCCGGGCCGGAGCGCTGGAGTGGGACTGCTGGGAGACGGCCGAGCATCTGGTGGACGACCTGTTCTCGTACGCCGTCAAGCTCGCCGCCGAGCGCACCGGCTCCAACGTGCCCTACCGGCGGACCGCCGAGAGCCCCGACGGCCCCCAGAACGCCGTCCGCGTCGAGCGCGCCGCGGGCCCCGAAGGCCTGCTGGCCGCACTCGACTCGGCCGCCGCGCTCATGCACGCGGTGGTGTCGGTCAAGTCCCCCGAGGCCAGGGCGTACCACGTCTACGGCGACTCCGACCCCGAGGGCTTCACCGCGATGAGCGTCGTGGAGATCCTCGTGCACACCCACGACCTGACGACCGGCCTCGGCCTCACCTCCTGGGAACCGCCCGCCGACCTGTGCGCCCGCGCCCTGCACCGCCTCTTCCCGCACGTTCCGGCGGGCACCGAGCCCTGGCCCACCCTGCTGTGGGCCACCGGACGCGGCGACCTCGCGGGCCGGGAGCGGTTGGCGGAGTGGCGCTGGTACGGCGCCCCGCGCTGACGGGAGGCACCTGCCGGACGGGTGCCCGCGCCGTCGGCAGGCCCGGCGGGGAGCACCGGCAGGCCCGCCCCGTACTCCCGCGGAGGTACGTCGACGGCCGCTGCCCGTACGACGCCCCGCACCCCCCGCCCGGCACATCCTCGGAAGCACACAACGACCCGAGGAGTCGGACCCCATGAACACCCTTGCGTACGACGGACCCCATCCCTGGATGCTGTTCTTCCCCCTGGTCTGGGCGGCCGTGGTCATCGGCGTCATCACCCTGCTGCGCCGCACCGTGTGGCGGGGCAGGGGACGCGGACCCGGGCGCGGCGGACCCTGGCAGGGCCCCTGGCAGGCGGGCCAGCGGCGCGGGCTCGGCGAGCAGTCGCCGATCACCGTGCTCGGGCGGCGCTTCGCCACCGGCGAGATCGACGAGGACGAGTACTGGCGCAGGCTCTCCGTGCTGAACGAGCAGTTCGGCGGCACCGAGGACCCGCTCAGGGGCAAGGGCGGCATGGCCTGAGGGCGGCCGTGCCGCGGCGACCGGCCCGGGACTCCGGGCCGGTTCGCGACGTGACGGCCCGGTCAAGGGCGCAGTCGTGGGCGCGACGAGCCGGTACGCGACGGTCCGGGTCAGCCCACCGCGGCGGACCGGGCTGTCCGGCCGTGTTTACTGCGCTCGCGCTCCGGACGCGGCGTCAGCGCCACCACGGTCGAGTCCTCGACGAGGGCGTCGGACGCGGGCGGGGGAGCGGCGGGCGCGGCGGTGTCGGGCACGGCGGTGGGCAGGGCGAACCACACGGTCTTGCCCTCCTCGCCCTCCTGCCGGCGCACTCCCCAGTCGTCGCTGACCGCCTCGACGAGCGCGAGTCCGCGCCCGCCGGTGTCGAACGGCTCCGCCACGCACACCGTGGGCGGCCGGGGGTCGTGGTCGTGGACGGACACCGTGAGCCGGTCGAGAAGCAACTCGATCTCCACGGTGCACGTCTTGTCGGGATGTGCGTGCCGATGGACGTTGGTCAGCAGCTCGGTCACACCGAGCGCCGCCGGGTCTATCAACGGGTCCAGATGCCAATAGCGCAATTGCGCGGAAACGATCCTGCGGACTTGGCCGATCCGTGCCGGTGCAGCTTGGAGCTCCACCGTGCAGTGCCTGCTGGGCTGGCTGATCACTGCTGCGACTCCCCGGGGTGAGGTCCGGAAGGCGGTCGAAGAGCTTCGGGGGCGAGGGTGCGGTTCGATCGGAGCGGCGGGCTGGATCACAGCGTCACCGCAGGGGCACCCTGCGTGAGATATCGCCAGGGTGGACCCCTGGATGGCGGTCCGCAACTCGCGTCGCCTCAGCCACGCGAACCCGCGTCGCCTCGGCCCCGCGAACCCGCGTCGCCTCGGTCGTACGCACCCGCGTCGCCTCAGCCACGCGCGGCACCGCCCGTCGCGCCGGGCGACGTATCGCGCGACGTCGTCACGGACCGCAGCGCGTCCCGCAGTCGGCCGCCCGCCTCGGCGGAGGTCAGCCGGTACCGGATGCCGTTGAGCCGGGCCACCGTGCGGTCGCCACCGGCGAACCACGGCCTGCCCGCGGTCACCGTCCCCAGTGGCGCGCTGTCGATCATCTGGCCGTCGCTTCTCAGCAGCGCCAGCACTCCGTCCCGTACGACGACCTGCCCCGCCCTGGTGAGCGAACGCGGCCATCGCTCGATCCTTACCCCCAACACGCTGAAGTCGGGCTCCGCCATGGGCTGTTCGCCTCCTTCCCGTGGTCTTCCCGGCCTTCCGGGTCTTCCCGATGGATGGACGTCGTGATGCGCCCCCGTTCGTGCCCCCGCTGTCTCTGGGCAGTCTGCATGGGCGGGGGTGTGCACACCAGGGGGATCAGAGCACTGAATGGGGCATTCCACCTCTGCGCCCCCAGTGCGCCCCAAGCGGTGACACAAGGGAGTGCTATGGCTGCCCAAAGTGAACGTTTGTGCAGGTGGGCGGCTTAAAGTGGCAAGTGGGAGATCGCTGTGCCGGGCGCTCATGCCGATGGCACAGCAGCTCGACAAAGCCCCACACAGCCGTACGAAACCGCACGGGACAGCACAGAGCAGCACGAGGAGTGGCGCGGATGAGCAGCAGCGACCCGGCAGGACGCGGCCTCGCCGCAGTGGCCGATGTACCCCCTGTCGCACCGGCGGCGGTGCCGACCGTGGACGTCGACCGCAGCGACCCGGAGTACCGGGCCTGGCTGAAGGAAGCGGTGCGCAAGGTGCAGGCGGACGCCAACCGGTCCGCCGACACCCACCTGCTGCGCTTCCCGCTGCCCGAGCAGTGGGGCATCGACCTCTACCTCAAGGACGAGTCGACGCACCCCACCGGCAGCCTCAAGCACCGCCTGGCCCGCTCGCTCTTCCTGTACGGGCTGTGCAACGGCTGGATCCGGCCGGGCCGCCCCGTGATCGAGGCCTCCAGCGGCTCCACCGCCGTCTCGGAGGCGTACTTCGCCGGGCTCATCGGGGTGCCGTTCATCGCCGTGATGCCGCGCACCACCAGCGCCGAGAAGTGCCGCCTCATCGAGTTCCACGGCGGCCAGTGCCACTTCGTGGACGACTCCCGCAAGATGTACGAGGAGTCCGCCCGCCTCGCGGCCGAGACCGGCGGCCACTACATGGACCAGTTCACCTACGCCGAGCGGGCCACCGACTGGCGCGGCAACAACAACATCGCCGAGTCGATCTACCAGCAGCTGAAGCTGGAGCGCTACCCCGAGCCCAGCTGGATCGTCGCCACCGCCGGCACGGGCGGCACCTCGGCGACCATCGCCCGCTACGTGCACTACATGCAGTACGACACCTTCATCTGCGTCCCCGACCCGGAGAACTCCTGCTTCTTCGACGGCTGGAGCAACCACGACCCGTCCGCCACCAGCGACTGCGGCTCGCGCATCGAGGGCATCGGCCGCCCCCGCATGGAGCCCTCGTTCGTCACCGGCGCCGTCGACCGGATGATGAAGGTCCCGGACGCGGCGAGCGTGGCCGCCGTGCGCGCCCTGGACGCCGCCCTCGGCCGCAAGGCGGGCGGCTCCACCGGCACCGGGCTGTGGAGCGCGCTGAAGATCGTCGCGGAGATGGTGGAGCAGGGCCGCAGGGGCAGCGTGGTGACGCTGATCTGCGACCCGGGCGACCGCTACCTCGACAAGTACTACTCCGACGACTGGCTCGCCGAGCAGGGGTTGGACATCGCCCCCTACTCGGCGGCCATCGAGCAGTTCCTGGAGACAGGGGTGTGGCCCTGAGCGAGACGGGGGTGTAGCCCTGAAGGCATCGGGGCGCGGCCCTGAGCCCTACTGCCGCCGCTGCCCCGCCAGCCGCCGGTCCAGCGCCCGCACCGCGTCGCGGAAGGAGCGCCCCACCCCGGGGCGCGCCGCCCGCAGCACCAGCCGCAGCGGGGCCGGGCCGTCGACGGCCATGGTCCACTGAACGCGGGTGGCCGCCCCGGTCGGCCGGATCCGCCACTCCTCCAGCATCGCCGTGACGGCGGGGGCGTTGGTGAGGTCGATCCGGTACGCGTACCGCTCGCCGGGCTCGGCCGCCACGACCGTCTCCATGAACTTGGTGCCGCCCTTGAGGTGCACCTCGCGGCCCTCGGCCGTCGGCCGGGCGAACGTCACGGCCGTGAACCAGTGCGGCCACGCCCGCGTCTCCTCGGCGAGCGCCCGGTACACGTCCTCGGGCGCGGCCGCGACCTCTGCGGCGAAGACCAGGCGTACGGGCGCGGACTCGGCGAAGTCGAGCCCCACGCCCCGCAGTTGACGGACCATGCGCGGTGCACCTCCGGTGGACGGCGGAACTTCCGGGTTGCCTGCGGAAGAAGCGTACGCGCAAAGGTAGTTGACGTACCGTCAGTTGTCTTCGGGGGATTCCGTCCCGGGCTCCTCGCCCGCCACCACCAGCCCCGGCAGATGCTCCGCCAGCTCCTCGCGCGCCGCCGCCGAAAGGCCCCGGTCGGTCACGAACGCGTCCACCTGCTCCAGCGAGGCGAACGAACTCAGGCCCACCGTCCCCCACTTGGTGTGGTCCGCGACCACCACCACCCGGCGCGCCGAACCCACCAGCCTGCGGTTGGTCTCCGCCTCCGCGATGTTCGGCGTCGACAGACCCGCCTCGGCCGATATCCCGTGCACCCCGAGGAAGAGCACGTCGAAGTGGAGCGAGGCGATCGCCCGGTCCGCGACCGGCCCCACCAGCGAGTCCGACGGAGTGCGCACCCCACCGGTCAGCACCACCGTCGCCGCACCCCCGGCGTCGCCGCCCGCCTGCCGCGCGGAGTGGAACACGTCCGCCACCCGCACCGAGTTCGTCACCACCGTCAGGTCCGGCACCTCCAGCAGGTGCCGGGCCAGCGCGTACGTCGTCGTACCGCCCGACAGGGCCACCGCGCTGCCCGGGACCACCATCGCCGCCGCCGCCCGCGCGATGTCCTCCTTCGCGGCCAGCTCCAGCGCCGACTTGGCCTCGAAACCGGGCTCGTGGGTGCTCGCCTCCGCCACCGGGACCGCGCCGCCGTGCACCTTCTCCACCACACCCTGGCGGGCCAGCGCGTCCAGATCGCGGCGGACCGTCATGTCGGACACGTTCAGCCGCCGGGTCAGCTCGTTGACCCGCACCCCGCCGCGCCGGCGCACCTCGTCGAGGATGAGGGCGCGGCGCTGTTCGGCGAGGAGGTTCTGATTCTCGGTCACTGCGGGCCCCGGTCCTTTCCACGACGTTGTCAGGGGCTGCTCATCCTCGCACGGGCCGCAACACGCCTCCACGGCTGGTGCGATGGCCGCCCGGACGCGAGATTCCCGGGGGCGACTCGCGGAGAATGTGCGGTGGGGGTGGGCAGCGGGGGGTGCGTCCGGGATGCTGAAAGTTCCCCCCTCGCACACGCAGGAGAGCGAGCCCCGCAGTGCCTTCTGTCCCTGCCGCTCCGGACGGCCCCCCTCCGGGCATCGTCGCCTACCTCACCGCCCCCGCCCTCGAACTCCTCGTGCACGGCGTCGGCGGAGCCACCCCCCAGGACATGCTCGGCGACCCCCGCACCACCCGCGTCACCGGCGACAACACCGCCGCCGTGTTCCGCCGCACCGAGGACGTCGACGCCGAGGAGCGCCCCGGCGACTACCGGGACAAACCCATCCCCGAGGCGTACGTCTGGTCCAACCTCACCTCCGGCAACGGCATCCGCGCCCTGTGGCTGCTCCTGCTGCCCTTCATGGTCGTCAACCTCGCGCACTGGATGCGCCCCACCACCGAGGGAAACGCCCGCACCGTCCGGCTCTACGGCGTCCTCGTGCGCCTCGTCGCGCTCACCCTCACCCTCCTGCTCGTCGCCGCCGCCTGCGAGGTCGCCCTCGACCTCACCGCCTGGCAGTGCGCGGGCTCCGCGTCCTGCTCCGACAAGAAGTCCTGGCTCGGCTTCCTGTCCACCGCGCACGGCGGCTGGTGGAGCCAGCCGGGCCGCCGCATCGCCCTGGCCGCCCTCGTCCCCGCCGCCCTCACCGGACTCCTCTGGTACCTCTCGCACCGCACCTGGAGCGCGTACGAGTCCCAGCAGCCCCTCCCCAACGCCGAGGAGTCCTCCGCCGGGCCCGCCCTCGGCCGCCCCGGCTTCTGGTACGGCCGCCGCCTCGTCGCCCGGCTGCGCGCCGCGCACACCGCCGCCGGATTCCTCACCGTGGCCGGAGCCCTCACCGTCGCCACCGCCCGCCACGACCGCGCCGCCGACCACACCGTCCTCAACGTGTGCGGCTGGGCCCTCCAAGGGGCCCTGCTGCTGGGCGCGGTCGTCGTCGTGTGGGTGATCTGCCGACGCGGCCGCACCGAGTCCCGCTTCGACGCCGCCCTGGACAGGGCCCTGGTCACGCTGCTGCCCGCCGCGTCCCTCGTCGCTCTCGCCCTCGCCGTGCTGTACGCGGGCTGGTCGCGGCCCGCGTGGAGCTCGGTGGGCCGCCTCGACGGCGGGGCCCGGTCGTTCGGGCTGCTCACCCTCGCCCAACTGCTGCTGGTCCTCGCGCTCGCCGTCGTCGCGGTGATCCTCAACCGCCGCACGCCTGTGGCCCGTACCGCCATGCGCGGACTCGGCGGGCCCGCCGTCGCCATGCTGGCCTGCGCACTGGGCGGCGTCATGTCGGGCGGCGTCGCCCAGCGGGTCGCCGACTGGCTCGACGGCCCCGGCACCCCCGGCATGGCCACCGGCCCCGACGTGCCCGTCTCAGGACCGCCGGTCCTGCTGACCTGGCAGGCGTCCGTCATCCCGCCCCTGCTGCTGATCCTGCTTCTGCTCGCCCTGCACTACGGCATCCGCACCTGGCGCACCCGCAGCGCGCTCGGTCCCACCGTCGAGGGCGACTACCCCACCGAGCGGCCCGACCCGGTGCGCACCGGCCGCATCGCGCTCGCCCGCGCCGCCGCCGACCTCACCGACCACGCCCCCCGCATGATCGCCGCCCTGTCCGGCGCCACCCTGATCCTCGGCGGCGTCGCCCTCCTCGGGGCCTTCCTGTACGACGAGGTGCCCGGCCGCGCCGCCAAGGGCACCCCCTCACCGGTCGAGGCCGTCGCACACACCTCGCAGGCCCTCGGCTCCTGGCTGATCGGCTTCGGCTTCCTGCTCCTGGTCACCTGGGGACGCCGCGCCTACCGCGACCCCAAGGCGCGGCGCACCATAGGCATCCTGTGGGACGTCGGCACCTTCTGGCCGCGCGCCGCCCACCCCTTCGCCCCGCCCTGCTACGCGGAACGCGCCGTGCCCGACCTCACCTGGCGCATGGCCACCTGGACCGAACGCACCCAGGGCCGCCTGGTCATCTCCGGCCACTCCCAGGGCAGCGTCCTGTCGGCCGCCGCCGTCTGGCAGCTCCCGCTGCGCACCCGCCGCCGGGTCGCCCTGCTGACGTACGGCGCACCGCTGGAGCGGCTGTACGGACGCTGGTTCCCGGCCTACTTCGGGCCGTCCTGCCTGCGCGGACTGCACGACGAGGTCGACTGCTGGCGCAACCTCTGGCGGCACACCGACCCGATAGGAGGCCCCGTCCGCGTCGTGCCCGACGAGGACTGCGAACCCGTGGACCGCGACGCGCTCCTCGACCCGCTCGCCTACGGGCGCACCCGCGACACCCCGCTGCCCGCACCGATCCTCGGCCACTCCGACTACCAGGCCGACCCCGCCTTCGCCGCCGAGCGTGACAAGCTCCTCGCCCGGCTGCCGGAACCGGCCCTGCCCCGGCAGAACACCCCCCGCACCTAAGGGAGTTCGGGCAGATCGTCCGGATAGAGCAGGGTCAGGTCGTCCGTGGACACCTCGGTGAACTGGGCGACCCGGCCCGCGTGCCGCTCCACCATCGACTCGAAGGTCTGCCGGGCGGTACGGCCGTTGCCGAACGCCGGACCCTTGGGCAGCGCCGTGAAGTACTTCAGCAGCGCCTCCGGCGTGCCCGCCCCGAGCCGGTACTCGTGGTCCTCGGACTGCTGCTCCACGATCCTCAGCAGTTCGTCCGGCTCGTAGTCGGAGAAGGTGATGGTCCGTGAGAAACGGGACGCCACACCGGGGTTGACGGTCAGGAACCGCTCCATTTCCTCCGTGTAGCCCGCGACGATCACCACCACCGCCTCCCGGTGGTCCTCCATCAGCTTCACCAGCGTGTCGATGGCCTCCTTGCCGAAGTCCCGGCCGGAGTCCTCGGGCGAGAGGGCGTACGCCTCGTCGATGAACAGCACCCCGCCGCGCGCCCGGTCGAACGCCTCCTGGGTACGGATCGCGGTCGACCCGATGTGCTCGCCGACCAGGTCCACCCGGGACACCTCGACCAGATGACCG
Source organism: Streptomyces sp. NPDC087440 (assembly GCF_044744005.1). Taxonomy (NCBI): domain Bacteria; kingdom Bacillati; phylum Actinomycetota; class Actinomycetes; order Kitasatosporales; family Streptomycetaceae; genus Streptomyces; species Streptomyces sp. NPDC087440. The sequence continues at coordinate 154,001 of NZ_JBIUXN010000011.1, read as the reverse complement.
CGCTCCAGCACCCCGAGCGAGGCGAGGATCTCCCCGTACAGGCGGGCGACCGTCGTCTTGCCCGTGCCGGGGGAGCCGGTGAAGACCAGATGGCGGCGGACGGAGGCCGCCTTGAGGCCCGCCTCCTGGCGGCGGCGGCCGATCTCGATCATGTCGGTGAGCGCACGCACCTCGCGCTTCACGCTCTCCAGGCCGACCAGCGCGTCCAGTTCACCCAGCACGTCCTGCGAGGAACGCGCGCGGTCCGCGTCGGAGGCGGCCGTTGGGGGAGGGGTGGCCGTCGGACGCTGCACCGGGATGGTGGAGAGCAGGCCCGGGGACTGGGTGGCGGTGAGCACGGCGGGCGGCGGCTCGGCCGCCGCGGCCTTGACGCCGCTCTCGTCGCTGGTGCAGTCCTCGACCAGCGGGCCGTCCTCGGCGAACTCGTAGCCGCCGCGCGCGCACCGCTCGGTGCGGCAGCGCGTCAGCGTCGTACGACAGCCGTCCATGACGTGGAAGCCGTAGCCGTTGCTGCCCGCGACCCGGCAGTTGTGGAAGGTGCCGCGCCCCTCTGCGGACACGTAGAAGCCCGACTCGGCGGGGGAGTTGACGGTGGTCCGCTCTATCCGGGGGTCCGCGCCCTTGGTGACGATGACGCCCGTCTGCACGGAGTCGATGGTGCAGCCCGCGAGGGTGCCGCCGCTGCCGTGGTCACGGAACCAGGCGCCCGTGGACGCCTCCTTGATCCGGCAGTCGTCCAGCTGTGCGGTCGCGCCGTCGCTCACCGACACGGCGGTGTTGCGCACCTGGGAGAGATCACTGTCGACGATGTCCGCGCGCGAGCCCCGGTCCAGGACGAAGACGGCGTCCGGCACGTCGTGCACCCGGCAGGAGTCCAGGACGGCCGTCGCGCCGTCGCTCACCCACACCGCCGGGTAGTCGCCCGTACTGTCGTGGATCTCGCACCCGTTGGCGTCCACCCGGGTGCCCGGGTCCCACACCGAGAGGCCGTTGCGGCCGAAGCGGCGCACCGTGGTGCGCGACAGCGTCAGTACCGCGCGTCCGCGCAGGTCGATCGCGTTCTCCGGGATGTCGTGGATGTCGCAGTCGGAGAGCGTCAGCACCGCGTCCGTGTCCAGCGTCACGCCGTCCGCGGAAGTGCGGTGCACCGCGCATTCGGTGAGGTGGCCCGCACCGCGCGACGTGACCTGGACGCCGGTGCCCTTGACCTCGTAGATCTCGCAGCCGATCGCCTCGACCCCGGAGCCCTCGCCGGTCACCGCGAGCCCGGAGCCCGACGTGTGATGGATCGAACACCGCTCCAGCCGCGGGTGCGCCCCGCCGCTGACCGACACCCCCGCCTGCCCGGCCGCGACGACCTCGCAGTCCTCGAACAGGCCGCCGGCGCCGTCCAGTACGCCGATGCCGACGCCGCCCGGATTGTCCACCGCGCACCGGCGCACCGTCGGTCTGGCCGCACCCCGCACCTCGATGCCGACGGCCGAGCGCGTCACGATCCGCAGCCCCTCGAACTCCGGAGTGCCGTCCTCCACCAACAGGGCGGGCGCCGCCGAGTCCTGACCCTCCAGGCTGAGGTCCTGTACGACCGCGGAGGCGCGCACCGTCAGGGCCACGCCGTCTATCGGGGCGATCCGCACCGACCCGGCCGCACCCTCCGAACCGCGCAGCGTCACCGCGCGGCGCACCACGAGGTTCTCCCGGTACGTGCCGGGAGCGATGGTGAGGACGTCGCCGTCCCCCGCGGCCTCCAGGGCGGCGGCGAGGGAGTCGTACTCACCCGTGCGGCGCCGCCACCTGGAAGTGCCGGAGTGCGTCACCTGGACCGTGCCCTGTGCCATGGCGTGTGCGTGCCCCCACCTCGTGCGTCCCGCTGCTCGCGCTGATCTCGCTGCACCACCGTAGCGCGCGGGGGAAGCGCAGTTGACCGGGTCGTCGCAGCGTCAGCCGCCCGCGCCGGTCCTGCCCCACTCGGGGCCGACCTTCGCCCACGCCCGGTCGAGCCGCTCGTACCGCCGATGCATGAGCCGTCGTACGACCAGCAGCCGTACGCAGTGCGCGAGTCCGGCCAGCACGGCGAACGCGCCGAAGCCCATCAGGACCGCCTGCGCGGTGGCCGTCGAGGCGTCCACGGGGCGGTTGACGATCCGGCCCCGGTCGTCCGTCCACAGCGGGAAGGTGTCACCGGGCTCGGCGCTGCGGCGCACCGTACTGGCCCGCCCGGTGTGCTTGCTGCCGTCGTACGCCGTCCAACGCGCCAGCACCGTCACCGGACCCGCGTACCCGGCACCGGCCTCCGCGTCGCCGGAGCGGCGCACCTCGCGCACCGGGCGCAGCACGGTGCCCGTCGTCCCGTGCCGTTCCCGGTGCTGCTGGACGACCTCGTGCTGGAGCGCGGAGTTCGTCCGCAGACCCGCCACCAGGCCCGCCGCGGGGGCGAGGAAGGCGATCAGTACCAGGGCGAGCAGCGCCACCCAGGCCTCGGCGCGATCGGTGCGGCGGCACAGCGGGTTGTGCCGCCAGCGCCACACGCCCGACGCGGTCCGCCGCCTGCGGGCGGGCCGCCCCCGTTCCGCCGGTGTCGCAGGCCCTCGCGGCCCGTCCGCTGCTCGCAATGTCCCGATCCCCTTCCGCGCCCGTCACACGCGCCCGCCGACTGAGCGGGTTCCCGGCGAGGGGCCCGCCCATTCGGCGGAATCGGGTCAGAACTCTATTCCCCCTCCACCACCACCGGGTCCCCGATCCGCAGCACACCCGGCGCCGCGGGGACCAGGTTCTGGCCGAACACCAGGCTCTTGCCGAACTTCCGGTGCCGGGCCAGCGAGCGCAGCGGTTCCTTGCCGCGCTCGGCGGTGGCCTGGTCGGTGGTGGTGACCACGCAGCGCCCGCACGGCTTCGCCACCCGGAAGGCGACCTCGCCGATCGTGATGCGCCGCCAGCCGTCCTCGGCCCACGGCGCGGTGCCGTCGAGCACCACATTCGGCCTAAACCGGTTCATCGGAAGGGGGCCCTCGTCGGGCAGATCGCCCTGCGCGATCAGGGAGTTGAGGGCGTCCAGCGACGCCAGGGTGGTGACCAGCAGCGGGAAGCCGTCGGCGAAGCTCACCGTCTCGCCCGGCTCGGCGAAGTCCGTTTCGATCGGGCGTCGTACGGCCGGGTCGTCCAGGTGCACCAGGCGGGCTTCGACGCCCAGGTACGCGCTCCACCACGCGTCCGCCGCCGAACCGGCGGGCACCGCCTCGTACTTGTCGCCGAAGAGGACCACCGGCACCGTGCGCTCGGGGTCGGGCACGGGCACGTCGAGGGGGTCGCAGCCGGGGGCGGACACCCGCACCGCACCGCCCGGCAGCGGCTCCGACGACGCCAGCGCCATCCGCGCGAACTCGCGCTGGGTGATCGCCTTCCCGGCCGCGTCGGTCACCAGCCACCGGCGGTCCCCCGCGGGCCCCCACGGCTCGATCGCCATCTCGCGGGGAGCGCAGCCCCGCGTCGCCTTCACCGGATAGAAGTGCAGCGCGTGCACGGATACAGAGTTGTTCATGGGCTCATCCTGCCAGTGGGCTCGGACACCTGTCCGAGCCCACTGCGTGCCTCCGGTGCGCCGCCGGCGGCGGGTCTCCTAGTAGCCCCGGCCGCCCTGCTGGTACTGGCGGTTGTACGGGTCCTCGTACGGCGCGGCGGCCTGCGCGGGGCGCGGGCTCACCGGGCGCATCGCCTCGTACCCGGAGGGCGCGACGGGACGCTGCGGCTGCTGCATCTGGGGCGCGGCCGGGCGCTGCATCTGCGGGGCGACGGGACGCTGCATCTGCGGCTGCTGCTGCCCGTTCGGGTAGCCGCGCGGGGGGCCCGCCTGCTGGGGGATGTACGGCGCGGGCGCGTTCTGCAGCTGCGGCATCGGGGCCTGCTGGAGGTGCGGCGCCTGCTGGTACGGGGCCGGAGCCTGCGCCTGCGCGGGCTGGGGGTAGCCGTACGAGGGCTGCTGGTGGGAGGGTGCGGCCGGCAGCGCGGGAAGCGCGGACGGCAGGGCCGGCAGGTAGCTGTTGCCGGTGTCGTACATGGCGGGCACCCGGATCGGGGCGATCTGGGGCGTACCGCGCTCCGCGACGAGGGAGTCGTAGATCGGGGTGTCCGGGAAGGACGGGGCGGAATAGTAACCGCCGCCATAGGTGGAGCGGGGGGAGGTCATGGCACATAAGTTAAGCCCAAGATGTTCTGTATGGGGAGCCCGGTAAGAGGGTTGTTTCGCGCGTTGCGGGTAGCCCTGTGTCACTAATCAGAGCGAACTTGGGAAAATCGGTCGTCTTGTAGCGTCTGGATCGTGTAAGGAACGGTTCATTTCGACTCGCGTTGGGGGCGAGCATGTCCATGCTTAAGGGAACCAATGTGCCGGTACCGGCACAGTCCGTGCGGGTCGAAGTGGGCCGCGGGTCCGGGCCGGGGGTGCCGGACGTCGACGCGTCGGCGCTGCTGCTCACCGGTGGCCGGGTGCGCTCCGACGCCGACTTCGTCTTCTACAACCAGCCCGCCCACGCCTCGGGCGCGGTCCGGTACGACGGCAAGCAGCCCGGTGCGGGCGGCGTCGTCACGGACACCGTGTCCGTCGACTTCGGGCGCATGGAGAGCGCCGTGGAGACCGTGGTGCTCGCCGCCTCCGCCGACGGCGGCAGCTTCGGACAGGTGCCGGGCCTGTACGTCCGCGTCCTGGACGCGGCGAGCGGCGCGGAGATCGCCCGCTTCGACAGCCAGGACGCCACCGTCGAGACGGCGTTCGTGCTCGGCGAGCTCTACCGCAGGCAGGGCGCCTGGAAGTTCCGCGCCGTCGGCCAGGGCTACAGCAGCGGCCTGGAAGGACTCGCGACGGACTACGGCATCACCGTCGACGAACCGCAGCAGGCGGCCCCGGCACCCGCCCCGGCACCGGCACCCGCCCCGGCTCCGGTGGCGCCCACCGCCCCGTCCTGGCCCACGCCGTCCACACCCTCCTCCGCCCCGCAGGCCCCCGTCTGGCCGACCGCGCCCGGCTCCACGCCGCCGCCCGCACCGATGCCCTCGGCCCCGACGATGCCCGCCGCGCCGATGCCCTCCTACGGCACGCCGCCGCCCGCACCGGCCCCCGCCCCCTCTCCCGTCCGGCTGACCAAGGTCACGCTCACCAAGGCCGCGCCGACCGTCTCCCTCGCCAAGCAGGGCGGCACCGGCGGCGCCATGCGCGTCAACCTCAACTGGGAGTCCCGCAAGCAGTTCAAGGGCTGGGGCAGCAAGCTCGGCCGGGCCATGGCCCAGCACTCCGACCTCGACCTCGACCTGTGCGCCCTGTACGAACTCACCGACGGCCGCAAGGGCGTCGTCCAGGCCCTGGGCAACGCCTTCGGCGCGCTCAACCAGCCCCCGTACATCCACCTCGACGGCGACGACCGCACCGGAGCGGTCTCCTCCGGCGAGAACCTCACCATCAACCTCGACCACAAGGACCGGCTGCGCCGCGTCCTGATCTTCGTCACCATCTACGAGGGCGCGCGCTCCTTCGCCGACCTGCACGCCACCGTCACGCTCACCCCGCAGAACGGCGCGCCGATCGACTTCTCGCTCGACGAGTGCACGGTCCCCTCCACCGTCGCCGCCCTCGCCCTGATCAGTTACGAGAACGGCGACCTGACCGTCCGCCGGGAGGCCCAGTACCTGGTGCCGCAGCGCGGGGTCAGCCCGCAGCGCACCGTCGACCAGGCCTACGGGTGGGGCATGAACTGGACGCCCGGCCGCAAGTAGCCGCCGTCACCGGTCCGGCGCGGTCTCGGGACGGGCGTACGTACGCCCCTTCCAGGCCGCGCCCCGGCCCCGGTAGTGCTGCACCGCCGAGTCCACCGTCATCAGCGTGTACAGCAGCGCGGTGAACGGCAGCAGCGGGGCCAGCGCGAGCGTCTGCCGGTAGTAGCGCAGCATCGGTACGTACGTCGCCGCCATCACCGCCCAGGCCACCAGCCCCGCCCACCCGGCGGCCGTGTCGCCCGTGAACAGCCCGGTGGCCAGGGCGTACGGCGGGGCGAGGTAGACCAGGGCCAGGCCCAGCACCGTACCGAGCAACAGCAGCGGGTTGTGCCGCAGTTGGGCGTACGCGCTGCGCGAGACCATCCGCCACAGGTCGCCGAGGCCGGGGTACGGCCGCACGCTGTCCACCCGCTCGGCCAGGCCCAGCCAGATCCGGCCGCCGCACCGGCGCACCGCGCGGGCGAGGGACACGTCGTCGATGACCGCGCCCCGGATCGATTCGGGCACACGTGCGCGCAGGGCCGTCTCGGTGCGCAGCAGCACACAACCGCCAGCGGCGGCGGCCGTGCGCCCCTTGTTCCCGTTGATCCACCGGAACGGATACAGCTGGGCGAAGAAGTACACGAAGGCCGGGACGATCAGCCGCTCCCAGGGCGTCGCCACGCGCAGCCTGGCCATCTGGGACACCAGGTCGAAGCCGTCGTCCCCGTGCTCGCCGGGGAGCGCGGCGGCCACCAACTCCCGCAGGCTGTCCGGCTCGTGGGCGATGTCGGCGTCCGTGAGCAGCAGGTACTCCGGGCCGCTCTCCCGGGCGACCTCCATGCCGTACCGCACCGCCCAGAGCTTGCCCGTCCACCCCGGTTCGGGCTCGCCCGGTGTGACCACGGTGAGCGGCAGGCCGCCGCAGCGGCCCGCCAGGGTGCGGGCCAGTTTGCCGGTGCCGTCGCTGCTGCCGTCGTCCACCAGGATCACCTCGGCGCCGCCCGGATAGTCCTGGGCCAGCAGCGAGGGCAGGCTGTCGGGGAGCACCTCGGCCTCGTCGCGCGCGGGGACGACGATCGCGACGTACGGCCACCGCCCGTCGGCGGGGCGGGCGCGCGGCGGCAGGCGCTGGTCGGTGCGCCAGAAGAAGCCCCGGCACAGCAGCAGCCCCAGCCAGACGGTCAGTGATCCCACGGCGATCCACGCGACGACGCTCACCCCTCGCAGTCTGCCGCAGGAGCGACGGCTTCCGGGGGTGCGCGGAGGGCTCGCGGGGAGTTTCGGGGCGGTCGTTTAAGGTGACTGGGTGAAGATCGCGCTCATGGATTCCGGGATCGGCCTGCTCGCGGCGGCCGCGGCGGTGCACCGCATGCGGCCGGACGCCGACCTCGTCGTCGCCTCCGACCCCGACGGAATGCCCTGGGGACCGCGCACGCCCGACGACATCCGCGCCCACGCGCTGGCCGTCGCCCGCGCGGCGGCGGCGGAGCACCCCGACGCGCTGATCATCGGCTGCAACACCGCGACCGTGCACGCCCTGCCCGCGATCCGCGCCGAACTGGAGCCGGGGATTCCGGTCATCGGGACCGTCCCCGCGATCAAGCCCGCCGCCGCATCGGGCGGCCCCTTCGCCATCTGGGCGACCCCCGCCACCACCGGCAGCCCCTACCAGCGCGGCCTGATCCGGGACTTCGCGCAGGGGGTGCAGGTCACCGAGGTGCCCTGCCCCGGGCTCGCGGACGCGCTGGAGGTCGCCGACGAGGAGGCCATCGACCGCGCGGTGGCCGCGGCCGCGGCGCTCACCCCGCCGGACGCAAGGACCGTCGTCCTGGGGTGCACCCATTACGAACTCGTCGCCGACCGCATCCGGGCGGCGCTGCGACCGTCGGACTCCACGGCTCCGCTCACCCTCATGGGGTCGGCCGAGGCGGTCGCCGCACAGGCTCTTCGACGGGCCGGTCTGGAGCCCGCACCGGCGGCCGATCCGGCGTCCCACCTGACGGTTCTGCTCAGCGGGCGGCGCTCCCCGCGGCTCACCGCCCCGGCCCTCGCGTACACCGAAGGCCGTCTGCTGGCTGCCATGACCGCGGAACGTGAGTACGCTGCCACACATGAGGGACTTCCCCCGCGCTGACGACGCCGACGGTCTCCCGAGTGAGTCCGTCCCCACCGGCACCACCTGGCACGGCCGTGCGACGAACCGCGCCCAGTGGCTGCTCTCGGCCTCCGGCGCGGCGTTCCTGGCCCTCGGCATCGAACTGGCCGTCGACTCCTCCTGGATGCACGGCATCGTGCCGTTGGCGATGTCCGTGGTGGGGTGCGTCGCGGTCGGGCTGCTGGTGATCTTCGGGACGCTCGCCTTCGTGCACGTGGCGGTCAAGGTGGACGACCACGCCCTGGAGGTGCGCTGCGGGCACATCGGACTGCCGCGGCGGCGCATCCCTCTGTCGCACGTGGTGGGGGCCGAGCTGGACCCGCGCGTCACACCGAGGCAGTGGGGCGGCTGGGGGTACCGGTGGCGGCCCGAGCAGGGCATGGCGGTGGTCGTCCGCCGGGGCGAGGCGGTCGTGCTGAGGCTCGGGGACGGGCGGACGTTCACCGTGACGGTGGACGACGCGGCGGGCGCGGTGCGGGAGATTCGGCGGCGGTGCGGGATGTGAGTGCGGTGGGGTGGGGTGGCTGCGGGTGGGCTTCTTTGTGCCGTGCCCGGCACCTGGGTTGCCTGCGGCGCTCGCCCCGGTCCCGCCCCTTCACCTAAACCCGCGGGGCTGTTGAGTGGGATCGTGCGGTGCGTTGTGGCTGGTCGCGCAGTTCCCCGCGCCCCTCATGGGGCGCGGGCAGTGCGGGCGGAAGCTGCGCCGGCCAGGGCTGCTGCGCCTGCTGTTACCGGGGTGAAGCTCAGGGGGTTGCCGATGGCGGAGAGGGCTGCCAGGGCCGTGAGGGCGGCGGCCGCCGTCAGGGCGACCTGGGTGGAGCGGGGGGAGCGCCAGAGGCCGTACAGGAGCCAGGTGAAGGTGGCTGCCAGCAGGGTCACGCCCACCACGCCCTGCTCCGCCACCTGCTGCCACACCGCGGAGTGCGGCTTGCCGTCCGCGTTGACCGTCTGCCGGGCGACCTTGCTCAGGCCGCCGAAGCGGTCCGGGCCCACGCCGCGGACCGGATTGTCCTTCGCCATGGTGAGCGCGTCCTGCCACAACCCGACCCGGTTCGGGGTCAACTGGCCCTCCAGGGACGTCGTCAGGCCCTCGGGGAGCGTGTTTTCCGCGACCGCCCAGGAGGCCCCGACCACCAGCAGCGCCGCCACCGCGAGGCCCGCCAGACCCAGCAGCCGTCGGCGCATCCGTACCGCCGCGAGCGAGCACAGCAGCACCCCGAGGGACGCGGCGAACCCGGCCACCGAGCCCAGCGCCAGCGCCACCCCCGCCACCCCGAGCGCCAGCAGCCGCAGCAGCACCCGCGCCGTCCGGACCCGCGCCGCCCCCGCCGCACAGCACGCCGCCCCCGCGGACACCACCAGCAGTGCCGCCGCCGCACCCGTGTGCCCCGGCGCGGGCGAGGCGATCGCGCCCGGCATCCCGTCGCCGGACGCCAGAGCGATGCCCAGCGCGGCCAATGCCAGACCCGTGGCCGCCAGTACCGGCAGCAGCGAGCCCAGGATGCGGCCGCCCGCGTACCCGGCCGCCACCGCCAGCACGGCCAGCAGGACGCCCTCGGGGCGCGCGTCGCGGCCGGCCGCGCACACCAGCGACCAGGCCGCACAGCCGCCCAGCACCGCGATGCCCAGGGCCGAGGGCACACCGCCGCGCTCCCGGAGTTCCGGTTCTCTCTTTCCCCGTACGTCCATCCCGTCGTCCCCCGTACCTGAGACGGGCCCCGCCCGCGACGGCCGGAGCGGGCCGGTGCGACGGCGAGGACTGGCGCACACGGTAACGGGCGGGACGCCACTTTGTGGACGTATCGCACAGGATTGTGCAGGAACGATGCTTCCGGTGCGGCGCACGGGCGGGTTCGCGGCAGAACGAGGGCGGGACCGCCCTGCTCGCAGGGGCGCGGCCACCGTAGACTCCGCCGGGTGAGCACCACCATCACCCCCGTAGCAGCCCCGCCGGACCCTGCCCCGGCCGCACCCCGTCGCGGAATGTGGCTCGTGCGTACCCTCGCGGCCGCCGTGTCAGGACTGCTGCTCTACGCGAGCTTCCCGCCCCGCCCCCTGTGGTGGCTGGCGCTGCCCGGGTTCGCCCTGCTCGGCTGGGCGCTGCACGGGCGCCGCCTGCGGGCCGGGTTCGGGCTCGGCCTGGTCGCCGGGCTCGGCTTCCTGCTGCCGCTGCTGTCCTGGACCGGCGAGGAGGTCGGCCCGGTCCCGTGGATCGCGCTGACCATCGCCGAGGCGGTGTTCGTGGGCTTCGTCGGCATGGGCGTCGCGGGTACCTCCAAGCTGCCCGCCTGGCCCGTGTGGGCGGCCGGGCTGTGGGTCGTGGGGGAGGGGGCGCGGGCCCGCTTCCCGTTCGAGGGCTTCTCCTGGGGCAAGATCGCCTTCGGGCAGGCGGACGGAGTGTTCCTGTCGCTGGCCTCACTCGGCGGCACCCCGCTGGTGGGCTTTGCGGTCGCGCTGTGCGGCTTCGGCCTCTTCGAGGCGGTCCGGCAGGTCCTGACGTACCGGCGTACCAAGAAGGTTCCGCGCGCCGGACTCGTGACGGCGGCGCTGGCGGTCCTGGTGCCGCTCCTGGCCTCCCTGGCCACGCGCCCGCTGCTGGACGACTCCGCCGAGGACGGCACCGCGACCGCCGCCCTCATCCAGGGCAACGTGCCGCGCCTGGGCCTGGACTTCAACGACCAGCGCCGCGCGGTCCTCGACAACCACGCCCGCCGCACCGAGCAGCTCGCCGACGAGGTCGCCGCGGGCAAGAAGCCCAAGCCGGACTTCGTGGTGTGGCCCGAGAACTCCTCCGACCTCGACCCGTACCGCAACTACGACGCCCGCGACGTCATCGACAAGGCCGTCAAGAAAATCGGCGTCCCGGTCGCGATCGGCGCGGTCCTCACCCCGGACAAGGGTCCGCTGCGCAACACCCTCATCCAGTGGGACCCCCAGCGAGGCCCCGTCGACACCTACGACAAGCGGCACATCCAGCCCTTCGGCGAATACATGCCGATGCGCGACTTCGCCCGGATCTTCAGCAAGGACGTCGACCGGGTACGCCGCGATTTCGGCCCCGGCAAGAAGGTCGGCGTCTTCGACATGGCGGGCACCAAGGTCGGACTCGTGACGTGTTACGAGGCGGCCTTCGACGACGCCGTGCGCGACACCGTGGTCCACGGCGGCCAGGTCATCGCCGTACCCAGCAACAACGCCACCTTCGGGCGCAGCGAGATGACCTACCAGCAGCTCGCCATGAGCCGGGTGCGGGCCGCCGAGCACGGCCGGGCCGTCCTGGTCCCGGTGACCAGCGGCGTCAGCGCGGTCATCCAGCCGGACGGCAAGGTCGTCCAGCAGACCGGGATGTTCGTGCCGGACGCGCTGGTCGCGAAGGTGCCGCTGCGGTCCTCGCTCACTCCGGCGACCCGGATGGGCATCGGCCCGGAGATCTTCCTGGGGCTGCTCGGGGCGGCGGGAGTGGTGTGGGCGGTGACGCGGCGGGTGCGGGCGCGTCGCAGCGCACAAGGGTCCTGACGAGGCACTTTGTCCGGTCCCTTAGGGTCGGTGGCATGGCTACTCCCGACTTCATCAAGAACATCCGCGCGACCGCGGGACACCAGCTTCTGTACCTTCCGGGCGTGACCGCCGTCGTCTTCGACGAGCAGGGGCGCGTGCTGCTGGGGAAGCGTTCCGACAACGGGGAGTGGTCCGTCGTCGGCGGCATCCCCGAGCCGGGGGAGCAGCCCGCGGAGGCGGCGGTGCGCGAGGTGTACGAGGAGACCGGCGTCGAGTGCGTCGTCGAGCGGGTCGTGCTGGTGCAGACCCTGCGAGCGGTGCAGTACGGCAACGGCGACATCTGCCAGTTCATGGACATCACCGTGGCCTGCCGGGCGACCGGCGGCGAGGCGCGGGTGAACGACGAGGAGTCGCTGGAGGTCGGCTGGTTCGAGGTGGACGCGCTGCCGGAGATGCGGGAGTTCGCGACGTTCCGGATCAAGCAGGCGCTGGCCGACGAGCCGACCTGGTTCGCGCAGCCGGGGGAGGCGCCGTTGGGGGTGGCGGGGGTGGGGATCACCCCCGAGGGGCACTGAGGGGGATCAGGTCTTGCGGTAGGTGTACGCCTCGGCGGCAGCGGCTTCCACCGCGTCCAGCGAGGCTCCCGTCGAAGCCGTGACCAGGGCGGCGATCGTGCCCTCCACGAAGGGGGCGTCCAGCAGGCGGGTGTTCGGGGGGAGGTCGTCCTCGTCGGCGAGCAGGGACTTCACGGTGAGGACCGCGCTGCCCAGGTCCACCAGGACGGCCACCCCGGCGCCCTCGTCCACCTCGTGGGCGGCCCGGGCGATCAGGTCCGCGCTCGTGCCCAGGCCGCCGTCCGGGTCGCCGCCCGCGGCCGCGACCGGGGCGGTCGGCCCGCCGCCCGCCAGGCCGCGCGCCAGGTCGGCGACGGCCGAGGCCACCGCCGCGCTGTGGGAGACCAGCACCAGGCCCACGCGTGCGTCGCTCATCCGGTGGCCTCCGAGACCTCGGTGGCCTCTGCGATCTCTGCGAAGGTACGGAAGAGGAGTGCGGCGGACGTCGCTCCGGGGTCCTGGTGGCCGACGCTGCGCTCACCGAGATAGCTGGCCCGTCCCTTGCGTGCCCGCAGCGGCACCGTGGCGAGAGCACCGCTCTCGGCGGCGTCCCGGGCGGCACGGAAGGCAGCGGGGGCGTCGTCCTTCTCCGCCGCCTCCAGGGCCTCCACTGCCGGAATCAGTGCGTCCAGCATCGTCTTGTCACCGGGAGCCGCACCGCCCAACTGTGCGACGGCGTCCGTGCCCGCGCGCAGGGCGGCGGCCAGTTCCGATACGGACACCTCGGGGGCCTCGCCGAGTGCCTTGCCCGTGCGGCGCAGGAGCGTGCCGTACAGCGGCCCCGAAGCGCCGCCCACCGTGGAGATCAGCTTGCGGCCCGCGAACCCCAGGACGGCACCGGGGGAGCCCGGCGGCTCCACGCCCTGCGCCTCGACGACGGCCGCGAAGCCGCGCCGCAGGTTGCTGCCGTGGTCGGCGTCGCCGATGGCGGAGTCCAGCTCCGTCAGCCGGTCGGCCTCCCGGTCCACGGCGGCCGCCACGGCGACCACCCATCGGTGGAAGAACGCGGAATCCAGCATCGACACCCTTTCCTCTCAGCCTCTCCGGCAGTCTCTCCGACGGCTCATCGGCCCCAGCGCAACGCGGCCGTCTGCACCGGCGCGTCCCACCACCGCAGCATCTCCTCGTCGACCTGACACAGCGTCACCGAGCAGCCCGCCATGTCGAGGGACGTGACGTAGTTCCCGACGAGGGTACGGGCCACGGCCACCCCGCGCTCCGAAAGGACGCGCTGCACCTCGGCGTTGAACCCGTACAGCTCCAACAGGGGTGTCGCGCCCATGCCGTTCACCAGCGCCAGGACCGGGCCGGTCGGCCGCAGGTCCTCCAGGACGACGTCCACCGCGTAGTCCGCGATCTCCCGGGAGGTCATCATGGCGCGGCGCTCCCGGCCCGGCTCACCGTGGATGCCGACACCCAATTCGAGCTGACCCGGCGGGAGTTCGAAGGTCGGGCTGCCCTTCGCAGGTGTCGAGCACGCGCTCAGCGCCACGCCGAAGCTGCGCGCGGCGTCGTTCACCCTCCGGGCCACCTCCGCCACCCGCTCCAGCGGTGCACCCTCGTCCGCCGCCGCCCCGGCGATCTTCTCCACGAAGAGGGTGGCCCCGGTCCCGCGTCGACCCGCCGTGTACAGGCTGTCGGTCACGGCGACGTCGTCGTTGACGAGCACCCGCTCGACCCGGATGCCCTCCTCCTCGGCCAACTCGGCGGCCATGTCGAAGTTGAGGACGTCCCCGGTGTAGTTCTTGACGACGAAGAGGACCCCCTCCCCGGAGTCCACGGCGGCCGCGGCCCGCACCATCTGATCGGGTACGGGCGACGTGAAGACCTCTCCGGGACACGCGGCCGACAGCATCCCCGGCCCGACGAACCCCGCGTGCAACGGCTCGTGCCCGCTGCCGCCCCCGGACACGATCCCCACCTTCCCGGCGACGGGTGCGTCCCGCCGTACGACGACCCGGTTCTCGACGTCGACCGCGAGCTCGGGATGCGCGGCGGCGATCCCGCGCAGCGCGTCGCCGACGACGGTCTCGGGGACGTTGATGAGCATCCTCACGTGTACCTCCAGGGAGTGCGGCGGAGCGGGCCGGTACTGACGCTGGCTCAATCCTGCCCCCAGGTCAACAAGACCGGGCCGAGTCCGGCGCGCCGACCTTCCGGTGCGTTCCGACGACTCCCTCTCCCCGGGGTCAACTCCCTTGCCGGACGAGCAGATTCGACGCTCCCCGAGGGGGACAGGATGCTCTGCGGGAGGCGACGATGAGCGCATGATCAGACGCTGGCGGCGGACGTCGCCGAACCGGGCCCCCGCCGCCGACCCCACAACGGACAAAACCGCGCAGCCCGATGCCGACACGGCACACGTGACGACCGACGCCGCGCGCGCTCCTGTTGCGGCTGTTGCGGCTGCTGCGGATGCGCCCGCCGACGCCTCGGCCGAGCATGCCGACCCCACGGCCGCGAGCACCGACGCCGATCTCTCCGCAGCCACCAAGGCCCCCACCGCACCGGCAGCCCCTGCCACCCTGGTGGGCCCCACCGCCCCCGCCCCGTCAGGTCCCGCGGGTACCGGGCCTCTCGCCGTCTCGGCGGGCACCGCCGCTCCGGCTGCGGAAGGTCCGGCAGCCGTCGGGCCTTCAACCGCCCCCGCTGCGGCAGCTACCGCAGGCCCTGTGCCTCGCGCCTTTCCGGCAGGGTCCGCACCTGTCGCCGCCTCGGACGGCACCGACGCCCCCGCTGCGGCAGCCCCCGCAGACGTCGGGCCTTCTCCCGCCGGGCACGGTGCCCCGACTCCGGCGACGTCCGCCGCCCCGGCAGGTCCCGAGACGCGCGCTGCCCCAGCAGGTCCCACCGCCGGAGCCGGAGCCGAAGCCGAAGTCGAAGTCGTCCGTCGGGAGCGTGTCCTCGGCCATGCCCTGCGGAGCCTGGGTGAGGATCACCCCGACACCCTGGACGCGCGAGTCCGTCTCGCCGGGGCCTGGGAGCGGGCCGGGGATCTCGGCAAGGGGGTCGCCCTCCGGGAGGAGGCCCTCGCGGCCTCCCGGCGCTTCCTCGGCGAGGGGCACGAGCGCACCGGGGCCGCACGGGACGGCCTCACCAAGGCCTGCGAAGGGGCCGGGGACTTCGGCCGGTCCGTGGCCCTCCACGAGGAGCACCTCGCCGCCCTGCTCCGTTCCCCGGGCCCGGACCACCCCCGCACCCTCACCGCCCGCCACGACCTCGCGCACGTCCATGCGCGGGCCGGTGCCCCGGAACGGGCCGTACCGCTGCACGAGGAGAACCTCGCCCGGCGCCGGCGCGTCCTGGGCCCGGACCACCCCGACACCCTGGTCACCCAGTTCGCCCTCGCGCGGGCCCTCCGGGAGGCCGAGGGCCCGGCCCGGGCCCTTCCGCTGTGCGAGCAGACCCTCGTACAGCGCCGCCGCGTGCACGGCGCGGACCATCCGCGCACCCTCGTCGCGCTGGAGGAACTGGCGTACCTCCACGAGCTGTCGAACCACCCCGCACTCGCCGCCCCCCTCTACGCGGAGGCGCTCGCCGCCCGCCGCCGCACCCTGCCCGCCGACGACCCCCGGATCGCCGATCTCGCGGAGGACCTCGCCCTCGCCCACATGAACGCGCGGGACCCGGCCGCCGCGGTCCCCCTCTTCGAGGAAGTCCTGCGCGCCCGGCAACGGCAGTACGGCGAGGACGACACCCGTACCTGGGACGTCCGGCACGCCCTGGGGACCGCCCTCCAGGGCTCCGGCCAGAACGCCCGGGCCATTCCGCTGCTGCGACGGGTGGTCGACCACCGGCGGCGCGGCCTGGGCGACGAGCACGCCCACACCCTCCTCAGCCGGAGCGTCCTCGCCGACGCGTACATCGGTGCCGGGAAGAGGCTCCGGGGCCACATCCTGCGCGGCCGGACCTACGCCGACCGCTCGGTCGTGCTGGGCGACGACCACCCCGACACCCTCACCTCGCTGCACGACGAGGCGTACTTCCTCCACATGGCGGGGCATCCCAAGCGGGCCATACCCCGGTACGAGAAGGCGGTCGCGGCCCGGACCAGGGTGCTGGGCGAGGGGCACGTCGACACCCTCCAGGCCCGGAGCAATCTCGCGATGGCCTACCGGGCGGCCGGCGACCCGGCACGCGCCGACGTACTGCTGGAGGAGACGCTCGCCCTGTGCCTGCGCAGTTTCGACGAGAGCCATCCGCTGGTCGTGTCGGTGCGGAGTCATCTGGCGTCCTCGCCGGAGCGCGACTGAGGGGTGCGCGGTCCGTGCCGCGCACCCCTGCCGCCCGCCGCCGCACGCCCCTCAGTGCGCGACGGCGGACCCGGGCCCCTCAGCCCGGTCGTTCGTGCGGGCCTGATCGGCCCCGGTCTTACGTGTGGCGCTCTCAGCCCCGGTCGTACGCGTGGAACCCGCGGCCCGACTTCCGACCGAGCAGCCCCGCGTCGACCATCCGCCTCAGCAGCGGCGGCGGAGCGTAGAGCGGTTCCTTGAACTCCTCGTACAGCGACTCCGCGATCGCGGCGACGGTGTCGAGCCCGATCAGGTCCGCCAGCTTCAGCGGCCCCATCGGGTGCGCGCAGCCCCATTCCATCCCGGCGTCGATGTCGGCGGCGGTGGCGAAGCCGGACTCCGCCATGCGGATCGCGGACAGGACGTACGGGATCAGCAGCGCGTTGACGACGAACCCGGCCCGGTCCCGCGAGCGGACCACGGTCTTGCCGAGCACCCCGGACACGAACTCCTCGGCGAGCGCTGCGGCCCCGGCCGACGTGTGCAGCGAGGTCACCACCTCGACGAGCGGCAGGACCGGCACCGGGTTGAAGAAGTGCAGGCCGAGCACCCGGTCGGCGCGGTGGGTGGCGGTGCCCAGGCGCATCACGGGGATCGAGGAGGTGTTCGTGGCCAGGACGGCCTCCGCGTCCTCCACGATCTTGTCGAGCGCGGCGAACACCTCTCGCTTCGCGGCCTGTTCCTCCACCACGGCCTCGACGACGAGCTGCCGGTCGGCCAGGTCGGCGAGGCTGCCGGTGAAGACCGTACGGTCGAGGGCGCACTCGGCGGACAGGCGGTCCATCTTCCCGCGCTCGACGGCCCGTTCGAGGGAGACGGCCATGCGCTCGCGGGCCGCACGGGCGGCGGGCGCGTCCGTCTCACACACGACGGTGTCCAGTCCGGCCCGCGCGCACACCTCGGCGATCCCCGCGCCCATCTGTCCGCCGCCCACGACGCCGACCCGCCTGATGTCGTTCATGAGCGGCCGCCGCGTGTCGTCACCAGGTGCCGGGTGTAGGCGTCGGTGGTGAAGAAGGCGGGCAAGTCCCGTGCCAGGGCTGCCCGTTCGAAAATCTTGCAGACGTCCTCGATACGGGCCCACGGGTACTCGGCCCCCAGGGCTTCCGCCTCCTCCCGTACGATCCGGCGCACCTCCTCGCGGCTGACGCACCCGTGCCGGACCCACTGCCAGATCTGGGCCCGGGCGATCTCGGCGGTCGAGGCGTCCTCCACGATCCCGTTCAGGGCGACCGCGCCCGTGCCGCGCAGCCAGGCGTCGAAGTAGCGCAGGGCGAGGGCGACATGGGTGCGGACGCCCTCCGCAGCCGGGGCTCCGCCCGAGCGCCGTACCGCCAGCAGGTCGGCCGCGGTGACCTCGACGTCCGCCCGCGTACGGTCCAACTGGTGCGGTCGGCCCGCGAGTACGCCGTCGAACGCAGCACGGCACAGCGGCACCAGGCCCGGGTGCGCCACCCAGGTGCCGTCGAAGCCGTCCTCGGCCTCGCGCTCCTTGTCACGGCGCACCGTGGCGGACACGGCGGCGTCGGTGGCCGTGTCGCCGCCGGGGATCTGCGCGGCCAGCCCGCCGATCGCGTGGGCGCCGCGCTTGTGGCAGGTACGTACGAGAAGGTCGGTGTACGCCCGCAGGAACGGCGCGGTCATGGTGATCTGCGACCGGTCGGCGAGGACGAAGTCGGCGCGGTGGCCGAGGGTCTTGACCAGGCTGAAGAGATAGTCCCAGCGCCCGGCCGTCAACCCCGCGCCGTGCTCGCGCAGTTCGTAGAGGATCTCCTCCATTTCGAAGGCCGCCGGAACCGTCTCGATGAGCACCGTGGCGCGGATCGTGCCGCGCGGCAGGCCGAGGAGGTCCTGAGCCAGCAGGAACACGTCGTTCCACAGGCGGGCGTCCTCGCGGTTCTCCAGCTTGGGTAGCGAGAAGTACGGGCCGCGCCCCGCGTCGAGCTGCCGCCGGGCGCAGTGGAAGACGTACAGGCCGAAGTCGACAAGCGAGGCGGACAGCGGCCGTCCGTCCACGGTCAGGTGCTTCTCGACGAGGTGCCAGCCGCGCGGGCGCACGACGAGGGTGGGCCCGTCGGCCGCGGTCGTGCCGAGGCGGCCCTCGGCGGCGTCCAGGAGGGTCAGTTGGCCCCCGACGATATTGGCCCAGGTGGGCGAGGTGGCGTCCTCGAAGTCGGCGGTCCACACCTGCGCCCCGGAGGCCAACGCCTGTCGTGCGGTACGGGGCAGGGGCGGGCCGGTGATCTCCACCCGGCGGTCGGCCAGGCCGGGAGCGGGCGGTGCGACGCGCCAGGTGGTGTCGGCGCGGATCGCCCTGCCGGTCAGCGGAAACGCGAGCGGGACCCCGGAGGCGACGCGGTCGGCACGGCGCCGCCGCTCGGTGAGCACGTCCAGGCGGCGCCCCGCGAAGGCAGCGTCGAGACGGCCCAGAAAGCCGAGCGCCTCAGGACTCAGGATCTCGCGATGACGTTCCCCCGGCGCACCGAGGACCTGAACGGTGCTCGTGGGAACGGCGATGGTGGTCGACATGGTTCTCTCTCCTCGACGAGGCGGGGTAGGAGTGGCCTGGGGGCCGCGAAGCAGGCCCTCCAGGGGCGCGGGGAACTGCGCGATCAGCCACGACGCTCCCGCACGTGACGTGCGCCGAACGCGAGGCCCCGACGCAGGACCCGCACCGGACGCGCCCCCCCCCAGCCCCCGGCAGGGCCTCGCACGGCTCAGTGGAACTGTTCTTCCTCCGTCGACCCCGCGAGCGCCGTCGTGGAGGACGCCGGGTTGACGGCCGTCGAGATCTGGTCGAAGTACCCGGTGCCGACCTCACGCTGATGCCTCACCGCGGTGAACCCGTGCTGCTGGGCCGCGAATTCGCGCTCCTGGAGATCCACGTACGCGGTCATCCCGTGCTCGGCGTAGCCGCGCGCCAGGTCGAACATGCCGTGGTTGAGGGAGTGGAAACCGGCAAGGGTGATGAACTGGAAGCGGTAGCCCATCGCGCCCAACTCCCGCTGGAACTTGGCGATCTGGTCGTCGTCCAGCGCCGCCTTCCAGTTGAAGGACGGCGAGCAGTTGTACGCGAGCATCTGGTCCGGGTGCTCGGCGTGGATCGCCTCCGCGAACTCCCGGGCCTGCACCAGGTCCGGCGTGCCCGTCTCCACCCAGAGGAGATCCGCGTACGGGGCGTACGCGAGCCCGCGCGCGATCACCGAAGCCATGCCGCCGCGCACCCGGTAGAAGCCCTCGGCGGTGCGCTCGCCCGTCACGAACCGCGCGTCGCGTTCGTCGACGTCGCTGGTCAGGAGGTTCGCGGCGAGGGCGTCGGTGCGGGCGACGATCAGGGTGGGCACGTCGGCGATGTCGGCAGCGAGGCGGGCCGCGTTGAGGGTGCGGATGTGCTGGGCGGTGGGCACCAGGACCTTGCCGCCGAGGTGGCCGCACTTCTTCTCGGACGCGAGCTGGTCCTCGTAGTGGATGCCCGCCGCACCCGAGGCGATCATCGCCTTCGTCAGCTCGAAGGCGTTGAGCGGGCCGCCGAAACCGGCCTCCGCGTCCGCGACGACCGGGGCCAGCCAGTCGATGGAGGTGTCGCCCTCGCTCACCGCGATCTGGTCGGCGCGCAGCAGCGCGTTGTTGATCCGACGGACCACCTGGGGAACGGAGTTGACCGGGTAGAGCGACTGGTCGGGGTAGGTGTGACCGGCCTGGTTGGCATCGGCGGCGACCTGCCAGCCGGACAGGTAGATCGCCTGGAGCCCGGCCCGGACCTGCTGGACGGCCTGGCCGCCGGTCAGCGCGCCGAGTGCGTGGATGAAGTCCTGCTCGTGGAGCTGGCGCCACAGCCGTTCGGCGCCGCGCCGGGCGAGGGTGTGCTCCTCCCGGACGCTGCCGGAGAGCCGTACGACGTCCTCGGCGGTGTAGGTCCGCTCGACGCCCTGCCAGCGCGGGTCGCTCGCCCAGCGCTGCCGGAGCTCCTCGGCGGTCGTCCCCGGCGTCCCTGTCCACGTAGCCATGTGTGTCTCCCCAGACGTGTGTGTCGTCGCAGCGGTGTGAAGCATGCGAAGTAGTGGCACCAAGTGCCTTCGCGTGGTGAAGGATGCGGCCCGCCGACGCCGTCGGAGTCGGCAGAAGCAATGTCACCCGGCGGGCCGCACGACGACTCTGACACCGGCACTCAGTGCCAACAAGCAGGGATTGCTGCTAACTTCTGCGCATCTTCCCCCGCCGCATTGCCAACTCTGCGAAGCCGCGCAGCCCTCGACGCGCGATCGCCGCAAGGAGCCAGGATGAGCAAGACGTACGCTGGACCCCGCCTGCGCAGGCTCCGCGAGGAACGCCGCATGAGCCAGGCCGAGTTGGCCCGCGTCCTCGCCATCTCGCCCAGTTACCTCAACCAGATGGAGCACGACTCCCGGCCGCTGACCGTCCCCGTACTGCTGCGGCTCACCGAGGCGTTCGGCATCGACCCCGGCTTCTTCTCCGAGCGTGACACCAGCCGCCTGCTGGCCGACCTGCGCGACGCCCTCGCCGACGAGGTCGCCGCGGGCCGGGTCACCGGCTCCGACCTCACCGACCTCGCCACCCGGGTGCCCGCCGCGGCCACCCTCCTGGTCGACCTCGGCCGCCGCAACCAACAGCTCGCCGAACGGCTCTCGGAGACCGCCGAGGGGCGCGGCCCCGAGCCGGCCGCCCAGCCGCGCTCCGCGCACGAGGAGATCCGCGAGTTCTTCTACCGGCGGCAGAACTACCTGCACGACCTCGACCTCGCCGCCGAGGACCTGGCCGCCGACCTCGGCATCCGCCCCGGCGACGTCGTCCGCGCCCTCACCGACCGCCTCGCCGACCGGCACGGCGTGCGCCTCGCCGAGGACAGCACCCACCCCGCCCACCTGCACCGCTTCGACCCGCGCAGCCGAGTCCTGCACCTCTCCGCCCGGCTGCGCCCCGGCCAGCGCGCCTTCCGGATGGCCACCCAACTCGCCCTGCTGGAAAACACGGCGGAGATCTCCGCCCTCGCCTCGGAGGACTTCGAACCCGGCTCGGCCGCCTGGCCACTGGCCCGCATCGGCATCGCCAACCACTTCGCGGCCGCGCTGATCCTCCCGTACCGCCGCTTCCACCAGGCCGCCGAGGAATTCCGGTACGACATCGAACGCCTCACCGACCACTTCGGCCTCGGCCACGAAACCGTCTGCCACCGCCTCAGCACCCTGCAACGCCCCAGGCTGCGCGGGGTGCCCTTCTCCTTCGTGCGCGTCGACCGGGCCGGGAACATGTCCAAGCGGCAGTCCGCCACCGCCTTCCACTTCTCCCGCGCGGGCGGCACCTGCCCGCTGTGGAACGTGTACGAGGCCTTCACGGCGCCCGGCCGCATCCACGTCCAGGTCGCCGCCATGCCCGACGGCCGCCGCTACCTGTGGACCGCCCGCGCCGTCACCCGCCACCGCGGCGGCTGGGGCGAACCCGGCAAGACGTACGCGATCGGCCTCGGCTGCGAGATCCGGCACGCCTCCCGGCTCGTCTACTCCGACGGCCTCGACCTCACCAACGCGGCGGCCGCCGTCCCCATCGGCATGGGATGCCGCCTGTGCGAGCGCACCGACTGCCCGCAGCGCGCGGTGCCCCCGCTGGACCGCCCGCTGGCCGTCGACGAGAACAGCAGCACCTTCGTGCCCTACCCGGTGCCGCCCGCCGGACGCGCCGCCCCGTAAGGGGCGCGTCAAGGCCCGTACGGGACGCGTCAAGAGCGGCACTGCGGGCGTCAGGAGAGCGTTAACGCAGGTCAGAAGGGCTTGGGAGAGAGGTTTTCTCATCTCGGGGCGCACGGCGCAGGCCGGGTGCCCCGGTCGTGAGACCTGCCTCTACTCACCCACTGCATCCAGGAGCCTGCGATGGCCGATCTGGCCTTCGTCGTCACCACGCTCGCGGTTTTCGCGCTGGTGGCACTCGTCGCCAAGGGGGTGACGAAGCTGTGACTGCCGAGAACATCGTCGGCCTGGTCGTGGCCGTCGCCCTGCTGGGCTATCTGATCCTCGCCCTCGTGTACCCGGAGAGGTTCTGAGCCCGATATGTCTCCCGTCCTCGCCGGAGTGCTCCAGCTCCTCGCACTCGTCGCGGCCCTCGCGCTCGCGTACCGCCCGCTCGGCGACTACATGGCCGGTGTCTACTCCTCCCCGAAGCACTTGCGGGTGGAGAAGTGGATCTACAAGGCGATAGGCGCCAATCCCAGCACCGAGATGCGCTGGCCCGCGTACCTGCGCGGCGTCCTCGCCTTCTCGCTGGTGAGCGTCCTCTTCCTCTACCTGATGCAGCGGGTGCAGGGCAGCCTGCCCGGCTCGCTCGGCTTCTCCGCGATCGACCCGGACCAGGCGTTCAACACCGCCGCCTCGTTCGTGGCGAACACCAACTGGCAGTCGTACTACGGCGAACAGGCCATGGGCCACGTCGTGCAGACCGGCGGCCTCGCGGTGCAGAACTTCGTGTCGGCGGCCGTCGGCATGGCGGTCGCGGCCGCTCTCGTACGGGGCTTCGCCCGCTCCCGCACCGGTGAACTCGGCAACTTCTGGGCCGACCTGGTGCGCGGCACGGTCCGTATCCTCGTCCCGATCTCGGTGATCGGCGCGATCGTCCTCGTCGCGTGCGGTGCGATCCAGAACTTCTCCGGCATCCACGAGGTCGGCCAGTTCAGCGGTGGTACGCAGCAGTGGAACGGCGGCGCGGTCGCCTCCCAGGAGGTCATCAAGGAGCTCGGGACGAACGGCGGCGGCTACTTCAACGCCAACTCCGCCCACCCCTTCGAGAACCCCAACGCCTTCTCCAACCTCTTCGAGGTCTTCCTGATCCTCGTCATCCCCTTCGCGCTGACCCGCACCTTCGGGCGCATGGTCGGCTCGCTGAAGCAGGGGTACGCCATCCTCGCCACGATGGCGACGATCTGGCTCGGCTTCACCGCACTGATGATGTGGACCGAATCCGCCCACCACGGCCCGGCGTTCGACCTGGCCGGCGGGGCGATGGAGGGCAAGGAGACCCGCTTCGGGATCAGCGGCTCCGCGATCTTCTCGGTCGCCACCACGCTGACCTCGACCGGCGCGGTGAACTCCTTCCACTCTTCCAACACCGGCCTCGGCGGCGGCATCAACCTGCTGGGCATGCAGCTCGGCGAGATCGCCCCCGGCGGCGTCGGCTCGGGCCTGTACGGCATGCTGATCATGGCGATCATCGCGGTGTTCATCGCCGGTCTGATGGTCGGCCGCACGCCCGAGTACCTGGGCAAGAAGATCGGTACCCGGCAGATCAAGTTCGCCGCCTGCTACATCCTCGTCACCCCGGCCCTCGTCCTCGGCTTCACCGCCGTCGCGATGGCACTCGACGGACCCGCCGACTCGATGCTGAACTCCGGGGCGCACGGCTTCTCCGAGATCCTGTACGCCTACACCTCGGGCGCCAACAACAACGGCTCCGCGTTCGGCGGGCTCAGCGCCGACACCACCTGGTTCAACTCGACCATCGGCATCGCGATGCTGCTGGGCCGCTTCCTGCCGATGGTGTTCGTGCTGGCGCTGGCGGGCTCACTCGCCGAGCAGACGCCCGTACCGGAGACGGCAGGCACCCTGCGCACGCAGAAGCCGCTGTTCACAGGCCTGCTGGTCGGCACGATCATGATCATCACAGGTCTCACCTACTTCCCCGCGCTCGCGCTGGGACCGCTCGCCGAAGGGCTCGCGTCATGAGTACGACCACTGTGGCCCCGCAGTCCGAGGCCCCCACCGGACACACCCCCGACGGGGGCGGTGGCGGCCGGGTCGGCTCCGGCCTGTTCGACCCCAAGCTGCTGCTGAAGTCCTTCCCCGACGCGCTGCGCAAGCTGGACCCCCGGGTGATGATCAAGTCCCCGGTGATGTTCGTGGTCGAGATCGGCTCCGTGCTGACGACCGTCTTCGCGATCATGAATCCGGGGGACTGGTTCGGCTGGGCGATCACCGTCTGGCTCTGGCTCACCACCCTCTTCGCCAACCTGGCGGAGGCCGTCGCGGAGGGCCGGGGCAAGGCGCAGGCCGACACCTTGCGCAAGGCCAAGACCGACACCGTCGCCCGCCGGCTGACCGGCTCGACCGAGGAGCGTGTGCCCGGCACCGACCTGCGCGTCGGCGACCTGGTCGTCTGCGAGGCGGGGGACGTCATCCCCGGCGACGGCGACGTGGTGGAAGGCGTCGCCTCGGTCGACGAGTCGGCCATCACCGGTGAGTCGGCCCCCGTCATCCGCGAGTCGGGCGGCGACCGGTGCGCCGTCACCGGCGGCACCAAGGTTCTCTCCGACCGCATCGTCATCAAGATCACGACGAAGCCCGGCGAGACCTTCATCGACCGGATGATCAACCTGGTCGAGGGCGCGGCCCGGCAGAAGACGCCCAACGAGATCGCCCTCAACATCCTCCTCGCGTCGCTGACCATCGTCTTCCTGCTGGCCGTCGTCACGCTCCAGCCGTTCGCCACCTACGCGGGCGCCGCCCAGTCGATGATCGTGCTGGTCGCCCTGCTGGTCTGCCTCATCCCCACGACCATCGGCGCCCTGCTCTCCGCGATCGGCATCGCGGGCATGGACCGCCTGGTCCAGCGCAACGTCCTGGCCATGTCGGGCCGGGCCGTGGAAGCCGCCGGTGACGTGTCCACGCTGCTCCTCGACAAGACCGGCACCATCACGCTGGGCAACCGGCAGGCGGCCGAGTTCCTTCCGGTACGCGGAGTGACCGCGGCCGAGCTGGCCGACGCGGCGCAGCTCTCCTCCCTCTCCGACGAGACCCCCGAGGGCCGCTCCGTCGTCGTACTCGCCAAGGAGAAGTACGGCCTGCGCGAGCGTCACCAGGGCGAGTTGGTCGGAGCCGAGTGGGTGCCCTTCACGGCGCAGTCCCGGATGTCGGGCGTGGACGTGGACGGACGCAAGGTGCGCAAGGGGGCGACCGGATCGGTCGTGGCCTGGGTGAAGGAGCGGGGCGGCCGTGTCGCAGACGACGCGCAGGAACTCACCGACCGGATTTCCCAGGCTGGTGGCACGCCGCTGCTGGTGGCTCTGGAAGACGCTGACGGCGCCCGCGTCCTCGGCGTCGTCCACCTCAAGGACGTCGTCAAGCACGGCATGCGGGAACGTTTCGACGAGCTTCGCCGCATGGGCATCAAGACGGTCATGATCACGGGCGACAACCCGCTGACCGCCAAGGCCATCGCCGAGGAGGCGGGCGTCGACGACTTCCTCGCCGAGGCCACCCCCGAGGACAAGATGGCCCTCATCAAGCGCGAACAGGCGGGCGGCAAGCTCGTCGCGATGACCGGCGACGGCACCAACGACGCCCCGGCCCTCGCCCAGGCCGACGTCGGCGTCGCGATGAACACCGGCACCTCGGCCGCCAAGGAGGCCGGGAACATGGTGGACCTGGACTCCAACCCCACCAAGCTCATCGAGATCGTCGAGATCGGCAAGCAACTCCTCATCACCCGGGGCGCGTTGACGACCTTCTCGATCGCCAACGACGTCGCGAAGTACTTCGCGATCATCCCGGCGATGTTCGCGGTGGTCTACCCGGGCCTCGACAAGCTCAACATCATGGGCCTGTCCTCCCCGCAGTCCGCGATCCTCTCCGCCGTCATCTTCAACGCGCTGATCATCGTCGCGCTGGTCCCGCTCGCCCTGAAGGGCGTCCAGTACCGGCCGATGAGTGCGGACCGGATGCTGCGCCGCAATCTGGGCGTCTACGGACTCGGCGGCCTG
Source organism: Streptomyces sp. NPDC087440 (assembly GCF_044744005.1). Classification (NCBI taxonomy): domain Bacteria; kingdom Bacillati; phylum Actinomycetota; class Actinomycetes; order Kitasatosporales; family Streptomycetaceae; genus Streptomyces; species Streptomyces sp. NPDC087440. Next base: position 127,937 of record NZ_JBIUXN010000011.1, on the reverse strand, counting down.
ATCGCCCCCTTCATCGGCATCAAGATCATCGACCTGCTCCTCTCCCTCATCCCCGGAATCGGCTGACCGTCATGAACAACTCCGCAGTGAACACCGGCCGGTTGATCGGGGCGGGCCTGCGTGCCCTGCTCGTCCTCACCCTCGTGTGCGGGGTCGTCTACCCGCTCGCCGTCACCGGCATCGCCCAGGCCGTCTTCCCGGGCAAGGCCAACGGCTCCGAGATCAAGGACCCCACGACCGGGAAGGTCGTCGGCTCCGAGCTGATCGGCCAGTCCTACAACCTCCCGCAGAAGAACCCGGACGACGCCCCGCAGGCCGACCTCCGCTGGTTCCAGCCCCGCCCCTCCAACGGGCTGGGCGCCAACAGCGTCAACACCCAGTACCAGCTGATCCTCTCCGGCGCCACCAACCTCTCCGGCGACAGCGGTGCCGTCGACGGGAAGTGCCCGGCCAAGCTCTCCGCCTACCAGACCGAGGACGAGCAGGCCACCCTCTGCTACAAGGTGCTCTCCGCCCAGCAGGCCGTCATCCAGGACAACTCGGTGCCGGGCCACACCGTCGAGCCGTCCGACGTCCCCGCCGAGGCCGTCACCTCCTCCGGCTCCGGCCTCGACCCGCACATCTCGCCGACGTACGCGAAGCTCCAGACCCACCGGGTCGCCGCCCGCAACCACCTCGACGTCGCGGCCGTCGAGCAGCTCGTCGCCGAGCACACCGACGGGCGCACCCTGGGCTTCCTCGGCGAGCCCCGCGTCAACGTCCTCCAGCTCAACCTCGCCCTCAAGTCCCTGGTGGCCAAGGGGTGATGGCGTAGACGCACGGGAGGCGGGCCCCCTTCGCGGGGGCCCGCCTCCCGTGCGTGTGCGCGGTACGTCACGCGTCCCAGGCGATCGGCAGGCTCTTCACCCCGTAGATGTCGGCCGCCTCGGGGCGCAGCGCCACCTCGTCCGCCGGTACGGCCAGCCGCAGCGTCGGGAAGCGCTCCAGCAGCGCCGGGAAGGCGACCCGCATCTCGATGCGGGCGAGCTGCGCCCCCAGGCACAGGTGCGCTCCGTGACCGAAGGCCAGGTGCCCGGCGGCCTGCCGGTGGATGTCCAGCGCATGCGGGTCGGGGAAGCGCTCGGGGTCGCGGTCGGCGGTGTTGTACGACAGCAGGACCGTCGTCCCCGCCTCGATGAGCTGCCCGCCCAGTTCGACGTCCTCCGTGGCGGTCCGCATGAAGGTCTTGGCGACGGTCAGGTACCGCAGCAGCTCCTCCACGGCCTTGTCGGTGAGCGAGGGGTCGGCGCGCAGCGCGGCCAGCTGCTCCGGGTGCTGCAGGAGCGCGAAGGTGCCCAGGGCCAGCATGTTGGCCGTCGTGTCGAGACCGGCGGCCAGCAGGATCAGGCCGATGCCCTGCAACTCCTCGTCCGTCAGGTCGCTGTCGGTCAGCTCGCTGAGCACGTCGTCGGTGGGGTGGGCGCGCTTGGCGACCACCAGCTCCGCGAGGTACCGCTGGATCGCGGTGTACGCGGCGAGCAGCTCCTCGTCGCTGGGCTCCCCGTTCATGAACAGGGCGATCTGCTCCTCGAAGGACGCGCGCTGGTCGTACGGCACACCGAGCAGCTCGCAGATCACGATGGTCGGGATGGGCTTGGCGAACGCCGTCACCAGGTCCGCCGAGGTGCCCGCCTTCTCCATGGCGTCCAGGCACTCGGTGGTGATCTGCTCGATCCGCTCGGTCAGCAGCCGCATCCGACGGGCGGTGAACTTGCTGATCAGCGGCTTGCGGTAGCGCGAGTGCTGCGGGTCGTCCATCAGCAGGAACTCGCCGGGCGGCGCCGGGGGGATCTCGAAGTCGGCGACGACGTTCAGCAGTTCCTTGCGCGAGCTGAACCGGGGGTCGGCCAGCACCGACTTCACCAGGTCGTATCCGGTGATCATCCAGCCGGGCACGCCGCCGGGGTGCATGATGCGGCTGAGCGGGGCCTGCTCGCGGGCGTCGATCAGTTCCTTCGGCGGGTCGAAGGGGCAGCCGGACGTGCGCTCCGTCGGCAGTGTCGCCAGGGTGTGCGGGGATGCGTTCATGGCCAGTCCTCTTTCCGGGCTTCAGATGGCGGTGCACGGTCCGACGTGTTCAACGTTCGCTGAAAGCTACGTTGCATTCATGGAACGGTCAATGGAATCGGATGCTCAATTGCAGCTCAGCAGCGGTATTTTGATGCAATGACGCTGAAGGTGAATGCAATGATTTGTTGCAATGGATGCTGGCTGAGGCAATGCGGAGATGCTCCGGCACCGGAGTGCCGGAGCACCTACGCCCCTGCGCGCCGGGGCCTACTTGGGGTCGCGGTTGAACACCGACGCCGACCAGAAGTAGCCGAGCACCGCCAGCCCCAGGCACCAGGCCGCGGCCAGCCAGCCGTTGTACCCGATCTCGGTGCCGCGCAGCAGCCCGCGCAGGGTCTCGATGGCCGGGGTGAAGGGCTGGTACTCGGCGATCGGCCGGAACCAGCCCGGCATCGCGTCCACCGGGACGAAGGTGCTGGAGATCAGCGGCAGGAAGATCAGCGGCATCGCGTTGTTGCTGGCAGCCTCCGCGTTCGGGCTGATCAGGCCCATCCCGACCGCGATCCAGGTGAGCGCCAGGGAGAACATCACGAGCAGGGCGAAGGCCAGCAGCCACTCCACGACGGTCGCGTCCTTGGAGCGGAATCCGATGGCCACCCCGACCGCGCCCACGACGACCACGCTCAGCACGCACTGGAGCACGCTGCCGACGACGTGCCCGACGAGGATCGACCCGCGGTGGATCGCCATCGTCCGGAAGCGGGCGATGATCCCCTCGGCCATGTCCGTGGAGACCGACACCGCGCTGCCGATCGTGGTGCCGCCGATGGTCATCAGCAGGATTCCCGGCACGATGTACGCCACGTACTCGCCCCGGTCCGCCCCGGCGCCGCCGATCCCCGCGCTCAGCGCGTCGCCGAAGATGTAGACGAAGAGCAGCAGCAGCATCACCGGCGTCAGCAGCAGGTTCAGGGTGAGCGACGGATAGCGGCGGGCGTGCAGGAGGTTGCGGCGCAGCATCGTGGACGAGTCGCGCACGGCGAGGGACAGGGAGCTCATCGCAGAGCCTCCTTCGGCTGGTGGGGGACGGTGGTGGTGCTGCCGGTCAGGGCGAAGAAGACGTCGTCCAGGTCGGGGGTGTGCACGGTCAGCTCGTCGGCCGCGACGCCGGCGGCGTCCAGCCAGTCCAGGACGGCCCGCAGTTCGCGCTGACTGCCGTCGCTGGGGATCTGGAGCGCGAGCGCCTCGTCGTTCCGGGTGGCCTCCGCCAGGGCGCCGGCCGCCGACCGGTACGCGGCCGGGTCGGTGAAGCGGAGCCTGATGTGCCCGCCGGGGATCATGCGCTTCAGCTCGTCGGCGGTGCCTTCGGCGGCGATCTTGCCGTTGTTGAGAACGGCGATGCGGTCGGCCAGTTCGTCGGCCTCTTCGAGGTACTGGGTGGTGAGGAAGACGGTGACACCGCCCTGGACCAGTTCGCGCACGATCTGCCAGGTGCGGTGGCGGCTGCGCGGGTCGAGACCGGTGGTCGGCTCGTCCAGGAAGATGATGCGCGGGTCGCCCACCAGGGTCATGGCGATGTCCAGGCGGCGCTTCATGCCGCCGGAGTAACTCTGGGCGGGCTTCTTCGCGGCGTCCACCAGGTCGAAGCGCTCCAGGAGTTCGGCAGTGACCCTGCGGCCCTCGCGGCGGGACAGCCGGTGCAGGTCCGCCATGAGCAGCATGTTCTCCTCGCCGGTGATCAGTCCGTCCACGGCGGAGAACTGTCCGGTGACGCCGATCGCGGCACGCACGGCCTGCGGTGCGGCGGAGATGTCGTGGCCCGCCACCTCGGCGCGGCCGCCGTCCGCGCCGATGAGGGTGGAGAGGATCTTCACGGCGGTGGTCTTGCCCGCGCCGTTCGGCCCGAGCAGGGCGAAGACGGTGCCTGCGGGGATGTGCAGGTCGATGCCGTCGAGGACGGTCTTGTCGCCGTACGACTTGCGCAGACCGGTGGCGGAGATGGCGGCGGCGTTGGCGGTGGCGCCCTGAAGTGATGTGGGCATGTCAGATGAACGCATGGGGAATCCCGTTCTGGTGGCGGGCTCTGGGGTGGGAGGGGCCCCGGGCGGGGCCCGGGGGCCGCGTGCGGCGGGGGTGAAGGTGGTGGAGGTGGTGGGGTCAGGCCTTGGCGCGGCGGACGGTGATGTTGCCGAACTTGGTGCGGGCGCGGACCTTGACCGTCTCCTCGGACCCCGTCGGCGGCTCGGACGAGGCGAGTGCGTTGTGCACCTGGCCGGTGCCCGCGTCGACGTCCAGCCAGGTGGCGGTGCCCTCGCGGACGCCGACCTCGATGGCCCCGTGGTTCGTCTCCAACTGCACGGTGCCGCGGGCCACTTCGGCGATCCGCAGCGTGCCGTGGGCGGTGACCGCGGTGACCGACTCCTCGGCGCGGGTCACGTCGATGTCCCCGAGCGCGTTGCGCACCCGCAGCTCACCGGTCACGGTGCCCACCGTGGTGGTGCCGTGCGAGTTCTTGACGGTGACCGGGCCGTCGACGTGGCCGATGCGCACGCTGCCCGAGCTCGTGGTCAGCTCGGCCCGGCCGGTGACCCGGTCCACGGTGATCGAACCGTGCGAGGAGACCAGGTCCAGCGGCCCCGTCTCGTCGAAGCGGACGTCGCCGGACGAGGTCTTCACCCGCACCTCGCCGAGCCGCCCCTCCGCGAGGACCTGGGTCCAGGAACCGGTCATGTCGACACGTGACCCCGTGGGCAGTTCGACCGTCACGTCCACCGTGCCGACGCGGCCGATGCTCAGGCCGAGCAGGTTGGGCTTGGGCGTCCTGACCGTCAGCACGCCGTTCGCGAAGGACACCTCCGTCTGCTCGGCGGCCCGTACGTCCAGGTCCTTCTTCGTGTTGCGGGGCGCCACGACGACGACGGTGTCCGTGCGGTCGGTCGCCGTGAACTGGAGGGAACCGGCCTCCACGCGTGCCGTGGTCGAGATCGGTCCGGGAGTGTCGAAGGTGGGCATGGCTGTTCCGTCCTCTGAGGTGGTGGGAGCGTCCTGGGTGGTGCCGGATGGTGTCAGTCGGCGCCACGTGGTGCCGGGTACTGCGGGTGGTGGGCTAGAGCGCCCAGCCCGTGAAGCTGTTGCCCATGGAGGGGATCTTCTCCGCCGTGCGCGGCCGGGCCTCGGCGTCGAGCGCGCCGGCGGTGGCGCGCACGAGCCACGCGTTGAGCGACAGGCCCGAGCGGGCGGCGGCCTCCTCCGTGCGGGTCTTCAGGTGCGCCGGGAGGCGCAGGTTGACGCGGGCGGTGCTGCCGTCGTCGCCACCGGGTGCGGTGCTGTCGTACGGCGTGGTCGGGCTCATCGGGGCGCCGCTGTCGGCGGGCGGCAGCGTCACCACGAAGTCGGGGTCGTACCCCCGCATTCGTACGTCGACCGATCCGGGGGCGAGCTCGCGGGTGATCTCGTTGGCGGCGGCCGACAGGACGTGCAGCATCGTCAGCCGGGCCGCCGCGTCGAGGGGGGCGACGAGCTTCTCCGCCATCGCGCGGGCCTCGGCGCCACCGGTCTCGGCGGCCACCGCGAGCTCGCGGCGAAGGGTTTCGACGTACGGGGTGAGGTCCATGGCGTCATCATGGCACCACTTTGGCGTCATGGGCAAGTGGTCGCGTGAGAAATCCCGGAAACTCGCCACCTCCAGGGCTGTGACCTGCACTGATACGGCATGCGTGAGTGCGGTGAAGCGAGCGTGGTCGCCGGAGGGGTGTCCGTGGTGGCGTCATCACGGCACCTGTGGTGCCACCCGTGGCGCAGAAGCCGCGACATTCGTACAAGACGGCTGCGGGGAGCGCGGCGCACCCTCGTGGGCATGAGCGAATACGACGCCGCGAACGGCATCCGCGTGCTCCACGACGGCCCGCCGCAAGGGCCGCCCCTGCTGCTGATCCACGGATCGGGCGCGTCCGGCGCCTCCTGGCAGCCCATGCTTGCGGCGCTCGCCGCACAGCACCACGTCGTACGGGTCGACCTCCCCGGCAGCGGCCAGTCGCCGCCCCCGCCGACCTACGACGTCCCCGCCCAGGCGGACCGGGTCGCGGCGGTGCTCGACGGCCTCGGGCTGCGGTCGCTCACCGTGGCAGGGCACTCCAGCGGAGGCTATGTCGCCACTGCCCTCGCCGAACGCCGCCCCGACCTCGTGCGGGCCCTCGTGCTGATCAGCACCGGGCCGCGCCCCGAGGCGCTGCTCGCGCAGCCCGCGATCGTACGGGCCCTGACCGGGCCGCCGTTCGGGCCGCTCGTGTGGGCGGTGCGGTCGCCGTCGATGGTGCGCAAGGGGCTCGCCGCGACGCTCGCCCGGCCGGTGCAGGTGCCGGACGAGGTGGTCGCCGACCTGAAGCACACCACGTACCGAGGATTCCGCCGGATGTTGCGCGGCTACGACGCCTACCTCGCCGAACGCGGCGTCCCCGATCGCCTCGCCGCCCTCGATGTCCCCGTGCGGGTCGTCTTCGGCGCCGCCGATCCGCGCTGGGAACCGGCGTCGGCGCACCTGTACGACACCGTCGCGCACGCGCGCGTCGACCTGCTGGCGGGCGTGGGCCACGTACCCCTGTGGGAAGCGCCCGAGGAAACCGCCCGCCTGCTGCTGGAGTTCGCACAGCGGGCTGCCGACGCCCCGCCCGAACAGCGTCAACAGGCCTAGTCTGCACGCATGGTGCAGCAGGCGGAGTCCATCGACTGGACGGCGGTGAACATCGCGGTCCCACGGGCGGCCCGACTGCCCGATGTCGTCATGGCCGGATTCGAGCAACGCGTCTCCGCCGCCCCCGCGTCCGTGGAGATCGCCATGGTGGCGCACCCCTCCGTCACCCTGCTGTTCGACCTGGGCGGCGGTGACCGGCTCGTCTGCCGGGCCGCCGGCCGGTCCGGGCGGGGCAGTGCCGTCGTCGGCCTCCTGCCCGGCGAGCTGAGGGCGGGCGGTACGGTCGGCGCCTGCCTCCAGATCCGGCTCGGGCCCGTCGCGGCGGCCGCGGCGTTCGGCCCGACGGCCGAACTCGTGGGAGGGATGGCCGCCCTCGCGGACGTCTGGGGCCGGAGCGCCGCCGAACAGGCCGAGGAACGGTTGCGCGACGCCGCGTCCTGGGACGCGCGTTTCGCCGTCGCGGGCGACCTGCTCGGCCGCCTGATCGAGGAACGCCGGGAACGGCGGCCGCCGGTCGACCCCGAGGTCGCGCACACCTGGCGGCGCACCCTCGCCGGGCGGGGGCGCGTACGCGTCGAGTCCCTGGCGTACGAGACGGGCTGGAGCCGCAAGCGCCTCTCGGCCCGTTTCGGCTCCCAGCTCGGCATCACCCCCAAGCGTGCCGCCCGCCTCGTGCGCTTCGACCACGCCGCACACCTCCTCGCGGCAGGCCTCCCGCCCGCCGACGTCGCCCTCGGCAGCGGGTACGCCGACCAGTCCCATCTGCACCGCGAAGTACGGGAGTTCACCGGACGGACGCCCACGGCGGTGGCGTCGGCGCCGTGGCTGGCCGTCGACGACGTCGCGTGGCCCCGCCGGACGGGCCGGAGCTGAAGGGCCAACGGCGGTGCGGGCACTGTGTTTTGATGGGGGAGGACAGGCAGGGAACGCCGGGCAGGGGACGTACAGCGTGGCGAGAACGGCACAGACGGTCGGGCCCCCCGCGGAGACCGCGGTGGGGCGGCACTCCAGCATCGTCTACTCCGACGACCGGCAGTGGGCCGAGCACCTGTGCACGTTCGTCCGGGACGGGCTGGCCGAGCACGAGGCGATGCGGTACTTCGCGTACGCCACCGATCCCGCCCACGTGCTGCGCACGCTCGACGCTGCGGGCATCGACGCCGAAGGGGCCCGGCGCAGCGGCCAGTTGACCGTGGAGAGCGTGTCCACGGGGTACCGCGTCGACGCGGCGTTCGACCCGGACGCGCTGATCGGCCAGTGGCACGCCGCCGTCGACACGGCCTTCGCGGACGGCTACCGGGGCCTGCGGGTCGTCGGCGAGATGTCCTGGGCCGAGCGGGACACGGGAGACGCCGACCGCATGCTGGAGTACGAACTGCGCATCCACCACGAGGTCTTCGAGCAACTCCCCCTGACCGGATGGTGCTTGTACGACCGGCGCCTGATGTCCCGGGAACGGCTCAAGGTGCTGGCGGGCGCCCATCTGACCCACCGGGGCGATCCCGTCGCCGCCCCCACCCTGCGGGTGGCCCCGCTGGCCGACGCCCCCGGCTTCCGGCTGGGCGGCGCGGCGGGCCACGACACCCGGCGCATCGTCGCCGCCGCTGCCGCCGCCCTCACCCGCACCCCGCACCCCCGGCTCGACCTGGACCTCTCCGCCCTGCACCACCTCGACGCCGCGTCCCTGGTCACCCTCGCCCGGGCGGCCGCCCACCGGCCGGGCAGCACCCTCCTGCGGATCACGGAGGCCCCGCCGACCGTGCGGCGGCTCCTCGACCTGTTCCCGGAGCTCGGCTCCACGATGGAGGTCGTCGCCCGATGACCACGCACTCCCATGTGGCCGCCGCCCCCGGCCGCCGGGCCCCCTTCTTCCACCCGGCCCTCTTCTACACCGGCCCGGACGCCTACCTCGACGGCGTCGGCGGCTTCGTCCGCGACGCCCTCGCCGACGGGCAGCCCGTGCTGGTGGCCGTGCCCGGCCCCCACCTGACGCTGCTGCGGGGCTTCCTCGGCGCGGCGGCAACGGACGTCACCTGGGCGGACATGACCAGCGCCGGGCGCAACCCCGGGCGCATCCTGTCGCTGCTCCAGGACTTCGCCGACCGCACCGACGGACGCCGGGTGTCGATCGTCGGCGAACCGATCTGGGTCGGCCGCACCCCGGCCGAGGCCCTGGAGGCCACCCGCCACGAAGCGCTGATCAACCTGGCCTTCGCGGGCCGCGAGGTCGACATCCTGTGCCCGTACGACACCGCGCTGCCCGGCGACGTACTGGCCCAGGCGCACCGTACGCACCCCGTCGTCGGCGGCCCCGAGCCCTACCGGGTCAGCACCCGCTACAGCGACCCGCACGAGGTCTGCCGCGACTGCGACCTCCCGCTGCCCGAACCCCGGGACGCGGTCTCCGTCGCCTTCGACCTGGACGCGCTGGCCCGGGCCCGCGACGCGGCCGACGCCTGGGCGCGGGCCGAGGGCTTCACGTACACCCGACGGGCCGACTGGCTGCTGGCCGTCGGCGAGGGGCTCAGCAACTCGGTGCGGCACGGCGGCGGCAGCGGCCTGCTGCGGATGTGGAGCGACGGCGGTGCGGCGATCGCCGAGATCAGCGACCGGGGGCGGTTCACCGACCCGCTGACGGGGCGCCGCCGCCCCGACCCGTTCGCCGCGAACGGCGGCCGGGGCGTGTGGATCATGCACCAGCTGTGCGACCTGCTGGAGATCCGGGCGACGGAGCGGGGCCTGGTGCTCCGGCTGCACCTGCGCATTTCCTGAAGCGGGCCCCTGCTCGTGCCCCGCACGTGATCATGGGGACATGGAATTCTTCTGCTACCACCGGGACCGTACGGATTCGCTGCCGCTGCGCGAGGCGCTGCTGGAGGACCACTGGTCGTACATGGACACGTACGCGAAGGAACTCATAGCCCGCGGACCGGTGTTCACCGACGACGCGGACGAGACGCTCGTCGGCAGCGTGCACATCGTCGACCTGCCGGACCCGGCGGCCGCTCGTGCCTTTGCCTTCGACGAGCCCTGTTACCAGGCGGGCGCCTACCGGGACGTGATGCTGCGGCGCTGGCGCAATGAACTGGGTCGCACCATGTGGGAGTTCCCGGGCGGGCTGGACGACGACGGCGACCGGTACTTCGTGCTCGGGCTCGGTGGCGGCGAGGCCGTCGACCTGGATCCGCCGTCCGACCGGGACCACCTGATCGCGTACGGGCCCCTTCTGTCGGACGACGGCGGGACGTGGCTGGGCACGGCCGCCCTGGTCCGGGCGCCGGACGCGCAGGCCGCGCGCGCCGTCCTGACCGCGGACGGCTACGCCGAGATCGAGGTGCACCGCTGGCAGTGCGGCGGGCGGCGCTGAGCAGGGGCCCCGGGGGGCGTCCCGGGGCCCCGCCCGGCTCAGCCGAAGAGCGCCGTGATGCGCTGGAGCGGGACGAACTTGAAGTTCTGGTTGCCGCTGGTGCCGGGCGCGCCGTTGGAGCCGTCCTGGCAGACGAAGACGCCCTGCGGGAAGGCCGGGCCGAGGTTGGCGGCCGAGGCGTCGATGCCGTCGGTGTCCTCGCAGTCGTCGGCGGCCGTGCCGTTCGCGACGGCGAACCGGCCCAGGTAGGCGTGCGAGGCGCGGTCGTACACGGTGAAGTCGTTGCTCCCCTGCGAGGAGACGTAGATACGGTTGCCGGCCGCGGTGATGCCCTCGACGTCGGCCGTCAGGTGGCCGCCGGAACCCGTCGAGTCGAGTTTCGTACGCGCCGTTCCGGCGGTGGGTTCGGCGCCGTACGTCCAGACGCCGACGTCCTCCTCGCCGAGGTAGAGCTTGCCGGTGCTGTCGTCGGCATAGCAGCCCTCGACGGCCGACCCGGCGTCCCAGAGCCGCACCGAGGTCGCCTTCACCGTGTTCCCGCTGACGGCGAGTTCCCACTGCTCGACGCGCCCGGAGGTGGAGTTCGGGAAGGCGTACAGCTTGCCGGAGGTCCGCGAGGTGTAGAGGCAGAGGCCGTGCGCGGTGACCTCGGTCGGGACGTCCTTGAGCAACGTCAGCTTCCGGGTCGCCGGGTCGATGCGGTAGACGTGCAGGGAGCCGCCCGCCGCCTCGTCGTCCGCCGAGACGACGATGTTCCCGCGCAGGTCGACGTTGTTGCCGTGGTCGCCGTCGATCCGCTGGATGCGGGCCCCGGCCATGTCGTACACCTCCAGCGCGCCCTTCTTGTCCGTCGCGACGACCACCGACTTCGCCGGGTCCGACGGGTGCACCCAGATCGCCGGGTCGTCGGCCGCGTCACCGCTGTGCGACACGGGAGTGCTCTCCACGGTCGCGGTGACGGAGCCGGCGACCGCCGCCTGTGCGGGGGCGGTCGGCAGGAGCAGGGCGGCGGCGACGGCCGCGGGCAGGGCGGCCGTACGCAGTGACACGGTGAAGGACACCGGGGTTTCCCTTCGATTCTGTGAAGCGACGCTGTGGGGCGGGTCGGAGCACATGCGTGAGGGAGCATCCCGGAAGATCACCTGCCGGGGCCAGGGCCTTCCGGTGAGCATGACGTGAACATGCCCTGAATCGGGCGTGCGGGTCCGGGGTTATGCGAGGCGGTCGCCGAAGGCCTTCAGGATCCTTTCCGCCGCCAGCGTCGCCGTCAACTCGCCGTCGCGCAGGGCCTGTTCGACCCCGGGGGTCACCTGGCGCACGCCCGGGTGCGAGCGCAGCCGGCCCAGGAGTTCGTCGCGGACCATCGACCACGCCCAGTCGACCTGCTGGTCGGCTCGCTTGGCGGCCAGGCGGCCCGTCGAATCGAGGAGGGTGCGGTGCTGCTCCAGCCGGTCCCACACCGTGTCGAGCCCCGCCGACTCGCGGGCGCTGCAACTGAGCACCGGGGGAGTCCAGGCGGCGTCCGCCGGGTGCATCAGGCGCAGCGCACCCGCCAACTCCCGTGCGGCGGACCGCGCGTCACGCTCGTGCGGGCCGTCCGCCTTGTTCACGGCGACGACGTCCGCGAGCTCCAGGACGCCCTTCTTGATGCCCTGGAGCTGGTCGCCCGTACGCGCCAGGGTCAGCAGCAGGAAGGTGTCGACCATCTGCGCCACGGTCGTCTCCGACTGCCCGACGCCCACCGTCTCCACGAGCACGACGTCGTACCCCGCGGCCTCCACGACCACCATCGCCTCGCGCGTCGCCCGCGCCACACCGCCCAGCGTGCCCGCCGAGGGGGACGGGCGGACATAGGCGGCGGGGTCGACGGCCAGGCGCTCCATCCGGGTCTTGTCGCCCAGGATGGAGCCGCCGGTGCGGCTGGAGGAGGGGTCCACGGCAAGCACCGCGACCCGGTGCCCGAGCCCCGTCAGCATGGTGCCGAACGCGTCGATGAAGGTCGACTTGCCGACACCGGGCACCCCGCTGATGCCGATGCGGCGCGCCGCACCCGAGTGCGGCAGCAGCTCGGTCAGCAACTGCTGGGCGAGCACCCGGTGGTCGGGGCGCGACGACTCGACGAGGGTGATGGCACGGGCGACGAAGGCCCGCTTCCCGTCGAGCACGCCCTTGGCGTACGCCTCGATGTCGATCTTCGGGGGCATACGGTTCTCCGTCTCCGTCCGGCTTCGGGGGCAGCGTGAGGGCAGCAGCAGGGACATACGGTTCGGTCTCGGGGCGGCCCGGCCTTGCGGCCGTGCCGCCCGGTACTGCCGGAAACCGTACGTCCTACGCCTCGCCCGGCACCGCCACCTCGTGCCCCAGCTCCACAGCGAGCCGCCGCACCAGGTCGAACGCGGCGTCCGGGATGACCGTGCCCGGCGGGAAGACCGCCGTCGCCCCCGCCTCGTGCAGCGCGGGCACGTCCTGCGGCGGGATGACACCGCCGACGACGATCATCACGTCCTCCCGGCCCTCCGCCGCCAGCTCCTCCCGGAGCGCGGGGACGAGGGTCAGATGGCCCGCCGCGAGGGACGACACGCCGACGATGTGCACGTCCGCCTCGACGGCCTGGCGCGCCACCTCCGCCGGGGTCTGGAACAGCGGGCCGACGTCCACGTCGAAGCCCAGGTCGGCGAAGGCCGTCGCGATCACCTTCTGGCCCCGGTCGTGGCCGTCCTGGCCCATCTTGGCGACCAGGATGCGCGGACGGCGCCCCTCCGCCTCGGCGAACGCGTCGACCAGGGCACGGGTGCGCTCCACGGAAGGGGACTCTCCAGCCTCGTTGCGGTACACACCGGCGATCGTACGGATCTGGCCCGCGTGCCGCCCGTACACCGTCTCCAGCGCGTCCGAGATCTCCCCGACGGTCGCCTTGGCACGCGCCGCGTTCACGGCCAGCGCGAGGAGGTTGTCGTCGAGGCCGCTGGAGGTGCCGCGCTCGGCGGACGCGGTCAGGGCGCGTAGCGCGTCCTGGCAGGCCGCCTCGTCGCGCTCCTCGCGCAGCCGCTTCAGCTTGGCGATCTGCTGGGCCCGCACGGAGGTGTTGTCGACCTTGAGGACGTCGATGTCCTCGTCGGTCTCCACCCGGTACTTGTTCACGCCGATCACCGGCTGACGGCCCGAGTCGATCCGCGCCTGGGTGCGGGCCGCGGCCTCCTCGATACGGAGCTTGGGGATGCCCGCGTCGATCGCCTTCGCCATGCCGCCGGCCGCCTCCACCTCCTCGATGTGCTGCCAGGCGCGCCGCGCCAGGTCGTACGTCAGCTTCTCGACGTACGCGGAGCCGCCCCACGGGTCGATGACCCGGCCGGTGCCCGACTCCTGCTGGAGCAGCAGCTGGGTGTTGCGGGCGATGCGCGCCGAGAAGTCGGTGGGCAGGGCGAGCGCCTCGTCGAGGGCGTTGGTGTGCAGCGACTGCGTGTGGCCCTGCGTCGCGGCCATCGCCTCGATGCAGGTGCGCGGCACGTTGTTGAACACGTCCTGCGCGGTCAGCGACCAGCCCGAGGTCTGCGAATGGGTGCGCAGCGACAGGGACTTGGGGTTCTTCGGGTCGAACTGCTTGACCAGCTTCGCCCACAGCAGACGCGCCGCCCGCATCTTGGCGATCTCCATGAAGAAGTTCATGCCGATCGCCCAGAAGAAGGACAGCCGGGGCGCGAACGCGTCGACGTCCAGGCCGACGTCGAGTCCGGCCCGCAGGTACTCGACTCCGTCGGCGAGGGTGTACGCCAGCTCCAGGTCGGCCGTCGCCCCCGCCTCCTGGATGTGGTACCCGGAGATCGAGATGGAGTTGTAGCGCGGCATCTTCTGCGAGGTGAACGCGAAGATGTCGGAGATGATCCGCATCGAGGGCTTCGGCGGATAGATGTAGGTGTTGCGGACCATGAACTCTTTGAGGATGTCGTTCTGGATGGTCCCCGCCAGCTTCTCCGGCGGCACCCCTTGCTCCTCGGCCGCCACGATGTACAGCGCCAGCACGGGCAGCACCGCGCCGTTCATCGTCATCGACACCGACATCTTGTCCAGCGGGATGCCGTCGAAGAGCTGCCGCATGTCGTAGATCGAGTCGATCGCCACGCCCGCCATGCCGACGTCTCCGGTGACGCGCGGGTGGTCGCTGTCGTACCCCCGGTGCGTGGGCAGGTCGAAGGCGACGGAGAGGCCCTTCTGACCTGCGGCGAGGTTGCGCCGGTAGAAGGCGTTGGACTCCTCGGCGGTGGAGAAGCCCGCGTACTGGCGGATCGTCCACGGCTGGTTGACGTACATCGTCGGGTACGGGCCGCGCAGATACGGGGCCACACCCGGGTACGTGTTCAGGAAGTCCAGGCCCTCGGTGTCCTTGCCCGTGTACAGCGGCTTCACCGGGATGCCCTCGGGCGTGTCCCAGACCAGGTCCGCCACGCCGCGCCCGGTCGACTCCTTCACGGCCGTCTGCCACTGCTCCTCGGAGGCGGCCGACGCGGACTCCGAGGTGAGCGGAACCTGCGAGAAGTCGGGAATCCCGGCGGCACCTGATGTCTTCTTGGGGCTGCCCATTACTTCACTTCCATACGGTCGAGGACGGAGGTGAGCGTGGCCACCGCGTCCGAGCCCGCGAAGACGAACGCGTCGACGCCGGCACTCCGGTATGTCTCTTCGGCTTCCCCGGGGCGGCCCGCGAGGAACACCGTCCGCGCACCCGCCTGAGTGAGGGCGCGCGCCACGTCCGCCGCCTGCTCGGCGTACAGGGCGTCGCTGGAACAGATGCAGGCGACGCTCGCACCGCTCGCGGCGAACGCCTCCGCCGCCGTCGTGGCGTCGACCGTCACCGGGTCGTGGACCGGCTCGATGCCGCCCGCCTGGAAGAGGTTCGCGGCGAAGGTGACACGCCCGGTGTGCGCGGCGGCCGGACCCAGCGCGGCGAGGAACACGCGCGGGCGCGCCCCGGTCGCGGCCAGGTGCGCGTCGGAGCGGGCACGCAGGACCTCGTACGCCTCGTCCCTGCGCACCCGGGGGAGTCCGCCGGTGGGCCGCTCGGGGGCCGGGTCGCGGCTGACCTCGCGCTCGGCGAGCAGCGGGAACTCGCTGACGCCGGTGATGGGTTCCTTGCGCTTGGCCAGGTTCTTCGTACGGCGCTCCCAGGTGGCGGCGATCCGGCTGCCGACCAGGCCCGAGCGCAGGCCCTCGGCCTGACCGCCCGCCCGCTCGATCTCCTGGAACCACTCCCAGGCGGCCTCGGCCAGCTGGTCGGTGAGCTGCTCGACGTACCAGGAGCCGCCCGCCGGGTCGACGACCCGCGACAGGTGCGACTCCTCGACCAGGATCGTGGAGGTGTTGCGGGCGATGCGGCGCGCGAACGCGTCGGGGAGGCCGATCGCCTGGTCGAAGGGGAGCACGGTGACGGCGTCCGCGCCGCCCACCCCGGCCGCCATGCAGGCGATCGTGGTGCGCAGCATGTTCACCCACGGGTCGCGGCGCGTCATCATCACCGACGACGTCACCGCGTGCTGCCGCTGCGCGCCCGCCTCCGGCGCGCCGCACGCCTCGGCGACGCGGGCCCACAGACGGCGCGCCGCACGGAATGTGGCGATGGTCAGGAACTGGTCGGCGCTCGCCGCGTACCGGAAGTCGATCTGCCCGCAGGCCGTTTCGACGTCGAGTCCGGCCTCGGTGAGCTGACGCAGGTAGGCCACGCCGGTGGCCAGGGAGCAGCCCAGCTCCTGCGCGGCCGAGGCACCGGCCTCGTGATACGGCAGCGCGTCCACCACCAGGGCGCGCAGCCCCGGGTACTGACGGGCCGTCAACTCGGCGAGCTCGGTGGCCGAGGCGGCGAGTACGGGATCGTGGACGCCGGTGCGGGCGGTGTAGCCCAGCGGGTCCGCGCCCAGGTTGCCGCGCGCGTCCTCGGGCGCCACGCCGCGCAGCTCGTACAGGCGGAGCAACTCCCGTGCGGCGGCGTCGAATTCGGCCCCCGCGTCCAGGGCGACGGGCGCCAGGTCCAGGTACACGCCCTCCAGCGCCTGCTCCAGGCCGGACACCGGAAGCCCGGAGCCGCCGACCGCGAGCCACAGCGACGAAACGCCGTTCTCCAGGTCCGCCAGCACGGCCTCGTTGGCGCGCACCGGATCGGGGCGCTCGTGCCGCTGCCGTACGTCCCAGCCGCCCGCGGCCGTCGTGCCCGCAGCGAACGCACCCCGGGTGAAGGGGGCGAAACCGGGCAGTCCGGGCGAGTCGCTCTGCGGGGCGGGGTCGTCGGCGGTGTACAGCGGGCGTGTCGTCAGCCCGTCGTCGAGGGAAGTGGAGAGGGCTTCTTCGGCCGCGTACCCCGTGACGTCTTTACCCGATTTGCGCAGCACGCCTTCCACCAGGCGCTGCCACTGCTCATGGGTCGCATCAGGGAACTCGGCGGCCAGGGAGAGCCCGTCGTCAGGCAGGACCGTCATGCTCAGATGCTAGGGCAGCCCGGCGAAGGAGCAGCAGGGGTAGCAGCTGTGACCTTGACCTCTC
The DNA here is from genome assembly GCF_044744005.1 of Streptomyces sp. NPDC087440. NCBI lineage: Bacteria > Bacillati > Actinomycetota > Actinomycetes > Kitasatosporales > Streptomycetaceae > Streptomyces > Streptomyces sp. NPDC087440. Next base: position 111,303 of record NZ_JBIUXN010000011.1, on the reverse strand, counting down.
CTGACCTGCCTTGATCCGTTCGGCCGAATGCCCTACCGGGGAGTAGTGGCGGGGTGGTTCCGGGGGTCGGGTCCGGGGTCGGGGCTTTCGGCGGTGTGCCGGGCACCGGCGTGCCGCGCCGGGTTCCGGAGACCGGCGACCGGCGCGGCACGGCCATGGCGCGGCACGGTCGTGCCGCGGTGCCCCGAACCGGGCTCAGGCCAGCCGCAGTTCGCCCTCCGGCTGCTCCTGGCCGCCTCCGGTCGGCGAGGCGACGAGGGAGAACGGGTGCCCGGCCGGGTCGGAGAAGCGGCGCACGTCCCGGCTGAGACCCGTGTTGTTCGGGGTCTCCAGCGGGCGCGCGCCCAGGCCGATCACCTCGCGCTCCGCCTCGTCCATGTCGTCGGTGGCCACCAGGATGCGCAGGTGCGCCTGCTGGGAGTCGTCGGGGCGCGGCCAGCTCGGCGGCGCGTACCCGTGGTCGCGCCGGATCGCCAGGTGCACGCCCTCGTGCCCGACGATTTCCACGAAGTCCATGTCCTCGCCCCGACGGGTCTCCGCGTCGAACAACCTGGCGTAGAACTGGGCCAGTTCGTCCGCCTCCGCGCAGTCCAGTACCAGCACCGTCCGCTTTGCCACCGTCATGTTCCTGCCCCGCCTCTGCTTCATCCGGATCGGGCGATGCCGTGCCTGGACCCGCGACACCGCTGTGTGCTGCGAGTACCCCCGCCGGACCGGGAAACGCCGCCGGGAGGACGGCTGTTGGGGGAGGATCGGGTCACGCGGAGGTGAAGCGTCCGGCTGCCTCCCCGTGCAGGCGCCCCGCCGGTACCTTCCGCCCGAACAGCACCGCCACCAGGTCCTGCGCCCGCCCGGTCACCTCGCTGCCGCTGCCGTACGACCACTCCAGGTCGTCCGCCCGCAGCCGTACGCCACCCAGCTTCGCCCCGAAGAACCGCGCGCCCAGCGGGCTCGCCGTGCCCAGCACGACGCGCAGCCGGTCCGCGGGCACCTTCCGGTCCAGGCCCAGCGGGATCGTGATGTCCAGTCCGTGCACCACGTCGTGGCCCAGCGCCGCCGCGAGGCCGCCCACCGGGGGCGTCCACGGGTGGTCCGCGTTGTCCCGCAGTGCCGAGGCCATCTCCTGCCGGGACATCTGCTGCGCCTCCCGGCGGGCGACCCGGTCGGTCATTCGGTCCATGCTGCCGCGCGCCCGCACCAGTTCGCCCACCACCCTGCGCAGCGGGTGGCGGAAGCCGAACGACATGTGCGCCGCCACCTCCCGCACCCGCCACCCGGTGCACAGCGTCGGCTCGTCCCAGCGTTCCTCCGGCAACAGGTCGAGCAGGTCGGCCAGTTCACGGCGTTCGGCCGCGATGGCCGCCCGGATCGTCGCGTCGTCGGTCCGCAGCTTCGTCTTCGCCATGATCACCAGCGTGGTCGGGCCGTGACCATAAGTCCAAGAAGGGTTACTGCTGACGATCAGAAGCGGGACTTCTGGCACGACGGACGTCCGGCACCACGGACGTCTTCTGGCATCACGGACGTCCAGCATCACGGCCTTCTAGCATCACGGCCATGGAACTTCGCCACCTGCGCTCCTTCGTCACCGTCGTCGAGGAGGCCAACTTCACGCGCGCCGCAGCCCGTCTGCACCTGGCGCAGCCCGGGGTCAGTGCCCAGGTGCGGCAGTTGGAGAAGGAACTCGGGCAGCCGCTGCTCGACCGGTCCGGGCGCACGGTCACCCTCACCGAGGCGGGCGAGGCGATCCTCCCGCACGCCCGCGCCGCACTCGCCGCCGTCGACGCGATGCGCGAGACGGCCGACGAGTTCGCCGGACTGCTGCGCGGCCGGGTCAGGCTGGGCTCACTGCTGGGCGCCCCACCCGAGGTGTTCGACCTGGCAGGCGTGCTGGCCGACTTCCACGACGCCTACCCCGGGGTCGAGTTCTCCCTCACGGAGGACACCTCGGACCGCCTCCTGACGGCGGTCCGGCACGGCACCCTGGACATGGCCCTGGCCTCGCTCGCCGACGAGAGACCGCTGCCGGGCGTGGCCCTCCAGGTCCTCCTGGACGAGCCGCTGGTGGGGGTGGTCGCGGCAGGGGACCCGCTGCACGGTGCGGACGCCGTCCCGCTCACCGCCCTCCGGGACCGGCCCCTGATCACGCTCCCGTCCGGCACCGGCGTGCGCGCCGTGCTGGAGCGGGCCTGCGCCGAGGCCGGGTTCGAGCCGCCGGTCGCCTTCGAGGCGTCCGCCCCGCAGGCCCTGTTCCCCCTGGCCGCCCGCGGCTTCGGCGTCGCCGTGCTCCCCGCAGGCATAGCCCGGCGGAGCGGGCCCGGGCTGGGCACGTTCGCCCTCACCGACCCGACGCCCCGCGCGCGTGTCGCCCTCGCCCGCCCGGCCGCAGGCCCGGCGGGTCCCGCCGCCCGGGCCTTCCTGGACCACCTGTCCGCATCGCTCCCGGCCCGGCTCCGCACCGTCACCGGCGCACCGCTCAGCCGAACGCGACCTTCCGGATGATCTCCGCGCGGGCCCGGCGCCCCTCCGGCACCGGCCCGAGAACGTAGACGTGCCAACCGCCCTCCACCTCGTGGAGCTCGGAGCGCACCCCGGCGGCCGTGGCGCGTTCGTGCAGGGCGACGCAGTCGGGGTGGAAGACGTCGTGCGTGCCGATCCGGATGTCGAGTTCGGGCAGGCCCGCCAGCTCCCCGTGCAGCGGGCTCAGCTCGGGGCGCAGCGGATCGTCCCCGTCCGCCCACACCAGCCCCGCCTCGATCAGCCCCGCGCTGCTCAGCCACGGGTCGTGCGGCTCCACCGCCGCGATGCCCGGGTTCGCCATGGTCAGGTCCAGCCACGGCGAGAGCAGCACCAGCCGCCCCGGCAGCGCGAGCCCCGCCCCGGCCAGCGTCTGCGTGACCGCGAGCGCCAGCCCGCCGCCCGACGAGTCCCCGGCATGCGTCACCGCGCCGGGCTCGAACTGCTTGAGGAGCTCGGCGTGCACGGCCCGGCCCAGCGGCAGGGCCTCCCGGTACGCGTGGTCGGGAGTCAGCCCGTACAACGGCACCTCCACCCGACAGCCCGCGTCCGCCAGCGCCGAGACGAAACCCCAGTGCTGGCGCAGGATCTGGGCGGTGTACGCGCCGCCGTGCCAGTACACGACCGCCCGCGACGGCGCCGAACCGCCGCGCGGGATCACGCTGTAGACCGGGAAGCCCTCCACCTCGCGCACGCTCACCCGGTGCCGCCGCAGCAGGGGCAGCGGCGGCGCGGGGTCGGACTTGGGTGCGGCGATGCGTTTGCGGGCCGCCTGGGCCGAGGCGAGGAGCGGCTTGCGCAGCCTCCGCAGTACGAGGGAAAGAACCCGCATCCGCACACTTGCCACGTCCACCACTCCTCTGCCGGGCCGGACACGACGCGTGCCTCTGCCACTCGTCCCGCGATCCTGCCCGCGCGAGGCGCCCCTGCCAAGGGGCTCAGTCGAACGTCAGCTCGCGCCCGTCGCCGCGCGGCGCGAAGAACTCCGCGACCGTCTCCGCGGTGACCTCCTCCAGCGTGCCGGGCGACCACCGCGGGGTGCGGTCCTTGTCGACGATCTGCGCGCGCACCCCCTCCACCATGTCCGGCCTGCGCAGCGCCACGCACGACACGCGGTACTCCTGCTCCAGCACCGCTTCCAGCGAGCCGCGTTCCCGCGCCCGCCGCACGGCCTCCAGCGTGACCTTCACCGACGTCGGGGACTTCGCGAGGATCGTCTCGGCGGCCTCCTTGGCCGAGGGCTCCCCGCTGTCGGTCAGCCGCCGCACGATCTCCTCGACCGTGTCCGCCGCGTAGCAGTGGTCGATCCAGGCACGCGCCTGCGCGAGCACCCCCGCGTCGGGCTCCACCGCATGCCGCCGCACGGCCTCCGTCGCCGGTACGGACGCCAGGTCGGCCCGCAGCGCGGCCAGCCGTCGCGACGGTACGACGTGGTCGGCCAGCCCGCACAGCAGCGCGTCCGCCGCACCCACCGAGCCACCCGTCAGCGCGAGGTGCGTGCCCAGCTCACCGGGCGCCCGGGACAGCAGATACGTACCGCCGACGTCCGGCACGAAGCCGATGCCGGTCTCGGGCATGGCGACCCGCGAGCGCTCGGTGACGACGCGCACGCCGCCGTGCGCGCTCACGCCGACGCCGCCGCCCATCACGATGCCGTCCATGATCGCGACGTACGGCTTCGGGGAGCGGGCGATCCGCGCGTTCAGCCGGTACTCGTCCCGCCAGAACTCCTCCGTGGCCGTCCCGTCGCCGTCGCGCGCGTCGTCGTGCATGGTGCGGATGTCGCCGCCCGCGCACAGGCCGCGCTCGCCCGCGCCGGAGAGGACCACGGTGTCGATGTCCGGGTCCTGCGCCCAGGCGGCGAGGGTCGCGTCCAGGATGCGCACCATGGGGTGGGTGAGGGCGTTGAGGGCTCGGGGGCGGTTGAGGACGAGGTGCCCGGCTCGGCCCTCGACGTGGACGAGGACGGGGGCTTCGGTCTGCTGCTCGGTCATGCGTGGGCCTTTCGCGGGAAGGGAGGCAGGAGCAGATCGCGGACGGTGCGCCAGGTGTGCGTGTCGGCGGCGGCGATCAGCCCGCTGCGGTCGTCGGACGGCCGGTAGGCGGAGGCGTCGTCCGGCCTGCGCACGACACCTCCCGCCTCGGCGACCAGGAGCGCGCCGGGAGCGTGGTCCCAGGGCAGGGTGCGGTGGTAGAGCAGGAAGTCCAGCTCTCCGGAGGCGAGCCGGGGGTAGTCGACCCCGGCGCACCGGGTGCCGGACGACAACGCGCCGACCCGCGACGCGGACGCCTCCACATGGGCCCGCGCCGCGGGGGAGAGGAACCCGGTGAGCGCGGCCCCGCGCAGCTCCGCCGGATCACCGGACGCACCGCCACGCACGATCCGCCGCGCGCCACCGCGCGCACAACAGGGGCACGCGGACACCTCCCGTACGGGCTCGCCGTGCGGCGGCGTCGCCCCTGCCGGCTCTGCTGCGGCGCGGCGGAGGCCCTGGGGAGGCGGGTCACCGAGAGCCTGCACCGACGGGAGGCACGCGCAGTCGGGGGTGGCTTCGCGGCCTCGCCCCGGGCCCTCCGTGCGCCATGCCCCCGAGCCGCGCTCCGCGACGTACGCGACGCCCGTCGCCGGTTGCAGAATCCAGGCGGCGACCGTCTCGCCCGCCCGCACCAGTGCCGCCATCACCGCGTAGTCGTCCCGGCCCGCGACGAAGTTGGGGGTGCCGTCGAGCGGGTCGACGAGCCAGGCCTGCGGGGCGCCGCGCACGGCGTGCAGCAGGGCGGGGTCGGCGGCCGCCGCCTCCTCGCCGACCACGGGGACGTCGTGGACGGCGCGCAGCCGCCGGGTGATCAGGGCCTCCGCCTCCCGGTCGGCCACGGTGACCACCTCGCCGGGGGTCTTCTCCGTGATCTCGCCCTCGGTGAGGGCCCGGTGGCGGGGCAGGATCGCCTCGGCGGCTGCCTCGCGCAGGATGTCGGTGACCTCGTCGATCCACATGATCGCCAGGCTAACCGCACCCCCGCCGCGCACTTCGGTCAGTGCGCGTTCTCCGTCGGCCGCAGGTCGCGCGGCACCCACGCCCACGCGATCGCCGCCGCGGCCAGCGTGAGCAGCGAACCGATCAGGAAGGCCGGGGTGATGGCCGTCGTGTACGCCGCCGAGACGGCGTCCAGCAGCGAGCGCCCCGCCTCGCCGCCGATGCCCTGCGCCACGTGCGCCGCCTCGCCGACCGAGCCCCGGACCGCCTGAGCGGTTGCCCCGTCCAGGTCGAGCGAGGGGAGGTTGGACCGGTACAGCGCGGTGGCCAGGCTGCCCAGGATGGCGACGCCGAGCGCCGCGCCCAGTTCGTAGCAGGTCTCCTCGACGGCGGCCGCGCCACCGACCTCGTGCGCCGGGGTGGCCGCCATCAGCGTCACCGAGGCGACCGTGGTGGCGATGCCGACCCCCATGCCGAGGACCGCCAGCGCGACGGCGACCGCCGGGTACCCGATCGGGGTGAACTGCTGCACCGTCCACGGCAGGGCGAGCCCGGCCGTCATCACGAGGAGGCCGAAGCCCAGCACGTGCCGGATCGGGAAGCGGTGCATCAGCGACGGCGTCACCATCGAGGTGACGACCAGACCCAGCGACGCGGGCAGCAGCCGGACGCCCGCCTCCAGCGGCGTGTACCCCTCGCCGTACTGGAACCACTGCGTCACCAGGAAGAGCACCGCACCCATCCCGACCATGCCGAGGAAGATCGACACGGCGGCGATGGAGAAGGACCGGTTGGCGAACAGCCGGACCTGGAGCAGCGGGCTCTCCAGCCGCAGCTGACGGCGTACGAAGACCGTCAGCGCGACCGCGGCGAGCACCAGGAGCGCCCACGGCAGCGGGTCCGCGAAGCCGCTCTTGCCGAGCTGCTTGATGCCGCCCGCGAGGGCGAGCATGCCGACGATCGACTGACCGACGCCCCACCAGTCCCACCGGCCGGTGCGCGGCGAGTGCGACTCGGGCAGGAACATGGCGCCCAGCGCGATGACCAGGGCCGCGACCGGCAGGTTCAGCAGGAACGCGGACTGCCAGCCGAAGTCCTCCACCAGCAGACCGCCGACGACCGGACCGAGCGCCATGCCGCCGCCGAAGACCGCCGCCCACACGGCGTACGCGAAGGCCCGCTCACGGGCGTCGGTGAAGACGTGCCGCAGGATCGACAGCGTGGACGGCATGATCGCCGCACCGCCGATGCCGAGCAGCGCCCGGGCACCGATCACATGCCACGCCTCGGTGGCGAACACCGCGAGCAGTGAGGCCAGCGCGAAGATCGCGAAGCCGGTCAGCAGCATCCGTTTGCGGCCGAACCTGTCACCCAGTGCGCCCGCCGTCACCAGCAGTCCGGACAGGGCGAGGGCGTAGACGTCGATGATCCAGAGCTGCTCGACCGACCCCGGCTGGAGGTCGGAGACCAGCGAGGGGAACGCCACGTTCAGGATCGTGGTGTCCATCGCGATCAGCAGGAGGCTGCCCGACAGGATCGCCAGGACGATCCAGCGCCGGGGGTCCAGCAGCGGGGCGGTGGCCTGGGCGTCGGGCCGGGTGGCGACGGGGGAGGACATGAGACATCCATTCCGGTGTGAGGACTGCATTGCGAGACGAGTGAGCCTCGAATGAGACATCAGTGTCTCACACGAAAGGCTGATGTCCCACTCTGGGGAGGGGGTCAGAAGGGCAGAGAACCGGCATCCGCCGGGCGGCACCGGAAAAACCGCTGGTGGCAGGCCTCGGGAGGGGGCACCCTGACCGGATGCTGATCAGAGAAGCCACCGCCGACGACTGGGCCGCGATCTGGCCCTTCTTCCACACGATCACCGCCGCCGGCGACACCTTCACCTTCCCCGTCGACCTCGACCGCGAGACCGGCCGGGGCTGGTGGATGCTGAGCGCCCCGAACCGTACGGTCGTCGCCGTGGACGACGACGGCACCGTGCTCGGCACCGCCAAGATGAACAACAACCAGCACGGCAACGGCGCCCACATCGCCAGCGCCAGTTACATGGTCGACCCCGCCCACGGCGGCCGGGGCGTCGGCCGCGCCCTGGTCGAGCACACCCTCGACTGGGCCCGGACCCAGGGCTTCCGGGGCATGCAGTTCAATGCCGTCGCCGCCACCAACACCCACGCCGTCCGCCTCTACGAGCGCCTCGGCTTCCACGTCGTCGGTACGATCCCGGACGGCTTCCGCCACCCGGAGCAGGGGTACGTCGGCCTGCACGTCATGTACCGCCCCCTCTGATCGGCGCCCCTCGGCACACCGAGGACCCGCACCCGGTCCGGCATCCGGAGTCTCAGGGTCCGGGTCAGCCTCCGGGGCTACACGCACCGCGCACCGTCAGCCCTCGGGAGGACCCCCGGTCCCACCCCGGAGTTGACGTGTCCCCGCCCGGCCACACCTAGCGTCGAAGGAGACAGGACGAGGGGCCCGGCCCCTCGCGGCAGGGGTGAGGACGGACATGGCCACAGGCAGGTACACGCTCAAGGAATTCCGCGGCCAGGTGCGGCAGTTGCTGCTCACCGGCGCCGCCGTGGCCGTCGGCGTGGCCTTCCTGGTCCTCGCCGTCGGCGGCAGCGGCGCCCTGGTCGGCTCCTTCAGCCAGCTCGCCGCCGCCGAGGTCGGACCGGCCGCCGTCCAGGTCACCCCCGAGGGGGAGGGCGCACGCCAGGTGCCCGGGGACGCCGCCGCGAAGGCCGCCCGGGTGCCCGGCGTCGATGCCGTCGGCGTACGCCGCACCGGCCACGCCACCGTGCTCACCCCCGCCGGCCGCCCCCTCGACGACACCGCCGCGGCCACCTCCCTGGCCTCCGCGCCCGGCCTGCGCTGGCAGCTCGCCGACGGCGGGACGTGGGCCACCGCCCCCGACGAGGTGATGCTCGACAGCGGCACCGCCGACCGCATCGGCGTGCACCCGGGCGACCGGCTCCCCCTGCTGACCGCCTCCGGCGCCCGCGCCTCCGCACTCCTCACCGGCACCCTCGACACCCGGGCCGCCCCCAGCATGTCCGGACAGCCCGTGCTCGGCGTGCCCGACGCCGTCTTCGCCCGGTACGCCACCGGCCCGCGCATCACCCAGCTCGACCTCGCGGTGGCCCCCGGCCGCGAACAGGCCACCGTCGGCGCCCTGCGCGAGGCACTCGGCGACCAGGTCCGGGTCCGCACGCACGAGGCCTCCGTCCAGGCCGCCACCCGGGAGAGCAACACCCTCTTCGGCATCGTCCTCGTCGCGGCCCTGAGCTTCGTGCTGATCGCGATGGCCGTGGCGCGCATGGTCGTCAGCAACACGTTCTCCGTGGTGCTCTCCCAGCAGATCCGCCAGCTCGCCCTGCTGCGCTGCATCGGCGCCTCCCGCACCCAGGTGCGCCGCCACGTCCGCCGCCAGGGCCTCCTGCTCGGCGTCGGCGCGTCCCTCGTCGGGCTCGGCCTCGGAGCGGGGGCGGCCGCCTGCGGCACGCTGCTGCTGTCCACGTTCGACCTCGGCCCGGTCACGGTCGACCTGATGCCCGCCTGGTACGTCTTTGTCCTCGCCTTCCTCTTCGGCGTGCTGCTCACCGTGCTCGCCGTCCGCGCACCGGCCAAGGCCGCCTCGGCCGTGCCCCCGATCGCGGCGCTCGGAGGGGCGCACGCGGCGACGCCGGGCAGTGCGGGCAGCCGCGTCGTGCGCACGGTGTTCTCCGCGCTGCTGCTGGGCCTCGGCGTCCTGCTGCTCGTCGCCGCCACCGCCTCCTCCGGCCCGCTCGGCCTGCTGGCGGTCACCCTGGGCGCGATCCTCAGCTTCTTCGGCGTGCTGCGGCTGGCCCGCTGGGTGCTGCCGCCCGTGGTGACGCTGCTCGCCCTTCCCGCCCGCCGCTTCTTCGGCACCACGGGCAAGCTGGCCGCCCAGCAACTGCACCGCAATCCGGGCCGCACCGGGGCCGCCGCCTCCGCGCTGCTGGTGGGCGTCACCGTCATGGTGGCCGCCGCCACCGTCGTCTCCACCACCGGCGGCGCACTCGGCGACCTGCTGGGCTCCCGGGAACCCGGGGCGTTCTCCCTGGCCACCGACAAGAAGCAGGTGCCCGGGGCGGCGCTGACCGCGATCGGCGCGGAGCGGCGGCTGTCCGTCGCCCCCGTCCGTACCGCGTCCTTCGACGTCGACGGGCACACGGTCGTCGTCGCGTCCGCCGACCCCGCCCTCCTCAACGACGGCGCCGAGGACGTCGACCGGGCCCGCGCCCTCACCGACGGCGAGACCCTGGCCTCCCTCGGCTCCTCCCGCACCGTTCCGGCGGGCCTGAAGCCCACCGGCGGCGCGTCGATGTTCCCGTACGCCGTCGTCCCCGAGGCGACGTACTTCGTCACCCCGCGCACCATGGACCGCATCGCGCCGAACGCCGTCGTCAGCACCGCCTGGGTCTCCCCGACCGGCGACCTGCCGCACGACGAGGCCCGCAAGCTGCTGGACGCGACCCTGCTGGACCAGCCGACCGTCCGGGTCCGGGACTCCGGCGCCGAGGCCGAGGTCATGCGCACGATGATGGACCGCATGGTCATGATCGCCGCGGTGCTGCTGGCCTTCTCGATGGCGATCGCCGCACTCGGCGTCGCCGCCACGCTGATGCTGGGCGTCGACGAGCGCACCCGGGAGATCGGCATGCTCCGCGCGATCGGCCTCAGCGGCGACCAACTGCGCAGGATGCTGACCCTGGAGGCCGTCCTGCTGTCCCTGACCGGCGCGGTCGCGGGCACCGCGCTCGGCCTGGCCTACGGCTGGCTCGCGGGCCACGCCGTCACCCGGGCGTACGGGTTCGAGCACACCCCGGTCCTGCTGCTCCTCGGACTGCTCGCGGTCACCGTCCTGATCGGCCTGACCGCAGCCGTGCTCCCCGCCCGGCGGGTGCGCCGGATGCCGGTGGTGGACGCGCTGCACGCGGAGTGAGCGCACGTGCGGGGGCCCCGGACGCCGTACGACGCCCGGGGCCCCCGCAGTCGTCCGGGTCAGCTCTTGTCGCGGCCGGACTTCGGGGCCGTCCGGCGGACCGGCTCGGACCGCTCGGCGGCCGGGTGGTGCTCCCCGCGGGCGCGTTCGGTGGCCTGGTGCGAGGCCGCCCGGCGTTCGACGGACGGGCGCGAGACCGGCTCGGTCGTGCGGCGCGCGATCGGCGAAGGGCCGGTGTCGGAGGAGCGGCGGACCTCGGCGCGGATCATGGCGTTCAGTGCGGCGTACGGGTCGAAGGGCATGGCTGTGTCGTCCTTTGCGGTACGGAGAGATCCCGCACACCCCGGTACCGGGGCGCGGGTCGGCACGGTGTACCGGCGACAGGAATGCGGGGCCGGTACGGGGCCCTCTCAGCAGCGCAGCACCGCACACCGGGCCGCGTACGGCGCCGGACCACGGGCGGGGGACGTGCGCGGAACCCGTCCGTGCGGCGCACGCACCGGACGGACGGGGGGACCGCTCGGGGGCCGGGTCCGCGACGGCGCGGGCGGCGCCTGCACCCGGCGCACCCCGCCCAGCAGCAACCGCAGTTCGGGGTCGGCGGAACCGTCCGGCGTGCCTTCGCTCTCGGCGGAGCCCGAGCCGGGCGGCGCACCCGCCGACCGCGACTCGCCCGCGGCGGCGGCGCTCTCCGCACCCGGCTCCGCGCCCACCAGCAGCGCGAACACGGCGGTGAACGCCAGCAGCGCGGCAAGCACGCGCCGGAGCACCGTCCGTGAGGGGAGGGGCACGGAAGCCATGGGGCACAGGTTCCCCCGACGAGTGGCCGAATCGCCTGCTCTTGCCCCGTTTTACGCCTATCGGGGGAGGCTGAACGGAGCAAGGCGCGGCGCGTGCACCGGGCGGGCCCCTTGCGTGTCCCCTGGTGCAGAGGGGGAGGTCGTCAACCGCGCGACACCATGCACACGTTCGTGTTGCCGCTGTCCTATGCCTGGGCGGCAGGGGGATCGACGTCGACAGGAGTGGTCGCGCTGTGTGACGTAAAGCCTACTTTCGGTTATTGGGAGGGCTCGTTCCGGAGGCGGGTCCGCGCGACACGGAAAGAGGCAGGCGCACATGAGGCGACGCATGGCGAAGGTTCTGGGGACGTGCATGGCTGCGGCGGCACTGACGCTCACGGTTGCGGGCCCCGCGTTCGCGGCCCGCGGGTTCCTGTACATCGACGGGCAGGCGATCCGGGAACCGAGCGGCTGTTACCAGCTCGGGGACTTCGTGCCGTCCACGGTCGGCAACCAGACGGACCAGGTCGTGGTGGTGTGGACGGGTTCCGGCTGCACCGGAAACGTCGAATACGTGATCAACCCCGGTGGTTCGTACACCGGTGGCAGGAGCGTCTTCGTCTGACGCCGGGCACGGCCGTGGGCCGCCCCCGGCAAGAAGGGGGCGGCCCACGGTCTCGGGGTCCGGCAGCCCGTGCGGGGGATGCCGGACCGGTGGGGGTCAGCCGGTGACGAGGGGATTCAGCCGGTGGCGAGGAGGGTCAGCCGGTGGCGAGGGGTGTCAGCACTCGCGCAGACCCGGCGCCGGGTCGACCGGGGTGTGCACGTCCACGGCCGGCATGTTGCCCCACTGGCCGTTGTCCAGCTTGGTCCAGTACCAGACGTTGTTGCCGCCGCCGTGGGCGTCGCCGCGGCCCCAGCACTGGAACCAGCTGAACGTCGTGTTCATCTGCCCGCGCACCGCCGAGGCGTACGAACGGTGCGCGTACCCCTTGGCGCCCGCCTTGTTGCCGCAGTACAGCTTGCCGTCGGAGCGCACCCCGCACTCGGCGGCGACCCCCTGCGGGGCGGCTTCGGGTGCCGCGGCCGCGGTGAGACCGGCGGTGAGCGCGGTGGCGGCGAGGGCGACGGCGAACTTCTTGGTGAGGTTCATGGAGTGCTCCTGTTTCTGTTCTCTGGGTGTGGGGGGCAGGGCGGCTACGGGCAGGTCGGCACGCCGTCCAGCCAGGCCGGTCCCTTGACATAGATGTTGGTGATCCACGACTGGTGGTCGGGCAGGTACGACCAGGCGTCGTTGGTGATGCCCTCGGCGGTCACCGACTGGGCGTGCTTCTGGCACTCGATCCGCACCGCCGTCGGACCGGTGAACTTGTGCACGCGCGGGCTCGTCGTCGACGGCTCGGTGTGCGTCCACACGTCCGTGCCCCAGGTGCTGTGGCCACCGCCCTGACCGGGTTCGGCGTTGATGCGCACCGCTCCGAAGTAGTCCCCGCCCAGCCGGACGTCGCTCACCATGACCTTGGTGCCGGACTCCTTGGCCTCGACCATCTTCCCGGCGCCCAGGTAGACCGCGATGTGGTGCACCTTGCGGGCGCTGCCCCAGACGACGAGATCGCCCGGCAGCAGCGGGTCGAGCCCCTGCGCCGCGGTGAAACGCGCGCTCACCCGCCCGGAGTTGTACTGGCTGTGCGCGTTGCCGTCGAGGATGTCCTGCCCGGCGGCCTGCGCGTACGCCCACCGCACGAAGCCCGAGCAGTCGAACCCCTTGCGGTACGGGTCCTGGGAGCTGTCCGGGTCGGTCGGGTCGACCTGCCCGTACGTGGGCCCGGGCTGCGGCCCGTGCCCGCCGCCCCAGGAGTACCAGACGCCGAGCTGCGTGCAGGCGGCCCGGACCGCCTTCTCGGCGGCGGCGGACGCACCGGGGGAGAGGACGTCGCACGCCGCCGGTGCCGGTGCGTCCGCCGCGTCCGCCTGAACCAGCGTCAGCGGGGTGGCGGCGAGGGCGAGGACGGCGACGAGGGCGGCGGCGGTCCGGGGCGGGTGCCGGGTGCGGTGGTGCATGACAGGGTCCCCGTTCGTGGTGCGTGAGGGTGTCGGTTCGTGGTGCGTGAGGGTGTCGCCGGAGGTGTGCCCGGCCCTTTCGAGACTGGGGGCCGCCCGCCGTGGCTGTCGAGACTCCTGGTGTCTCCCGATGCGCCGGGAAACGGGAAACGCCCAGGGAAACCGGGGTGTTCACCGTGGCGCGCGGTCAGTCGACGGGGCACCCCGCCAGCGCGCACACCGCCTTCTCCCGGTGTTCTAGGGAGGTGTCCCACAGCCGGACCGTGCCGTCGTTGCTGCTGCTGGCGAGCGTCCCCGTGCGCCGGTCGAAGGCGATGCCCCACACCGCCCCCTGGTGACCGGTGAGGGTGGCCGTCGGCAACTGCCGGGCGGCGTCCCACAGGCGCACGGTGCCGTCACTGCCGCTGCTCGCCAGGGTGTCACCGCCGCCGGGTGCGAAGGCCACCGCGCGCACCGCGCCGCTGTGTCCCGTGAGCGCCGCGACGGCGACACCGCGCGCCAGGTCCCACAGGCGCACCGTGCCGTCGTTGCCGCCCGACGCCAGCACGCCCGCGCCTCCGTCCCCGTCCCGGCCTCCGTCCCGGCCTCCGGCGAAGGCCAGTGCCCGTACCGACCCGGTGTGCCCGTGCAGCACCGGGCCCGGCCGCCAGTCCGGGACGCTCCACAGACGTACCGTCAAGTCGTCGCCGCCACTGGCGAGCGTGCGCCCGTCCGGGGCGAACGCCACCGCGTTCGCGAAGTCCCGGTGCCCGGTCAGGACGGCCGTGGACCGCAGCGTACGGGCGTCCCAGATCCGTACCGTACGGTCCGCGCTCGCCGACGCCAGCCACCGTCCGTCCGGCGACCAGGCCAGCCCCAGTACCGAACCGGTGTGCCCGGACAGGGACTTCAGGAGCCGCCGTGAGCCCGTGTCCCAGACCCGCACCGTGCGGTCCGCGCCCGCCGAGGCGAGCCGCCGCCCGTCCGGCGACCACACCACCTGGAACACCGACCCGGTGTGCCCGTCGAGCGAGCCCCGGGGCCGGTGCGCGCGGGCGTCCCACAGCTTCACCGTACGATCGCCGCTCGCGGAGGCCAGCCAGTGCCCGTCCGGCGAGAACGCGGGCTGCCAGGACTCCGCGAAGGGATGCGTGACGAGCGCCGCCCGCCCCAGGTCCCAGCGCACCACCGTGCCGTCGAAGCCCGCCGTCGCCAGCACGGTGCCGTTCCCGACGGCCACCCCCAGCACGTAGTCGGTGTGCCCCGACAGCGTCGCCACGGTGCGCCTGCTCGCCACGTCCCACAGGCGCGCGGTGCCGTCACCGCCGGTGCTCACGACGGTGGTCCCGTCCCGGAAGTACGCCACCGCGTTGACGTCGTCGCTGTGCCCCGCCAGCACCTGCCGCAGCTGTCGCCGCCGTGCGTCCCACAGGCGCACGGTGCGGTCCGCGCTGCCGGAGGCGATCTGCTCGCCGTCCGGCGACCAGGCCACCGAGAGCACCCCGTCGCTGTGCCCCGCGAGCACCAGTGCCGGTGCCGGCTTCTCCGTCTGTGTGCCCTCTTGCGTGTTCCACAGGCGCACGGTCCGGTCCATGCCCGCCGACGCCACACGCCGCGCGTCCGGCGACCAGGCGACCGCCATCACCACATCGGTGTGACCGTGCCACGTCGCGCGCAGCGTGTGCCGCCGCGCGTCCCACAGGCGTACGGTGCGGTCCGCGCCGCCGGTCACCAGGGAGCGGCCGTCCGGGGCGAACGCCACCGCCCGCACCGCACCCCCGTGCCCGAGCAGCGTCCCGGCCCCCTGGTGGTCCCGTACACCCCACAGCCGTACGGTCCCGTCCGCCCCCGCCGACGCGAGGACCCGCCCGTCCGGGCTGAACGCGAGCCCCAGCACCTGCCCGCCGTGCCCCGTCAGCACGGCGAGCGGACGCCGGTGCCCCGCCCCTCCCCACAGCCGTACGGTGCCGTCGTTGCCGCCCGACGCCAGCGTCCGCCCGTCCGGGGCGAAGGCCACCGCGTTCACCGGCCCGCTGTGCCCCCTGAGACGCCCCGCGAAGGGCTGCGCCTGCGTGCTCAGCAGCGCGCCGCGCGCCTCCACGGTGGGGGCGGCCCGGTACGCGCGCAGGGCCAGGCGCATCGCCTCCTCCGGCCGCCCGGCGGCGAGCGTCTGGGCCCGTACCGCCATGGCCTGCGACTGGGCCGTCAGCCGCTCCTGGTAGGCGCGTTCACGCTGTTCGTACGCCACCGTGCCCGCCCCGACCGCCAGCACCAGCAGCACCGCGAGCGTGCCCAGCAGCACCCGGCGGGTGCGCACCCGGAGCGTCTCGGTGCGCTGCCTGGCCCGCTCCTCCGCCCGCCCGGCCGCGATGAACTCGGCCTCGGCGGGCCCCAGTTCGATCCGGGCGTCGCGCTGCTCGGCCCACGCGGCGACCTTGCGCAGCCGCGAACCCCGGGGGAGGAGCGCCGGGTCGCGGTCGGCCCGTACCCACTCGGTGGCCGACGCGGTGAGCTGCTGGCGCAGCAGCAGGCCCGCCCGGTCGGCGTCGATCCAGTCCCGCAGCCGGGGCCAGGCCCGCAGCAGGGCCTCGTGCGTGATCTCCACGCAGTCCTGCCCCGCCGTGAGCAGCCGGGCCGCGACGAACGCGTCCAGCGCGGCCTGCGCGCCGCCCGGGTCGGGCAGCCGGGCCAGCAGCCGCTCCCGCCCGCTGCGCCGCCGCGACTCGCTGCCGTCGTCCCCGAGGTGCACCAGCCGCACCAACAGGCGCCGGGCCATGTCGCGTTCGCTGGGCAGCAGTCCGGTGAACACCTCCTCCGCGCTCAGCGCGACGGCCCCGCGGATGCCGCCGGTCCGCTCGTACCCGGCGACGGTGAGGGTGCGCCCGGTGCGGTGCTGCCAGGTCACCCGCAGGGCGTGCGCGAGCAGTGGCAGCGCACCGGCCGCGTCCGGCGCACACCCCGCCGCACCGTCGGCCCCCACGTCGCGCAGCAACAACTCCACCAGCCCCGGCTCCAGGACCAGCCCGCACCGGTCGGCGGGCCGGGCGACCGCCTCCCGCAGCTCACCGGCGGACATCGGCCCGAGGGCGAACAGACCGTGGGTGAACACGGGCACCAGGGCGGGCACTTCGAGACACCGCCCGGTGAAGTCGGCCCGCAGCCCGAGCACCACGACGGTCGGACCGCCGGGCCCGGCGAGCGCGCACAGGGCCTCGACGAAGGCGAGCCGCTCGCGCGCGTCGGCGCAGAGGGCGAAGGCCTCCTCGAACTGGTCGACCAGAAGAACGAGCCGCCGTCCCTCGCCCCCCACCCCTTGCGCACGCAAGTCCTCGGCGAGCCGCCCGACCTCCCCCACCGTTGCGCCGACCGCGTCCCCCACGCACCGCAGCAACTCCCGCACCGGGTGCGCCGTGGGCGTGCACAGCGCCACCGTCCACGCGCACGACCCCGGCACCGGCAGCTCCCCGCGCCGCAGCGCGGGCACCAGACCGGCCCGCAGCAACGACGACTTCCCCGCACCCGAGGGCGCCGCCACCACGAGCGGCCCGACCCCGGCACGCTCCGCCAGCTTGCCCAACAGAGCGGCGGTGGCCCGCTCCCGCCCGAAGAACCACCGCGCGTCCTGCACGTCGAAGGAGGCGAGCCCCCGGTACGGGCACTCGGCCGCGTCAAGCGCCCTGGGCGGCAGGGCCGTCGGTGGCTCGACGGCCACGGACGAGGCCCTGCGCGCCGCCGGAACCTCCGGCACGAGCCGCAGCAACGCGCCGTCGGCGCCCAGCACTTCGTCACAGCGGCGGGCGACGTCGCTGGTGGGCGGTTTGCCGCCGGTCTCGATCTTGCTGAGGTAGCCCTTGCTGTAGTGGATGGCCCGTGCCAGTGCGGTGAGCGACATGCCGCGCTCGCCCCGCAGGCGCCTCAACTCGGCCCCGAACGTGCCGGATTCATCGAGGGGGCGCGAGCCCCGTACCCCGTTCATGCCCGGCACCGTACAGGGCGGACATGGACATTTCAGTTGTCACCGGACATGTTCACCTGAACTCGCGAACGCCACCGCGTTCACGGGTCGTCCGCGTTCACAGGTCGTCCGACGGATCCAGATCCAGCTCATCGGCGTACTCCTCGCCGAACTCGTCCCCCGAGGGCTGCGGAAGATCGGGTTCCTCCTCGGCGAGCAGCTGGTCGAGGGACTCGCCGCGCCTGGCCTCCTCGGCGGTCGTGCCGAAGGACTCGGCGGGCGACCAGTGGTCCGGTGGGTCGATGCCGGTGTCGAGGGGGTCGTAGTCGAGCCGGTCCGTGATCAGGGAGTCCTGGGCGTCCAGCACCCCGTCGTCCTCGGGGAGGTCGCCGTCGGTGTCGTACGTGTCGCTCATGACCTCACGCTGCCTCACCCGGACGGAGTACGCATCCCGAAGGTGCGGAGCGCGCGGACCGGCACAAGAATCGAGCCAAGCGGGAACCCGACCAGCGCAAGGAGACGGCATGAGCGACCAAGGCCCCGACCCGTCGGAAGTGACCCCCGACAGCCTGCTGCACAGCGGCGGCAGCGACGACGCGACCCCCGAGGACCTGGTGCTGGCATCGGGCCGCGACGTGACGCCGGAGAACCTGGAGTGGGCGCGCAAGCGGCTGGAGAAGGAGGGCCGCGCTGCCATCGAGGGCGAGCTGCCCTGATCCGCCGCGACACGCCTGTGCCCCGCCCGGACGCGACGTCGGGCGGGGCACACGTGTCCGTACGCCGAGATCAGCGCCCGGCGTACACGGCGCTGACGAAGGTCACGAGCTGGTCGGCGGGCAGCGCCCGCGCGAGGTCGGCCTCGGTGACCATGCCGACCGGCGAACCGTTCTCCAGCACCAGCAGCCGCCGGATGCGGGCGTCGCTCATGACCCGCACGGCCTCGTCGGCGTCCGCCGAGACGTCGACGGACACCGGCTCACCTTCGGCGAGGTCGCCCGCGGTCTTCTTCGACGGGTCGTGACCGGCCGCGATGCACTTCACGACGATGTCACGGTCGGTGACGATCCCGGTGAGCGCGCCGTCGCTGCCCTCGACGGGCAGGGCGCCGATGTGGTGCTCGCGCATGAGCTGGGCGGCCCGGTCGAGCGTCTCGGTGGCCGGAATGGACCGGACGTCGGGGGTCATCAGGTCACGGACGGTGGTCATGGATTCCTCCGGAGTCGATGAAGTGAGCGCATCGTCATGCTCCGGCGAGCACTCCACAGGGGCGACCGGACACCGCCGTACGAGTGAGAGCGCTCAACGCTGACCGCCGGGCGAGTGGAACACCGTAAGGGGCGCGGGGAACTGCGCAAGACACCAGCCACCCACCCAGCCACGCGGCCAAGCGCTTTAGGTGAAGGGGCGGGCCTGGGGCGGCGCCGCAGGCAACCGAGGTGCCGGGCCCGGCACGCATCAGACCCCCGCCGTAGCGAGCAAAAGGGTTCGGCCCCGGAACACAACACCAGCAGCCACACCCCACCGGGGCGGAGGGGCGGAAACCCCACACCCCCACCGGACGGTGTTCGGCGGGTCACGGGCGGCCGATCATCCGCCCGTGACACCACCCGCAGCCCGGGCCACTCTCGTGCTCCCCGCATGGGTGCCCCCGCACGTCCTCCGCAACGCCGGCGGCGGAGGAGGCGCGGGCCGTGGACCCGGCTGCCGTTCCTGCGCCGCCCAGCTTTCCCGCAGTTGCGCAAACCCGGCAACTCGCATCGCTCGTGCGTCGTATCGTCGGCCCATGAACGGCAGTCGGCCCACGAACGACAGCACGACGATCCCCCGCGCGAGCACCACGACCCCCCGTGCGTCCGCCCCCGCCCCGAGCCCGGGACTGACCACCGGAGACGTCGCGCGCCGCCTCGGAGTCGCCCCCACCACCCTGCGCTCCTGGGACCGCCGTTACGGCATCGGCCCCGCGGTCCGCGACGACGGCAGGCACCGCCGCTGGGCCCCGGCCGACGTCGACCTCCTGGAGCGCATGTGCGCCCTCACCGCACGCGGCGTCCCCCCGGCCGAGGCCGCCAGGCTGGCCCGTGACAGTGCGCCGAAGCCACCCGCACTCGCCCCGGCCGACCCCCGCGTCGAGATCCCCGCCCCCCGCCCCCCGTCCTCCGGCATCCCCGTCCGCACCGTGCGCGGCCTGCGCAACGCCGCCGTGCGCCTGGACTCCCCGCTCATCGACAGCCTGCTCACCGCGACCGTGCACTCCCACGGCCTGATCGGCTCCTGGGAGGGCGCGATGGCCCCGGCCCTGCGCGCCATCGGCCGCACCTGGGCCACGTCGGGCGACGCCACGGGCGAGCGGTACGTGGAGGCGGAGCACCTGTTGTCCTGGCACATCTCCACCGCCCTGCGCCGCAACGCCGACGTCAAGGACCCCGGCGACGCCGAACGGCCGGTGCTCCTGGCGTGCCTGCCCGGCGAGTTGCACACCCTCGCCCTGGAGGCCCTCGCCGCGGCGCTGGCCGAACGGGGGCTCCCGGTAAGGATGTTCGGGGCGGCCGTGCCGTTGCACGCGCTCTCGGAGGCCGTGCGCCGCACGGGCCCGCGTGCCGTCGTCCTGTGGTCCCAGACCCGACCCACCGCCGACCGGGCCGTCCTCGGCCTGGTCCGCTCCACCGCGCGCGGCATCCGGGGCGCCCGCA
This sequence comes from Streptomyces sp. NPDC087440, assembly GCF_044744005.1. Taxonomy (NCBI): domain Bacteria; kingdom Bacillati; phylum Actinomycetota; class Actinomycetes; order Kitasatosporales; family Streptomycetaceae; genus Streptomyces; species Streptomyces sp. NPDC087440. The sequence goes on along the minus strand of NZ_JBIUXN010000011.1, from coordinate 91,375 downwards.
CCCACCCGGCGGTACTGGCCGCGGGCCCGGGCTGGTCGCGCACCGCGCCCAGCGAGGGCGTGCACCGGCCGCACAGCCTGGCGGACGCGCTGGACCTGGTCGAGTCGGCCTCGTACACCTGACGGCCGTACATCTGACAGGCCGTACGCCTGACGGCCGTGCACCGGACAAGCCCGCACCGGAGACGCACCCCCACCCGCCCCTCCCCTTCCGCATTCCTGCAACACGTTCTACTGTGTGCGCCGCCGCCGGAACCCCGTGCCACACGCCTGGAGGGCCCGTGCACCTCGCCTACACCCCCGAACAGCAGCGACTGCGCACCGAACTGCGCGCCTACTTCGCCGAGTTGGTCCCCGACGAGGCCCATGCCCGGGCTCGCTACGGCGACCCCGCCGCCCAGAAGCGGTTCTACCGCGAGACGATCCGCCGCCTCGGCGCGGACGGCTGGCTCGGGGTGGGCTGGCCGAAGGAGTACGGCGGGCGCGGGCTGAGCCCCATGGAGCAGTACGTCTTCTTCGACGAGGCCGCCCAGGCCAACGTCCCGCTGCCGCTGATGGCCCTCAACACCGTCGGGCCGACGATCATGCAGTTCGGCACCGACGAGCAGAAGGCGTACTTCCTCCCCAAGATCCTCTCCGGCGAACTCGACTTCGCGATCGGCTACAGCGAGCCCGACGCGGGCACCGACCTCGCGGCCCTGAAGACGAAGGCGGTCCGCGACGGCGACCACTACCTCGTCAACGGCCAGAAGATCTGGACCACGAACGGCGACACCGCCGACTGGGTCTGGCTCGCCGTGCGCACCGACCCGGACGCCCCGCCCCACAAGGGCATCACCATGCTCCTGGTCCCCACCAGCGACCCCGGCTACTCCTGCACCCTCATCAACACCCTCGCCTCGCACGACACCACCGCCAGCTACTACGAGAACATCCGCGTCCCCGTCTCCCGCCGCGTCGGCGAGGAGAACAAGGGCTGGCGGCTCATCACCAACCAGCTCAACCACGAACGCGTCACCCTCGCCGCCCACGGCACCATGGCCGTCCGCGCCCTGCACGACGTGCAGCGCTGGGCCATGGACACCACGCTCTCCGACGGCCGCCGCGTCATCGACCTGAACTGGGTGCGCGGCCGCCTCGCCCGCACCCACACCAAGCTCGACGCGATGAAGCTCCTCAACTGGAGAATGGTCAACGCCGTCCAGAACAACACCCTCACCCCGCAGGACGCCTCCGCCGTCAAGGTGTACGGCTCCGAGGCCCGCCGGGACGCCTACGGCTGGCTGATGGAGGTCGTCGGCGCGGCGGGCCCGCTCAAGGAGGGCTCCACCGGCGCCGTCCTGCACGGCGAGCTGGAACGCGGCTACCGCTCCGCCGTGATCTTCACCTTCGGCGGCGGCAACAACGAGATCCAGCGCGAGATCATTTCCTGGATCGGACTGGGGATGCCGAGGGTCCGGCGTTAGCGTGCGGGAATGACCTTCCCGCGGGCGGGCGCGCCCACCTACACCGGAGCCGACCCCGGCCTCTTCGGGCCCTCCTCCGTCACCTGGCAGGTGCACGGCGACCCGATGATGTGGATCGCCGGGGTCCGCGCCCTCTACCTCCAGGCCCTGCATCCCGTCGCCGTGCGCGGCGTCCTGATCAACAGCACCTTCATGGAGGACGCCTGGGGGCGGCTGATGCGCACCGCGAACTTCGTCGGCACCACCACCTACGGGACGACGGAGGCCGCCGAGCGGGCCGGGGCGCGCGTCCGGAAGATCCACCGGCTGCTCGGCGTCGACGACCCGGAGCTGCTGCTCTGGGTGCACTGCGCGGAGATCGACAGCTACCTCTCGGTCGCCCGCCGCTCCGGGCTGCCGCTGAGCGACGCCCAGGCCGACGCCTATGTCGACGAACACCGCGAGAGCGCCCGCCTGGTCGGCCTCGACCCGGCCGACGTCCCGTCCGGCACGGCCGGGCTTGCGGCCTACTTCGCCGCCGTGCGGCCCGTCCTGGCGGGCGGCGAGGACGCCCGTACCGTGGACGCCTTCCTGCGCAGGCCACCGGTGCACCCCGCCCTCGTACCGGCGCGCGAGCTCGTCTGGAGGCGGGTCGCTTCCGTCGCGTACGCATCGCTGCCCCCGTTCGCCCACGCGCTGTACGGCAGGCCGGGACCCGGCGTCCGGGCGGCGGACCGTCAACTGCGCGCCACCGGGAACTTCCTGCGCGCGATTCCCTCCCAGCTCCGCTGGCAGCTCCCACCAGGTCACATCTTGAAGGCAGTTGCCCGCCTGGGCCCCGGCAGCCGCCCCGCCCCGTACAAACTCAAGGCGCAGGCGGCCATACTTGACGGGCCGGGGAGGGCGCAGCGGAATTGACGGGGGCGACAGCAGGAGATGGCGGACACCAGGCTGATCCAGGGCCGGTACCGGCTGCTCGACCTGATCGGGCGCGGGGGCATGGGCGAGGTGTGGCGTGCCCGCGACGAATCGCTCGGACGACGGGTCGCGGTCAAGTGCCTCAAGCCCATCGGCACCCAGCACGACCAGCAGATCTCCGGGGTGCTCCGGGAGCGCTTCAGGCGTGAGGCCCGGGTGGCGGCCGCCCTCCAGCACCGGGGCGTCACCGTCGTCCACGACTTCGGCGAGTACGAAGGCGTGCTGTACCTGGTGATGGAGTTGCTGGAGGGGCGCAACCTCAGCCAGCTCCTGGAGGACAACAAGCAGCACCCGCTGCCCGTCCACGACGTCGTCGACATCGCCGAACAGGTCGCCTGGGCCCTCGCGTACACCCACGAACAGGGCATCGTCCACCGCGACCTGAAGCCCGCCAACATCATGCGGCTCGCCGACGGAACCGTGAAGATCTGCGACTTCGGCATAGCGCGCCTGGGCCACGACATCGGCTTCACCTCCCGCCTCACCGGCACCGGCATCGCCATGGGCACCCCGCACTACATGTCGCCCGAGCAGATCAGCGGGGTGAATGTGGACCACCGCAGCGACCTGTATTCGCTGGGGTGCGTGCTGTACGAGATCGCCACCGGCGTGCCGCCCTTCGACCTGGACGACGCCTGGGCGGTGCTCGTCGGGCACCGCGACACCGCACCCGAACCGCCGCGCAGCCACCGGGAGGAACTGCCCGAGTTCTTCGACCGGATAGTGCTCGACCTGCTGGCCAAGACCCCCGACGAGCGGCCCGCCGACGCCAAGGCGCTCGGGCGGCGGCTCAGCGACGGGCGGACCGGCCCGTCCGGCGTCGCCCTCGCCGGGCACCCCGCCACCGTCCTCGCCGCCGCGCCGCCCGAACTGCGCCCGCCCGCCAAACAGCCCGAGCAGCCGCCGAGCCGCGCACCCCGGCTGCCCTCCTGGACGCGCGGCATGACCACCGGTCACAAGGCGGGCGGCACCGGCACGCTCACCCCCGCGCACGGCGACCCGGCGGCCGGGCTGACGGGGGAGTGGACCAGCGGCGGCGGCCTGCGCGCGGCCCCGGTGCCCCCGCCCCGCACCGAACGGCCCACTCCGCCGCCCGAGGTCCTGGAGGTCCTCGACAACCGGCACAACGCGGGCCTCAGCCTGGGCCGCCTCGGCCGCTGGGAAGAGGCGGGCGAGGTGCACCGCTCGGTCGCCGCCGAACGGGAGCACGCGCTGGGACCCGACCACCCCGACACCCTGGCCAGCCACTACGAGGTGGGCTTCACGCTCAGCCGCACGGGCCGGGCCGCGGACGCCCTGCGCGAGTTCACCAAGGTCACCGAGGGGCGCACCCGGACGATGGGCGCCGAGCACCCGGAGACCCTCGCCGCCCGGCAGGAGACCGCATACGTCCTGGGACAGCTCGGCCGGCACTTCGACGCCCACCAGGTGTACGCGGCGGTGCTCACGGCACGGGAGCGGACGATGGGCCCCGATCATGTCGACACGTTGAGATGTCGACACAACCTGGCCTTCAACCTCAGTCGGCTGGGCCGGCTGGAGGACTCGTACCGGATGGCGCGGGACGTCGCGGCGGCGCGGGCCCGCGTGCTGGGCGCCACGCACCCGGACACGCTGGTCACCCGGTACGAAGTGGCGTACGCGCTCGGGCAGCTCGGCCGGTGGACGGAAGCCCTCCAGACGTACCGGGAGGTCGCGACGGCACGGGCGCAGGCGCTCGGCGCCGACCACCCGGACACGCTCTCGGCACGGTACGAGGTCGGGATCTGCCTGGGGCGGCTGGGACGCAGCGCCGAGGCGCTGGAGCTCTACCGGGACCTGGTCGACGACCGGACGCGCACCGGCGGCCCCGCCGACGCGGAGACCCTGCGGGCGCGGCACGGGCTCGGGGTCAACCTCGGGCGCCTCGCCCGCTGGGAGGAGGCCCTCGCCGAGGCGCGCGACGTGTGCGCGATCCGGGAGCGGGTGCTGGGGCCCGACCACCCCGACACGCTGGTCTCGCGGCGCGAGGTCGCCGTGGGGCTCGGCTGGCTCGGCCGGTGGGCGGACGCGCTGGCGGTGTACCGGGAGGTGGCACGGTCACGGGAACGGGTGCTGGGGGCGGACCATCCGGACGCGCTCGCCAGCCGGAACGACGAGGCCCAGTGCCTGGAGCAGTTGGGCAGGGGCGCGGAGGCGGCGGAGATCTACCGCCGGGTGGCGGCACTCCGGCGGGGCCGGGGGTAGCCTCCCCCGGCAAGGCCCCGGCCCCCGGCAAGGCCCCGGCCTGCGGCTACCACGTCGGCGTCGGAACCACCGTCAGCAGGGCGGAGACCGCCACCACGCCCACCAGCATCACGACCTCCGCCCGCGCCGCCTTCGCCGCACCGTCCGGGTCCACCCGGCGGTGCGCCGACTGCTTGCGGTGCAGGCGGGAACGGGCGATCAGGGCCAGCACGCTGACGATGGCGAAGAGGGCCAGCTTGACCAGCAGGGTGCGGCCGTACGCCGTGACGAAGATGTTCTCCAGCGGCAGGCGGCGCAGCGTGCTGAACGTGCCGGTGACCGCCAGCGCCACATAGAGGAAGGCCGCCAGCCGGGCGTACCGGGCCAGCAGACGGCGGCCCGCCCCCGGTTCGGCGTCCGGGCGCGCACGCCACTGGTGCATCGCTCGCAGGGCGTAGACCAGCCCGCCCGTCCACAGCGCCGAGGCCGTCAGGTGGATCGTGGTGAGGAGGATGCCGATCTCGGGGGTGTCCTGCTCGGGGTGTGCGCGCACCGCCTCGGAGAAGATCACCGCCGCCAGGGGCAGCAGCGCCCAGACCGGCTTCTTGAGGAGCCAGGTGCACGCGGCCGCCGCCAGGAACGCGTTCGCCTGGAGCAGCAGCATGCCGCCCGGCTCGGTCGCGTACGTCTCGGTGAAGGTCAGCCCGCTGTAGTCGGCCATCTGGACGATCTGGCCGAACGAGGCCGCCGCCCCGGCCAGCGACAGCGCGATCCCCCACATGGGTGGCCGGACCTCCGGAGCACCCGGCACCGTGCGCGCCATCCGGTGCCCGACGATCTCGCCGGCGTGCAGGAAGAGGGCGGCCAGGAAGACCGAACGCAGCAGCGTCGTCGTCCCGGCGCCGGGTATCCGCAGTTCGCCCGTGTCGCGGGACACGATGCCCATGCCCAGCAGGGCGATGACGATCAGCACGGCGACGGCCGCCGCCGGGGTGGCGAAGGTCCGCGCGCGCTGCCGCCAGTCCGCGGACGCGTTCAACGGCGTCGTCCGCAGCGGCGTCGTGTGCAGCGGCGTCGCGCTCAGGGACGCGTCCGGACGTCGGTCGTCGTGGGTCGGGGTGGGAGGCTCCGGGTAGGTCACCTCCTGATTTTCCCTATACGGACGAGGTGGCACAAAGCGGCCCCCCTCCGGATCGTCCCCGCCCGGTCTGTACTCCTGCCGCTCCACGGCCATCTGTGTCACCGCCCCCTGTCGCACCTGTGACGCACCGCATAGGGTCCGGCCATGTCGATGTCCCGGCCGATGCCCTCGCCGCTGCGTTCCTCGTACGACGTCGTGATCGTCGGTGGCGGTCACAACGGTCTCGTCGCCGCCGCCTACCTCGCCCGCGCCGGTCGCTCGGTGCTCCTGCTGGAGCGCCTCGACGCCACCGGCGGCGCGGCCGTGTCCGCCCGCCCCTTTCCCGGTACGGACGCCCGGCTCTCGCGCTACTCGTATCTCGTGTCTCTCCTCCCCGCAGCCATTGTGCGCGACCTCGGACTCTCGTTCGACGTCCGGAAGCGGACAATCTCCTCGTACACCCCCAAGGGAGACGGCGGACTGCTGGTCGGCGGTTCCGGTACGCGGGCCTCGTTCGCGGAACTGACCGGGGGAGAGGACGAGTTCCGGGCCTGGGAGGAGTTCTACGGGCGGCTGCGCCGGGTCGCCGAGCGGGTCTTCCCGACCTTCACCGCACCCCTGCCCACCCGCGACGAGCTGCGCCGCCGCGTCGACGACCCGGTGGCCTGGCGGATGCTCTTCGAGGAGCCGATCGGCGTCGCGATCGAGGAGACCTTCGCGCACGACCTGGTCCGGGGCGTGGTGCTCACCGACGCGCTGATCGGCACCTTCGCCGACGCGCACGACCCCTCACTCGTCCAGAACCGCTGCTTCCTCTACCACGTCGTCGGCGGCGGAACCGGCGACTGGGACGTCCCCGTCGGCGGCATGGGCGCCCTCACCGACGCCCTCGCCCACGCCGCCCGCACGGCCGGGGCCACCCTCCGCACCGGCCACGACGTCACCCGCGTGGAGACCGACGGGGTCCGCGCGGAGGTCTCGTACCGCACGAGCGAGGGGGCGACCGGCACCGTCGGCGCCGGGCATGTCCTGGTCAACGCGGCGCCGCACCACCTCGGCCGCCTGCTCGGCGAGCAGGGCACGCCCTTCGCGCCGCCGCCCGAAGGCGCCCAGTTCAAGGTGAACATGCTGCTGAAGCGGCTGCCGAAGCTCCGGGACCCCTCCGTCGACCCGCGCGACGCGTTCTCCGGCACCTTCCACGTGGGGGAGGGGTACGAGGAGCTGCGCGTGGCGTACACACAGGCGGCGGCCGGGCGGCTGCCGAGCGCGCCGCCCTCGGAGATCTACTGCCACTCCCTCACCGACCCCTCGATCCTGGGCCCCGAGCTCGTGGCCGGCGGCCACCACACCCTGACCCTCTTCGGCCTGCACACCCCCGCCCGCCTCTTCGCCGCCGACAACGCCGCGGCCCGCGCCGAACTCCTGCGCACCACCCTCGCCCGGCTCGACGACCACCTCGCCGAGCCGATCGCCGCCTGCCTGGCCGCGGACGCGAACGGCGACCCCTGCATCGAGGCCAAGACCCCCCTCGACCTGGAGCGGGACCTGCGGATGCCGGGCGGCCACATCTTCCACGGCGACCTGACCTTCCCGTACGCGGCCGGGCCCGGCGACCGGTGGGGAGTGGCCACCGCGCACCCCAACGTGCTGATGTGCGGGGCCGGTTCGGTACGCGGCGGCGGCGTCAGCGGGATCGGCGGGCACAACGCGGCGATGGCGGTGCTGGGGCGGTAGCGCCTTCCGTGGCGGCGCTACCCGGAAGCAGCCCTTCCGGGGCAGGATGACCGCATGTCAAAACCGTTGAAGAGGCACAAGTCCCCGCACTCCTCCACGCTCTCCGCCTGGTCGAAGGACTCCCTGCTGTCGATCGGCTCCGAGGGCTCGGTGCTGTCCATCGGGTCCGTCGGTTCCGTGCTGTCCATCGGGTCGGTGGGCAGCGCCCTGTCGTTCGGGTCGATCGGATCGGCGCTGTCCTGCTTCTCCATGGGCTCGTACCAGAGCGTCGGCTCGCTGCTGTCCGCGCAGTCGCGCGGCGCGGTGCTCTCCCTCCAGTCGCGGGGCGGCTTCCGGACGATCGGCGGAAGGAACGTGCTGGGTGCGGCGGCGGTGCTCGGGGCCTCGGTGCTGCTCCTGCGCCGCCGCCGCTGACGGGTTCGGCTGTGCCCCGGGACGCCCGCCGACCCCGCTCCCCGAAGCTCCGTCAGTCCCGGGACGCCGTCCAGCCCTGTGCCACGATGCGGGCGGCGTCCCGGGAACGGGCCTCGTCGAATACCGTCCGGTGCCCGTCCTCGACCCGCAGCCCGTCGACGTACACCCCGCGCCCGACGTAACGCACCTCCGTCGTGTACCGCCAGCGCAGCACGACGTCCTTCCCCTCGTACGGTGCGAGGTCCGCGCCCGCGCGGTGCCAGACCCGGCCCGACCACCCCGTGACCGTCCCGCCGGGATGCGGCTCGGGCCGCTCCCCCTTCCGTACGGTCGTGAACGGCACCGCCCGCCAGCTCGCGCCCGTGTCCGCCGACGCCTCCAGCGTGAGCGTGTCCGCCGTGGGCTCGGTGTCCCACCACAGGTCGCAGCGGAACAGTCCCCGGTCCGAGCCCAGCCGCAGCGCGGGCAGGGCGAGGGTGGCCGTGGTCGCGGAGGCCATGCCGGAGAACCAGGCGGTACGTCCGTGTGCCGGGCGCACCGCGACCGCGCGGGCCATCGCGTCCGCCGTCGCCACCCGGGGTGCCGAACCGGAGCGCCAACTGCGCACCGGGTGGACGGAGTTGCCCAGCAGGATCAGGAAGGAGTCCGTCGTCGGGTCGATGACCAGGCTGGTGCCGGTGAAACCGGTGTGGCCCGCGGTGCGCGGGGTGGCCATCGCGCCCATGTACCAGTGCTGGTAGAGCTCGAAGCCGAGGCCGTGCTCGTCGCCGGGGAAGGCGGTGTTGAAGTCCGTGAACATCAGCTCCACGGACTCCGGCTTCAGGATGCGGGCGCGGCCGTAGACGCCGCCGTTGAGGAGGGTGCGGGCCAGGATCGCGAGGTCCCAGGCGGTGGAGAAGACCCCGGCGTGCCCGGCGACGCCGTCGAAGCTGAACGCGTTCTCGTCGTGCACCTCACCCCAGACCAGCCCCCGGTCGAGCCCCGACCAGGGCTTGCGGGCGTCCTCGGTGGCGGCGATCTTCGGCTTCCAGGAGGCGGGCGGGTTGTAGCGAGTGCGGTGCATCCCGAGTGGAGCAGTGATCTCGTCGTGGAGCAGGGCATCCAAAGCGCGAGCGGTGATCTTCTCCAGAACGAGCTGGAGCGAGATCAGATTGAGGTCCGAGTAGAGGTAGACCGTCCCGGGCGGGCTCGCCGGGACCTCGTTCCACAGCATCCTCAGCTTCCCCTCCCGGGTCGGCTGCGAGTACAGCGGAATCCACGCCCGGAACCCCGAGGTGTGCGTGAGCAACTGCCGTACGGTGATCTCCGCCTTGCCCGCCGCACCGAACTCCGGCAGGTACGAGGCGACCTTCGCCTCCAGCTCCAGCGCGCCCCGCTCGATCTGCTGCACCGCCAGCATCGACGTGAACAGCTTCGACACCGACGCCAGGTCGAACACCGTGTCCCTGGCCATCGCGATCTGCCGCTCCGGCGGGAACTCCACCGCAGTGTCCGTCTTCTCGTCGTACGCCGCGTAGCGCACCGCCATGCCCACCGGCTCGTGCAGCGCGACCGTGCCGCCGCGCCCGGCCAGCACCACCGCACCCGCGTACCACGGGTACTTCGGGGAGGGCCCCAGGAACCGCTTCGCCTCCGCGACCACGCGCTCCAGGTGCTCGGGCAGCAGCCCGGCGCGCGCCGCCGACCCGTACCGCAGCGTCGGCCGGGTCCGCCCGGCGCCACCCGCAGCCGCTGCTCCCTCGCCTCCCGCCGCCTGCGCCGCGGGAATCGGGCCCACCATCAACGCACCTCCCAGGGCCAGGGCCCCGCCCGCGAAGTGCCGTCGCCCCAGGCCCGTGCTCGTACCTCGGTGACCGTCGCCGCGACCGCCACTGCCGTCTGTGTGCGCATCATCCTCAGCCATGGTCACCAGCAGGCCAAAGCGCACCGCCCGTGTCAACGGTCCCGACCGCCCCCAAGAATCTGACGCAGCATCAGAAAATCCCTTCCGCTCTCCGCCCTCCTGCGGCATCCTGCCGCCCATGAAGACGGAGCTGAGCCAGAAACTGGGAGTCGAGCACGCCATCTTCGGCTTCACGCCGTTCCCCGCGGTGGCGGCGGCCCTCACCCGGGCGGGCGGATTCGGCGTACTGGGCGCGGTCCGCTACACCGCCCCCGACGACCTCGCCCGCGACCTCGACTGGCTGGAGGCGCACACCGACGGCAAGCCCTACGGCCTGGACGTGGTGATGCCCGCCAAGAAGGTCGAGGGCGTCACCGAGGCCGAGGTCGAAGCCATGATCCCCGAGGGCCACCGGGCGTACGTCCGCGAGATCCTCGCGAAGCACGGCGTCCCGGAACTCGCCGAGGGCGAGGCGTCCGGCTGGCGCATCACCGGCTGGATGGAGCAGGTCGCCCGCAACCAGCTCGACGTCGCCTTCGACTACCCGATCAAACTCCTCGCCAACGCGCTGGGCTCCCCGCCCGCCGACGTCGTCGCCCGCGCCCACTCCCACGACGTCCTGGTCGCCGCCCTCGCCGGAAGCCCCAAACACGCACGGCGGCACGCGGAAGCCGGGATCGACATCATCGTCGCGCAGGGCTACGAGGCGGGCGGCCACACCGGCGAGATCGCCACCATGGTCCTGGTTCCCGAAGTCGTCGACGCGGTGGGGGAGTTGCCGGTCCTCGCCGCGGGAGGCATCGGCAGCGGCGAGCAGATCGCCGCCGCGTTCGCCCTCGGCGCGCAGGGCGCCTGGCTCGGCTCCCTCTGGCTCACCACCGAGGAGGCTGACCTGCACTCCCGCGCCCTCACCGCGAAACTCCTCGCCGCGGGCTCCGGCGACACGGTCCGCTCCCGCGCCCTCACCGGCAAGCCCGCCCGCCAGCTGCGCACCGAGTGGACTGACGCCTGGGACGACCCGGACGGCCCCGGCACGCTCCCCATGCCGCTCCAGGGCCTCCTCGTCGCCGAGGCCAACTCCCGTATCCAGAAGTACGAAGTGGAACCCCTCCTCGGCACCCCGGTCGGCCAGATCGTCGGCCGGATGACCTCCGAACGCAGCGTCCAGGCCGTCTTCGACGACCTCACCCGCAGCTTCGAGAAGGCAGTCACCCGCCTCAACCGCATCGCCGGAAGGAGCTGAGCGCGCATGACCGAGACCGCCGCCGACACGGCGCACCCCCCGAACGGCTTCTGGGCCCAGGCCACCGCAGCCCCCGACCGCACGGTCCTCACCGCCCCCGACGGCACGCAGTGGACGTCCTCCCAACTCCACTCCGCCACCAACCAGTTGGTGCACGGCCTCCGGGCAGCAGGCCTGCATCAGGGCGACGCCTTCGCCGTCGTCCTCCCCAACGGCGTCGAATTCCTCACCGCCTACCTGGCCGCCTCCCAGGCGGGCTTCTACCTGGTCCCCGTCAACCACCACCTCACCGGCCCGGAGATCGCCTGGATCGTCTCCGACTCCGCGGCGAAGGTCCTCGTCGCCCACGAACGCTTCGCCGACACGGCGACGGCCGCCGCCGACGAGGCCCACCTCCCCACCACGCACCGCTACGCCGTGGGCCAGATCCCCGGCTTCCGCCCCTACTCCCAACTCCTCGCCGGACAACCGGAGTCGGCACCCGCCGACCGCACGCTCGGCTGGGTCATGAACTACACGTCCGGCACGACGGGCCGCCCGCGCGGCATCCGCCGCCCGCTCCAGGGCAAGCCGCCCGAGGAGGCCCACCTGGGCGGTTTCCTCGGCATCTTCGGCATCAAGCCCTTCGACGGAAACGTCCACCTGGTCTGCTCACCGCTCTACCACACGGCGGTCCTCCAATTCGCGGGCGCGGCCCTGCACATCGGTCACCCCCTGGTCCTCATGGACAAGTGGGCCCCCGAAGACATGCTCCGCCTCATCGACACCCACCGCTGCACCCACACCCACATGGTCCCCACCCAGTTCCACCGTCTGCTCGCCCTCCCCGAGGAGACACGACGCTCGTACGACGTCACCTCCATGCGGCACGCCATCCACGGGGCGGCTCCCTGCCCGGACCACATCAAGCGGGCGATGATCGACTGGTGGGGCAACTGCGTCGAGGAGTACTACGCGGCGAGCGAGGGCGGCGGGGCGTTCGCCACGGCCGAGGACTGGCTGAAGAAGCCGGGGACGGTCGGCAAGGCCTGGCCGATCAGCGAACTGGCCGTCTTCGACGACGACGGCAACCGGCTCCCGCCGGGCGAACTCGGCACCGTCTACCTCAAGATGAACACGGGCGGCTTCAGCTACCACAAGGACGAGGCGAAGACCCGCAAGAACCGCATCGGCGACTTCTTCACGGTCGGCGACCTGGGCATCCTCGACGAGGACGGCTACCTCTTCCTGCGTGACCGCAAGATCGACATGATCATCTCCGGCGGAGTCAACATCTACCCCGCCGAGATCGAGGCCGTCCTCCTCTCCCACCCGGCAGTGGCGGACGCGGCCGTCTTCGGCATCCCGCACGGGGACTGGGGCGAGGAGGTCAAGGCGGTGATCGAACCGACGGAACCGCCGTCGGAGACCCTGGCGGCGTCGATCCTCGACCACTGCGCGGGCCGCCTGGCAGCGTTCAAGCGCCCGAAGACGCTGGACTTCATCGACACGATGCCGAGGGACCCCAACGGCAAGCTCTACAAGCGCCGCTTGAGGGAGCCGTACTGGGACGGCCGGGACCGGGCGCTCTAGGCAGGGCAGGGGCCTTCGGGTGCGGCCGGTGGCGAGAGGGCCGGTACCGGGGCGGGCCCGGATCGGGCGGGCCGCCCCCTTGCCCGCCCGTTCCGCCCCCGGGGGGCGGGGGTGGTGGAAGGGGGCGGGGCGGCTTCGCCGCAGGGGGATGGCTGCCCGGAGGGCATGCCATCAGGGGCGCGGGGAACTGCGCGAGCAACCACACTCAAGCCGCGCGGCAGAGCGCTTTAGGTGAAGGGGCGGGACCGGGGCGAGCGCCGCAGGCAACCGAGGTGCCGGGCACGGCACAAGCAGAGCTTCACCGCAGCCCCGGGACCATGCCGCAAGGACACGCACAGCCCCACCGCAGCCCCGCAGCCCCCCGTACACAAAAGGACCACGCCCCGGCGGAAAGGGGAGAATCCGCCGGGCCGTGGCCCCGAAATCACCGCGCTGCGCTGAAACGCGGCGACCCCACACCTACCACCCGCCAAGCCTCACCGCTTGAACGCGTCCTTCGCCTTCTCGACCGACTCCCGCCCATCCCCCTTGGCCCGCTGCGCGCGCCCCTCCGCGGTGAGTCGCTCATTGCCCACGAGCTTTCCCGCGGTTTCCTTCGCGGCGCCCTGGACCTGATCGGCCTTGGCCTTGGTCTTCTTCTGCGCGGTCATGGTGTGCGCGCTCCCTTACCTGTTGAGGCGTTTCCCTGACAGAAGATCGCGTGCCCCGCCGTTCCGCGCGGAAACCCCCTCACCCCACAACAGAAATCCGCCCCGCCCACAGCTCCCCGACCCGCGCCGCCGAGGTCCCGATCCCGCTGGGCCCGGCCCACCCGGGCCGAGCAGGCGGAACCGGCGGCGCGTTGTGCCGTACGAGATCCTCCTCCCGGTACCGCGCGCATCCCTCGTGCCAGGTCAGAATTCCCGAGAGCCAGTTCTTCAGCTCCTCCGCGTAATGCATCAGCACTCCGCGCCCCGCCGCGTCCAGCCCGAATTCCTCGCACAGCTCGGGAATCTCCCCGCTCAGCACGTGCTGGAATTCGGCCATGCGTGCCTTCATCAGATCGACGACGACATCCCGTGCCTGCTCCACCCCACACTGCAGGAAGTGCTGCACAACGAGAACTCCGTTGTGCATCTCCCCTTCGAATTCAATCTCCTTCTGATACGAGAAGAGGTCGTTCATCAGCGCCGCGTAATCCATCGCCGCGCGTTCCATGGTCAGAAACGGCCGCGACCGGTAGATCTCGGGCGGCAGCGTGTTCCCGTGGGAGAGCCGCGACAGGCTCATCGTCAGGTCCGAGCCGAAGGTGAAGCGGCGCATCTCGAAGTAGTCGACCGGGTCGGGCACCCGGTCCTGCGCCTGGTTGGCCAGCTCCCACAGCCAGCTCGCCGTCATGTCCTCGACGGCCTTGCGGAACTTGCGCCGGGCGTCCTCCGCCATCGGCCCGGCCGTCCTCCGCCACAGATCGTCGAGCCCGCGCTCCAGCGGTGTCACCGGTACCGGCACCGGCTCGCCGTCCAGCGGCATGAACAGCGACAGCCGGTCGTTGGCCGCCTTCGCCCCGGCGAGGTCCAGGGTCCGCCCGTACAGCAGGGGGAACAGGTCGTCCCCGTACGTCCCCCACGCCAACCACCCCGAGGTGATGTCGAGTTCGGCGAGCGTGGCGTCCGGGTGGATGCCGGCCGAGCACAGCGCCAGGTCGTACGCGCGGATCTTCTGCTCGTCCCAGACGCCCGACCCGGGCAGCCCCGGCAGTTCGTCCAGGATGCCCATGGACCGGGCCCAGACCACCACGTTCTCCCGCGAGGCGTCCAGATAGGGGCTCAGCCGGGTCTCGTACGGCATTCCCAGGTCCGGGATCTCCAGATGCCCCACCTTCTCGAACCGGTGCACCGCCACGTTCTTCAGCCGCGCCGGAATGCCCACCGCCAGCGACGCCAGCAGCTGCGAGGCCGCCGTGCCCAGCCCCTGCGGGCCGCCGAGCCCGTACGTCTCCGAGGGGCCGCCGCCGTTCATGTACCGGCTGGAGCGCATGTGCCACTCGTGGCCGCCCGCCTGCCAGTCCTGGAGCCCCTTGACGTACGCGAGGACGTCGAGCCGCTCCTTGGGTCCGATGCCGAACTCCGCGAAGAGCGGCTCCAGTTCGGTGAAGACGGTCGTCTCGAACTGCTGGAGCCGCGAGGTCAGCAGGTCGTTGACCCGCTCCGCCGCCTCCTGGGTGGGACAGTCGAGGAAGGTCTCCATGACCAGCACCCCGTTGGACAGCTCGCCCTCGTCGAGGATCTCCCGTTCGTAGCTGAAGAGGTCGTTGCGCAGGTGCACCCCGTCGGAGAACGCGTCCCGCAGCACGCACATCGGCCGCGACGCCGCGATGGCGTCCGGGACCTCGGCGTTCGCCACGTACTCCACCAGGCCCGCCGACCACGGCGCGCCGCCCACCTTGCGGCGCATCTCGATGTACTCGATGGGGTTGGAGATCCGCCCCTCGCTGATGTTCATCAGCTCCCACATCGACTCTTCGAGGAGGTGCTCGGTGGCGACCGCGAACCGGCGCCGCCACGCCTCGGACATCGACGGGCAGGTCCGCCGCCACAGGTCGGCGAGGCCCGCCTCCACGGCGTTGGTCGGCTCCGGCACGTGCGCGCCCGCCTCCACCGGCATGAACATCGGCAGCCGGTCCAGGTACGCCTTCGCGCCCCGCATGTCGGGGTTGCGCTTGTACAGCTCCACGAAGTGGTCGTCGAAGAAGAACACCCACACGTACCAGTCGGTGACCAGTGCCAACTGCTCGGCCGTGCAGTCGGGATGGGTGTACGCGCACAGCAGCGCGTAGTCGTGGCTGTCGAAGTCGTGCTCGTCCCAGATCTCCGAGCCCTCGATCATGACCATCTCGCGGGCCCACGCCTTGGAGTGCGTGCGCGCGTGCTCCAGATGCGGATTGAGCCGGGCCGGATACGGCATGTAGAACTCGGGCAGCGTGAAGGGTTGGGGCATGGTTCGGGGGATCGCCTTTCCCGGTACGACAACGGTCTGACAGCGGTTGGACAGCGGTGCAGCATCGATTCAGCGCCTTGTGCGCCGAGCCGTGTGCGCCGATCCGCTTCACGCTAGGCAGACGTCCCCGGAAAGCGCCCCCGGCCCCGGGCGATCACCTCCGAAGTGGTGAATCTTCGCCCGAGGCCGGTTAACGATCTTGTTCGTGGCGCACGAGGCCCTTCGGCCGGTGCACAGGTCCGCTCAGCGCTCCCTCGCCCACACCACCTTCAGCTTGGGCGAGGTGAGGATGTCCCACTCGCAGTACCGCGACTCCACCCACTTCTCGCCCGAGTACAGCCCGGTCTGGTCGCGGTAGTGGGGCGAGTTCGGGTTCGAGGACTGGCTGTACGTCAGCAGGGTCTTCGCCACCGGGCAGGGACCCCCGTTCCAGCCGACCGCCTGGATGTAGCTCGACCCGGTGGTCACCTCGGTGTAGCCGCCGCCCGCCGCGTTCCACACGGGCTCGACCTTGTTCCACACGCCCAGCGACTCGGTGCCGCCGTGGACCGGGATGCGCTTACCGTTCCGTACGACGTACTGGTGCTGCCCCAGCGGGGCATCCAGCGCGATCCCCGCCGCCCGCAGCTCCGCCACCGCGCCCCCCAGGGCCGTCGCGAAGCCGGGGGCCGCCGTGTTCAGCCCGCGCGGAGTGCGCACCGGGTCGGCCGCGTCGAACGGCGTCCTCCACAGCGTGGCCGCCGGGACCGCCGGAAGCAGCGCACGCCAGAACCGGTCGAAGAGCAGAGCGCCCCGGCTCCCGGTGTCCATCTGCCGGTCCCACCTCCTCAACACGCCACACGCCTCGCCGAGTTGAAGGTCCTCACATCCCTTGACCACCTCGTCCACGGTCAGGTCGGCGGCCGTGGCCCGGTTGGTGAACTGCTGCTTCTGGAGGTCGGCGACCGTCAGCCGCCCCTTCTTCGCCATCGCCGCCACGTCCTCGACCGCACCCCGCGTGCGCATCGAACGCTGCGTGCCGATGGTGCCGAAGACCCGCTCGTACCCCGTGATCGGCCGGTCCAGGTTGGCCAGCCAGGCGCTGTCGTTGGAGTTCTCCGCGTACGGGGCGTTCTTCAGCGTCGGCATCTTCGACGGGCCGAAGATCCCCGGCTCGACCGCGTCCTTGTCGCTGCCCAGGGCGCAGTCCGTGCGCGAACCGTCCAGCACGGCCAGTCCCGACGAGGGGTACGTGACCTTGCCGAGCGGCGTCGAGCAGCGCTGCGCCAGCTCGTCCGTGATGCGGGGCAGCACCTGCGACTGGGTGAACAGCGAGCCGCCCGAGGAGTCGGCGGCGATGGTGTTCACCCACGGCAGGCCCTGCGTGCGGCGCAGCGACTCCTGTACGCCGTTGACGTCCCGCGCCTTGCTGAAGCCGAGCGCGGTGTCGCCGCCGCGCAGGTTCGTGGCGTTCGGGTCGTTCAGCGCGTACGCCGTCGTGGCCGTCCAGGGCAGCGGGAGCTGGGCGCCGAGCCCGGTGACGACGGGCCCGTACCGGGTCCACCACTGGGTGCGGGTGACCGGATCGCCGCCCTTGACCCGTACGGTCACGGTGCGCTTCGTCATCTGCTCCCGCCTGCCGTCCACGACGTACGCCGTCGGGTCGTCGGGGGCGAGCGTGAGCTGGTGCAGGTTCATGGTGGTGCCGGTGGCGACGGTGTGGCTCCAGGCGATGCGTGCGGTGTGCCCGATCGACACCGTCGCCGAGCCGACCAACGAGCCGCCCATGACGTTGAGTTCGCCCGGGATGGTCTGCTGCGACTGCCAGAACCGCCGCCCGCCCGACCACGGGTAGTGCGGGTTGCCGAGCAGCAGCCCCCGATTGTTCGCCGTCGAACTCCCGCTGAACGCAACCGCGTTGGAGCCCATCGCCGCGTCCGAGGTGTCGAAGAACGTGCGGGCCGCCTCGCCCGGGTCGGTGGCCGCCGTCCGGGGCGTCGCGCCGCCCGGCGGCTGCGCGGCCGTGATGCCGTCCACGCCCCGCCCCTGCCCGCCCAGCACCGAGAACGCGTAGTTCAGGTGCTGCACGTCGGACAGGGTCACCGGCCGCACCCACGGAGCGCCCTTGCACGCGGGATCGCTCACCCGGTTCTGCTTCAGCCAGGCGTTGTACCCGGCCGTCCACCCCCGCATCAGCTCCTTGACCTGCGTGCTCGGCCCCACCGGTGCGGGCCGCGCGATCAGCTTCGCGACGACGCCGGAGTCCCGGACGCCCTGGAAGAACAGGTCGCTCGCCAGGTTCGTCGACGCCGACGACAGCGAGCCGTCCGGCTTCCCCTCCGCGCCGAAGTGCAGCGAGCGCTCGCCCCGGACGGTCGCGAAGCCCTCGGCCAGCGTGCATGCCTGGTCGTTGGCCTGTGCCCACCCGTTGCCGAAGCCCAGGTTCGCGTAGTCCTTGGCCAGGATGTGTGGAATGCCGTACTCCGTGTACCGGATCAGGGCCGAGAGCCCACCGCCCGAGGGTCGCCGCTCCTGGCCCGGACCGTCGGCGGAGGCCGTCGGGGAGAGGGCGGTGGCCGCGGTCAGCAGGGCGACCGCGCCGACGGCGAGACCTCTCCCGCGGTTCCGGGCGACGGTCGGTGTTCGCGTACGGTTTCGGGCGGCGGAGCGGGATCTCGTACGGGTCCGGAGGGACAAGGTGCCTCCCAACAAGGCGTCGCAACACGGGAGTTGCGAAGGGTGACCGAGATGTCACGTGCCACTCAGCCATTACCGACCGGTACCTGTCAACATCCCGGCCGGTATGCGGCCGCCCCGCTTCCCTTGATTTGCCGCCCGGGGCACCGCAGGATCACGCCATGACGACACCAGGGACCCCCGGCCGACTCCCCGACCACCTGTCCGGCCTCCTCGACAGCACGGTCGACGGCGTCCTGCGCGCCTCCGCCCGCCGCACTCCCGACCGCACGGCCCTGCACTACCGGGACCGCTCCTGGACGTACGCCGCACTCGACGCGGCCGTCAGCACCGCGGCCGCCCACCTGCGCAGCGCCCGCCGCCTGGCGGAGGGGGACCGGGTCGCCACGTACGGCCACAACTCGGACGCGTACCTCATCGCCTACCTGGCCTGCGCCCGCGCCGGGCTGATCCACGTCCCCGTCAACCAGAACCTCACCGGCGAGGACCTGACGTACATCCTGCGCCAGTCCGGCAGCTCCCTCGTCCTGGCCGACCCTGACCTCGCGGCCCGCGTCCCCGAGGGCTTCGCGGTACTGCCGCTGCGGGACGCGCCCGGCTCGTTCCTCGACACCCTGAAGGACCCCGTCCCGTACGTGTCGGACGGTGACCCGCTCGCTCCCGTGCAGCTCCTCTACACCTCGGGGACCACCGCCGACCCCAAGGGCGCGATCATGACGCACCGCGCCCTGGTGCACGAGTACGCCAGCGCCGTCGAGGCCCTGGACCTCGCCGCGACCGACCGGCCGGTGCACGCCCTGCCGCTCTACCACTCGGCCCAGATGCACGTCTTCCTCCTCCCGTACCTCGCGGTCGGCGCGGAGAACACCCTGCTCGACGGCCCGGCCGCGGGCACGCTCTTCGACCTGGTCGAGGCGGGCCGCGCGGACAGCTTCTTCGCGCCGCCGACGGTGTGGATCGCCGTCGCCAACCACCCCGACTTCGCGACCCGTTCGCTGGGCGGCCTGCGCAAGGCCTTCTACGGGGCGTCGATCATGCCGGTCCCGGTCCTGGAACGCCTCCGCGCCCGCCTGCCCGGCCTCGCCTTCTACAACTGCTTCGGCCAGAGCGAGATCGGCCCGCTGGCCACCGTGCTGCGCCCGGAGGAGCACGAGGGCCGGATGGACTCCTGCGGGCGTCCCGTACGGCACGTCGAGGCGCGCATCGTGGACGAGAAGGGTGCGGAGGTCCCCGACGGCACGGCGGGCGAGATCGCCTACCGCTCACCCCAACTCTGCCTCGGCTACTGGGGAATGGACGATGCGGATCTCTTCGCGGACGGCTGGTTCCGCTCGGGCGACCTGGCGGTGCGGGACGCCGAGGGCTACTTCACGATCGTCGACCGGGTGAAGGACGTCATCAACTCCGGGGGAGTGCTGGTCGCCTCCCGGCAGGTCGAGGACATCCTCTACACCCACCCCGCCGTGGCGGAGGCGGCGGTGATCGGACTGCCGGACGACCGCTGGATCGAGGCCGTCACGGCCGTCGTCGTACCGCGCGACACATCCCTGACGGAGGATCAACTCCTGTCGTACGCACGCGAGAAGCTCGCCCACTTCAAGGCGCCGAAGCGCGTCGTGTTCGTGGACGAGCTGCCGCGCAACGCGAGTGGGAAGATCCTCAAGCGGGAGCTGCGGGACCGGTTCGCCGGGTAGCGGCACCCGGCGACGGCACTTACGTGGGGCGGCGGTCGACGATCCGCTTGAACTTGCCGACCGACCGCTCCAGCGTCTCCGGATCCACCACCTCCACGCGGGCGGACACCCCGATGCCGTCCTTGATCGCGGACGCGACCGACTGCGCGGCGGTCTCCCGCTCCGAGGCGCTCGCGTCCGCGCGGGCCTCGGCCCGTACCGTCAGACAGTCCATCCGCCCCTCGCGGGTCAGCTGGAGCTGGAAGTGCGGGGCGAGGGCCGGGGTGCGCAGCACGATCTCCTCCACCTGCGTCGGAAAGAGGTTCACACCGCGCACGATGACCAGGTCGTCGCTGCGCCCGGTGATCTTCTCCATCCGCCGGAAGGCACGCGCGGTGCCCGGCAGCAGACGCGTGAGGTCCCGGGTGCGGTAGCGGACGATGGGCATGGCCTCCTTGGTCAGCGAGGTGAAGACCAGCTCCCCCTCCTCGCCCTCGGGCAGCACCTCGCCGGTGATCGGGTCGACGATCTCCGGGTAGAAGTGGTCCTCCCAGATGTGCAGCCCGTCCTTGGTCTCCACGCACTCCTGGGCGACGCCGGGCCCGATCACCTCGGACAGCCCGTAGATGTCGACGGCGTCGATCGCGAACCGCTCCTCGATCTCCCGGCGCATCTCCTGCGTCCACGGCTCCGCGCCGAAGATGCCGACCTTCAGCGAGGTGGAGCGCGGGTCGACACCCTGGCGCTCGAACTCGTCGAGGAGGGTGAGCATGTAGGAGGGGGTGAGCATGATGATCTCGGGCCGGAAGTCCTGGATCAGCTGCACCTGGCGGGCGGTCATCCCGCCGGACGCGGGGATGACCGTACAGCCGAGCCGCTCCGCACCGTAGTGCGCGCCCAGCCCCCCGGTGAACAGGCCGTATCCGTACGCCACATGGACCTTGTGGCCGGGCCGCCCCCCGGCGGCCCGGATGGAACGGGCCACCATGTCGGCCCACATGGAGAGGTCGTTCTCGGTGTACCCGACGACGGTCGGGAGTCCGGTGGTGCCGCTGGAGGCGTGCAGCCGGCGGATCTCGTCCGGCGGGACGGCGAACATCCCGAAGGGGTAGTTCTCCCGCAGATCGGCCTTGGTGGTGAACGGGAACAGGGCGAGATCGGCGAGCGAACGGCAGTCCTCGGGCTTCAGTCCTGCCTTGTCGAAGGCGGCCCGGTAGTGCGGCACGTTCGTATAGGCGTGCCGCAGGCTGCTCTGCAACCGCTCCAGTTGCAGGACTTCCAGCTCCTCGCGACCGAGTCGCTCCGTCGCGTCGAGCAGCGCCTTCATGGATCACTCTCCCGTACCCGCATACCCAAAATGGACGACCGATCATTCGGTCGTGCAGCGTCCGGGGTCAGTAATTCAGGACGGGCGGGCATCTGGCAAGGGGTCGTACGGGGTGGAACGACGTACTTCCGGGTGTCCCGCCCCTCCGGACAAGGCGAAACCCCCCAAACTGTGAGCCATCGGCAGAAGTACCCCATGGACCCCATGGGCCCCGTGGAACCCACGGAACAGAACAACCGGACCGAAGGCAGGGACCAGACATGCACCAGCCCATGACGCAGCGTCGATTCCGCAGAACCGCAGTGGCCGTGCTGATGGCGGCGGCCGGGGTGGCGGGCCTGTCGGCCTGCGGCGACGACAAGCCCGCCCCCGCCGTGACGACGACGGTCACCGCCCCCGCCCCGACCGTCACGGTGACGGCCACCCCGACGCCGCCCCCGGCCGCTTCCCCGGCTCCGACGGGCCAGGCCCAGGGCGCAGGCAAGCCGGACGTGATCCTCACGGGCGACCCGGAGGCGGCCGCCAAGGAACTGGACCGGCTGAAGGCGACGGGCTGGTGGAACCCCAACAAGATCGAGTACGCGGACGATCCGGTGACCGCGCTCCAGCAGTTCGACAAGTGGCTGGCCAAGGGGTACGTCGCAGCGGGCGGGGGCTGGACCCCTGCCGGGGAGGCGGCGGTGGAGGCGGCGAACGACGGCGGCCCGGAGATGTAGGCCTCCGCGGCGCGGGTCCGCGCTCGCTGCCGTGCCCCGTCAGGGGCGCGGGGAACTGCGCGACCAGCCACCCACTCACCCGCACGGAACCGTGCAATCGCCGCGCGGCGAGCGCTTTAGGGAAAGGGGCGGGTCTGGGGCCTCTCTGCCTGAGCCGGGCGGGGCTGACGTGTCCGGTACGGGGGCGGGCCGGGGCCATCTTGGACGCGCTTCCGGCACGGGGGCGGGGCCATGGGCGGTACCCGGGTGGGCCGGGAGCGGGAGGGGCCGCCCCCTTGCCCGCCCGTTCCGCCCCCGGGGGGCGGCCCCGCCGCCCAAGGGGGCTACGGGGAAGGTGGGGAGGGGGTGGTCGCGTCGACCCAAGGGGGCCCGGGGGGTGGTGGGGGAGAGGGGGCTGTTTGGATGAGGGGTATGTCGACCTCTTCCGGGCCCGAGGGAACTCCCCTCGGAGACCACCCCACCCCGCCCCCCGCCCAGTACACCCCCCTCGCCGCCGGCAACCGCGTCGCCTACCGCACCTGGGGCGCCCCGACCGCCCCACCCGTCGTCCTCCTCCACGGCCGCACCACGAACAGCACCGACTGGACGGACATCGCCGAAGCCCTCTCCGCCACCCGCCGCGTCTACGCCCCCGACATCCGCGGCCACGGCCTCAGCGACTGGCCCGGCGGCTACCACTACCCCCAACTGGTCGCCGACATCGCCGAGTTCATCGACGCCCTCGGCCTGGAGAGGGTCGACCTCGTCGGCCACTCGATGGGTGGAGCGATCGCCCTCCAGGTCGCACAGTCCCGGCCCGAGAAGATCACCCGGATCGTGCTGGAGGACGCGCTGCCCCCGTTCCCGCTCGTTCCCGCACGGGCCACCGACCCGCGCCCGCCGCAAGAGGAGATCGACGCCCTCGACTACGACTGGGACCTGATCCCGGCGACCGACGAGGGCGCCAACCACCCCCACCCGGAGTGGGAAGCGGGACTGTCGAAGATCGCCGCACCCGTACTCGTCGTCTCCGGCGGCGAAGCGAGCTTCCTGTCCGACGCGGAACAGCAGAAGCTCACCGACCTGCTCCCCGACGCACGGCGGGTGACGATCCCCGTCGGGCACCTGATCCACCGGAACGATCCGGACGGATTCCTGGCGGAACTCCGGGCCTTCGGTATTTACTGACACCGGCGCGCTGCTGACGATCCGTCTATCGAGCCGCGCCGAGACCGTTCTTCCCTGCTCAGGAGGCCCGAGTTGACCGCGAACGACCGCTCCGCCCGTCTGCTCGTCGGCCTGCTCGCCGGGGCGGGCGCGGCCCACGTCGTGGTGCCGAAGCTGTTCGACGACATGGTCCCGGAGTTCCTGCCGGGCAAGCAGCGCACCTGGACGCACGCGAGCGGGGTCGTCGAGCTGCTGCTCGCGGCCGCGATCGCCGTGCCGCAGACCCGCAAGGCCGGTGGGCTCGCCGCCGCCGGGTTCTTCGCGGGCATCCTCCCGGCGCACCTGAAGATGGCGTACGACTGGCGCGACAAGCCGACCGCGCTGCGGGCCGGTGCCTACGCCCGTATCCCGCTGCAGGCACCGCTCGTGATGTGGGCGGCGAAGGTCGGCCGCAGCGCGGGTCGCTGACCCGGCGTCAGCGGTTGCGGCGGCGCTTGGTCGTCGTCTTGCGCCAGCCGAAGGGGCCCGGGAGGTCCATGGAGGTGGTGCGGCGGCCGGTACTGCTGTGGGTGTGACGGGGGCCGTGGCTGCCGCCGCCGGTGGTGATGGACCAGGAGCGGCGGTTGATGTTGAGGCGGACGCCGGGGAGGATGCGGAAGCTCTTGCGGAAGGTGAGGGGCATGGGCTCGTCTTCTCCTTGGGCAAAGGGCCGTCGAATGGTGTACGGATTGCCGCTTTGGGCGGGTCAATGCGTGGGGCCCTGGCACGGCTGGGCGGTGGGTTGCCGCCGAAGTGTCCGGCCCGCGCTGAAGGGCTGAACCGTCCGTCGGGGGCGAGGGGAACACCCCAGGGGTGCGGGGAACGGCGCGACCAGCCACAATGCACCCGCACGCACCACCCGACCGAGCCCCACCCACCCACTCCCCCGAGAGGCCCCATGCGCACCCTCATCATCGGAGCCGGCGCCACCGGCGGCTACTTCGGCGCCCGGCTCGCCCAGGCCGGACACGACGTCGCCCTCCTCGTCCGCCCCGCCCGCGCCGACACCCTCCGCCGTCGCGGGCTGAGGCTCACCGGGCTCGGCGAGCCCGACGAACGCGTCGAGCCCCGCCTGCTCACCGCCGCCGAACTGGCGGACACGCCCGGCCCGGACCCGTACGACCTGATCCTCCTGACCGTCAAGGCCACCGGCCTGGCCCGTGCGGTCGAGGACTTCGCCCCCGCCGTCGGCCCGGACACCGTGATCCTGCCCGTCCTCAACGGGCTCGCCCACCTCGACCTGCTCACCGAACGCTTCGGCGCGCACCGCGTCTGGGGCGGCGTCGCCAAGATCATCACCACTCTCAACGACGACGGCGACATCGTCCGCCTCGCCCCCTTCGCCACCCTCGATCTCGGGCCGATCGACGGCACCGACCCCGACCGGGCCCGGCGCACGGCCGCCCTGCTCGACGCCGTGCCCGGCGTGCAGGCCACGGCCTCCGCCGGCGTCCTCGGCGACATGTGGGGCAAGTGGTCGTTCATCGTGACGGTGAGCAGCGTGAACATCCTCGGGCGGGGGAATGTCGGCGAGGTCGTCGCCGTGCCCGGAGGCGATGCCCTCGGGCCCGCCGTGTTCGCCGAGGCGGCCGCCGTCGCCGCCGCCTCGGGGCACGCGCTGTCCCAGGAGGTACGGGACCTCGCGGTCGGGATGGCCACCCAGGCCGACTCCCCGCTCACCACCTCCCTCTACCGGGACATGACGGCGGGCCTGCCCTCCGAGGCCGAGCATCTCTTCGGCGACCTCGTGGACAGGGCCCGCGCCCTCGGCGTACCCACTCCGCTGCTGGACCTGGCGACCCTTCAACTCCGGGTGCAGGAGGCCAGGTTGGGGAAGGGGTGACGGGTGGTCAGGGGGCCTTCGGCTGCCACAGGGTGGTGACCGGGTCGTAGACGCGGACGCCCTTCGGCAGGCCGAGTGACGCCGCCGTGATCCGCATCCCGTGGTGCGCCGGGTCCGCCGCCACCCCGATGTCCCGTACGACACGTACATCGGCCGGAGTCGGCGGGGCGAGCACGGTGCGCACCGTGGCGTACGCGCTCGCGCCCGCCGCCACCCGGTACGGCGCGCTGTCGGCCGGAGGGTTCGGTCGGGCGGCACCGTCGAGGTTCCCGAAGGTGACGGTGGGGATGCGGTCGACGGTGCAGGCGGTGCGGCCGTTGTTGGTGAAGCGGAGGGTGAGGACGTCCGGGGTCGGGGCGGCCATCACCTTCAGGGTCAGGTTCCGCTCCGCACAGCGCGGGAGCGGGGCGTGGGCGGGCGGAGTGACGCAGGCCGCGGCCGTGGCCGAGGCGGCGAGCAGGAGCGTGGCGGCGAGTGCGCCGGCCGTGGTGAAACGCTGGTGCGAGTGCATATGTCCATGCTGGGGGCGAAAGGGGCGTTACGGGGAGAGCGCCACCCTTTGTGTGACGGGGCCGTGACACTCCGGCAGGTGCGGGACGCGGGGAGTGCGTAACGTCTGTCCCGTGGCTCTCTTCCGCATCACCGACCGCACGCCTCTCGCCCCCGAGGAGGCCTGGCGGCGACTCACCGCCTGGGAGCGGCATGCCGCCCAGGTCCCCTTCACCCGCATGGTCTTCGGCACCGACCCGCCCACCCGGCAGGGCACCCGGTTCGTGGCGCGCACCCGGCTCGGGCGGATCGGGTTCGACGACCCCATGGAGGTCGTCGTGTGGCGGCCGCCGGAGCACTGCCGCCTGGAGAAGAGCGGGCGGGTGGTGACGGGATGGGCGGAGATCGACGTACGCCCCCTGCCGGGG
The DNA here is from genome assembly GCF_044744005.1 of Streptomyces sp. NPDC087440. Taxonomy (NCBI): domain Bacteria; kingdom Bacillati; phylum Actinomycetota; class Actinomycetes; order Kitasatosporales; family Streptomycetaceae; genus Streptomyces; species Streptomyces sp. NPDC087440. The sequence continues at coordinate 65,470 of NZ_JBIUXN010000011.1, read as the reverse complement.
GGAGGGCCGGGGGCGTACGTGATCTGGACCGAGGACCTGCGGCTGCGCGGGCTGCCCCGGTTCTGCGACCCGCTGCTGGCGGCGGCGGGCCGGGTGGTGTTCGGGCGGGCGATGCGGGCGCTGCTCAAGGAGGGGTGAGCGCGGCCTTGCGGAGGTGAGCGCCCACGCGCTGAGGTGCTCGCTCACTCGCCGAGGTGCGTGCTCACTCCTCCTGTGCGGCCTGTGCGGCTGTCGCCTTCGCCCAGCGGTAGTCCGCCTTCCCGCTCGGTGAGCGGCGGATGCGGTCGGTGAGGACCAGCTTGCGGGGGATCTTGTAGCCCGCCAGCCGGGTGCGGCAGTGGTCCTGGACCGCCGCCAGGTCGAGCCCGGAGGCGCCTTCGCGGACCTGGACGACGGCCGCGACCCGGTTGCCCCACGTGGGGTCGGGCACTCCGGCGACCAGTGCGTCGTACACGTCCGGATGGGACTTCAGGGCCTGTTCGACCTCCTCCGGATAGACCTTCTCGCCGCCGGTGTTGATGCACTGCGAGCCGCGGCCGAGGACGGTCACGATGCCGTCCTCGTCGACGGTCGCCATGTCGCCCAGCAGCACCCAGCGCTGGCCGTCGCGCTGGAAGAAGGTCTCGGCGGTCTTCTTCGGGTCGTTGTAGTAGCCGAGCGGGACGTGGCCGCACTGGGCGAGGCGGCCGATCTCGCCGACGCCCACGGGTGCGTACGTCGCCGGATCGACCACCTTCGTACGCTCGTTGACCTCCAGCCGGAAGCCCTTCTCCGGGCCGGAGTCGTCGGTGGCCCGGCCGTTGGAGCCGGACTCCGAGGAGCCGAAGTTGTTCAGCAGGACGACGTTCGGCACGAGTTCCTGGAACTGGGCGCGCACCGTGTCCGACATGATCGCCCCGGACGAGGAGACGCTGAAGAGGGAGGAGAGGTCGGTGCCCTTGAGGGGGCCGTGCAGGGCGTCGACCAGGGGGCGGAGCATCGCGTCGCCGACCAGCGACACGCTCGACACCCTCTCCTTCTCGATGGTCCGCAGCACCTCCTCCGGCACGTACTTGCGGTGGATGACCACCCGCTGGCCGTAGTGGAAGGCGATGAACGAGGTGAGCGTCGACGTGCCGTGCATCAGCGGGGGAGCGGGGAAGAAGGCGAGGCCCGCACCGCCGGCCGCCACGCGCTCGGCCAGCTCCTCGGGGCGCCCGACCGGGTTGCCGGTCGGGTCACCGCCGAACAACCCCGCGAAGAACAGGTCCTCCTGACGCCACATCACCCCCTTGGGCATGCCGGTCGTGCCGCCCGTGTAGATGATGAAGAGGTCGTCGGCGGAGCGGTCGGGGAAACCCCGCTTCGGGGAGGCGGCGGCTTCGGCGGCCGCGTACTGGACGCAGTCCAGGGCCGGGGCGTCGCCGGGCGGCGAGCCCACCCGCAGCAGGTGGCGCAGCTGCTGTGTGCGGGGGAGCGCGGCGGCCACCCGCTCGGTGAACTCGGCGTCGAAGACGAGGGCGGCGAGTTCCGCGTCGCGGTAGAGGTAGACCAACTCCTCCTCGACATAGCGGTAGTTGACGTTGACCGGAACCAACCGGGCCTTCAGGCAGGCCAGTACGGTCTGGAGGTACTCGACGCCGTTGTACAGGTGCAGCCCCAGATGCTCGCCCGGCTTCAGGCCCGCGTCGATCAGGTGGTGCGCGATCCGGTTCGCGGCCGCGTCCAGTTCGGCGTAGGTGAGGCGGCGCTCCGCGCCCGTACCGGGATGGTCGATGTACACGAGTGCCTCGCGGTCGGGGACCGCGTCGACGACCGACTCGAACAGGTCGGCAAGGTTGTACTCCACCGTTCCTCCTGAACCCCGGTTGCACATGGGCGCGTTGATGTGTCGGCCATCACAGCAAAGGGCGCTTCAAGTGGGAAGGGTGTGCGCCGAAGAAATCTGACTGACTGTCAGAAAACTCTTGAAGTGGCGGGGCCGCTCCTGCAACCTGTTCCAGGTCTGACGACGGGAGGACGGTCATGTCCGGTACGGGATCGAGTGCGGGGCCGAATACGGGATCGGGGACGGGGTCGGATACGGGGTCCCCTTCGGGATCGGGCACGGAGCACCTCGCCGTGCGGCGCGAAGGCGCCACGCTGGTGCTCACCCTGAACCGGCCCGAGGCGAAGAACGCGTTGTCGTTGCCGATGCTGGTCGGGCTGTACGACGGCTGGCTGGAGGCCGATGCGGACGACTCCGTGCGGTCGATCGTCCTGACGGGAGCCGGGGGATGCTTCTGCGCGGGCATGGACCTCAAAGCACTCGCGGGCCAGCGCGGGATGGGCGGCGAGGACGACGCGTACCGCGCCCGGATGAAGGCCGACCCCGACCTGCACTGGAAGGCGATGCTGCGCCACCACCGGCCGCGCAAACCGGTGATCGCGGCGGTCGAGGGCCACTGCGTGGCGGGCGGCACGGAAATCCTCCAGGGCACGGACATCCGCGTCGCGGGCGCCTCCGCGACCTTCGGCCTCTTCGAGGTGCGGCGCGGCCTGTTCCCCATCGGGGGCTCGACGGTGCGGCTGCCGCGCCAGATCGCCCGCACGCACGCGCTGGAGATGCTGCTGACCGGGCGGCCGTACGGGGCGGAGGAAGCGGCGCGGATCGGGCTGATCGGACGGGTCGTACCGGACGGAACGGCGCTGGACGCGGCGCTGGAGATCGCCGAACGGATCAACGGCTGCGGGCCGTTGGCGGTGGAGGCGGTGAAGGCGTCGGTGTACGAGACGGCCGGACTGCCGGAGGAGGAGGGCCTGGCGGCGGAACTGAAGCGCGGCTGGCCGATCTTCGACACACGGGACGCGAAGGAGGGGGCGAGGGCGTTCGCGGAGGGGCGGGAGGCGGTGTTCCGGCGGGAGTGAGGGGCGTGCGCGGGTCGGCCTGTCGGGGCGTACGGCGAACCCGCGCGGCGGGAGAGCCGGGACCTGCCCGGCCGGACCCCGGCCCTCGGAGGCTTCTGCGGCTCGCCCGGCATGACCTGGGCCCACGCCTGCCGAGCCCTCGGGGGGCGCCGGGCTTCGCCGCCAGGAACCCCGACGGCCTCCGCCGAGCCCCGCAGAGCCCGGTGCTTGCTCGCGGTGCGGATCGTGGCGGGGCCGGGTGCATCTCGCCGGGTGTGGGGTCGGCCCGGCAAGCAGTCGGACCGCCTTGCCGGGCTCAGCGGGGTCCGGGGGTTGCTCGCGGTGCGGATCGTGGCGGGGTCGGGTGTGTCTCGCCCGGTGTGGGGTTGGCCCGGCAGGCAGTCGGACCGCCTTGTCGAGCTCAGCGGGGTCCCTGGGCGCGGGTCGTGACCGGGCCGGGTGGGGGACTGGCCCCGCGCGCAGCCGGGCCGCCCCTCCACGTCCCCCAGGGTTCACGACCGGCCCGGCCTGCGACCCCGCCTGCCGGGCGGTGCCGGGGTCCCGTCCATCGGAGGCGGCCCGCACACCCGCATCCCGACCGGCCCGCGTGCAGCCCGAAAGCCAGTACCTCGGAGAGACGTAACCAACCAGCCCCACCCCGGAGACCGGAGGCCACATGCCCGTCCTGAAAGCTCCCCTCACCGTCGAGTTCCCCTTCACCCGTTCCCTCGGCCCCGTCCAGTCCGCCTTCCTCACCGGACTGCGTCACCGCACCCTCCTCGGTGTGCGGACGGCCTCCGGGCAGGTGCTCTTCCCGCCCACGGAGTACGACCCGGCCACCGCCGCCGAACTCCGCGACCTGGTGGAAGTCGCCCCCACCGGCACCGTGACCATCTGGGCCTGGAACCCGTCCCCCCGCCCCTTCCAGCCCCTCGACACCCCCTTCGCCTGGGTCCTCGTCAAGCTGGACGGCGCCGACACCGCCCTCCTGCACGCCCTCGACGCCCCCGGCCCCGAGCAGCTCCGCTCGGGCCTGCGGGTCCGCATCCGCTGGGCCCCGGAACGTACCGGCGCCATCACCGACATCGCCTGCTTCGAACCGTACGAGAGCACCGAGGAGCAGCACGGCGAGAAGCAAGTGGTCCCGCACGACGGCGAGTTCGAGGACATGACCACCCTCTTCACCGCCCCCGCCCGCCTCGACTACACCTACACCCCCGGCCGCGCCCCCACCGACTACCTCACCGCCCTCGCCGACCACCGCATCGTCGGCGAGCGCTGCCCCTCCTGCCGCAAGGTGTACGTCCCGCCCCGGGGCGCCTGCCCCACCTGCGGGATCGCCACCGCCGAGCAGGTCGAGGTCGGCCCCGGGGGCACCGTCACCACCTTCTGCATCGTCAACATCAAGGCCAAGAACCTCGACATCGAGGTGCCGTACGTCTACGCGCACATCGCCCTCGACGGGGCCGACCTCGCCCTGCACGGCCGTATCGCGGGCATCCCGTACGACCAGGTCCGGATGGGGCTGCGCGTCGAGCCGGTGTGGACCGGGGACGCCCGCTACCCCGACCACTACCGGCCGACCGGCGAACCGGACGCCGACTACGACGCGTTCAAGGAGCTGATCTGAGCCATGCCCCCAACTCCCGCTCCCACAGGGCCGGTACGCGAGGTCGCCGTCGTCGCCTTCTCGCAGACCGACCACCGCCGCCGCACCGACGAACTGTCCGAAGTCGAGATGCTGATGCCGGTCCTGCACCGGGTCCTCGCCGAGACCGGCCTCAAGACCAGCGACATCGGCTTCACCTGCTCCGGCTCCAGCGACTACCTCGCGGGCCGGGCCTTCTCCTTCACCATGGCGCTCGACGGGGTCGGCGCGTGGCCGCCGATCTCGGAGTCGCACGTCGAGATGGACGGGGCCTGGGCGCTGTACGAGGCCTGGGTGAAGATCCTCACCGGCGAGGCGGACACCGCGCTGGTCTACGCGTACGGGAAGTCCTCGCCGGGACAGGTCCGCGACGTCCTGACCCGCCAGCTCGACCCGTACTACGTCGCCCCGCTCTGGCCCGACTCCGTGTCGCTGGCCGCCCTCCAGGCGCAGGCCCTCATCGACGCGGGCGACGCCGACGAACCGGCCCTCGCCGCCGTGGCCTCCCGCAGCAGGACGGACGCGCGGGCCAACTCGCATGCCCAGCTCAAGGGTGACATGCCGTCAGGGGACTACCTGGTTCACCCCCTCCGCACCACCGACTGCCCTCCCGTCTCCGACGGTGCGGCCGCCGTCATCCTCGCGGCGGGCGACCGCGCACGCGAACTGTGCTCCCGCCCCGCCTGGATACGCGGCATCGACCACCGCATCGAGGCCCACAGCCTCGGCGTCCGCGACCTCACCGACTCACCGTCCGCCCGCCTCGCCGCCGAGCGCGCCGGAGCGTACGAAATCACCCTGGACACCGCCGAGTTGCACGCGCCCTTCACCTCCCAGGAAGTCGTCCTGCGCAAGGCCCTCGGCCTCGGCGACGACATCACGGTCAACCCCTCCGGCGGGGCGCTCGCCGCCAACCCGATCATGGCGGCCGGTCTCATCCGCATCGGCGAGGCCGCCGCCCGCATCCACCGCGGCGAGTCCGACGCGGCCCTGGCGCACGCCACGTCGGGTCCGTGCCTTCAGCAGAACCTCGTAGCAGTCCTGGAGGGAGACCCCCGTGAGTAGCCAGCGCGCCAGCCACAAGGAGCCCGTCGCGGTCGTCGGCATCGGCCAGACCGCGCACGTCTCCGCCCGCCACGACGTCTCGATCGCGGGCCTGGTCCGCGAGGCCGCCCAACGTGCGCTCGACGACGCCGAGTTGACCTGGTCGGGCATCGACGCCGTCGTGATCGGCAAGGCCCCCGACTTCTTCGAGGGCGTCATGATGCCGGAGCTCTACCTCGCCGATGCACTGGGCGCGGTCGGCAAGCCCATGCTCCGCGTGCACACTGCGGGCTCCGTCGGCGGCTCCACCGCCCTGGTCGCCGCCAACCTCATCGCCGCCCGCGTCCACGGCACGGTCCTCACCCTCGCCTTCGAGAAGCAGTCCGAGTCCAACGCCATGTGGGGCCTCTCCCTCCCCATCCCCTTCCAGCAACCCCTCCTCGCGGGCGCGGGCGGCTTCTTCGCCCCGCACGTCCGGGCGTACATGCGGCGCACCGGAGCCCCCGACCACATCGGCTCCCTCGTCGCGTACAAGGACCGCCGCAACGCCCTCAAGAACCCGTACGCCCACCTCAAGGACCCCACCCTCACCCTGGAGAAGATCCAGTCGGCCCCCATGCTGTGGGACCCCATCCGCTACTCCGAAACCTGCCCCTCCTCCGACGGCGCCTGCGCCATGATCCTCACCGACCGGGCGGGCGCGGCCCGCTCCCCGCACCCGCCCGCCTGGGTGCACGGCGGCGCGATGCGCAGCGAACCCACCCTCTTCGCGGGCAAGGACTTCGTCTCCCCGCAGGCGGGCAAGGACTGTGCCGCCGACGTCTACCATCAGGCGGGCATCACCGACCCGCGCCGCCAGATCGACGCCGTCGAGATGTACGTCCCCTTCTCCTGGTACGAACCCATGTGGCTCGAAAACCTGGGCTTCGCCGCCGAGGGCGAGGGCTGGAAACTCACCGAGTCCGGCGTCACCGAACTCGACGGCGACCTCCCGGTGAACCCCTCCGGCGGAGTCCTCTCCACCAACCCCATCGGCGCCTCCGGCATGATCCGCTTCGCCGAGGCGGCCCTCCAGGTCCGCGGCCGGGCGGGCGCCCACCAGATCCCCGACGCCCGCACGGCCCTCGGCCACGCCTACGGAGGCGGCTCCCAGTTCTTCGCCATGTGGGTGGTGGGGGCGGAGCGACCGGAAGGGTGAGGGTGGGCGGTTGCCCCGTTTGCCTCGGGCGCCTCTGGTGCGCGGCGGGGCGCGGAACCCGGAGCCGTTCCGGCAGGAGGGACGGCCCGGGAACGGCCCAGGTCCATGCCCTTAGGCAACGCGAAGACCAGGGGTGGGATCAGGGGCTGGTCTCAGGTAACCAGTCCGTGCTGAACTGGCCGGGTGGACAGTGCTTTAACGAGCCTCGTGGCGGTTGCAGGCACCTTGCTGGGATCTTTCCTTACCTTCCTCTTCCAGCGACGGGCGGCGGATCGCGCTGAAGCCTTCGCTTGGAGGAGGCTGATCAGAGAAGAACGGCTGGCCGCCGTCAGCAGCTTTGCCGAAGCCGTCGTCGCCTACCGGCGGGCGCAGTACGACCCGTTCCACCGAAGAACAGAAGGCCGAAACGGCCCGACGCTTGCCGATGCGCAGACGGAGGCGTACCACCGTCGCATGGTGGCGCAGCAAGCTCTGTTCCGGGTCCGCCTTGTCACCGATGATCAAAGCCTTGTTCAGCTGGCAGAAGAGGCCCTTGAAGCCACCAGATTGATGTGGGATGCGGCGGACAGGCCGAGTTTGGAGGCCCGTGCCGATCAGGCCAAGCAGGCGCTGAACGAATTCGTGCTCCGGGCGGGAAAGCACATTCGCAGTTGACCGCGTTCCGTGTTCGTTGTGCTGGATGGCCCGGAATCGGATGACGCTGCATGGGCACCCGCTCACGAAGCGTCGGGAGGGACATCGGGGGGTCGCCGGAAAGGATGCTGAAGCCCGGTGCTGGTGCTGTGGTGCGACAACGCGGAGTCCATCCGGCGGGCGCGAGACGCCGCTTCCACCACCTCAAGCTGGCCTCCGTCTGCTCGTATGGCATGCATGGCGGAGAATCGGAACCTGACGCGGCCCGCCTGTGCTTGTGCCAACAGCTCCGTCAGGGAAGTCGACCTGCCGCGATCGGGGTGGGCGAGCCATTCCGCTGCTCGGTCGGTAGCCGCCGCCATGGCCATGTCCACCTTCGCCGCCGCCAGAGCCACGTCCTCGGGGCCTTCGAGGAGGACCCGTTCGTAGACCGTGCTGAGACCCGGAGTGTGCAGCGACTGCAAGTGTTCGAAGGCTTCCTCCCGCTTGGGGGGATCTTCGGAGAGGGCCGCATCGACCCGCTGCAGGATCTCCAGATCGGCTGATGTCTCAGCAAGAAACGAGGCGTACGCCTGCCTCCGGGGTTCTCGCAGCTGCGAGACGTGGTCGGCCCTCACCTGCCTCTCTTGGTGCCGTTCCTGGGCTGCGAGCTGCATCGTGAGTTGAGATCGGGCCCAGAATCCTGACATCCCCGCAGCCAAGGCGGTTCCGAGAGCTCCGACACCCGCGCCGAGGACTGCTGCCATGCCTGCGTCCATGGTTCGATTCTGCTCTTCCTCGCATGCTTCAAGTAGGGCTACATACAGGATTGTTGACGGTGAGGGCGGGCTGTCCCCGGTGTGACGGCGTCGCCAGGGCCGGGGCGCAACACCCGTGGCTGACGCTTTCGTGGCGAGCGGGTGCCGGAGACGGCCGTGCTCCGGTGGATGGGCGCTGCCCGGGACCGCTGCGTGGGGTGGTTTGCCGGGTCGTTACCCTGCGTCCGTGATGACCACGGATGATCGCCGTTTCCCGGAGGGGCTCGCCGCAGCGCTGGCCGTCCCGTTTCGCTACGACGGTGGCGACGGGGTGGAGTTCGAACCCTTCCCGCGCTTCCTGTCGGCCGACGAGACCACCGCGTGGTTCCGCGCGTGGATCGGGAACGCGGAACTGACCGGCGCTGACTTCCGGTTGTTCGGGCAGGACGGCACGGGAGGCTGTGCGGCGTTCTGGCTGGCCCGCCCGGAGGGGGATCCCGCCGCGCAGCCCGTCGTCTTCCTCGGCTCCGAGGGGGAGACCGCCGTCGTCGCGCGCGACCTGGCTGACTTCCTGTGGTTGCTGGCGGGTGGCTACGGCCCGCTCGAAGCGATTCCCTTGTTCGCCGAGGTGCGCCGGCCGGGCTGGACACCACGGTTCAACCCGGAGCTTGCCGCCGTTGCGCAAAGGTTCGCACCCGGGGCACCCCGGGCAGCTGCCGACGTCATCAGGCGAGCCGTCGAGGAGTTCCCGGACTTCGAGAGCACGGTGGACGAGATGTGCCGCTGATCGGAGGAGGTGGGCTCCCCGCGACGCCGAGGCGACGGAGAGCCTCAGCGAGGGCGGTGCTGCCGGACACTGTGTCGACGATGCGCTCGCCGACGGTGAAGTACGGGGCAGCCCGCCCGGCGCGGGCGGTGGAAAACGATCCGTGGGTGTGTGGACATGTCCCCACCATGTGGCCGGGCGTACAGGACCCCTTCGGGGAACTTGTGCCGACTGGTCTTTCCGTCTCTGGCGGAGTGCCGTCGGGCTGTTCATTCTTCATGCATGAGCACCGCTGGCCAGCAGACCGAGGTCCGCAGGCTCTTTGTTCAGTGCCGCCTCAGGCGAGGAAGCGTCCGGCGGGCAGAAGGCAGGGCGCCGATGGCCTCTTCGGCGGGGCGTGTGCCGTTGAGCGTCTCCGCACCCTGTCCGGCGCCCGGCCGGGTGGTTAGTGTGGCTGGCGGACGACGGGCGAGTGGGAGGAGTGCGACGGTGGCGACGAGTACGCAGCACGGGATGGTGGGGCGGGCGAGGCCGGAGCTCGATCTCAGTGGGGCGGACTGGCAGTCCGGCAGCAAGGGGGCGGGGGACGTGCAGATCGCCTTTGTGGAGGGGTTCATCGCCATGCGGAACGCGGCGAATCCCGTGGGGTCTTCGGTGATCTTCGATCCGGCGCAGTGGCGGGCCTTCGTGGTCAATGCGCGGGCCGGGGCCTTTGACCTGACGTGACCTGAACAGCGTCGTCAACAGGGTTTGCGCCAGGGGTCCAGGTCGAGGTTCTTGCGCATCGAGGACAGGCCCAGGCGGCGGGATTCCGCGCAGAACTCGCCGTTGGGCAAGGTGTATTCCACGTGGAAGACGGCCTTGCCCGCGGTGATGAAGGGGCGGAGGCTCTCGCATTCGTCGAATTCCGCGCACTCCTCGTTGACCGCGAAGTCGAAGTGGCGGACCAGCTGGGGGATTTGCTCCAGGTCGTTCTTGAGGCCCACCGCCAGGCCGCGTTCGTGGGCGATGGTGGCGAGCATGGTGTTGTAGGCGATTTGGTGGGCCGCGGTCACGGGGAAGCCGGTCTTGTTCTGGTAGCCGTCCATCAGGTCGGGTTCCACCGCGTCGAAGCCCTTGGCCCGGCACATGTCGAAGCGCTTCTCCATCAGCGGGCGGAGGATGTCGATACGGCGGATGTCCAGCCAGCGTTCGCCCGCCCAGCCGTTCGTGGCGCCCAGCACCGACTTCGGGAAGGCGGCCTTGTCGGGTCGGAAGTCTTCCCACGCGCCCGCGTTGATGTAGCAGATCACCTTGCGGCCGTCCGCGTGCAGCCGTGCCACGTCGGAGGCGCTGTTCTCGAAGCCGTCGATGTCGTAGACGGGTACGTCGGTACGGGGGTCCACCCGGCCGTCCAGCTGCCACTGCCAGGCCGTCCCCGGGCGGGGCTGCCAGATCGCCCGGGAGGACGGGCGCGGGGACGTGCCCTTGCGGGGCGGCGGGGCGGACGTCGGCGGGCGGGTGGCGGTCCCGGAGGCCGCCGTGCCCAGGGGGAGCGGGGTCGTGGAGGGCCCCGGTGAGGGTGAGGTGGGGGGAGTGGTGGGTGCTGCGCCCGCGGCCTCCGGGCGGGGGTTCGGGGCGTCGGCTTCCGTACGCGGTGATGTGCAGGCCGTCATGACGAGCAGGATCAGGAGTGCCAGGGGTACGAGTGGGCGCAGTCGGCTGCGTACGTGTCCACCCCCGCCCGCGTGCGGGGGGCCGGCGGGAGACGACACGGCCGGGGCCCGCAGGGGCGGGGTGCCGCGGTGCGGTGCGGGGCTCATGACGCGTGCTCCAGGAGTTCGGGCGGCAGGGCCGACCACGGGTTGGGGAGTTCGCCGTCGACGGCGCAGCAGACCGCCGCGCCCCGGGTGCGGGCGGTGCGGGACGCGACCGGGGAGAGGGCGCGGGGGACTCCGTACACCAGATGGCAGAAGCGTTCCGGAGGGTGGCGTTCCGTCCAGCGGGGGCGGCTGAATCCGGCGACGTAACTCGTCCAGTGGCCCTCGAAGGTCACGATCAGGTCGGCGATCCGGGCGTACCCGGGGGAGGGGTGCACGCCGGGGTTGAGGACCACGGTCCGCGCGCCCGTGCGGCGTGCGGACCTGACCGTGCGGCGGCAGGCCGCAAGGTCTGCGCGTTCGGAGGGGGCCCGGTCGAAGAACCAGCCGTCGACGCCGAACCACTCCACGTGCCGGTCGACGTCGGCGGCGACCTCCGGGGCCGGGCGCGCCCCGTAGTCCAGGTCGACGTACCCGAGCACGGGCACCCCCGCCGCGCGCAGGTCGGCGGCGGCGGAGGTGAACGCGGGGTCGGGCTGTTCGCCGGGGCCGTCGGCGGCGTTGAGCACCACGCCGCGGACCCGGCCTGCGGCGCGTGCGGCGAGCCGCCACGCCTCCGGGTCCACGGCGGGGTGCGCGTACAGCGGCAGCAGGATGTTCACCGCAGGGTGTCCGGGTGGGGCGCGTGGGCCGGAACTCCGGTGCGGGGCCCACGGGGGTGGGACTCCGTACGGGAGTGCACGGCGGGAGCGGGCGTGCCGGGTGCGGTGGCGGGGGAGTGCCCGGTGGGTGCGGTGGCCGGGGAGTGCGCGCCGGGTGCGCCCGGTGCGGTGGCATGGACTCCGGTCCCGGTGCTGTGGGCCTCCGCGTGACCGCCGAACCGGCCTCCCGGCGGGTGGGGCTCCGCGCGGTGTCCCGGTCCGGAGCCCGCGCCGTGTCCCGGGCCGGAGCCCGGAACACGGGCCTCCGGGTGGGGGCCGTTGCCGGGTCGGGGGCGCACGGGGGAAGCGCCTCCGGTCTCGGTCTCGGCCTCGGAACGGGGGGACGGCACGAGGTCTGGGCCGGAGCCGGACGCAGCGTCGGCCGGTTGCTCCGCGTCCCCGGCCGGTCCCGAGAGCTCCCCGGCCCCCGTCCCCGGCTCCGCCCGGCGTACGGGTTCCCGGGCAGCCCGTGCGGGCGTGGCGGGTTGTTCCGCGAGGACCGTTTCCCACAGGGCGCGGGCCGCGTCCTCCAGGGAGTGGCGGGGGCGCCAGCCCAGTGCGCTGCCCGTCGACGTGATGTCCGAGCACTGCCAGGACACCTCGGCGGAGCGCGTCGACGCCTCCTGCCTGCTCTCCTGCACCCGGCCCCGGAAGCCCGAGATCCGTACCAGTTCCTGCACCAGCTCCCGCACCGGCAGGGCCCGGCCGCCGGAGACGTTGAGGACCGGGGGGAGCGGGCCCGAGGCCGTGGTCGCCAGGGCCACGGCCTCCGCCACGTCCCGTGCGTCGACGAAGTCGCGGAACGCGGAGAGGTCGCCGAGGCGGATCACCGCGTCGGGGTCCTGGCCCGCCACCAGGAGCTCGCGGGCCAGGCGGCCCGGGAGGCCCGCCGCCGGTGCCCCGGGGCCCACCGGGTTGCCGACCCGCAGGACCACCGCGTCCAGGCCCGAGGTCGCCACGGCCACCGTCCCGGCCAGCTTGGTCGCGCCGTAGAGGCCCGCCGGGCGGGTCGGGTCGGTCTCGGTGACCCGGATGCCGTGCGAGGTGGGACCGTACTCGGCCGCCGAACCCAGGTGGATCAGCCGGGTCCTGGGCGCCGCCCGTTGCAGCGCCGCCACCAGCACGGCCGGGCCACGGGCGTTGACCTCGGCGAGCGTGACCGCGTCACCGCTCACCGAGCCCGCACAGTTGACCACGACGTCGGGGCCGAACTCCCTTAGTGTGTCCGCGAGTTCGCGGGCGTCGGCGGAGCCGAGGTCCACCCGCAGACCGGCGTCCGGGCCCCGGCCGCCGGAGAGCAGCCGGACGTCCGCGAGGGACCCCAGCCGCTCCACGGCGTGCCGGCCCAGATAGCCGGTCGCCCCCAGTACGAGTACGCGCATCGTCTCTCAGGCTCCCTTGAGCAGCAGCGAACGGTGCGTCGTGAACTCCGCGTTCGCCCGGTCGTAGTCGTCCGGGCGGCCGATGTCCAGCCAGTAGCCGTCGAACGCGTAGGCGTGCGGGGGCGTGCCGTCCCGCAGCAGGTCCAGGACCAGTTCGTCGAAGCCGAGGGGGAGACCGGCGGTGTAGTTCGCGAGGGTGTCGCGGGAGAGCCCGTACACCCCCATCGAGACCCGGTAGTCCATGCTCGGCTTCTCCGTGAAGGCCACCACCTTGCTCTCGTCGGTGGTCAACACCCCGAAGTCGATCCGGACTTGACGGGCGTACGTGGCGATGGTGAGCGGCGACCCCGAGGCGCGGTGGCTTGTCAGCACGTCCGCGTAGTCGAGGTCGGTGAGGATGTCGCCGTTCATCACGAGGAACGTCTCGGGGAGCTGGTCGCGCAGGTTGAGCAGCGGCCCGATGGTGCCCAGCGGGCTCTCCTCGGTGGCGTAGTCGACCTTCAGGCCCCACTGTTCGCCGTCGCCGACGTACGCGCGGATGATGTGCCCGAGATGGCCGATCGCGAGGGTGACGCTGGTGAATCCGGCGGACGACAGCTGGCGCAGCACGATCTCCAGAATGGCGTGCTGGTCGCCGATCGGGACGAGCGGCTTGGGCAGGGCGGTGGTGTACGGCCGCAGCCGGACGCCCTTGCCTCCGGCGAGTATCACAGCGTGCATGGTGGCCTCCCTAGGTGGAACGCGGAACCGGCAAGGTGAAGTGGTGCTGGGTGGAGGTGGAACAGAGGTGACGCTGCGTCAGATGTTGTAGATGTCGGTCTTGTAGCGGGCCAGGTTCACCGGGTCGCCGAAGAACTCGGCGGTCGCCGCGAGGCCCTGCTCCAGGTCGTGGGCGGGGCTCCAGCCGGTGGCGGCGGTCAGCCGGGACGCGTCCGCGACCAGCCGCATCACCTCGGAGTTCGCGGGCCGGATGCGCTGCTCGTCCTCGCGCACGTCCAGGTCTGCCTCCATCACCTTGCCGATGAGGCGCACCAGGTCGCCGACCGAGATCTCGCCGCCGGTACCGGCGTTGAAGGTCCGCCCCACCACGTCCTCGGCGGGCGCGGTGCCCACCGCGAGGAACGCCTGCGCGGTGTCCTTGACGAAGGTGAAGTCGCGGGTGGGGCGCAGGTCGCCCAGGGTGATGGTGCGCGAGCCCGCCGCGACCTGGCCGATGACGGTCGGGATGACCGCCCGCATCGACTGCCGGGGCCCGAAGGTGTTGAAGGGGCGCAGCGTCACGACGGGGGTGGCGAAGCTGGCGTAGTAGCTGTCGGCCAGCCGGTCGCCGCCCGCCTTCGAAGCGGCGTACGGGGACTGGGTGTTGATCGGGTGGTCCTCGGTGATCGGTACGGTCTGCGCGGTGCCGTACGTCTCGCTGGTCGAGGTGTGCACGAGGCGCGGGGTGCCCAACGCACGTACTGCTTCGAGGACGTTGAGGGTGCCGGTGACGTTGGTGTCCACGTAACTGTGGGGCGCCTGGTAGGAGTACGGGATCGCGATGAGCGCCGCCAGGTGGTAGACGGCCTCCGCGCCCTCGGCCAGGGCCCGCACCGAGCCCGGGTCGCGGACGTCGCCGAGGACGATCTCGACCTGGTCCAGGACGTCGGGGGCCAGGGTCTCCAGCCAGCCGTAGGAGGAGAAGGAGTTGTACTGCGCCATGGCGCGCACTCGGTACCCGGCGGCGACCAGGGCCTCGGTGAGGTGGGAGCCGATGAAGCCCTCGGCCCCGGTGACGGCGGCGAGCGGTGAGGTGGTCAACGTAACGTTCCTTACAGGTTGTTGGGAGACAAGGGGCAGGTGTTGCCCGGAAGGAGGCGCCCGGGGGCCGGGGGCGCCGCAGAAGTCGGGAGGGAAGGGGCTCTCAGGCGTGCGCCGTCGGACGCCCGAGCAGGTGCAGCGCACACGCCAGCAGGCCCACGGCCGCCGCGCCGCAACACAGCAGGGGGACGAGCGGACCCGCCGGGGGTCGCAGGAACGCGTCCGCGGCCACCCCGGCCGCCGCGCACAGCGTCAGCCCGGCAGGGGCCCAGGCGACGCCGAACGCCTGGAGGAGCAGCGCCGTCCACAGGAGGGCGGCCAGCGCGAGGAGCGGGGCGATCTCGGCCCCGGTGAAGTACGCGGCCGGTGCCAGCGGCAGCAGGTACACGGCCAGGCAACCACCCAGGACGGCAGCGGACTTGGCCCGGAATCCGGTGGGTGTGGCGGCCCTGCGCAACGCCGCCACCGAGAGCCCCCGGTAGCGGAAGAGCAGCCACTCGGCCGGACCCATGCTGAGCGTGAGGACGACCACCGCCCACGCGTGCTGGAGCCCGGCGCACATCACCAGCACTCCGGCACCGAGGCCGAACAGTCCGTACGGCAACGACACGGCCGCCCCGGGCCGCACCGCACCGGGTGCGGGATCCTCCCGTACCGCATCACGGATCGCCCGACCGGCCACCGCCACCACCAACACGGCGGTCAGCAGCGGCAGTCCGGCCCGCACCCACGGCCCCGGCTCCACCCACAGCAGCATCGCCGCACCCGCGATCACCGGCACCAGCGTGGCCAGCAGCAGCCGCTCCCGGGCGAACACCAGCAGCACACCTGCCGCCGCCAGGTACACCGACTGCCACACCGCGAACAGCGCGGCAGGCGTGGGCCCGGCCAGCGCGGTGGCCGCCCCCGACGCCAGCAGCGCGCCCGCCGGGGCCCCGTACAGCAGGGTCCGCCCGGCCTCGTGCCGCCCGGAGGCCAGCCGCAGGTACGCCCGGTGCGCGAGCCCCTGGCTCCACGCCCAGGAGATCAGCCCCGCCACGATCAGCGCGGCCACCGCCCCGTCGGAGAACCACAGCCCCGAGGTCAGCGGATACGCCAGCCCCGGCAGCCCGAACAGCGCCCCGCGCAACGCGCACCGCACATGGTCCGGCGCCCACGGGTCGGCTGCCCCCGGCGGCTCCGGGAAGTCGCGCGGCACCCGCGTGTAGAGGTCCTGGGCCAGCGAGAAGAGGTCCTTGTGCCCGTACTTCCGGGTGATCGCCTCGCCGGTCAGGCCCTCGGACTCCAGCAGGGCGGCCACCTCGTACGGGTGCACCGCGGGCCCGATCCGGTCGGCGAGCCGGGCCGCCAGCTCGTCCACCGCGTCGTCCGGGTGCACCCGGCGGCCCGCCCCGATGCGCGGCAGCCGCAACGCCATGGTGACCTGCGACAGGGAGGCCAGCCGCAGGGTGAGCGTGTCCTCCTTGCCGCGGTGCTGCTCCAGGGATATCGGGCCGCTCATCCGGCCACCTGCCGAAGCTGGACGGTCTCGGAGTGGTCGAAGTGGGTCCCCGTGGCGCGCGGGCTGCCGTGCGCCAGGTCGACGTAGATCTCCCGGAAGGTGTCCACCGTCTGCCGCAGCGTGAACTGCTCGATCACCCGCAGCCGCGCCGCCTCGCCCATCGCCGCCCGCCGGGCCGGGGCCCGCAGCAGTTCCAGCGCGGCCGCCGCCATCGCGGAGGGATCGCGCGGCGGCACGACCAGACCGGTGTCGCCGACGGCCTCGCGCACCCCGCCCACGTCCGTGGACACGGTGGCCCGCCCGCAGGACATGGCCTCGATGAGGGTGAAGGGGAAGCCCTCGCTGATGCTGGACAGCATCACGACGTTGCCCGCCGCGTACGCGTCCTTGATGTCGTCGACGCGGCCCTCGAAGGTCACCGCGTCACCGTGCCCGAGCTCCGCGGCCAGGGCCTCGCAGCGCTCCCGGTACGCCTCCCCGCCGCGCGGCGTGCCGCCGAACAGCCGCAGCCGCGCCGTCGGAAGCTGGGCCCGCACCTGGGCGAACGCGCGGATCAGCGTCTCCAGGTCCTTGATCGGGTCCACCCGGCCCGCCCAGCTCAGGGTGGGGCCGGCGGGCTCGGGCCCGGCGGGCGGGAAGGCGGCGGGGTCCACGCCGTTGTAGACGGTACGGATCAACTCCGGCGGTGCGCCGCCCTGTTCCTCCCACAGCCGGTTGTACCGGTTGCCCGGCGTGATCAACGCGGCCTTGCGGTACGTCTCTTCGGCGAGCAGCCGGAAGAAGCCCAGCAGCACCGCCTTGACCGGCCAGCGGTACGGACCGGTCCGGTAGCCGAGGTAGCGCTCGCGCAGATACACCCCGTGCTCGGTCAACAGCAGCGGTACACCGTGGAGTTGGAGCGCGGCGAGGCCCGGCAGGACCGCCACGCCGCCGCTGACGGCGTGCGAGACGCCGGTGCGCGGCGGGGGAGCGGACAGCGGACGCAGCGCGTGCTCCAGCAGCCCGGTCGCGGTCACCGCGTCGTGCACGGTCGGCGACGCCTCGCCCACCGGCAGCCCCGGCCGGTTCCACACGTCGGTCAGCACCCGGATCGCCGCGTCGCTGCGCAGCGCCGGGCTGAGCAGCCCGTCCCGGGCGGCGTGCGCCAGCTCGTACAGCGCGGGGGCGAACCCGTCCTCCGCGCCCGGGTCGAGGAGCGCCGTCAGGAACCGTTCGTACGCGGCCATCAGCTGCCGTCGGCGACGGCCGCGCGGCGGCGCACCGGCGGGGGCGGGCCCCCACATGGGGACGGAGAGGACCTCGCGGACGTGGCCGGGCAGCTCCCAGGCGAGGGACTCGCGCCCGGTGCCGGTGACCGCGACGACGTCGAAGTCGATGTCCGGCATGCCCGTGACGAGCTGGTCGCACCAGACACTCACGCCGCCGTGACTGTGCGGGTAGGTGCCTTCGGTGAGGAGGGTGACGCGCGCGGCACCGGAGTGCGGTGCGCGGTGCGGATCGTGCATCGATGCGCTCCACGGCAAGAAGGGTGCGGGAAGTGTCGGGGCGGCCCGGGCGGCCGCCCTCGCTGGTGCGTGGCTAGCGCTGTGGTTGGTACGGGACGGAGCGGACGACGCCCGGCGGAACGGGGGTGCGCGGAGCGGCCCTGAGCGGTGCCGAGCCGCCCTGCGGCGCGCCGAGGTCCGGCACCTCCGCCAGCTTCAGCGTCACCGCGCTCTGGCCGCCGTCCGGTGCGACCCACCCGGAGACCGTGCCCGCGTACTCCTGCCCGAAGGCGTCGGTGCCCGAGGCGATGACCCGGCGGGTGCCGTCCGGCATGGTGGCCGTGGCCCGGACACCGGCCGGGGCCTGCACGGTCACCGTGTCGCCGATGCGGTACGCGCCGACCTGCCCGGCGTTCAGCGCGGCCTTCCAGGCGGCCCGGTCGCGCAGCTCCGCGCCGATGTCGCGCATCCGCAGGTTCACCAGCGGCGCGGACGCCGTGTAGAGGTCGTCGTAGCGCTGGAGGGTGCCGTCCAGGACCGGGTAGGCGATGCGGTCCTCGGCCAGGTTGGACTGGTGGATGAAGTGCGGGCGCGGGTCGTTGCCCAGCACGTGCCCCATCGCGGTGGAGATCTCCTGCGGCACGATGTACTGCGCGTACCCGGTGGCCGCGTCCAGCGGACCGGGCAGGCAGGTGGTGTTGGGCAGGTCCTCGCAGAGGCCGCTGCCGCCCTGGTTGCGCCGGGTGTAGATCCAGTTGTACTCGTCGACCTGCTCGGCGACGCGGCCCGCGTTGTAGAAGATGTTGATCGGGTGGCGCGAGACGGTCTTCGCGGGACCCACCTGGCGCTGCTGTGGTTCGCGCGAACTGTCCGAGCCGAGCCAGCCGATGCTGTTCGCGGCGAGCGCGGGGGCCAGGTTCGGGTTGTCCTCGGGCTGCTGCGGGGAGACCTTCAGGCCGGAGTGCTCACCGGTCACCAACTCGTCGTTCTCGACGGGGAGTTGCTGGGTCGCCGCCCACTGGCGGTTGTCCGCTATCTGCCGCGATATCTCCGTCTGGCTGACGTACTTCACCGACCCGTCGGGGTTCTTCGCGCACTTCCACGGCACCGACGACACGTCCTGCTCGCAGCCGAGGAAGGGGTGGTCGTAGGTGTGGTTGATCCACCGGAAGTCGCCGCGCTGCGCCACGAAGGAGTCGGCGAGCGGGTCGGCGCCGTTGTTGTTCTCCCGGTGCTCGACGCTGCCGCCGCCGTTGTACGCCATGTCCAGGGTGAAGTCCCGCGAGGCCGACCAGGCGGCGGCGTGCTGGACGTCGGCCGCCGTCATCCGGATGGGGTTCGACTGCCCCTGTCCCGGCGGGCAGTCGACGTCCCCGGGTGTGCAGTTGAGGGTGGCGTCCCAGCGGTCGTCCGCCGCGAACACGTCGTCGACGTGCACCGCGAAGTAGTTGCGGGCCGCGCCGAGCCGGACGTTCTGCGTCATCCAGTCCACGATGCCGCGCGCCAGCAGGCGGAACTGCTGCTGGTACTGGTTGTACGCGAAGGTGACGACCAGCTCGCGCCGCCCGTCGTGCCGGTACTCGCCGACCAGGCTGCCCGTGCCGGTGCCGCCGGGGATCGGCGCCTCGACGTACGTCGTGAAGTCCGCCCCGGCCGCCGGACGCGCCAGGAACGCGTAACTCTCGCCCACCATGGGCGAGTTGTCCTCGAACGGTACGGCCCCTTCGAGGTATCCGAACGGGCCGCCGCGGCCCGCCGTCGTCACCTCGGCGCGCACGCCGTCCACGGACCCGCTGTAGACGGGCGGTTGGAGGCCGTTCTGTGCGGAGGCGTAGGTGTACGCGTCCACCTGTGGCACGGCGTACGTCTGCTCGTACGCGACCAGCGCCGCCATCTCGGCGGAACCGGCCGGGAAGGGGTTGTCGTTCGGCAGCACGACCGCCTGGAACTTCGCCCGGGGCCGCCCGTCGACGGTGTCCGCGAGGAAGGCCGCGTCGATCAACGGCCGCTGTGCGTTGCCGAGTTCGACCAGCGTGTACGGGGTGCCCGCACCGTCCAGTTCGGCGGCGATGGCGGCGGTGCCGGGGCCGCCGTCGCTGACGACCAGCACCCGCAGGTCGATGCGCGGCTGCTCGGCGGCCGTCGCCTGCGGTGCCGGAAGCGCGCCGGCCGGTGCGGCCGACAGGCCCAGTGCCAGCAGCAAGGCACCGGCCCCGAAAGCGCGTTGACGTCTGAGACGCTTCATGCGGTGAGCTTCCCTCCCGAACGGGCCCGCACGGCAGCGACACCGGGCGGCCCCCCACCCCCATCACGACGACGGTTCCCGCGCGGGGTGCCGCCGACGTGCTCTGTTGACTCACATATTCATGCCTGAGTGCAGCATTTGTGTGCCTGATGTGAAACCTGACGAAAAAAAGTAGGTGTCGATCTGGAGATCGGGGCAAGGCTCGACGCCTTCGGGGGGACGGTCACCGTGGGTAGGTGATCGGCTCCCGAGGGGTGCCGCAGGCCGTCCCCGTACTGGCCGCAACCGCTTTCCGTGACCGGTCCTGCACTCATCGTGAAGAGCCAGTGGACTAGTCCACCGAGCGTTGCCGACGGAGGGAGATATTCGGCCACTTGGGCGAGTGGTCGACTGTTCGAAGCGTGGGACCCGTGCCCCTCGGGCGGCTCCGGCGGGGTCGCTGAGGTGGGACGGGGTTGATCCGGGCGCCACTGTCAGACCAGTGGCGCGAACCATGTGCGCGGCCGCCCGGGAGTGCCTGTTCGAATCCGTCCTCGAACGCGTCCATTCCGGACGCGGGGTGAAAGTGAACCGGAGCTTCCTTGTCCGGCGGACGCCCCGCCCGCGCGTCGGCGTGGCGCCCTGTCCGGCGGCCCGGTCGCGGTGGGTGTGAGGAGGCGCGGACGAGGGGCCACGACTGTCGTGCACGGGTACGGCCGAACCTGTGAAGCTCCTGTGAAGCCTGATGTGGCGTCAGTGCACGGATGGCGCGTGCGTCGACTCCTCCCGCCGCCGGTCCCGGCCCCGGTGCCCTGGCTCGGACGCCGACCGCCAGGCAGCGGTGGATCACGTGCCCGCGTTCGCGGTGGTGTGCTCGTCGGCCTGCTCGCGCAGGGCGTGAAGGAGTGCCGTGACCTGGGGCCGACCACGGCCGCCGAGCGCGGCGACCCCGATGTGCCGGACCGGGCCCGGCGACGTGATCGGGACGGTGCTCAGGCCCGGGATCTCGGGGGTGAGTGCGATGGAGGGGATCAGGGTGATTCCCATGCCTGCGGCGACGAGCGAACGGGCGAAGAAGTAGTCGGTGGTCGTCCCGCGGATGTCCGGATCGAACCCGGCGCGCTCGGCGAAGCGGCGCAGATAGGCCTCGGTCTTCAGGCAGCCGAGCACCCAGGGTTCGGCTGCCAGGTCGGTGAGGTCGAGCGCGTCGTGGTGGGCGAGTCGGTGCCCCTGCGGCAGGACGACGTGCAGGGGGTCCTCCAGGAGTGGCGTCCACTCCAGACTGGGGCTGGGGCCCGGTCCGACGGGCAGCGGGCCGTCGAAGTGGTAGGCGAGGGCGAGGTCCACGGCACCTTGGCGGACGAGGGGAAGGGTGTCCTCGGGTTCGCCCTCCCTGATGTGCAGAACGGTGCGGGGATGGGCCGCCGTGAGCCGGGCGAGAGCGGCGGGGAGCAGAAGCCTCCCGCCGCTGGTGAAGGTGGCGAGGGTGAGCTGGGTGCGGCCAGTGCTGAGTTCGGCGACCCGCTGTTGTGCATGCACGAGCTCCGCCGCGACGGATTCGGCGGCACCGACCATGATCCGGCCGGCCGGTGTGAGGGTGACGCCTCGGGTGCTGCGTGCGACGACCTGGGCACCGAGGCTGCGCTCCAGGGCAGCCACCTGCTGGGAGACGGCCGAGGGGGTGAGGCGGAGAGCCGCAGCCGCCCGGTTGAAGCTGCCGTGCTCCGCCACCGCCCGCAGCACGCGCAGCCGCTGCACATCGATCAACAGTTTTCCTTCATACCGATTCAGCAAGGAGGGACTTCTGCTGATGACAGTAGGTCTCCAGGATGGGGGCATGCAAAGGATCTGCGTCATCGGCGGAAGCCGGTACTTCGGAAAACTCCTGGTGGAACGACTGCGGGCCGCGGGCCACCAGGTCACCGTGATCAACCGCGGCTCCACCCCGCCGCCCGCCGGCGTCGAACACCTTGTCGTCGACCGCAACGACGAGGCCGCCCTGCTGGCCGCGCTCGACACCCGCACCTTCGACGTCGTGGTGGACCAGGTCTGCTACACCCCGGTACAGGCCGCCATCGCCGCCCGCGCCTTCGCCGGCCGCACCCGGCGCTACGTCATGACCTCCACCATCGAGGTCTACGATCCCCGGACCGCCGCCCTCCCGGCCGCGCCCTCGGGAACACCCGTGCCGGAGGATCAGGTGGACCCGGCCACCTGGCAGGTGGCCCTGGACCTGCCCTGGCACGACGCCGCCTACCTGGAGGCGCACTACGCCGAGGGCAAGCGGCAGGCCGAGGCCGCCTTCGCCCACGCCGGCAGCTTTGCCTTCGCCTCGGTGCGCAGTGCCCACGTACTCGGCGGCGGCACGCAGGAATTCACCGGTCGGCTGGCGCACTATGCCGGGCGCATCGCCCGGGGCGAAGAGATCGCTGTGCACACGCAGGCGCTGCCCACGGTCTTCATCCACTACGCGGAACTGGCGGACCTGCTGGTGTGGGCGACCGCGGCCGACTTCACCGGCCCGGTCAACGCCTGCTCCGACGGCCCGGTCGATGTCTACGACCTCGCCGAGATCGTCGCCGCGCAAGCGGGCCGGGAGGCCGTCTACCGGACCGTCCCGGAGGGCGAGGAGGCCTCGCCGTTCTCCTTCGACCGCCACTACGCCATG
Source organism: Streptomyces sp. NPDC087440 (assembly GCF_044744005.1). NCBI lineage: Bacteria > Bacillati > Actinomycetota > Actinomycetes > Kitasatosporales > Streptomycetaceae > Streptomyces > Streptomyces sp. NPDC087440. Next base: position 43,020 of record NZ_JBIUXN010000011.1, on the reverse strand, counting down.
AGCAACGCCCGTGCGAAGGCGCTGGGTTTCGCCTTCTCCCGCACCACCGACTGGCTGCCCGACGCCGTCGCCGAAACCCTCGCCGCCGCATCCGCCGTTCCCACCGCTTAAGGAGCAGGGCCACCATGCAGTACCGCACCATCGCCCACCACACGGTCAGTGCCGTCGGCCTGGGCGCCATGCCGCTGTCCATCGAGCACCGCCCCGACGAGACACGGGCCATCGCCACCATCCACGCCGCCCTCGACGCCGGTGTCACTCTGATCGACACCGCCGACAGCTACCACTGGCATGCCGACGAGACGGGCCACAACGAACTGCTGATCGCCCGCGCCCTGGCCCGCTACGGCGGCGACACCTCCCACGTTCTGGTGGCCACCAAGGGCGGCCGCGGCCGACCCGGCGACGGCAGCTGGACCATCACGGGCACCCCCGCCCACCTCAAGCAAGCCGCCGAAGCCTCCGCCAAGCGCCTGGGCGTCGACGCGATCGGCCTCTACCAACTGCACAAGCCGGACCCGACCGTGCCCTGGGCGGAATCCGTCGGCGCGCTGCGCGAGCTTCTCGACACCGGCACCATCCGCGCCGCCGGCATCTCCAACGTCACCACCGACCAGATCCGCCAGGCCCACCAGATCCTCGGCCACGGTCTGGTGTCCGTACAGAACCAGTACTCGCCCGCCGTCCGCGACAGCGAGCCCGAACTGCGGCTGAGTGAACAGCTGGGGCTGGCCTTCCTCCCCTGGAGCCCACTCGGCGGAATCTCCCGCAGCTCCCTCGACGGCCCTTCCGGAGCCACCTCCATCGGCACGGCCTTCCACCGCATCGCCGCCGAACGCGGCGCCAGCCCACAGCAGATCGCCCTGGCCTGGCTGCTCGCCCGCTCCCCGGCACTGATCCCGGTACCGGGAGCCAGCCGCCCGGCGTCCATCACCGACTCCGCCCGCGCCGCGGAGCTCACGCTGGACACGCAGGAACTGGCGGACCTGGAGGACGCTCTGTCGGGCTGAGCCGGGTCACGGATCGCCCACCGACTCCGGCCACGGCCGACTGTGCACCACCGCCAGCAGCTCCCCGCAAAACCCCCTCACCAGGGGGTGGAGGCATATGCTGGACACCTTCGGCTCTGCCCGCCGGCGCCGCCTCGCGCCGGGAGCGGAACGGGAGTTGGGGGACGACATGTCGCGGAGTTCCGGCGTACCCGGACGCCGAATGTTCGAGCGCGAGAGCGAACTCGCCGCCGTCGACGAGGCGTTGCACGCGCTGACGGGGCGTCACGGGGATGCGGGGAGCGTCGGCCCGGGCGGGGCTCAGGGCGGGGGCGCGGGGCCAGGCGGTTCCGCCACAGCCCAAGGCGGGGACACGGGGTCGGGCATTGCTGCCGGGGCGCCGGGGTCCGGTGGTTCCGGCAGGGCTCTGGACGGGGCTCCGGGGGCCACTGCCGCACCGGGCCCGGATGCCGAGTGCGGCAGTTCCGGCGCGGTGCCGGGCGGCAGTGCCGGGCCCCGGCGCCCCGTCGCGGCTCCAGGTGCGTACGTCGGCGGACCGGCGGACCCGCAGGGCGGAGGTTCCGCCGCGGCTCTGGGCGAGGATGCCGGGTCGGGCAGTGCTGCCGCGGCGCCGGGCGCGTACGTCGGCGGACCGGCGGACGTACGCGGCGGTCCCGGGCTGCGCGTCGTCCCGAACGGTGCGACGCCGACCCGGGGTGCCGCCCCCGCCCCGACCCCGTACGGCGGTGCGATCGGCGTCGAGGACCCCGGCGCGGTCCAGAGCGACCTGCGGCCGGAGCCCGGCGCGGGGGTGCGCGTGCTCCGGATCGCCGAGCGGGCGGCCGCCGCGCACGAGCCGCCGCGCGGCGGGCTGCTCGCCGTGGCCGGGCCCGCCGGGCTCGGGAAGACCACACTGCTGGCCGAGGTCCGGCGTCGCGCCGCCGCCCTCGGGTGCACCGTGCTCTCCGCGCGCGGCGGCGACCAGGAGCAGACCGTCGCCTTCCACGTCGCCCGCCAACTCCTCCAGCCGCAGCTCGCCGGGGAGTCCGACACGGCACTGCGGTCACGGCTCGGCAGCTGGTACGACATCGTCGCCCCGGCCCTCGGGCTGTGCACCACCGCCCAGGGCGCACCGCCCGACCCGCAGGGCCTGCGCGACGGCCTCGACTGGGTCCTCACCCACCTCGCCGTCCAGCGCGCACCCCTGGTCGTCGTCGTGGACGACGCACACTGGGCCGACCCGGAGTCGCTGAGCTGGCTCAACGCGTTCGCCCCGCGCGTCGAAGACCTCCCCATGCTCCTCGTCGTCGCCTACCGCCCCGACGAACTCCCGGACCACGCACGCCAGTTGAGTACGCTCCCGGGCCGGGCCGGACACCGCCCGCTCGGCCTCGCCCCGCTCACCGGCGCCGCCACCGCCCGACTCGTGCGCGCCACGCTCGGCGCGCACGCCGACGACCCGTTCTGCCGCGCCTGCTGGGACGTCACCGGCGGCAACCCCTTCGAGACCGTCGAACTCCTCGCCAAGGCCCACGAACGACAGCTCCCGCCCACCGCCGCCAGCGTCCACCTGGTGCCCGGCATCGCCGCCGCCGTCAAGGGCAGCGGCCTCGTCGCCCGCCTGGAACGCCTGGGCACCGCCACCGTCCGCTTCGCCTGGGCCTGCGCGGTCCTCGGCACCGAGATATCCCCCGGCCTGGCCGGGAACCTCGCCGGGCTCGGCACCGAGGCCGCCGCCGACGCCGTCGACCGGCTCCGCGAGGCCCGCATCCTGGCCGTACCGCACACACGGGAGGACGGGACCGGCGACCCGGACGCACCGTTGGAATTCGTGCACCCGCTCATCGCCACCGCCATCTACCGGGCGATACCCGACGCCTTCCGGGTCGCCCTGCACGGGCAGGCCGCCTGGTGCGTCGTCGACGCCGGGCTCGGCTCGGCGGCCGCCGCCCGCCACCTCCTGGAGACCCACCCGGAGGCCGACCCCTGGACGGTCCAGCACCTGCGCGCCGCCGCCCGCGAAACACTGCGCGCGGGCGCCCCCGACGCCGCCCGCCGGGCCCTCGCCCGCGCCCTGCGCGAACCCCCGCAGACCGAGGAACGGGCCGCCGTCCTCTACGAGTTGGGCTGCGCCTCCCTCCTCACCGAACCCGCCACCACCGTCAACCACCTGCGCGCCGCCCTCGAAGAACCCATCGACGACCCCGCCCTGCGCCAGGGCATCGTCTACCGGCTCTCCCAGGTCCTCGCCCACAGCGACCGCCTCGCCGAGGCCTGCGAACTCCTCGTCCACGAGGCCCGCACCGCCAAGGACGCCCGCACCCGGCTGCGCATGCAGGCGGAGAAGTTCATGTGGGACGCCTTCCGCGCCGACGAACCCGACTCGCCCGCCCGCTCCCGCCGCCTGGCCCGCCTCGCCGACCGCCTCACCGGCCGCGACGTCACCGAGCGGTACATCATCGGGCTGCGCGCCTGGGACGCCACCCTGCGCGGCGAGCACTCCACGGTCCCCGTCCACCACGCCGAACGCGCCCTGGCCGGCGGCCTGAGCTGGGCCGACGACAGCCGGGGCTTCGAGGTCCCGGTCCTCTCCGCCCTCGTCTTCATGTACGCCGACCGGCCCGGCCGCGCCGAGGAGCTCTTCGCGCCGGGCATCGCCGAGTTCGAGAGCCAGGGCTGGCGCGGGGCGCACCTGTCCTTCGCGTACACCCTCCTCGGTTACATCCGCCTGCGCCGGGGCCGCCTGATCGAGGCCGAGGACTTCATCCGCGCGGGCGTGCGCCTCGCCGAACGCACCGGAGTCCGTACCCCCGTCCAGTGGTACGGAGTCGGGGCCCTGGTCCAGGTCCTGCTCGCCCGGGGCAAGGTCGAGGAGGCCACCGAGGTCGCCGAACGGCACGGCTTCGGCGAGCCGTTCCCCGCCGCCGTCACCTTCCCCGACTCGCAGACGGTGTACGGGGAACTGCTCCTCGCCCGCGGCCTGCCGAAGGAGGCCGCCGCCGAACTCGCCGCCGCCGGAAGGCGGTTGGAGCCGCGCGGCATCCGCAACCCCGGCTGGTGCCCCTGGATGCTGCACCTCGCCCGCGCGGAGGCGCACGACGCACCGGAGCGGGCCCGGGCCACGGCCCGGGAGGCGGTCGCCCGGGCCCGCCTGACCGGCACCCCCTCCGTCGTCGGACAGGCGCTGCGCGTCCAGGCGGAGGTCGCGGCGACACCCGCCGAACGCGTCGAGCTGCTGGAGGAGTCGAAGGCGTTCCTGGAGGTATCACCGGCCGCCTACGAACTCACCTGCACCCTCTTCGCCCTGGGCCGCGAACTGCGCCGGACGTCCCGCTCGAAGGAGGCCGCGGAACACCTCTACCGAGCGCTCGAAGGCGCCCTCCAGTGCCGCGCCGACGGCCTCGCGGAACAGGCTCGCCAGGAACTGGCCGCCGCGGGGCTGCGCCCCCGCCGCCTGCGCCCGACCGACGAGGACACGTCGACCCTGACCGCCCGGGAACGGACGGCTGCACGCATGACGGTCCGGGGCGACACGGTCCGCGACATCGCGCAGGCCCTGAACACGGACGAGACGGGAGTCGCCCGCCTGATGTCCACGGCCTACCGCAAGCTGGGCACGGAGCGGGAAGGACTGGGGTCGGCGTTGAGGGAGTAAGGGGGATCGCGACCGGGATGGCTGCCCGAAGGGCACGCCCTCAGGGGCGCGGGGAACTGCGCGAGCAACCAAATCTCAAGCCGCGCGGCGAGCGCTTTAGGGAAAGGGGCGGGACCGGGGCGAAATCCGGGGGTCCGGGGGCAGCGCCCCCGGCACGAACAGCAACCACCACTCCACCCGCACAGAAAGGCCCCCCATGCCCCACCTCCTCCTCGCCCCCGGCGGCTACACCGGCGCCTGGATCTGGCGCGACACCGCCCACCACCTCCGCCGAAAAGGAGCACACCCCCACCCCCTCACCCTCACCGGCCTAGGTGACCGCCGCCACCTCGCCACCCCCTCCACCACCCTCGCCACCCACGTCGAGGACATCCTCCAGGCCCTCGACCACCTCGACCCCGCCGACCCCACCGAGCCCGTGGTCCTGGTCGGCCACAGCTACGGCATCCACCCCGCCGTCGGCGCCGCCCTGCGCCGCCCCGGCCGCATCGACCGGCTGATCTTCCTCGACGCCGCCCTCCCCGCCCACGGCCGCTCCGTGATCGACGCCAACCCCGACCCCACCTACCGCGACCGCCTCCAGGCCCTGGCCGCGAGCCACGACGGCTGGCGCCTCCCCGTGCCCCCGATGCACGACGCCGCCCTCTGGGGCTCCCTCGCCGACGTCGGCGAGGCGGACCTGGCACGCATGGAACAGCTCGGCGCCCCCCACCCCCTCGCCACCCTCGACCAGCCGCTCGACCTGCCGAAGGACGCCCCCTGGCCCCCGTTCAGCGCCGTGTTCTGCACCCGCGGCGGCTTCGCGTCGACCGCCGTGATCCAGGCGCTCGTCGACACCGGGAACCCCCAGTTCCGGATGCTCGCCGACCCCACCGCGCGCTACTTCGACCTGGACACCGGCCACTACCCGATGCTGTCGCGCCCCGAGGATCTCGCCGACCTCCTGCTGCGCGCCGCAGCGGGCGAGGGACAGCCGTTGCGCCCGGGTCCCCGGCAGCCCTGAGAGGTGGCCGGGGAAGGGCCGACCGCTTGAACGCGGCCCGCCCCGGCCACGTACCATGTCCGCATGTCCTTCCTCCGCCGCCGCCCCTCCGCCACGCCCACGGGGCCGGATTTCGACGTCCTCGCGATGGACCCGGGCGACTGGCCGGGAAACCTCGGCGCCGGGCTGCTGCCCGCCCCCGACGGCACCTGCCAGGGCGTCTTCCTGCGCTACGACCTGTTCGGCGGGCGCGGCCCTGCGATGGTGATCGGGAACCTGCCCGAAGGGGCCCCGGCCCGCGAGCTCGGCGAGGGCCAGGTCCCCTTCGAGGTCGCCCAGCTCCTGCTCGCGCTGGAGAACGACGAGGAGGTCGAGGTCGTCAGCACCGAGGACGTCCCCGTCATGCAGGGCGACAACCTCCTCATCGTGCGCCGCCTCAAGCTCTCCGAGAGCCGGATCTCCTGCGTGCAGTTCGACCGCAGCGACAACGTCCTGGTCACGATCGCCAGTTGGGACCGGCCGATCACCGACGACCTGTACGCACTGCTGAAGCCGCTGCCCGCGGAGATGTTCCAGGGCTGACCGGGACGCTCCGGGCGCGGCAGCCGCCCGGCCCGGCACTCAGCCGCCCGGCCCCGGCACTCAGCCGCCCAGCACCGTCACGTCCGACTCCTTCACGTACCCGATCCGGTGCCCGTACTGGATCTCGTAGTACACCTCCGTGCCCCGGATCACCCGCCCCGGCTTCCCGTACTCCTTCGCATGGAAGTAGGTGCCGGGTGCACGCTCCCCGACGACGTACCGCTGACCTGCGGGAATGCGGTACGTCAGGGGGACGACCGGCTGGGCGGGCACGTCCGCCGGGTACGCGGACGCCTCCGGGTAGGCCCTGCCGTACACCGGAATCGACGCCAGGCCCGCGCGCGGGGTGAGCAGGGGGGCCGTCGTGTTCACGGCGGTCGGCCGCGCGGCCGGGTTGGTGAACCAGGCCTTCTGCCCGAGGTACCAGATCGCCGTCCAGTCCCCGCGCCGCTCCGCCACCGCGAAGCTCTGCCCGGTGGAGGCGCGGGCCCCGGTGTCGTTCACCTGGACCGTGGAGTCCGTGCCCCGCCCGATGTCCTTCACCGGCGGAGCCTTCGCGTCCGGTGCGGTGTGCAGCCGCACCGCACCCGAAGCGTGCTCGGGGCACGGCTCCGTCGACTTCTTGCCGCAGCCCGTGTACGGCGGACGGTGTGCCTGGTACTCCGGTCGTACGGTGACCACCGCGCTGTCCGGTCCCGCCGTGGGCACGAAGGGCTTGCCCAGCAGCTCGAAGTAGTGCGCCCAGTCCCAGTACGGGCCGGGATCGGTGTGCATGCCGCGCACCGACTCCGGGGTGGCGCCGGGCACGTTGTCGTGGCCGAGGACGTGCAGCCGGTCGAGCGGGATGTCGTACCGCTCGGCGAGGTAGCGGGTCAGCCGGGCCGACGCGCGGTACATGGCCTCCGTGTACCAGGCGTCCGGCGCGGTCAGGACGCCCTCGTGCTCCAGGCCGACCGAGGTGGCGTTGGTGTACCAGTTCCCCGCGTGCCAGGCGACGTCCTTCAGCGGCACATGCTGGGCGATGTGCCCGTCGGACGAGCGCAGGGTGTACTGCCAGGACACGTAGTCCGGTTTCTGGACGAGCCGCAGCGCGGTCTTCCAGGAGCCCTCGGTGTCGTGCACGACGATGTAGTCGATGCTGCCGTCCCGGTCGCGGTCGGCCAGGTCGTGATTGCCGAAGTCACCGTCCGACGACCCGTCAAGTCTCTTGTACGGTGCGGGAATCCACTCGCAGGACACGGTGGGCGGGCACTCCACGGGGCCGGTCGACGCAGCGGCGTCCCGGGCGGGAGCGGCGCTGCGGTCCGTGCTTTCCGGGGCCCCGGCCGTGCTCCGGTGGGCGGGTAGGGCGATTCTCTGCCCGGCGTCGTTCGTCCGGTGCGGGCCTTCCCGCAGCACCGCGAACACCTCGTCCGCGTAGGCCCGGGCCGCCGCAGGCTCCTGTGCCCCGGAGAACAGCGCCAGTGCATCCCGCCAGCGGGCCGGATCGGCGCTCGGGGCGTGCCCGGCCCGCCGCTGTGCGGCGGCGAGGAGCGCGGCCCCGCCCCGTACGTTGGCGGCCGGATCGGCGCGCAGCTCTGCCACGGGCCGCCGGGTGAGGGACGCGGCCTGCGCCAACATGCCCTCGCCGTCGGCGAGTCGGGGCCAGGGAGTGCGCGCGTCCGTCAGGTGCATCGGCCCGTAGCCGCCGCCGACGCTGGGCGACCCGTCGTGCGCGTCCCAGCGGGACTGGAGATAGGACACCGCCAGCAGGAGGTCCGCCGGAACCCCGTACCGGTCGGCGGCAACACCGAACGCCTGTTGCAGGGAGTCGGCCGCCGGGACCGCCCGCGCCCCCGGCACGGGGACGTCGGGGATGTCGGCGGAAGCGGCGAGCGGGGTGAGGCTGAGCAGGAGGGCGGCGGCGGCCGCGACGCCCCCCGTCCTGGTGGCGGAAAGGTGCAAGGCGTCCTCCGGTGGCAGCGCAGCGGGCGGCGGAGCCGCTCATGATGCCGACCGGACGCCCCCGTACGGCGGAGGCCCGCCCCGGCGGCGTCGCGTGGCGACGTGCCGTGAGCGGGCCTCGTACCCGTCGAAAACCGTGCGGGACCCGGGCTTCGCGGGCCGTGGGTGCGGCTCTGCCGGGCGGGCGCCTGCCACCTGATCGGACGATACGACCGACCGCCCGCGCCCTTGACGGGGCTCAGCCCCTGCGCCCCGAGACCATCCGGTACAGGGCCAGCACGATGACCGAACCGACGACCGCAGCCACCCAGGTCGACAGCGAGAAGAAGCCGTTGATCGACTCCACCCCGAAGATCACCTTGCCGAGCCAGCCGCCCAGCAGACCACCCACGATGCCGATCAGCATGGTCACCAGGCAGCCGCCCGGGTCCTTGCCCGGCATCAGGGCCTTGGCGATGGCTCCGGCGAGCAGGCCGATCAGAATCCACGCGATGATGCCCACAGTGTTCCTACCTCCGTGCGAAAAGAACCCCGGCGTCGGCCGGAGCTTCTTCCTGCTTTCCCCGCACAAGGGGTCGAAACGCCTCCAAGACTGCGAAGCGGCCCATCTGCCGCACAAAGGGCCGAAGGTCCCGCAGCTCGCAGGACCTTCGACCCCGCCTCCGCCCCCGGATCGCCGCCCGTCCGGAACACCCCGGACAGCGCGGAAGGCAGCGCCCGCGCCCAGGCACTGCCCTCCGCCCTTCCCCTCCACCGCCGCTCCCCGGCCACCCCGGGCCCAGGAAGCAGCGGGTGTCCTCAGCGCGTGCCGACCGCCGCCCGCACCGCCCGGCGGGCCAGCGCGCAGTCGTCGTGCAGCCTGCGCAGCAGCAGCCGCTGTTCCTCGCCGGGCGAGATGCCCGAAGCGGTCAGCGTGCCCGCCGGCGGGGCCTCGCGCATCGTGCGCTGCACCTTCGCCTCGTAACTGCGCACCTCGCGCGTCGTCACGAGCATCAGGTTCACCAGGAACGCGTCCCGCGCTGCGGTGCCCGCGGCCTGCGCCAGCTGGCTGATCTGACGGCGCGCCACCGGAGAGGCGTCGCCCAGCACCATCCAGAGCGTCGCCAGGTCGTACCCCGGCAGGTACCAGCCCGCATGCTCCCAGTCCACCAGCACTGGACCGGCCGGGGAGAGGATCATGTTGGAGAGCAGGGCGTCGCCGTGGCAGAACTGCCAGGGGAGCGAGGACCGGGAGATGCCGTGCAGCAGCTTCTGCAGGTCGCCCAGGTCGCGGTCGGTGAACAGGCCCAACGCGTGGAAATCGGTGAGCCGCTTGCCGTAGTTGAGGGGCTGGCCGAACATCTCGGCCGGCGGCCGCCAGTGGTTGAGCTTGTCGATCGCGCCGAGGGCGGCCCGGACGTCGGCCCGCGGGGGGGCCTCGGCCGGGTGCCGCGTCAGGGCCGCGGCCCGGCCCGGCATCCGCTCGATCACCAGGGTGCAGTTGTCGGGGTCCGCGGCGATCAGCCGGGGCACCCGCACCGGCGGACGGTGCCGGACGAAGGCGCGGTACGCAGCTATCTCGTGCCGGAACCTCTCGGTCCACTGTTCGGACTGGTCGAGTAAACACTTGGCGACCGCGGTCGTACGGCCCACGGTGCCGACGAGCAGGACGGAACGCCCGCTGCGGCGCATCACCTGCACCGGATGGAACTCCGGGCAGATCCGGTGCACCGACGCGAGAGCCGACCGCAGCTGCGCGCCCTGGGGGCCGGACAAGTCGAGTCTCCCGCTGAGGGGTTGGGTTCCGGGCCCCGCCGCACGCCGCGCCCGCCCGGTGCCCGCAGCAGCGGCGTGGTGCGGATCGAGATACGGTCCGCTGCCCACCGCCAGCGGACGGTGCGGCCGGGGCGGGGCGGACACGGAGGACGATGCTGTGTACATGGGCGGTACAGGTCCCTTCGTGTGCCGACGAGTTGCGTGCGCCACCCGCCCCGGCGGACGGCTTTCGCACCCTGGGGAGTACGAGCCGGCTGCCGGGCCGGGGTGGCGCACTCTTACCTAAGACCCGGCCGCGGGTGGCACACCATCTGGCGCACCCTGGCGAACCATGGCGAATAGTCGCGACGCATATCGCGGCGGGTTAATGTCAAGTCAGCCGAGAACCTGGGGGCTTGACGTGAGCGGAGAACCCAACACCCGCCTGAACGACCTGTTCGGACTGACCGGATGGTCCAAGGGCGAACTCGCGAGAATGGTGAACCGGAAGGCGGCGGCCATGGGCCACCCCCAGCTGGCCACCGACACCTCTCGGGTGCGGCGCTGGATCGACATGGGGGAGTCCCCCCGTGATCCCGTGCCCCGGGTGCTGGAAGCCCTGTTCACCGAGCGACTCGGTCGTGTCGTGACCATCGAGGACCTCGGGTTCACTCGCCATGGGCGCACGGGACGACGACGGGCACCGGGCAAGTCCGAGCACCCCGACGGCGTGCCGTGGACGTCTGAGCAACTGGCCGAGATCCTCTCCGAATTCACGGGAATGGACCTCATGCTCAACCGACGCGGCCTGGTGGGCGCGGGCGCCGCGCTCGCCGCCGGCTCCGCACTGACCAGCGCCATGTACGACTGGCTGCACACCGACCCCAAGCTCGCGGCCGACGGGCCGCGCGTCAACGAACCCCTGCACGTGGAGCGTGCCGGGTACGACCTGTACGAAGCGGCCCCCGTGGGGTCGCAGGAGATCGACGCACTGGAACGCTCGGTCGACGTCTTCCGCGCCTGGGACGCCTCACGTGGCGGCGGCCTCCAGCGCAAGGCGGTCGTCGGCCAGCTCAACGAGGTGGGCGGCATGCTCGCCTACCGGCAACCCGCCCATCTGCAAAGGCGGTTGTGGGGAGTGGCCGCGAACCTGGCGGTCCTCGCCGGGTGGATGTCGCACGACGTCGGCCTGGAACCCACCGCCCAGAAGTACTTCGTCATCGCCGCCCACGCGGCCCGCGAGGGGGGAGACCGCCCGCGCGCCGGCGAGGCGTTGTCCCGGGCCGCCCGCCAGATGGTGCACCTGGGCAAGCCCGACGACGCACTCGACCTGATGAAGCTGGCCAAGTCCGGCTCCGGCGAACAGACCCTGCCCCGCACGCGCGCCATGCTGCACACCATCGAGGCCTGGGCGCAGGCCTCCATGGGGCAGGGCCAGGCGATGCGGCGCACCCTCGGCGAGGCCGAGGAACTGTTCGTCTCCGACGACGGCAAGACGCCGGCGCCGAGCTGGATGCAGATGTTCGACGAGGCGGACCTGCACGGCATGCAGGCCCTGGCGTTCCGTACGCTCGCCGAGCACGAGCCGTCCGCGGCGGCCGTCGCCCAGCGGCACGCCAGGCTCGCCCTGGAGCTGCGGCCCGACGGCCGTCAGCGCTCGAAGCTCTTCGACCACATCTCGATGGCCTCGGCCTGCTTCATCGGCAACGACCCCGACCAGGCCGACCGGTACGCCCGGCTGGCCCTGAACTCGATGGGGGAGACCTCCTCGCACCGCACCTGGGACCGGCTGCGCAGCATGTACCGGCTCACCGCCCAGTACGCGGACTACCCCATGATCGACGACCTGCGCAAGGAACTGGAGCGCGTGATGCCGAAGAAGGTGGGCGGAACGAGGGGAGCGGGGACGGCCGTCTAGCGGCACTTCCCCGCAGAGCACCGACCGCACCACCGACCACGCGGGTCAGGACACGGCCCGCACGGCACGGACAGTCGGCTACGCGCCGATCCTGGCGATCAGCACACAGGCGTCCTCTTCGCGCTCCGTCGCGCCGAACTCCTCCAGCACCAGCCGCACGCACGCGCGTGCACTGGGGGCGTCGGCGAACCGTGGGGCGAGGGACAGCAGCCTGCCGCGGCACTCGTCGTCCGTCGGGCTGCGCCGGGACAGTCCGTCCGTGTGCAGCAGGAGCAGATCACCGGCACGGAGGGTCGCTTCGGCCTGCTCGTACGCCGCGCCGCTCGTCGCCCCCAGCAGGATGCCGCGCGGCGGGGTCAGGGCCTGCCCCCGGCCGTCGCGGAACAGCAGCGGTGCGGGGTGACCGGCCTGTGCCCAGGTGAGGAGGCGGGTGGCGGGATCGTACTGGCAGCACAGGGCGCTGCCCGGTGAGTGATGTGCGGAGGAGGAGTCCAGGAGCTGGTTGAGATGGCCCATCAGGGCCCCGGGCCGCACCCCGGCGAGCGCCATGCCGCGCAGTGCGCCCAGCAGCATCGCCACCGAGGAGGTCGCCGTCACCCCGTGTCCGGTGAGTCCGCCGACGGTCAGCATCCGTTGCCCGTCGGGGAGTTCCATCGCGTCGTACCAGTCGCCGCCGACGAGTTCGCCGCTGGCCGAAGGGAGGTAGTACGCGGCGAGGTCGAGCGCCTCGGTGGCCGGGAGCGGGGGAGAGGCCCCGCGCCAGGCGGGCAGCACCGCTTCCTGGAGCTGCACGGCCACGGTGCGCTCCGCCTGGGCGAGGCGCCTGGCGTGCTGGAGGGAGTCCTGGTTCTCGCGTACGGCGCGCTGGGTGCGGCGCAGGGTGCTCACGTCGCGCAGCACCGCCCACATGGAGGCGGTGCAGCCGTCGGCGTCGAGGACCGGCTCGCCCATCATGTGCAGCGTGCGCACCGCGCCGTCGCCGTGGCGGACGATGCGGAACTCCCCGTCGATCGGCTTCCCGTCGACCAGGCAGTCGGTGACCATCGCGGTCAGCAGGGCCTGGTCGTCGGGCAGCAGCATGGCGGGGAGTTCGTCGAGGGAGAGGGGGCCGTCCGTGCGGGTGCGCCCGAAGATCTCGTACAGCTCGTCGGACCAGGTGACCTCGTCGGTCAGCAGGTTCCACTCGGCGCTGCCGACCCGGGTGAGCAGGGCGGGCTGCTTGCCGCCGGTGCGCGGCTCCGGCCGTTCGGCGGGGGAGCAGGGGGTGAAGGGAACGGACGGCAGCCCGTCCTTCAACTGCCCCAGGTGCACGCCCAGGTCGTCGAGCTGACTGACCGCCAGATCGCACAGCGCTCGCTGCCAGCGCACCTGCGCGTCGTCGTCGCCGAGGTCGAGCGGGGCGTCCCGGCGGACCGCGTCCATGTCCCCGCGCAGCCGGCGGGTCTGCGTGATCAGTGCGTCGACCATGCCCCGCTCGGGAGGCTGCGGCGCGGAGCGATCCGCGAACAGGGGGGACGGCATGGCGTACTCCGATACAGGCAGCGGCCGAAACGAGCTGTGCGAGACGGTCTGCGGAAGTCGACCGTTAAGACTTTCGCACAGGGGTGGGGGGCCCGTAAGCCGTTTGGCAACACTCGATCCGGTGGTGCACCTGGCATATGCCTACGGCCCTCCGCTGCATCCGTGCCTCAGCGCCCCACCCGCCCCGCCCGCCACAGCCGTACGGCGGACAGCCCGGCCGCGACGAGCAGCAGTCCGTTGCGCACGAAGAGGTTGGCGATGGCGAGGGGATCGGCGTCGTCCCTCAACTCCCGGTACAGCAGAGGGAATCCGAGCGTCGTGAACAGACACGCGGCCAGAATCAGGAACACCACGGGCCGCTGCGACGTCTCCCGTCGCAGCAAGCACACGGCGCCGAGACCGACCAGCCAGATCAGGTACTGCGGGCTGATCACCCGGCTCGTCACGACGAACAGCAGTACGGCGGTGAGCGCCGCGTCCGGCAGCATCCAGGGCGCGGACCGCTCCGAGCGCAGCCGCCAGTACACCAGCCACCCGAGCGCGAGCACGGTCAGCCCCTGCATCACCAGCGACACGGTCTCCACCCCCGGCCCCACGAACTCGTGCGAGCCGTCCTTGGCCTTCCACGTGCCGCTCCACCCGAGGTGCCGTGCGACGTGGAAGGGCAGCGCGCCCACCGACTCGATCTGAATCCCCCTCGACTTCTGCGCGGTGAGGAACGACAGCGCGTGCGGCATGGCCAGCGCGAACCCGGCGAGCAGCACGACCCCGGCGACGGCCGCCGCGATCCACGCCTGTCGGGTACGTCGTCCACGCTCCGTCCCCGCGAGCAGCAGCACCGGCCACACCTTGACCAGGGCCCCCAGCGCGACCAGCGCCCCGAAGGCACGGTCCGCCCAGGCCCGCCGGGACGCGGCCACGGCGAGCGCGGCCATGGCGACGGCCGTCACCTGGAGGTCGAACCGGTTCCACGGCACGGTCGACAGCACCGCCAGCGCGACGGTCCACAGCCAGGGCGCCGCGACCGACCGCCCCCGCCGCACCACGAGCCACAGCAACCCCGCCATCACCAGCGCATCGGTCACGGCGGCCGTCACGATGAACGCGAGCCCGTAGTCGAGTCCGGGCAGCGCCCCCGGCGCGAGGATCGGCAGGGCCGCACCCGGCGGGTACTGCCAGCTCACGTCGTGCGCGGGGAACGCCCCGCCCGACAGCACCTCGAACCACCCCCGGTACACGCGGTCCACCGACGGGTCGAGCGTCCCGTCACCGTCCAGCGGCGGGAGTTTGAGCGCGGCGGGGACGAGCCAGAGCCGGGTCAGCCCCCAGACGAGCAGGGCCGCCCACGGGGACCGGAGGCGATGCAGGCGCGGGACCGGTTCGACGGGCGGGGCGCTGACGGGGACGGTGCTGGGGTTGCTGCGGGGCATCCCCGCACTCTACGAGGCGGGCGCACCCCGCAGAACGCCAGGTCAGGCGGCGCGCGCATGGGCCCGCCCGGCCCGGGTACGCGGCGCGGTGTCACCCCGCCGACACCCGGCGGCCCCTCTCCCCGAAAGGACCCCTCCCATGGAAGACCGCCGCCAGGACGGCCCCGAGGAGCAGTCCCCGGGAATCCCCCGCGACCTCCCGGACCAGCAGGCCACCCCGGACGACGACCCCCGTGCGGCAGTCGACGGCCCCGGCCTGGAAGACGCCCCCTCCGACGACCCCTCCGTCGAGGAACCCTCGGCCTGATCCCTGCGGGCCCCACTTGTCCGTGCCCCTTCAGGGGCGCGGGGCTGTATCGATGTGCGGCTCCGCCGCGTGGGCGCGAGCAACCACCCACTCACCCGCACGGAACCGTCCCATGCCCCCGCAGGTCGAGGTGAAGGGGCGGGGCTGGGGACCCCATGCCCCAGCGGGACAGGGCCGAACGCACTCAGCCCCGGGAGCCGAGCCGAGCCGGGCCCTGCCACGGCGCCCAGCCGCTACAGGGCCCGGCGGGCACCCCGAAAGTCCGGGCCCGGACGGGCCCCCTCACCCCACCGTCCTCCGCGCACACTCCTCCACCACCCCCCGCAGACTCCCCGTCCGCCTCAACAGCTCCCGCTGCACATGCGCCCCGTTCCCCCTCTCCAGCAACACCTCCAGGTGCTCCTTCACCAGCTCCATGTCCCCGCTGTCCCGCAGCGCCTCCGACACGTGCGCCAGCAGCGCCCGCACCACCGTCTCCGCCGGTGCCGGAGTCAGGGTCGCCGGGTCGACCAGCTCCCCGCACAGCCCCGACCGCGCCGCCCGCCACGACGCCAGCCGCAGCAGGCCCACCCCCGTGTCGTCCGCCGGGCCGCCCGAGGCCCACTCCCGTGCGGCCGTCTCCACCAGCGCCCGTACCAGCGCCGCGATGAGCACGGTGTCGTCCGCCTCCAGGCAGACGTCCGGCACCCGCACCTCCACCGTCGGGTAGTGCCGCGACAGCCGGGCGTCGAAGTAGATCATCCCCTCGTCGAGCAGGGTCCCGGTGGCGAGCATCCCCTGCACCTGCCGGTGGTAGTTCTCGGCCGACCCGAAGTGCTCGGTCGCCCCGGTGGACGGCCACCGCCCCCACACCCGGCTGCGGTACGAGGCGTACCGGGTGTCGCGCCCCTGCCAGTACGGCGAGTTCGCGCTCAGCGCCACCAGGGCCGGCAGCCACGGCTGAATCCGGTCCAGTACCGCGACCCCCTCGTCGTCGGACTCCACCGACACGTGCACATGGCAGCCGCAGGTGAGCTGCTCCAGCGCGGTCAGCCCGAACTCCTCCTCCAGCCGCCGGTAACGGTCGCCCGAGTTGATGGACGGGTTCACCGGCAGCGGCGACGTCGCGAGCGCCGCGAGCTCCGCCCCGGCCCGGCGGGCCCCGGCCGCCGCCTCCCCGCGCCAGCGGCGCACCTCGGCGGCGAGTCCCTCGATGGTGTGGCGCGGCCGGGTCGCGATCTCCAGCTGTTCCCGGTGCAACTCCTTCTCCAGGGTGGAGCCGTCGGGCAGCGCCGCCAGGACGACGCCGGACACCGCCCTCGGCGCCCCGTCGCTGTCGACCAGTAACAGTTCCTCTTCCACTCCCACACTGCGCACGGGCGGCCCCCCTCGGGCTCGGTGATCTTCGCGAATCGACGCCCGCGCTGCGCGGAACGGCGTCGATCTTCGTGGTGGCGGAGCGAGTGCCCTCTTTCTCTACCCATGTGCTCTGGCCGCGCCGCATGTTCACGACTGTGCAAATATCGGATTCATGTCGGCATTGAGTGATCTCCTTCCGTCAGAAGCGATACGCCTCGACGCCCGTGCGACGGACTGGAGGCAGGCGGTCCGGGACGCGGGCGAACTCCTCGTCGCCACCGGCACCGCCACCGCGGACTACACCGCGGAGATGATCCGGAATGTCGAGGAGAACGGGCCGTACATCGTCATCGCCCCTGGTTTCGCCTTCGCGCACGCCCGGCCGTCGCCCGCCGTGCTGCGAACCGGAATGTCCTGGGTGCGCCTCGCGAAGCCCGTCGAGTTCGGCCACGAGACCAATGACCCGGTGACCCTGGTGGTCGCCCTCGCCGCGAAGGACGCCGCCGCGCACACCGCCGCGATGGCCTCGCTGGCCCGCCTCCTGGGCGACCCGGAATCCTCCCGCGCCCTGCACGAAGCGCCTACGCCACAGGCCCTGCACGCCGTACTCGCGGGGCAGGACGACGTACGCACTCCGCAGGACGGCGTGCCCACGTCACAGGACGACGCGCGTGCGCCGCAGCACGCGGCACCCGCAGTGCCCGCCGGACGGGCGTCGGCCCCCGGGATGCACAAGATCCTCACCGTCTGCGGCAACGGCGTCGGCACCAGCCTCTTCCTGAAGAACACCCTGGAACAGGTCCTGGACCGCTGGAAGTGGTCGAAGTTCGTGAGCGTCGAGGCCACCGACACCATCTCCGCCAAGGGCAAGGCCTCCGAGGCCGTCGCGATCCTCACCTCGCGCGAGATCGCCCGCACCCTCGGCGACGTGGGCGTGCCGGTCAAGGTCGTCGAGGACTTCACCAGCACCACCGAGGTCGACGGCGTCCTGCGCGACACGTACGACGTCTGATCGCGCCACACGTACGACGTCGATCACGGACCCGACGTCCGACCCAGGACTTACGGCACGGAGGCCCCGCACATGGACTGGCTCGTTTCCCTCGCGAAGTTCCTCGTCAACGAGATCCTCAGCCAACCCGCCTACCTCATCGGCATCATCACCGCCGTCGGCCTGATCGCCCTGCGCAAGTCCACGGGGCAGGTCGTCGGCGGCGCCATCAAGGCGACGCTGGGCTTCCTGCTGATCGGTGCCGGTGCGGGACTCGTCGTCAACTCCCTGGCCCCACTGGGCGAGATGATCCAGGGCTCGACCGGCGCGCACGGCGTCATCCCCACCAACGAGGCCATCGTCGGCATCGCCCAGGCCCAGTTCGGGGCGAGAGTGGCCTGGCTGATGATCGTGGGCTTCGCGGTCAGCCTGCTGCTGGCCCGCTTCACACCCCTGCGGTACGTGTTCCTGACCGGCCACCACATGCTCTTCATGGCGACCCTCCTGACCATGGTCCTCGCCACCGCGGGCCAGGGTTCGGTCGCCGTCGTCATCGTCGGCGGCATCCTGCTCGGCATCCTCCTGGTCGCCCTGCCCGCCTTCGCACACCCCTGGACCAAACGCGTCACCGGCAACAACTCCGTCGCCATCGGCCACTTCGGCACCGCCGGATACATCACGGCCGGTGCGGCCGGCCAGCTCGTCGGCAGGCGCAGCCGCAGCACCGAGGAGATGAACCTCCCCGAGGGCCTGCGCTTCCTGCGCGACTCGATGGTCGCCACCGCCCTGTCCATGGTCCTCATCTACATGATCATGGCGGTGGTCTTCCTGGCGAAGGTCGGCCAGGACGTCGCCTTCAAGGCCTTCGGCGACGGTGCGGCCGCCACCGACGTCGGGAACTACCTGATGAAGTCCGTGATGCAGGGCCTCCAGTTCGGCATCGCCGTCGCCGTCATCCTCTTCGGCGTCCGCACGATCCTCGGCGAACTGGTCCCCGCCTTCCAGGGCATCGCCAACAAGCTCGTCCCCGGCGCGGTCCCCTCACTCGACGCGCCGATCGTCTTCCCGTACGCCCAGAACGCCGTCCTGATCGGCTTCATCTCCAGCTTCATCGGCGGCCTGATCAGCCTCGGCCTGCTCGCCTGGATCTTCAACCCGGCCTTCGGCCTCGCCCTGGTCCTGCCCGGCCTGGTCCCGCACTTCTTCACCGGCGGCGCGGCGGGCGTCTACGGCAACGCCACCGGCGGCCGCCGGGGAGCCGTCGTCGGCGCGTTCCTCAACGGCGTCCTCATCACCTTCCTGCCCGCCCTGCTCCTGAAGGTGCTGGGCGCGTTCGGCAAGGAGAACACCACCTTCGGCGACGCCGACTTCGGCTGGTTCGGCTCGATCATCGGCAATGTCGCCAAGATCGGCGGCGGCGGTGCGATCGCGCTGATGCTGCTGGTCGGCGTGGTCCTGCTGGGCGGCGCGATCGTCGTGCAGAAGCGGGTCGTGGAGACCGGCTGGGACCCGGGCGCCAAGCGCGACGCCGCCCTCGGCGTGCACGCCCGGGTGACGACCGAGGACCCGGTGGACACCGCCGTGCCCACCGGGACCCACGCGAAGATCGCCCCGCCGGCCGGAGCGCCGAACCCGCCGCCCCGGCCGTGACGAGGCTTGGCCCCTACACGGCGCGCCAGAGCGCGGGCACGTTCGGCGGCTCCCATCCGGCGCTCGCGGTGTGCGCCTGGAGACAGACGTAGGAACGGCCGCCGTACGTCACCCGGTCGCCCGCCTTGTACGCGGTCCCCGCCCGCCACGTCCCGGAGGGCGGCGGGGTGGTCGGCGGATCGGTCGGGCCCGGACCCTGCGGGACGTTCAGGACGAAGTCGTAACTGCCTTCCCTGGCGGGCCCGTTGGTGCGCATCGTCATCAGCAGGCGGGCGTCGAAGATGCTGTCGGTGTTGTTGCGCGGCTCGTTCGGGAAGTACAACTGCGTCGTCAGCACCGGCCGGTTCGGGGCCTGCACCTTGACGTGGATGTGCCGGGTGCGGCCCGGGTAGAGGCCCGGCACGATCGTCGTCAGGCTGAACGCGCCCTGGGCGTCGGTGAATTGATGGCCCCGGAAACGGAAGCCGGTGTTGTCGTACGCACCGTTGACGTCCGCCTGCCAGAAGTCCAGCAGGGCGTTCGCGATCGGACGACAGGCGAGCCCGAACACGTACCCCGTCACGGTCAGCCGGGTCCCCGGCGGGTTCCCGTCCAGGAGCGAGGTGCGCAGCGGCGAGTTCGGCTTGAAGTACGGGCCCTCGGTCTGCGCCGGAGTCGGGTCGTCCCCGTCGTCGCACGAGGGCGTCAGCGCGGGCGGTACGTCGCTGTCGCGCGCCGTCCTGGCCAGTGCGGGCACGCCCACCAGGGCGGTGGGCAGCGCCACCGAGGCAGCGAGGGCAGCCCGCAGCACGGTCTTGCGGGAGGGGCGGGACCCGGTCGGGTCGGGGGTGCCGGACTGCTCGGGGATGCCCGGCGGCTGGGGCTGGTCCATGGCGGGGACGCCTCCAAGTGGGGGAGCGGAAGGGGAGAGCCGGGGCCTGTGGGCAGGCCCCGGGACGCTCCGGGCGCGCTCCGGAAGTCCCTTCGAACCTAGGACGGCGACGCGGGGTGCGCGAGGGACGGGACGCGGTAGTCGTGGTGCATTGCACCGCTGCCGCGCCGGAAGGCGCCCGGGCTGATGCCGGTCTCGCGCCGGAAGTACCGGCAGAAGTACGCGGGGTCCGCGAAGCCGACCTCCGCCGCCACCTGACGTACCGTCAAGTCCGTTCGTACGAGAAGGCGCTTGGCCTCGTGGGTGCGGACCTCGCGGACCAGCTGGCCGGGGGTGCGGCCGGTGGTCTGCTTCACCGCCTCGTTGAGGTAGCCCACGGTCACCCCGATCCGGCGGGCGCAGGACCGTACCTCCCACACCTCGGGGTCCGGCAGGGCCAGCAGCCGTACGAACTCCTGCGTGACCAGGGCGGGGCGGCCCGTCGGATCGGCCGTCGCAGGGACGGTGCCCGCCAGCCGGGACGCCCGCACGATCAGCACATGCAGATAGGCCCGCAGGACGGAGGCGAACCCCTCCTGCCCCGCCCGGTACTCGCGCTCCAGCTCCGCGACCAGCCGGGCGAACGCCGGGGCGTCGTCGCCGGCGGGACTGAACCAGGGCCGTTCGCCGAGCGCGCGCAGCAGGTCGCGGTCGCCGGGATGGTCGAGCAGGAAGTCCTCGGTGAAGAGGACGACCCGGCCCTGGAGATCGGTGGCGTTCTCCCAGTAGTGCACCTGACCGGGCACGACGAAGCACAGGTGCGGCGGGCGCAGCTCCCAGCGCGAGAGGTCGATGACGTGCGCGCCGTGCCCGCTGGTGACGAAGACGATCTCGTAGAAGGTGTGGCGGTGCGGGAAGGAGGCCCGGGAGAGCGCGCCGATGCTGTCGAACGAGCCGATGGCGAAGGGGAGTTGCTGCGGGGCGGGCACCTCCAGGCGGTGCAGCGGAACGGCTCTCTCCACAGTCTCCATGGGTGCTGCACTCTCCCTTTCCGGGGTCCCTTCCCGGGGCCTGCAACTGGTCCGGACCAATGCACGATGTCATGCGGAACCGGTCGGCGACAGGGCGAGTACCCTCGCCGGAACATGCCGAGACCCATCCGGCGGGCCGTCGGCTCCGAACACCCCGAGAGGGCCCACTCACCGGAAGCGGAGGCGGACATGCGAACCCGAGGGGCGAGCGAACGGGAACGTGCCGAGGGGCGGGGGCCCGCACCCGAGGGGGCCGTGCTGCTCCTGCACGGCGGGCGCGCGGACGGCCTGGAACCGCCGCCGCCGCTGAACCTGCCCGGCCGCAGGATGGTCCCCTTCGGGCGTGCGATCGGTCGGGCGGCGGGGGCGCGCCCGCTGGCGCTGCGTACGGCTGTCTACCGGCACCGGGGCTGGAACGGCAGCCGTGCCGATCCCGTGCCCGACGCGCTGCGTGCGCTGGACGCGCTGGTCGACGAGGCCGGGCCGGTGCCTGTTGTTCTGGTGGGGCACTCCATGGGGGGCCGGGCGGCGCTGCGGGTCGCCGGTCACCCGCGGGTGGTGGGGGTGGTCGGGCTGGCTCCGTGGTGTCCGGCGGGCGAGCCGGTCGAGCAGCTCGCGGGCCGCGACGTCGTGCTCCTGCACGGTGACCGGGACCGTACGACGAGCCCTCGGGGGACGCGTGAGTTGGCGGCGCGGGCGCGGGGGGCCGGGGCGCGGGCCTGCTTCGTCGGTGTCGGGGGTGGGGATCACGCGATGCTGCGGAGGGCGGGGGAGTGGCATGGGGCGGCGGCGGTGCTCGTGGCCGGGATGCTGGGGTTCTCCGCGTTGCCGGGGGCGGTGTCGGCGGCGCTCGCAGGGGGCGGTGACGGCGCTCTCCGCATCGAAGATGTCCGGTAGCGGGGGCTGGGCGGGGGGCACCCGGGTGGGCCGGTAGCGGGAGGGGCCGCCTCCTTGCCCGCCCGTCCCGCCCCCCGGGGGGAGAGGAGAGGGGCTACTCCGCCACGGGCCTCGGGGCTGAGCGGGGGTGGCGTTGCTTCGGGCCGCGGCCCTCCAGCCTCGCCAGCTCCACGTTGAACTGGGCTCCCACCAGCAGGGACAGGTTCGCGAACCACACCCACACCAGGAACACCACGATCCCCGCCAGCGACCCGTACAAACGGCTGTAGCTCGCGATGTGCGTCGTGTAGAACGCGAACCCGGCCGACGCCGTCAGCCACAGCACCGCCGCCAGCACACCGCCCGGCAGCCCTCTGCGCACACCCCGGGCCACCGACGGCCCGGTGTGGAACAGGATCATGATCAGCAGTGCCACGAGGAAGCCGAGCACGGGCCACTTCAGCCCTGACCACACCGCCTCCCCGACGTCCCCCATCCCCAGTTTGTCCGCCAGCCCCCGCGCCATCGGCCCCGTGATCACCAGCGCCGCCGCACTCGTCAGCAGCACCAGCAGCAGGCACGCCGCCGTCACCACGATCAGGTGCGCCTTGCGCAATGCCGGGCGGACGTCCCGGACGTGATGCATGGCGTGCATGGCCCGCCGGAACACCGCGAGATAGCTGGACGCCGACCACAGGGCGCTCACCGTTCCCGTGACCATCAGCAGCCACACCGCGGAGTTCCCGTGGACCGCGTCCTCCAGCGCCTGGCGCAGCGCGTTGCTGGACTCCGCCGGGGCCACCGACGCGATGTCGTCGATGAGGGACTGCGTCGCGTCCGGATTGGCGAGGCCGATGAGCGTGACCGTGATCAGCAGCGACGGCAGCAGCGCCAGGATCGCGTAGTAGGTGAGCGCCGCGGCCCAGTCGGACACGTCGTCATTCCACACGGACACCGGGGTGCGGCGCAGCGCGGTGCGGTAGCGGGCCAGCACGCCCGGGGCGGGAGGCGGACCGCTCCGATCGGTCTGCGGTGGGGTGGGCTCACTCGGCATGGCGGTACTTCCGTGGGTCGATCGGGTGTCGGCTGCGCCTACCTTCTCACCCGTTGTCGCGCTTCTCCCCATCTGGTGCGGTACGTCAGAGGGAACGGGTGTTCTCGTCGTATGCCCGGGAACGGGCCGCCGACTCCTCGCCCGACGTCTCGCCCGACTCCTCGTCCCCCGCGCCTCCGCGTGCAGCCTTCCGCGCCTCCGCGCGCAGCGCGATCCCGGTGGCCAGCGCGCCGACGCCCTCCCAGATCCCCACCCCGAGGAACCCGGCCGGAGCCCGGCCCGTGACCACGGCCAGCGTGAAGACCGTGAAGGTGAGCAGCCGGAACGGCACCGTCCAGCGGAAGAAGGCCCGCCAGTCGGCGAGCGCGGCCAGCACGTAGTACACGCCCATGTTCACCGCGGCCATGGAGGAGGCCGTCAGGAACATCAGGGTGTGGTCCCCGGCAGCCCGCTGCCCGTCCGGTATCGGCGCGAAGCCCATCAACGCCAGCTGGGCGTCGGGGGCGACGAGCCCCACGACGCCCAGCGCGGTGGCCAGCAGACCGAAGACCGCCATGGTCCAGCCGGAGGAGGAACGGGGCAGCCGTACGGAGAGGTTCACGGAATTCCTTGAGGAAGGCGGGGCGAAAGGGGGCGGCGGCGGAGCCGGCCGACGGAACAGTTGATCACTGAATCGTCCCCCTCACCACCCCCAACCCGCCTACCGGCTGCGGAACTTCAGCGAAACCTCCTTCGACGCGTTGCCGTACGCGTCCACCGCCACCACCTTCGCCGCGTACCGCGTGCCCGCCGGAGCCTTCGGCAGCGGGATGTCCAGGGCGTTGGGCAGCGGCGCGTAGTAGTACTCGGCGAGCACCTTCGCGGAGACGGCGTTCGCCCCGGTCGACTCGTCCGTCACCTCGACCCGGTAGTGGTGCACCATCTGGTCGTCCCGGGCCTGCGCGATGCGCAGCGCCGTCGCACCCTTGGCGTCCCGTACCGCCGACAGCGGGTGGCGGCCGGTGAAGGCCGGGGCCACCTTGTTCCGGTTGGCCGTGGTGTACGTGAAGTTCTCCTTGATCTCCTGCGCGGTGCGGCCCTTGAGCCGGAGCGTCCAGGACTTCCCGCTGAGCGTGCCCGCGCTCGCGTACGGCGGCTGCCAGTCCGAGGACCACTTCCCGCCGGTGTAGATGTCGTGTTTGTCGGCGGCCATGTTCACGCGCGCGATCTCGGTGCGGTCCTTGTAGACCTCGACGAACAGGGCCTGCGAGGTCGGCGACTCGAAGCGGCTCGCGAGGCCCTCCGCGGTGACGGCCTGGTAGCCGTGGTCCATCTCCACGTACGACATCGACCCGTCGTTGACGGCCGTGAAGTCCTTCTGGTGCACGGAGCGGTCGTCGTTGAGGTTGAGGTGCGAGTGCCCGGAGAAGAACACGGCCTGCGGGAAGGCGCTCAGGTCGGCGGTCAGCTTCGGGTTGGAGGCCTGCTGACCGTCCATCACCGTGTTCGGTGCGGGCCGGTGCCCCTGGATCAGGACGGGCGTGTTCGGGCTCTTCGCGGTCAGCTCGGCCAGCCGCCGCTTGAGCCAACTCTGCTGCTCCGTACTGGAGTTGTACGTCTCGGTGTTGAGCGTGAGCAGCGGCACCCCGTTGACCGAGGACTCGTAGAAGCCGCCGCCCGCGTCCGGGAACCAGGACCGGGGGTAGTGCGTGCGGATCTGGGCGAGGGAGTCGTCGTGGTTGCCGTTGGAGAGCAGGACCTGGGTGCCGGTCATGCCCTTGCGCTCCAGGTTCTCCTGGAAGATGCGGGCCACGATCTTGTGGTCGGGGCCCTTCCCGTCCCCGTTGTCGTTGATCATGTCGCCGTTGGAGAGGATCGCGTCGGGCTTCGGGAAGACGGAGTCGATGGTGTCGAAGAAGCTGGCCCACTTCGTGGTGTTCTTCGCGTAGTCGCCGATGTGCACGTCCGACATGACGACGAGGCGGGCGACCGGCTTCTCGGCGCCCTTGATCAGGAAGCCCTGGGACACCGGGACGCTGGCCCGCGCGCCGCGGAAGGCGACGGCCGTGACGTTGGTGTCCTTCGTGATCCGCACCGACGTGCCGGGCACGTACAGGCGGCTGCCGCGCGTGGGCGTCGTCCCGTCCAGCGTGTAACGCACGACCGCGCCGCGTTCCGCCCGGAAGGCGAGCGGCACGGCCCGCTCGTACCGGCCGCCGGGCGTCACGAGGGTGGGCGGGGCGAGGACCTGCGCCGCCGGGGCCGTGGCCGAGGGGGCGGCGGCCGTCGGCGCGAGGAGTGCGGCCGATGCGGTGGCGATCACGAGCGGGGTGAATCTCATGGGGGCTGCCTTGTCTGTCGTCGGGCGGGGGGCGTGCGTCCGCGCATGCATCCGTCTGTCCGTGCGGAACAGCGGCGACAGTAGGGGGGAAGATCCAGTCGCCGGGGCGCAATGAGTAACGCATACATGGCAGATGCATGAACACCCTGCCGAGTGCCCCGCCGAGCACCCCGCAGCCCCGCACGGCCCGCCCGCCCCTCCCGCCCCGGGGGAATTCGCTGGCGGGCGGCCCCGGCCCGTGTTCCAGTACGCCCATGAACCTCGACGCAGTACGCGAACTCTTCGACACCGAGATGCGCCGCGAAGCCCCCGGCGAGCGCCTGGGCCCCGACGCCGGGCACGTCGTCCGGCACGCCGGCGGCGCACAGGGCTGGAACGCCGTCCTGTGGTCCGACCTCACCGAGGACACCGCGGACGCGGTCATCGCCGAGCAGGTCCGGTACTTCTCCGCCCTCGGCCTGGAGTTCGAGTGGAAGCACTACTCGCACGACCGCCCCGAGGACCTCCCGCAGCGGCTCCTCGCCGCAGGGTTCCTCCCGGAGGGGCCGGAGGCCGTGATGGTCGCCGAGGCGGCCGGGCTCGGCACGGAGCCGGTGCTCCCCGACGGGGTGCGGCTCGTCGAGGTCACCGACAAGGCGGGCGTCGACCTGATGGTCCGGGCCCACGAACTCGCCTTCGACGAGGACTCGACGCGCATCGGCGCCCAGGTGCTGGCCCGCCTCACCGAGGCCCCGGACACCCTCTCCGTGGTCGTCGCGATGGCCGGGGACGAGCCGGTGAGCGCCGCGCGCGCCGAATTCGACCCCGGTACGCAGTTCGCGACCCTGTGGGGCGGCGGCACCGCACCCGAGTGGCGCGGCAAGGGCATCTACCGCGCCCTCGTCGCCCACCGCTCCCGCACCGCGGTCGCCCGCGGCTACCGCTACGTCCAGTCGGACGCCGTGCTGGACACCAGCCGCCCGATCCTCCAGCGGCTCGGCTTCGCCCAGCTCAGCATCACGACTCCGTACAACTACACCCCCGCCCAAGGCGGCTGACCAGGCGTCAGCGCACCTTGTCGAAGAAGGCCCGTACGTCGGCGGCGAGCGCGAGAGGCAGTTCCATCGCCAGGAAGTGACCCGACTCCGGGTTGCTCTCCGGCCAGTGGACGATCTTGTTGCCGCGCTCGGCGACGCTCCGCAGCGGCGCGTACCCGGCGTACACACCGCTGGGCACCGCGGACTGCCCCCGGGGCCAGCGGAACTCGCTGCTCTCGTACATGAACCACGACGAGGTGCCGGAGGTCTCGGTCAGCCAGTACAGGGTCGCGTTGGTGAGCAACAGCTCCCGGTCGATGGACTGCTCTGGGAGCTCGGTCCTGAAGGAGAACTCCTTGAACTTCTGCAACAGCCAGGCGAGTTGACCGGCGGGCGAGTCGTTCCACCCGTGACTGAAGGTCTGGGGTGCGGCCCGCAGCAGGGAGTGGTGGTCGACGCCGCCGCCCATCCACTGCTGCATCATGTCGTACGCCCCGCGCTCCTCCGGCGTCAGGTCCGGCAGGTCCTCCTTGTTCGGGAAGCCGAGCCCGGCCTCGACGTGGACGCCGACGACCCGGTCGGGGGCCACGGCGGCGACCGCGGGAGCCAGATAGGCGCCGAGGTCGCCGCCCTGCGTGCCGTACCGCTCGTACCCGAGCCGGTCCATCAGCGCGGCCCAGGCCCGCGCCACCCGCTCCACGTTCCAGCCCGTACCGACGGGTGCCGAGGAGAACCCGAAGCCGGGCGGCGACGGGACGACCACGTGGAACGCCTGCGAGGCCGAACCGCCGTGCGCCACCGGGTCGGTGAGCGGGCCGATCAGGTCGGTGAACTCCACGAAGGAGTTCGGCCAGCCGTGCGCCAGCAGCAGCGGCAGCGCGTCCGGCTCCGCCGACCTGATGTGCAGGAAGTGGATGTCCTGCCCGTCGATCTCCGTCATGAACTGCGGGAACTCGTTCAGCCGCGCCTCGTGCCGCCGCCAGTCGTAGCCGTCCCGCCAGTACGCGGCCATGCTCTGGAGGTACTCCACCGGCACGCCGCGCTCCCAGCCCTCGCCGGGCAGCTGCGGGGCCCAGCGGGTGCGGGCCAGCCGGTCCCGCAGGTCGTCGAGGTCGGCCTGCGGGACGTCGATGCGGAAGGGGCGGATCTCGGGCGTGCCAGGGGCCTCGGTGGTCATCGAACTCCTCCGTGCGGTGCGGCGGTTGATGTCCCCGACCCTAGGTGGCATGTAGGCCAGTAAACGGCCCACATGCCACATCCGCTGTCAGTGGCGGGAGTTCACGCGGTGGCGATCGCCGGGTCGCTCACCCCCGCCGCGCCCGTCTCCACGTGCCCGGCGAACCTCCGCAGGAACGCGCTGTCCGTGCCCGAGGTGACCGTCAGGTCGTACCAGCGCTTCCCGGCCCGTACGTCCACGGTCCGCTCGACCTTCCCGCCCGCGGGCACGGTGAAGGAACTGCGTCCCCCGCCATAGGCGTTGACGACCGTGAGGCGGCAGGCGGCCTTGCTCGCGTTGGTCGCCGTCAGGACGAGCTGACCGCCCCCGCCGGTGGAGTGACGTACCGTCACCTCGGGGCCGGTCGTGCTGTTCGTACCGCGGAAGGTGCGCAGGAATCCGTTGGGGCCGAACACCGACAGGTCGTAACTCCCCTGGGAGTACTTCGCGTTCCAGGTGTCCGCGACCGACGCGCCCGCCCCTGCGGTGTACGTCCACGGCCCGTCGGTGCGGTTCGCCGACGTCACGTGGAAGCCCGCACCCGCCGCGCCGCCACCGCTCATCGTCAGCGTGAACTTCCCCGCCGCCGCGTCCACCGCCCCGTCGACGTACGGCGCGTACCGCAGCGGGCGCGAGGGTCGTGAGCCACGCTCCTGCTTGGGCAGGGTGCCCGCCGCCGGGGGCTTGGGCACGTAGCTGTCGTGCCGCTCCTTGTCCGGCGGCTCGTAGGCGTCGGTGTCCGGCAGCGCCGCCGGGTCACTGTCGTGCAGCCGGAAGTCGAAGGCGGAGGTCAGGTCGCCGCAGACGGCCCGGCGCCACGGCGAGATGTTCGGCTCGCTCACCCCGAAGCGCTTCTCCATGAACCGGATCACCGAGGTGTGGTCGAAGGTCTCCGAGCACACGTAACCACCCGTGCTCCACGGCGACACCACCAGCATCGGCACCCGCTGGCCCAGCCCGTACGCGCCCGCCGCGTAGCCGATGTTGCCCTTGAAGTAGTCCAGGCCCGTGTCCACCGTCGACTTGCCCTGCGCGGCCGAGGACGGCGGGTACGGCGGCACGACGTGGTCGAAGTAGCCGTCGTTCTCGTCGTACGTGATGAACAGCGCGGTCTTCGCCCACACCTCCGGGTTCGACGTCAGCGCGTCCAGCACCTTCGAGATGTACCAAGCGCCGTAGTTCGCGGGCCAGTTGGGGTGCTCGCTGAACGCCTCGGGAGCCGCGATCCAGGAGATCTGCGGCAGCTTCCCGGCCTTCACGTCGGCGGTCAGCAGGTCGAAGTAGCCGTCGCCGTTCTTGACGTTCGTGCCCGTGCGGGCCTTGTCGTAGAGCGGGTCGCCGGGCTTGGCGTTGCGGTACTTGTTGAAGTACAGCAGGGAGTTGTCGCCGTAGTTGCCCCGGTAGGCGTCGTCGATCCAGCCCCACTTGCCCTTCGCGTCCAGGCCGTCGCCGACGTCCTGGTAGATCTTCCAGGACACCCCGGCCTTCTCCAGCCGCTCCGGGTACGTCGTCCAGTCGTACCCCGCCTCCTCGTTGCCCAGCACCGGACCACCGCCCTTGCCGTCGTTGCCGACGTGCCCGGACCACAGGTAGTACCGGTTGGGGTCGGTGGCCCCGATGAACGAGCAGTGGTACGCGTCGCACACGGTGAACGCGTCGGCCAGCGCGTAGTGGAAGGGGATGTCCTGCCGGTTCAGATGTGCCATCGTGCCCGCCGACTTCGCGGGTATCCAGCGGTCGTACGAGCCGTTGTTGAACGCCCGGTGACCGCCCGCCCAGTCGTGGTTGAGGCCCGCGATGAACTGCATCCCGAGGTCGTCCGCGTCCGGGTGGTACGGCAGGACCTCCTTGGCCCCGTCCGGCTGGTGGAAGACGGACTTCAGGCCGTGCGGCACCACCGGGCGCGGGTCGCCGAAGCCCCGGACGCCCTTCATCGCGCCGAAGTAGTGGTCGAACGACCGGTTCTCCTGCATCAGCACCACGATGTGCTCGATGTCCTTGATGCTGCCGGTGCGCCGGGCGGCCGGGATCGCGGCGGCCCGGTCGATGGAGCCGGACAGTGCCGCGAAACCGGCGGTGGCGCCCGCGATCTGGAGGAAGCGGCGACGGTTCACCGCGGCGGACGGGGCGGGGACTGCAGAGGCGTGAGGGACTTCAGGGACTTCGGACATGGGTGCGCAACCTCATCGTGGGGGATCAGAAGCAAACGGAATGTTCCAAGAACGATCAGCAAAAGGGAAGGGGGCGACGAGAGGGACAGCAGGGGCAAGACCCTCTGGAGGGAGGGGTTCCGGGCCTGGTGGATGATCAATAGCCTGGGGCGACAAGCCCGTTGCCGCACCGCCGACCGTTGCCGCAACCGCCCCCGCCGCCGAAGGAGCCCTCCCGTGACCGCAGTCGACGAGATCCCCGACATCCTCTCGCCCGAGTTCGCCGCCGACCCCTACCCCGTGTACCGGGCCATGCGCGAGCACGCGCCGCTGATCTGGCACGAGCCCATGCAGAGCTGGATAGTCTCCCGCTACGAGGACGTGGAGCGGATCTTCAAGGACAAGGAGGGCCAGTTCACCACCGACAACTACGACTGGCAGCTCGAACCGGTCCACGGAAAGACGATCCTCCAGCTCAGCGGCCGTGAGCACTCGGTGCGCCGCGCCCTGGTCGCCCCCGCCTTCCGCGGCAGGGACCTCCAGGAGACCTTCGTTCCGGTCATCGAACGCAACGCCCGTGAACTGATCGACTCCTTCCGGGAAACGGGCGAGGTCGACCTGGTGGACGCCTTCGCCACCCGCTTCCCGGTCAACGTCATCGCCGACATGCTCGGCCTCGACAAGGGCGACCACACCAAGTTCCACGGCTGGTACACCAGCGTCATCGCCTTCCTCGGCAACCTCGCGGGCGACCCCGAGATCGCGGCGGCCGGTGAGCGCACCCGCGTCGAGTTCGCCGAGTACATGATCCCGGTCATCCAGGAGCGCCGGAACAACCTCGGCGACGACCTGCTCTCGGCCCTCTGCACCGCCGAGGTCGACGGCGTCCGCATGAGCGACGAGGACATCAAGGCCTTCTGCAGCCTGCTCCTCGCGGCGGGCGGCGAGACCACCGACAAGGCGATAGCCGCGATCTTCGCCAACCTCCTGGCCCACCCGGAGCAGCTGGCGGCCGTCCAGAAGGACCGCACCCTCATCGACCGCGCCTTCGCGGAGACCCTGCGGTACACCCCGCCGGTCCACATGATCATGCGGCAGACCGCCGTCGACGTGGAGGTCACCGGCGGCACCGTCCCGGCGGGCGCCACCGTCACCTGCCTCATCGGCTCCGCCAACCGCGACGAGCGCCGCTACGCCGACCCCGACACCTTCGACATCTTCCGCGCCGACCTGAACGCCACCAACGCGTTCTCCGCCGCCGCCGACCACCTGGCCTTCGCGCTCGGCCGGCACTTCTGCGTCGGCGCGCTGCTCGCCCGCGCCGAGATCCAGATCGGCGTCGGCCAGCTCCTGGACGCCATGCCCGACGTCCGCCTCAAGGAGGGCGCGGCGACCGTCGAGAAGGGCGTGTTCACCCGCGGCCCGGAAGCGGTGCCGGTCACTTTCACGCCCGTACGGTAGAGGCTTCGGCGGCCGGGGCAGCGGCGGGCCCCGGCCGCGCGGGCCCGCACCCGGGCCGGCCGCGCAGCCCGCATTCGGGCCGGACCGCGCAGCCCGCACCCGGCCGCGCGGGCCCGCCCCGACTTCGTACCGGAGCAACGGGAGCAACCGCAGAACCGGCCTACCTGGCCACCGGCGTGAACGACACCGGGAGCGCCGCCAGCCCCCGCATCCAGATCGAAGGACGCCAGGTCAGCGACTCGGCCGGAACCGACAGCATCACGTCCGGCAGCCGCTCCAGCAGCGTCTCGATCGCGGTGCGCGCCATCACGTCCGCCAGCTGCGGCGCCGGGTACGGACACCGGTGCTCGCCGTTGCTGAACGACAGGTGCGCCGAGTTTCCCTCCGCACCCACATGCCCCTGCGGCCATATCTGCGGGTCCGTGTTCGCGGCCGCGAGCCCCAGCACCAGGCAGTCGCCCGCCCTGATCCTGCGCCCGCCGAGCTGCGTGTCGCGCACCGCCCACCGGCCGATGAAGTTCTGCGTCGGGGTGTCCCGCCACAGGATCTCGGTCAGTGCCTCGCCCACCGAAAGACGCCCGCCCGACACGTTCAGCGCGAACCGGTCGTCGGTGAGCAGCAGCCGCAGCGTGTTGCAGATCCAGTTCGCCGTCGGCTGCTGGGCCGCCGCGATGATCGAGATCAGGTCCTGCACGATCTCCTCGTCCGCGAGCCCCGCCGGATGGTGCAGCATCCGCGACGTCACATCGGGCCCGGGCGCCGCCCGCTTGTCCTTCACCAGCTGCTGGATGCGCTCCTGCACCCGTACGTACGCGGCGACCGGATCGTCACCCTCCGCCGCGTCCAGCGACACCCGCAGATCGTGCACCAGATCCGCCGTGTCCATGGACCCGGCGGGCATCCCGCACATCTGCACCGCCGCCCGCATCGGCAGCGCGTGCGCGTACGCGCTCATCAGCTCGGCCTGCCCGCTGCCCTCGAACGCGTCGATCAGCTCGTCCGCGATCAGCCGGCAGTCGTGCCCCAGCTCGAACTGGTCCACCGCCTCCAGCGCCTCACTGATCACCCCGGCCCGCCGCTCGTGCTCCGCACCCTCGGTGAACAGCACCGACGGCTGATAGCCGACGAAGGGCAGCAGCGGCCAGTCCGCCGGAATGTTCGGCCACTGGTTCCAGCGCCGCGAGTCCCGCGCGAACAGTTCGTCATGGCCGGTGACGTAGCTGACCTCCGGATACCCGAGCACCAGCCACGCCGGAACGTCCCCGTCCAGCAGTACGGGAGCGACCGCCCCGTGCTCCCGGCGCAGCCCCCGGTACAGCTCGGCTGGGGTCTGCTGATACTCCAGGCCGCCGAGCCGTACGGCCTCGGCGTGTGCGGGGCAGCCTTCGGTGCTGCTGCTCATGTGGTCAACTCCCGTGCCAGGGCGAGGCGGTAGAGATGGTCGACGAGCGTGGTCAGCACGGCCTTGCCCGAGGACCGCACCCGCGCGTCGCAGGAGATCATGGGGACGGTGTCGGACAGGGCGAGCGCCTGCCGGATCTCCTCCAGCGAGAAGTGCGCCCCGTCGTCGAACCGGTTCACCGCCACGATGAACGGCGTCCGGTGGTGCTCCAGCCGGTCGATGGCGTACCAGGAGTCCGCCATCCGCCGCGTGTCCACCAGCACCACCGCACCCAGCGTCCCCGCGAACAGCCGGTCCCACAGGAACCAGAACCGCTCCTGCCCGGGGGCCCCGAACAGGTACAGCACCATCTGCTCGTTGAGCGTGATCCGCCCGAAGTCGAAGGCGACCGTGGTCGTCGTCTTGTCGGAGGTGAGCGACAGGTCGTCGACGCCCGCGCCCGCCTGCGTCATGTGCTCCTCGGTGTTCAGCGGCCGGATCTCGCTGACGGACTTCACCAGCGTGGTCTTGCCGACGCCGAACCCGCCGACGATCACGATCTTCAGCCCGGTGTCGGCGGCGTCGCCGAGCGGGGTGCGCTCCGGGGCTTCTTCAGAGATTGCGGAGTCCATGCAGCACCCCCAACAACAGTTCGGACTCGGGCAATTGGGAGACGGATGCCGCCGCTCGGGGGCGGCGGGCGGTGATCGACCCGGCGGACAGGAGATCCTCCAGCAGGATGCGTACGACGGTGATCGGCAGCCCCAGATGGGCGGCGATCTCCACGACGGCGGCGGGATGGCGGCAGAGTTCGAGGATGCGGACGTGCTCCGACGGCATGCCGGGCGCCGGTTCCCGCTCACTGACCACCAGGGTGACCAGATCGAAGACCATGCTGTCCGGCTCCGTACGGCCGCCGGTGACGGTGTAGAGACGGTCCGGGGAACCGGTGTCGACGGGCGGCCGGCTCATGACCGGCTGCCGTCAGGGGACGGTTGACCGGGAGACGGCTGCCGGGGATCGGCCCGCAGATGGTCGCCGATCTGCTCGACCAGCTCGCTCATGTGGTGCCCGATCATCCCCGGGTCCGCCCCGGCCGCCGCCACCACCGCGAGGTGGGCGCCCTGCCCGGCCTCCACGATCAGCAGCAGCCCGCCGGGGAACTCCGTCATCAGGTGCATCACCCCGCCCGACCCGTCGCCGAACTCGACGGACGCGCCGTGCGCGAGCGACTGCATGCCGGACGCGATCGCCGAGAGCTGGTCGGCCTGGTCGAGCGTGAGGTGACTGCTGCGGCAGAGCTTCAGCCCGTCGCGGGAGAGCACGAGGGCGTGGCGGGAACCGGGGGTGCGCTCCAGGAGGTTGTCCAGGAGCCAGGTGAGGCTGTTGTCAGTGGTCTGCACGGTGGTCATGGGCCGCAGGGGGAGGGCGGCCCGTGCCTCCAATCGGGGGAGAGGGAAGGGGAGTTGCTCGACGTTGCGCGATGCGACCGGATTCGACCGGATTCGAACGGGGTTACTCGGCGGGCGGGGCCTGCCGCTTCTGCGAGCGGTGGAACGCGCCGAACCGGGCCCCGGCGTCGGGACGCGGCGGCCTGTCCGGCGCCTCGGGCTGCCCGGGCAGCGGGGGAGCGGGCCGGGCGGCGGGGGCCTCGTCGGCGTCCAGCCGCTTGCGGTCGGCGGCCTCCATGGTCCGGCCGCGGGGGCGTACGGGGAGGCCGTTGGGGGTGGAGGTGCCGGGGTCCTCCGGCGCGGGCCGCTGCGGCTCACGTACCGGAAGCTCCTGGTCCTGTACCGGCGCCACCTGCTCCCGTACGGACGGCTCCTGCGGTACGGGCGCCTCCGGCGACGCGGCCGGACGCGGCAGATCCACCGGAGCCGAAGCCGGAGCCGGGGCCTGCGGCACGGTCTGCGCCGCAGCCGGGGCGCTGCGCTGCTGCGCCAGCAACTGCGGCGGCAGCAGGACGACGACACCCGTGCCACCGCGCGAGGACGGCCGGTAGTTCACCGAGATCCCGTACTTCGCGGCCAGCACACCCACCACGGCCAGGCCGAGCCGGGTGCCCTGGAGGGAGGCCAGGTCGTTGGACTGCCCGGACACCGAGGCGACCGCGCGGCGCATCGCGGCAGGCGCCATGCACAGCCCGCTGTCCTCGACCGTCACCACCAGCCCCGAGGTGCTCTCCTCGACGTACACATGGACCTCGTTGACCGGCGGCGAGAAGTTCGTCGCGTTGTCCATCAGCTCGGCCAGCAGGTGCATCACGCCCTCGGCGGCGAACCCGGCGATCGCGGCCGTCGACGTCGAATGCAGCCGCACCCGGCGGTAGTCGCTGATCCGCCCCACCGCGCCACGGAGAATCGACTCCATCACGATCGGCTTGTTCCACGCCCGGCTGGACCGGCCGCCCATCAGCAGCGCCAGACGGTCCGTCAGCAACCCCAACTGCGATGTCGTGTGGTCGAGTTGCAGCAGATCACCGAACACCTCCCCGCCGTACTTGTCCTGCATTCCGCGCAGGTCGGCGAGTATCCGCAGCGTTTTGGCCTGCACCCGGCCGAGCCCTGTCGCACTGGCCGCCTGCGCGGCGACGGCACGCCGCTCGCTGTCCGCGAAGTCGCGTACGGTCCGCTCCAGGAGACCGCGCAGCCGGGGATCGGCGGGCAGCGGAAGGGCGGCGAGCACGGTCTCCGCCGACGCGCCCGTGCGCAGCCGGGAGATTGCCTCCGGCAGCACGGTCGCCGCCAGCCGCTCGACGTCGCCGAGGGTGTGCTCGGCCTGCGCACGTCCCGACTCGGCGGCGGCGGTCCGGGCGTGCAGATCGCCGAAACGGGCGGCGACCGTGTGCAGCAACTGCGCCAACTGCGGATCGGCGGGCCGCTGCACGCTGTGCAACGCGGCCTCCGGAGCCGCACCGTCGTGCAGCCGCTTCGCCACCTCCGGCAGTGACACGTTGAGCAGATGTGCGGTCTCCCCGGCCCGGCGCAGCGCCTCCTGCCGCAGTACGTCGCTCTCCTCACGCGCCCGCTCGGCGGCCAACCCGGCCCGGCGCGTCAGGGCCCCGGCCACGGCGACCGCCACGACCACGCACACCCCGGCGACGACGGCCGCCCCCAGCACCCAGCTCCGTGCGGCCCCGGGCGCGGCGGCCACCGCGCCGCCGCCCACCGCCGCGACGACGACCAGGCTCACCAAGGGCGCCGCCCAGGGCGGGCGCCTCCGCGGGCCGGGGCGCGGACGGGGGACGGGGGACGATGTCATGGCGCGGGTCCTCTGACGTGGATGCGGCGGCGAACGGGGCTGGAACCCGTCCCGTGCCGTACGAACGGACAGCCGGAAAGCGGAAGTTGAATCTCCTGCTCCACTCTTCCGACCCTGGCCATGCTAGCCACGCGACATCACCTGCGAACACCGCCCCGACAACTCGTCCGAATCCCCTCGCCCCTGGCCGATCACCTACCCGGGGCCCCGGGCGGCCACCTGCGCCCAGGCGGGCATAGGCTCGCCCCACCGCGCCGGGGGAGCCCCGCGCCGTACGGAGGGGGAGCCCCGTGAAGATCGTCATCCCCGGCGGAACGGGCCAGGTCGGGGCGGTGCTCGACCGTGCGCTGACCGGGGCCGGACACGAGGTCGTCATCCTCACCCGCACTCCGACGCGCGCCCGCCAGGTCGCCTGGGACGGCCGCACCCAGGGCCCCTGGGCCCAGGAGATCGACGGCAGCGACGTCGTCATCAACCTCGCGGGCCGCAGTGTGAGCTGCCGCTACACCGACGCCAACCTCCGGGCGATGATGGACTCCCGCGTCCACTCCACCGAGGCGGTCGGCGAGGCGATCGCCAACGCGTCCCGACCCCCCTCCCTCTGGCTCCAGATGAGCACCGCCACCCTCTACGCCCACCGCTACGACGCCCCGCACGACGAGACGACCGGCGTCGTCGGCGGCACGGAACCGGACGTCCCCGCGTACTGGGAGTACAGCGTCCGCATCGCCAGGAACTGGGAGCGAGCCCAGGAGCAGGCCACCACCCCGCACACCCGCAAGGTCGCCCTGCGCGCCGCGATGGTGATGAGCCCGGACGCCGGAGGCGTCTTCGACGTCCTGCACAGGATGGTCCGCCTGGGCCTGGGCGGACCGGTGGCGGGCGGGGCCCAGTACCTCTCCTGGATCCACGACGACGACTTCGTCCGCGCCGTCGCCTTCCTCATCGACCGCCCCGACCTCTCGGGCCCCTTCAACCTGGCCGCTCCCAACCCGCTCCCGCACCGCGCCTTCATGCGCGCCCTGCGCAGGGCGGCGGGCGTCCCGATCGGCCTGCCCGCCACACGCCGGATGGCCGAACTGGGCGCCTTCGCGCTCCGCACGGACACCGAACTCCTCCTCAAGAGCCGCCGCGTGATCCCCGGCCGCCTCCTCACCGAGGGCTTCACCTTCACCCACCCCGAATGGGGAACCGCCGCCCGCAACCTCACCACCCGATCCCGCACCCGCTGACCCAGTGAGGGGCGCGGGGAACTGCGCGACCAGCCACGACCCACCCGCAGGGAACCCTCCACCAAGCCGCGCGGCGAGCGCTCTAGGCGGAGGATGGGGTCTCCCCTGCTCGAACGAAGTTGAGAGCTTGGGGAAGGGGCAGGGGCCTCTCTGCCCAAGCGGGACGGACCCGAACACCCCCGGCACCGGTAAGCGAGCACTCCCACCCCACCCCCCAACCCCCAAGGCCCCCCATGAATCTCCGCTGCGCCCTCCTCCACGACTACCAATCCACCGCCCTCACCTCCACCGACTGGACCCCCCTCACCCCCGACGTCGACCTCGTCCCCCTCCCCACCCCCCTCTCCACCGAAGACGAACTCGCCGCCGCCCTCGCCGACTTCGACATCGTCGTCACCCTCCGCGAGCGCGTCCCCTTCCCCGCCTCCCTCCTCGCCCGCCTCCCGCGCCTGCGCCTCCTCGTCGCCTCCGGCATGCGCAACTCCGTCATCGACTTCGACGCCGCCGAGAAGCACGGCATCACCGTCTGCGGCACCTCCAGCGCCCCCACCCCGCCCGTCGAACTCACCTGGGCCCTCCTCCTGGGCCTCGCCCGAGGCCTGGTCACCGAGGCGGACAACCTCCGCACCAACGGCCCCTGGCAGTCCACCGTCGGCGCCGACCTGCACGGCCGCCGCCTCGGCCTCGTCGGCCTCGGCAAGATCGGCACGCGTGTCGCCGCCGTCGCCAACGCCTTCGGCATGGACGTGACCGCCTGGAGCCAGAACCTCACCGAGGAACGCGCCACCACCGCCGGCGCCACCTTCGCCCCCAGCCTCGAAGACCTCCTCACCACCAGCGACTTCGTCTCCCTGCACCTCGTCCTCGGCGACCGCACCCGAGGCCTGCTCGGCGCCCCCGAACTCGCCCTCCTCAAGCCCACCGCGTACCTGATCAACACCTCCCGCGCAGGCCTCGTCGACCAGGACGCCCTCCTCGCCGCCCTGCACGCGGGCACCTTCGCCGGAGCCGCCGTCGACGTCTTCGACACCGAACCCCTCCCCGCCGACCACCCCTTCCGCACGGCCCCCCGCCTCCTGGCCACCCCGCACCTCGGCTACGTCACCCAGTCCAACTACGCCACCTACTACGGCCAGGCGGTCGAGAACATCCGCGCCCACCTCGACGGCCACACCCTCCGCCGGATCGGCGGCGCCCCGTGATCGAGCAACCCACACCCCAGACCCGAGCCGTCCTCGACCTCCTCCACCGCGTCCTCGACCCCACCCCCGGCCTGACCGGCGTCTACCTCCACGGCTCCGCCGTCCAGGGCGGCCTGCGCCCGCACAGCGACCTCGACCTCCTGGCCGTACTCGACAACCCGACCGCGCCCAGGCGGTGGTCCTCGCGTACGAGACGGGCCTGGTCACCCCGGGCGAGTTCGGCTGACCCCCTACCCACAGGCCCTGCACCCGTCGGCCCCGCACCCACTCACCCCGCCCCACCCCGCCCCGCCCCGAACGAGGACACTGACCCCATGGCCGCCCCCAGCCCCTCCCCGGCAGAAGCCCCCTTCGCTCCGGCGACCGGCGACGGCCCGCTGCCCGCGGAAGCCCCGGACCGGCGCGCCGCCACCGTCCGCACCGCCTTCGAAGGCCTCCTCCAGATCCGCCGCCTCACCCAGGACTCGGAGGCCGTGCCCGCCGCCTGGGAGCTGCGCAAGCTCACCAACGCCGTCGCCCTCGCCCTGGAGGCCGCCCCCTTCACCCCCTCCGCGACCGACGCCGAGGGCCACCGCACCGCCACCGGCTACCGGGTTAGCCCCGGTGCGGAGCCGCAGACCGTCGCCGTGGAATGGCTCGGCCCGGCCGGCAGCGGCGCCGCCGCCGAGGAACGCGACCGGCTCACCCGGTGCGCCGAGGTCCTGACCGGCCTCGGCTGGGACGCCCTGCTGTACCGGGGCCCGCGCCGCCGCTGGTGCGCCGAGGTCCGCCCGCCGCACGGCACCCGCTGACGAGAAAGGCCCCGGCCGACCCCCACAGGGGGTGACCGGGGCCTCGCCCGTCACTCACTCACGTACACATCCGAAGGCTCAGCCGACCGGCGTGGGCGCGGCACTCTTGCTGCCGCCGTCCTGGCCCTCGTCCTTGGCCAGCTTGTCCTTCACCACAGCGTCCGCAGGAACAGCAGCGGCGTCGCCAGCCTCCGCCGTGCCCGCCTCCTCCGCGAGCCGCTCCATGCCGCTCGTGGTCTTCAGCGGCTTCTCCTTGATGAAGACGACCGCCACCAGCGCGAGTGCCGCGAACGGCGCCGCCAGCAGGAAGAGGTCGGCGGTGGCCAGACCGTACGCGTTCTCCACGATGTCGCGGAGCGGCGCGGGCAGCTTGGCCATGTCGGGCACGGAACCGCTGTCGCCGCCCGCCGGAACAGGCATGCCGGCGGCCTTCATGCCGTTCGCCATCTCGGTCGCGACCCGGCTCGCCAGCACCGCGCCCAGCGCGCTGGTGCCGATCGTGCCGCCCATGCTGCGGAAGAACGACAGCACGGAGGTCGCCGCGCCCAGCTCGGTGGCGGGAACGTCGTTCTGCGCGGCCAGCACCAG
This sequence comes from Streptomyces sp. NPDC087440, assembly GCF_044744005.1. Lineage (NCBI taxonomy): Bacteria > Bacillati > Actinomycetota > Actinomycetes > Kitasatosporales > Streptomycetaceae > Streptomyces > Streptomyces sp. NPDC087440. The sequence continues at coordinate 3,550 of NZ_JBIUXN010000011.1, read as the reverse complement.
GTTCTGCATGAGCATGCCGACGCCGATGCCGAGGACGGCCATGTAGACGCTGAGCAGCCCGAAGTGGGTGTCCGCGTCGATGGTCGCCAGCAGCCCCAGACCGGCGGTCATGATGACCGCGCCCGCGACCAGGTACGCCTTCCACTTGCCGGTCTTGCTGATGATCTGGCCCGCCACGGTGGACGACACCAGCAGACCCAGGATCATCGGCAGGCTCATCAGCCCCGCCACCGTCGGCGACTTGCCGAGCGCGATCTGGAAGTACTGCGACAGGAACACGGTGCCGCCGAACATGGCCACACCGACGAGCAGGCTCGCGACCGTGGTCAGGGTGACCGTGCGGTTGCGGAAGATGGTCAGCGGAATGATCGGCTCCGGCACCCGCGCCTCGACGAACACCGCGGCGACCAGCAGCAGCACACCGCCACCGGTCAGCGCGGCCGTCTGCCAGGAGGCCCAGTCGAACTGGTGGCCCGCGAGCGAGGTCCAGATCAGCAGCGCGCAGACGCCCGCCACGATCAGGAACGCACCCAGGAAGTCGATCTTCACATCACGGCGTACGGTCGGCAGCTTCAGCGTGCGCTGCAACAGCACGATCCCGAGCAGCGCGAACGGAACACCGATGAAGAAGCACCAGCGCCACCCCAGCCACGACGTGTCCACCAGCACTCCGCCGATCAGCGGCCCGGCGACCGTGCCGACCGCGAAGACGGCACCGAAGATGCCCGCGTACTTGCCGAGCTGACGCGGCGGGATGATCGCCGCCATGACGACCTGGGCGAGCGCGGTGAGCCCACCGGCGCCGATGCCCTGCACGACCCGGCTGAAGATCAGCAGCCCGACCTCGTGCGAGAACCCGGCCAGCAGCGAGCCGACCACGAACATGCCGAGCGACAGCTGCAGCAGCAGCTTCTTGTTGTAGAGGTCCGAGAGCTTGCCCCACAGGGGGACGGTCGCCGTCATGGCGAGCAGCTCGGAGGTGACGACCCAGGTGTACGACGACTGGCTGGCGCCGAGGTCGGCGATGATCCGGGGGAGTGCGTTGGCCACGACCGTGCCCGCCAGGATGGCGACGAACATGCCGGCCATCAGCCCGGACATGGCCTGGAGTATCTGCTTGTGGTTCATGGAGGTGGGCGCCTGGTCAGGCGCCGCTGTTGCGCTCACGGTGTCCTTCTTGGGAGTCGATCCGGAGATCGGGCAGGAACAAACTCAAGGGGTACGGCAGGGGGCCGGCGTTCGTGCGGTGGTGCCGCGGCGCCTCAGGAGCCCGCGGCGGGGGCGTCGAGGCCGGAGACCAGGTGGTCGAAGGCCTCCCGGAACACGTCGATGAAGGCGACGTCCGGTGTGCGCTGGACCCAGTCCTCGATCGAGACCCGGATCGCCGTGGTCGCGACGGCGGCCGCAAGCCGGGGATAGAGCCCGACGGGCTCGCCCGGCACACCCCCCAACCTCACGGCAACCGCCGCGGCCAGCTCCTGCTCCTCGGCCATGTGGGCCCCCAGCCCACGGACGAGGAGGTGCGGAGAACGCTGGAAGACCTTGGCCCGCAGGCTCCAGATCTCGTGACGCTCCTCGACGTCCACCAACTCCGCCGCGAACGCCTCCCGCAGCACGTCGAGCACGGGCAGCGCGGCGGGCGCATCGCGCACCGCACGCCTGACCCGCTCGCCGACTTCCGGGTCGACCATCAGGAAAGCGTCGTCGTGACTGTCGAAGTAGTTGAAGAACGTGCGCGGCGAGACGCCCGCCGCACTGCTGATCGCCTCGACGGTGACGTTCTCCGCCCCGTGCTCGGCAGCCAGCCGCACCGCCGCATCGGCCAGCGCCGCCCGAGTCGCCTGCTTCTTGCGCTCTCGGAGACCGGGTACGCCGTCCTTGTTCTTCACATGTTGCAGACTACGCAAAGATGCAGACCCTGCAAAATTAATATCCTCCGTGCTCCACGTGCCGAGCGGGTCCGTATCTTGTGCGTCCTGGGCGCGAAGGTCGCCCTCATGTTTCGGGGGTCGGGTGGACATCGCAGATCACGCCACGCGGGACCGGGGTCTTCCGGTGAAGTACCTCCTGGTTCAGGAGGACGAAGACGGAGTGGAACGTCTCTGGGGGAGGTGCTCGGGTGCGGAAGGCCTCTTCGTCGACCCGACCCCGCTTCCACGAGAGGTCCTCACCCTCCGCGGATGCCGTCCCGACGGTCTCCTGAGCGACGTCTTGGCTGAGGCCGACGGCTCGCCACGGAGCCTGGGTGACGTGTGCGTCGAGGTCTGGGACGGCGAGAAGCCCGTGCAGTGGTGGACTCTCGTCGATGCGGCCGTGGTGGCCCACCAGCCCCATTCGGTCGATCCGGAACGGTACGACATCGTGCTCGGCGCCGGCGTCAGGGCCGAGGGGGGCGACTCCGCGCTGCCTGCGACGCCGCACTTCGAGCTCTTCGCGGGAACGACGGCCGCCGCCGCGGCAGGCGCAGGCCGGTGCTCCGCCGTGGACGGCCTGTTCAGACCGCGAGTGGACCCCGCCCCTGTCGCGCTGGAGCTGATCGGCTGCGAGCCCGCCGAGCCGTTGCTCGCGGTGCTACGCCGCCCCGGTGGGGCGGAGCGGGACTGGGCCTGCCTTCTGGTTCTGGATCGCCATGGTGCCGTGATGGCCTCCCACAACGTGGGCCTGGCCGTCACTGAAGCGCGGCCGTCCGTACTCGGCGGCACGCTCGTCGACATCACCCTCACCGATGGCGGCGACGACAGGCCGTCCCCGGCAGCCCGCCCCGTCTGGGCGGAGTGGCATCAGGGCCCGCCGACAGAGCCCAATCTGTGGGCACCGTACGACGCGCAAGGCAGGGCCGCGTGGCTGGACCTCGCCACACGTGCCTGGCGGGTGCCTGCGCCCAGACCTGACCGGTCCGGTGGCGAGCACCATCTCGACGGCCGATTCGTCACGGACGTGCCCGGGCTGCACTGTGCGATTGCTGAGGCCCTGCTCGGGCCCGGCCGCTACTTCGGGCGAGAGTGGAACGCGCTCAAGGACTGCCTGGGCGGTGGCTTCGGAGTGGTTCCTCCTTTCACCTTGACCTGGCACGACTCAGAGATCGCACGCCGCGCGCTGGCGGACGTCGTGGAGGATCCGGAAGACGGACTCTCCTACTTCGAGGACGTCGTGCAGCTCCTCGAACGATGCGGCGTGACGGTTGTGCTCCGGGGAGCCCAGCAGTGCGCGGTCCTGCCCGTGCGGGAGGCGAGCGAGCCGTAGCGGGGGTTGACGGTCACAGGGGAGCCCCGTATAGTTCTTCGGGTTGTCCGATGTGAGTACCGGTTTCGACTGGCCCAGGACAGCCATTCCGCAGAACAAGATCACGACAACTTCGCGACGCCTGTCGCGCTGCTTTTCGTGCCCTTTTCTCGAAATGAGGAAGCCGCGGCCCTGATTTGGTTCGGGACGCAGGAATCCGCTAATGTCTCACTCGTCGGAACGGCCCAACAGCCGCAAAGACAACCCAAGTTCGACTGGGAATCAGGCCCGAAAGGATCTGATAGAGTCGGAACCGCCGGAAAGGGAA
>NZ_JBIUXN010000010.1:276097-298143 GCF_044744005.1 Streptomyces sp. NPDC087440 | reverse complement strand
GCCACCCGCTACGACAAGACCGCCGAGTCCTACCAAGCCGCCGTCACCCTGGCATCCCTACTGATGTGGGCCTGACATTTGACGACAACTCCTAGGGGCGCGGGGAACTGCGCGACCAGCCACGACGCACCTGCACGTGCTGGCCGCGCGGCGAGCGCTTTAGGTGGAGGGGCGGGTCCGGGGCCTCTTCTGCCTGGGCAGAACGGGGCCGCATGTCCGGTACGGGGGCGGGCCGGGGCCCCCTTGGACGCGCGTCCGGAGCAGGTGCTCGGCCAGGGGCCGGTGCCGGGGTGGCCCGGTGGCGAGAGGGCCGGGAGCGGGGTGGCCCGGTGTCGGGCGGGCCGCCCCCTTGCCCGCCCGTTCCGCCCCCTTGGGGCGGCCCCGTCGCCCAAGGGGGCTGGGGGGGGAGGGCGGCCCCGTCGCCCAAGGGGGCTGGGGGAGGGAGGGCGGCCCCGTCGCCCAAGGGGGTGGGGCCGCCCCAAGGGGGCGGGGCGGCAAGAGGCGGAGCCCGAGGGGGAACGGGGGGGGGACCAGGGGAGCGGCAGGCGCGCAGCGTACGCACGGAACCGCACCCCCGACCGGCGGAGCCCCTATGCCGGGCGTTTGCCGTGGTTGGATTTGTTTTTCTTGACGCGCCACTTCCGCTTGCGGGTCTTCTTGGACATCGCGTCACACCCCTCACGGTCGGACCGTTCCCCTAGGTCCTAGTGGAGGATGGGCAAGCCGTCGAGCCCCTACGCACGCCCGATCGGGGCGAGGACCGCCGAGGTGAGCGCGGCCAGGTCCGCGGGGGCCAGTTCGACCTCCAGCCCCCGACGCCCCGCCGAGATGCAGATCGTGGCGTGGGCGGAGGCCGAGGAGTCCAGGACCGTGCGGAGCTTCTTGCGCTGGCCGAGGGGAGAGATCCCGCCCCGGACGTACCCCGTGGTGCGCTCGGCCGCCGCCGGGTCCGCCATGGCCGCCTTCTTGCCGCCGACCGCCGAGGCCAGCGCCTTCAGGTCCAGCGACCCCGCCACCGGCACGACCGCCACGGTCAGCGTCCCGTCCACGTCCGCGACCAGCGTCTTGAAGACCCGGTCCGGGGTGACGCCCAGCGCCCGGGCGGCCTCCTCGCCGTAGGACGCCGCCGCAGGATCGTGCTCGTACGCATGCACCGTGTACGCGGTGCCCGCCGCCGTCAGCGCCACCGTCGCGGGCGTTCCGCCCGACTGCGCGGCCTGCTTCTTCTTCGCCAACGTAACGAATCCTTCGGTCAGTTGGGGCAGGTGGGGGCCCGGGTGAGGGCCTCCGCCGGAATCGACGGGAGGTGGCGGATCAGCGCCGTCTCCTGGCGCAGGATCGTCAGCTCCTCGCGCAGCCGGGTCGCGGTGTCCGGGGCCTGGAGGAGCCGCTGCCGGGTGGGGGTGTCGAGCATCGTCGCGGCCGCCACCAGGTAGGAGACGACGGAGGGCTCGTCGGGGAGGTCGGCGGCCGTCGTCAGGGTCGCCTCACGGGCCCCCGCCAGCCGCTTCTGGTACGTACGGAACGCGCGCAGCACGCCCTCCGCGAGGGCGCCCGCCTCGTCGCCGGGGTCCTCCTCCAGCTCCTCCAGCTCGGCCACCAGGTACGGGCCGCTCGCGTCCACCGACAGCAGCCGCACCCGCCGCGTCCCCGTGGCCAGCACCTCGAAGCTGCCGTCCTCGCGCTCGCGGATGGTCGCCGCGTCCGCGATGCAGCCCACCCGGTGGAAGGCCTGGATGGGGTCGGCGCCGAAGCCCGCCGCCGGGCCCTGCTCGGTGAGCGCGGTCGGGTCGTCCGGCATGCCGGTGGCGGTGCGGGCGGTCTCCCGGCCGTCGCGGATCGCCACGACCGCGAAACGGCGCGCCTCGTCGTCCGCGTCCGGGGCCCCGGCGGAGCCGTCGGCGTCGGGGGACGACTTCAGCAGGTCGCGCATCATGGCGCGATAACGCTCCTCGAACACGTTCAGCGGCAGGACGAGGCCGGGGAACAGCACCGAGTTGAGCGGGAAGAGCGGCAGGCGAGCGGTGGTCACAGCGCTCAAGCGTAATGGCCGTCGGACCTGCTGCGTCCGTGCGTCCATTTCCGGGCCCCCTCGGGCTTCGTCCGGCCCGCCTCGGGGGCCGGTCCCTCGCCCGCCAGGGAGCGTGCGGTGTCGCGCAGTTCGAGGAACCGGCCGAGCGGGTCCTCGGTGAGCCAGGCCCACGGGAAGGACGTCGCGTACGGGCCGATCATCCGGAACTGCTCGACCGCGTCCGCCCACCGTTCGCGGCAGACCAGGACGTACGCGAGGAGGTTGCGGACCTCCGCCGCCCACGGGTCGCCCGGCGTGTACTCGGCGGACAGGGTGATCGCCAGGTCGGCCGCCTTGTCGATGCGGGCGCTCAGATCGACGGCGAGGGGCTGCTCGCCGGTCGCCCCCCAGGCGGGCGGCCGGTCCGCGAGCAGGGCGAAGGCGGCGCGCAGCGGGAGCGCCTGGATGAGGGAGCCGGGGAGCGCGTCGTCGGCGGCCTGCTCGGCGAAGTCGAAGCACTCGCGGTACGTGGAACCCTGTGCGGCCAGGTACTTCAGGGCCGCCACATGGCAGCCGTAGTGGTGCGAGGACCGGCGGATGGCCTGCCCCCACAGCGCCTCGAAGGTGTCGTGGGCGGCCTGGGTGCCGCGCGCGTGGTCGAGCGCGATGCGCCAGGGCACGGGGTCGCAGGGCGCACCGGCGGCCGCCGCGTCGATCAGCGGGCCCGCCGGGCGCAGCCGGTCGGCGGGGGCCGGGGACTCCAGCGCCCTGCGGACCTCCAGCTCGGCCTTGACCAGCAGCGCGTCCGGGTCCTGGGGCGCGGCCAGCAGCCAGTCGGTGAGCCAGTCCTGCCGGTGGTGGGCGAACGCGGCCAGCCGCAGCGTGTACCGGTCGCGGTTCTCCCACTCGGCGCCTTCGCGGGTCGCGGCGAGCAGCGCGGCGGCGGGCGCGTAGCGGCCCTGGGCGGCGGCGACCAGGGCGGGGGCGATGCGCTCGTCGGGGGCGTCGAGCAGCAGGTCCTCGTCCGTGGCGGACGGCCTGCCGACCGGGCGCGGGGAGACCCGGCGGGACCGGCGTGCGGTGCTCATCAGGGCGCGAAGGAAAGACATGGTCCAGCCATTGAAAACCGCAGGTGAGCGGCGTGCCAGGGGCGGTCTGTGAAGCTTTGGTAGCGGCGCGAAGGTTGTACGGTTTCAGGTCAAGGGACGGTAAAGAAAGCTTGCGGAGGCGGAGGGGGTGTGGCGGTGCGGGGGAGGCCGGGTGAACGGGCCGCGACCGCACGCCCACCGCCGCCGGGAGGCATGCCCGCCGCTGCTGCATCCGCACGCCCGCCGCAGCCGGAACTCACCCCCCCCGGCCGCAGCCGGAACTCACCCCCGCCGCAGCAGTCGCGAAGCCCCCGCCGCGACCGTCGTCGCCAGGATCCAGCCCAGCAGGATCAGCCCCGCGGCGGCCCACTGCCAGACGCCCTTGAGGAGCCAGTAGCCGTCCTGTCCGAGGTTGATCACCGGGACCAGGAGGTCCAGGGCGTAGAGCGGGGCGCTCCACTGCGGGTGCTCGTCGGCCTTGATGGGCTGCGGGTCGTAGCGCGAGAAGGCGAGCGTCCCCGCCGCCCACAGCACCGCCATCCACAGCGCCGCCCGCCCGGGCCGGTACCCGTAGGCGACCGTCCAGTCCTGGAGGACGCCCCACACCTTCCCGGTCAGCGGCAGCGTCTCGCGTCGGCGGCGCTGCTTGGTGAGCAGCACCTCGCGCGCCTCGGAGTCCTCGCCGCTGTTGCGCTTCACGGCGGCCAGCCGCTCGTACGGCTCCGGGGCGTACTCGGGGGTCGCCGCCGTCACCCACTCCAGCCGCCTGGCCAGCGGGAAGTGCCCCACCGGCACCAGGTTCTCGTAGGCGAAACCGCCCATGGACAGATGCCCGGGCCCCGGCCAGCTCGTCGACTTGTCGACCAGGGTGACGATCTTCGCGCCGGACAGCACCACCTTCCCCCGCTCCGGGCGCTCGCAGAGGAAGCGCAGCTCGGGGGTCTGGATGCGGCGCAGCGAGAGCTGCTGGTCGTTCTCCAGCGTGAAGCGCGCGTCCTGGAGGTCGACCGCGTCGCCGAACCGTCCGTCGTCCAGCCGGATGCCGCCCAGGCACTCGAAACGCTGCATCCGCGTGCCCCGGGCGGGGGTGTTGCCGACGCCCCGGCCGAGTCCGTACGGGGGTGTGGTGTTCCCGTACGTCTGCGAGGACAGCCCGGCCGGTGTCAGGTAGAGCGTTCGTTCCACCGTGAGTTGCGGGGCGTTGAGCGCCAGCTTTCCGTACGGGTTGCTCAGGCGGCTGCCGCGCAGGCTCAGCGACACGCCGACCTTCGCGCCGCGCAGGCTGATCTCGCCGTGCGTCTCGATCAGCTCGGCCTGGAGGTCCTGCGCCACGAAGAGCCCGTCGGCCAGCAGCGACTTCCCGCGCCGGTCGCGGCCGATGACGATCTGGTTGATCAGCAGGTCGGTGCCGATCTGGGCGTCGGTGAGCCGCACCCCGTTCTCCACCCGGCAGCGCGGCAGATGCAGATCGCCCTCGGTGTGCAGCCGGGCCGCCTCAAGCCGCGGAATCGAGCACCCCACCAGCCGCAGCGTGGTGAACCGGCACTCCGGCAGCAGCACCTCACGGTCGAACCGGCATCCGTTCATCTCGACATACGGACCCACCGTGCCGCCCGACAGATCCAGCTTCCCGGTGATCTGCACCCCGCGCAGCTTCAGCGCGGCCACCCGCCCCGGCCGTGCCGCGGGCCCACTGAGCAGCAGCAGCGCGACCACGCGGGCGCGGACCGTGCGCTCGGGCCCCCAGGAGCGGGCCGCCATCGGATCGTCGGCGAGCGGCTCCTGTACCCGCAGGTCGTAGGTGCTGCCGTTGCGGAACGCCTGCCACATTCCCAGCTCCGCCGCACTGAGCCAGTCCGGCGCCTCGTCGTCCCGTTGCGCCTCGGTCACTGCGCCGCCCCTCCCCTCGATCGCGTACGTAACGCAGTGCACGCTAGTGGTCACCGGTGACACGCGGGACCACTGTGCCTCGTATCAGCCAGTGATACGGGCGACCGGTGGCCGGAAGCGGTCTGCGAGAATTGGGCCCGTGATCTCACGAATCGATCTGCGCGGCAAGGCCCTCCCCGAGGGTGGAGCCCTGCGCGACCTGCTGCCCCGAGCCGACTTCGACGTGACGACCGCCCTGGAGAAGGTGCGGCCGATCTGCGAGGACGTGCATCATCGTGGCGACGCGGCGCTGATCGAGTACGCGGAGAGGTTCGACGGGGTCACGCTGACCGAGGTCCGGGTCCCGGCGCAGGCGATCGCCGACGCGCTGGAGAAGCTCGACCCCGAGGTCAGGGCCGCCCTGGAGGAATCGATCCGGCGGGCCAGGCTCGTCCACCGCGCACAGCGCCGCTCCACCCACACCACCCAGGTCGTGCCCGGCGGCACGGTCACCGAGAAGTGGGTGCCGGTCGACCGGGTCGGCCTGTACGCGCCCGGCGGCCGGTCCGTCTACCCGTCGTCCGTGATCATGAACGTGGTCCCGGCGCAGGAGGCGGGCGTCGAGTCGATCGCGCTGGCCTCCCCGGCCCAGGCCGAGTCCGGCGGACTGCCGCACCCGACGATCCTCGCCGCGTGCGCGCTGCTCGGGATCGACGAGGTGTACGCGGCCGGAGGCGCCACCGCCGTCGCGATGTTCGCGTACGGCACCGAGTCCTGCGCGCCAGCCAACATGGTCACCGGCCCCGGCAACATCTGGGTCGCCGCCGCCAAGCGCTACTTCGCGGGCCGCATCGGCATCGACGCCGAGGCCGGGCCCACCGAGATCGCCGTCCTCGCGGACGACACCGCCGACCCGATGCACGTCGCCGCCGACCTGATCTCCCAGGCCGAGCACGACCCGCTGGCCGCCGCCGTCCTCGTGACGGACTCCGCCGCGCTCGCGGACGCCGTCGAGAACGAGCTCGTACCGCAGGTGGACGCCAGCAAGCACAAGGCCGATCGGATCCTCCCGGCGCTCGCCGGGCGGCAGTCGGCGATCGTGCTGGTGGACTCGGTGGAGGACGGGCTCACGGTCGTCGACGCGTACGGCGCCGAGCACCTGGAGATCCAGACCGCCGACGCGGCCGCCGTCGCCGACCGGGTCCGCAACGCGGGCGCGATCTTCGTCGGCGCGTACGCCCCGGTCTCGCTCGGCGACTACTGCGCGGGCTCCAACCACGTCCTGCCCACCGGCGGCTGCGCCTGCCACTCCTCGGGCCTGTCCGTCCAGTCCTTCCTGCGCGGCATCCACGTCGTGGACTACTCCCGCGAGGCCCTCGCCGACGTCGCCCACCACGTGGTGACGCTCGCCGAGGCGGAGGACCTCCCGGCGCACGGGGCTGCGATCAAGGCCAGGTTCGGGTGGAAGGTGCCCAGCAAGTGACGAACATCGACGACCTCCCCATCCGCGAGGAGCTGAAGGGCAAGTCCCCTTACGGCGCCCCCCAGTTGGACGTCCCCGTCCGGCTGAACACCAACGAGAACCCGTACCCGCTGCCCGAGGCCCTGGTCGACCGCATCGCCGAGCGCGTCCGCGAGGCCGCCCGGGACCTCAACCGCTACCCCGACCGGGACGCGGTCGAGCTGCGTACGGAACTGGCGAAGTACCTGACGAAGACCGCCGGGCACGACGTCACCGTCCAGAACCTCTGGGCCGCCAACGGCTCCAACGAGATCCTCCAGCAGCTCCTGCAGACCTTCGGCGGCCCGGGCCGTACCGCCATCGGTTTCGAGCCCTCGTACTCGATGCACGCGCTCATCTCGCGCGGCACCGGCACCGGCTGGATCTCCGGGCCCCGCAACGACGACTTCACCATCGACGTCGAAGCCGCGAAGCAGGCCATCGCCGAGCACCGGCCCGACGTCGTCTTCATCACCAGCCCCAACAACCCCACCGGCACCGCCGTCGAGGCCGACACCGTCCTCGCGCTGTACGACGCCGCCCAGGCCGCCAAGCCCTCGCTGGTCGTCGTCGACGAGGCGTACGGCGAGTTCAGCCACCGCGCCTCCCTGCTGCCGCTGATCGAGGGCCGCCCGAACCTGGTGCTCTCCCGCACCATGTCCAAGGCCTTCGGCGCGGCCGGGCTGCGGCTCGGCTACCTCGCGGCCGACCCGGCCGTGGTGGACGCGGTGCAGCTCGTACGGCTGCCGTACCACCTGTCCTCCGTCACCCAGGCCACCGCGCTCGCCGCGCTGGAGCACACCGATACCCTGCTCGGATACGTCGAACAGCTGAAGGCCGAGCGCGACCGCCTGGTCGCCGAGCTGCGGGCCCTCGGCTACGAGGTCACCGACTCGGACGCCAACTTCGTCCAGTTCGGCCGCTTCGACGACGCGCACGCCGTGTGGCAGCAGATCCTCGACCGGGGCGTCCTGGTCCGGGACAACGGTGTACCCGGCTGGCTGCGGGTCACGGCGGGCACCCCCGACGAGAACGACGCGTTCCTGGAAGCGGTACGCGCACTCAAGAAGGAGCAGAGCGCATGAGCCGCGTAGGACGCGTCGAACGCACCACCAAGGAGACCTCGGTCGTCGTCGAGATCGACCTCGACGGCACCGGCAAGGTCGACGTCGCCACGGGCGTGGGCTTCTACGACCACATGCTCGACCAGCTCGGCCGCCACGGCCTCTTCGACCTCACGGTCAAGACGGACGGCGACCTGCACATCGACACCCACCACACCATCGAGGACACCGCCCTCGCGCTGGGCGCCGCCTTCAAGCAGGCCCTCGGCGACAAGGTCGGCATCTACCGCTTCGGCAACTGCACCGTGCCGCTGGACGAGTCCCTCGCCCAGGTCACCGTCGACCTCTCCGGCCGCCCCTACCTCGTGCACACCGAGCCCGAGAACATGGCGCCGATGATCGGCAGTTACGACACGACGATGACCCGGCACATCTTCGAGTCCTTCGTCGCGCAGGCGCAGATCGCCCTGCACATCCACGTGCCGTACGGGCGCAACGCGCACCACATCGTGGAGTGCCAGTTCAAGGCCCTGGCGCGGGCACTGCGCTACGCCGCCGAGCGCGACCCGCGCGCGGCCGGCATCCTCCCCTCGACCAAGGGCGCGCTGTAACCCCATGAACGGCCTCAACACCATCCTCATCGTCGTCGGCCTCTTCCTGGCCGGCGGCGTGTACTCCTTCTCCAAGCAGAAGATGCCCAAGGGCGTCATCGTGCTGCTCGGCCTGGCCTCCGTGATGTGTCTGGTCGCGGGCATCCTGCGTATTCAGGGACTCTGGGAATGACGAACAACAAGAAGGTCGTGGTCTTTGACTACGGCTTCGGCAACGTCCGGTCGGCCGAGCGGGCGCTCGCCCGGGTCGGCGCGGACGTCGAGATCACCCGCGACTACGACACCGCGATGAACGCGGACGGGCTGCTGGTGCCCGGCGTCGGCGCGTTCTCCGCCTGCATGAAGGGACTGCGCGAGGCCCGCGGCGACTGGGTCGTCGGCCGCCGCCTGTCCGGCGGCCGCCCGGTGCTGGGCATCTGCGTCGGCATGCAGATCCTCTTCGAGCGCGGCATCGAGCACGGCGTGGAGACCGAGGGCCTGGACGAGTGGCCCGGCGAGGTCGCCCCGCTCAAGGCCGACGTCGTCCCGCACATGGGCTGGAACACCGTCGAGGCGGCCCAGGGCTCCGACCTGTTCGCAGGGCTCGACGCCGACGAGCGCTTCTACTTCGTGCACTCCTACGCGGTCCACGACTGGACGCTCGAAGTCACCAACCCGCTCATCCGGGCCCCGCGCGTCACCTGGGCCACGCACGGCGAGCCCTTCGTGGCCGCCGTCGAGAACGGGGCGCTCATGGCCACCCAGTTCCACCCCGAGAAGTCCGGCGACGCCGGAGCCCAGCTGCTCACCAACTGGATCGGAACCCTCTGATGCCCCCCAAGCTTGAGCTTCTCCCCGCCGTCGACGTCCGTGACGGCCAGGCCGTGCGCCTCGTGCACGGCGAGTCCGGCTCCGAGACCTCCTACGGCTCCCCGCTGGAGGCGGCCCTCGCCTGGCAGAAGTCCGGCGCCGAGTGGCTGCACCTGGTCGACCTGGACGCCGCCTTCGGCACCGGCGACAACCGCAAGGTCATCGCCGAGGTCGCCGCCGCCATGGACATCAAGGTCGAGCTCTCCGGGGGCATCCGCGACGACGCCTCCCTGGAGGCCGCCCTCGCGACCGGCTGCAAGCGCGTCAACCTCGGCACCGCCGCCCTGGAGACCCCCGAGTGGGTCGCCAAGGTCATCTCCCAGTACGGCGACAAGATCGCGGTCGGCCTGGACGTACGGGGAACCACCCTGCGCGGCCGCGGCTGGACCCGCGGCGGCGGCGACCTGTACGAGACGCTGGCCCGCCTCGACTCCGAGGGCTGCGCGCGGTACGTCGTCACCGACATCGCCAAGGACGGCACCCTCCAGGGCCCGAACCTGGAACTGCTGAAGAACGTGTGCGCCGCCACCGACAAGCCCGTGGTGGCCTCCGGCGGCGTCTCCTCGCTGGACGACCTGCGGGCCATCGCCTCGCTGGTGCCGGACGGCGTCGAGGGCGCGATCGTCGGCAAGGCGTTGTACGCGAAGGCGTTCACGCTGGAAGAGGCGCTGGAGGCGGTCTCCCGATGAGCACCCCCGACGTACGCCGGGTGCAGACCGGCGCCCCCTGGGAGGAGCAGTTCGGCTACGCGCGCGCCGTCGAACTGCCCAACGGCCTTGTGCTGGTGGCCGGTTGCACGTCCGTGGTGGACGGCGTCATCGACGCGGGCACCCCGTACGAGCAGACCGTGACCGCGTTCGGCGTCGCCGAGAAGGCCCTTCAGCAGCTCGGTCTGACCCGCGCCGACATCGTCCGCACCCGCATGTACCTCACGCACGCCCGGGACGTCGAGGAGGTGGGCCGCGCCCACAAGGAGCTCTTCGACGCGATCCGCCCGGTCGCGTCCATGCTGATCGTCTCCGGCTTCGTCGACCCGTCGCTGGTCGTGGAGGTCGAGGTCGAGGCGTACCGGGGAGGGGCCGCGTGAGCGTCTCCGTACGGGTCATCCCCTGCCTGGACGTCACGGAAGGACGCGTCGTCAAGGGCGTCAACTTCCAGAACCTGCGGGACGCCGGCGACCCCGTCGAGATGGCCAAGCTGTACGACGCCGAGGGCGCCGACGAGCTGACCTTCCTGGACATCACCGCCTCCTCCGGCGACCGGGAGACGACCTACGACGTGGTGCGGCGCACCGCCGAGCAGGTCTTCATCCCGCTCACCGTGGGCGGTGGCGTGCGCACCGCCGACGACGTGGACAAGCTGCTGCGGGCCGGGGCCGACAAGGTGGGCGTGAACACGGCCGCCATCGCCCGCCCCGAGCTGATCCGCGAGATCGCGGAGCGCTTCGGCCGCCAGGTGCTGGTCCTGTCCGTCGACGCCCGGCGCACCGCGTCCGGCTCCTTCGAGGTGACGACCCACGGCGGCCGCCGCTCGGCGGGCATCGACGCGATCGAGTGGGCGCACCGGGCGGCCGAGCTGGGCGCGGGGGAGATCCTCCTCAACTCGATGGACGCCGACGGCACCAAGGACGGCTACGACACCGAGATGATCGCGGCGGTACGCAAGCACGTCACGGTCCCGGTCATCGCCAGCGGGGGCGCGGGCTCCCTGGAGCACTTCGCCCCGGCCGTCGACGCGGGGGCGGACGCCGTGCTCGCGGCCTCCGTCTTCCACTTCGGCGACCTGCGGATCGGCGAGGTCAAGACGGCTCTCAGCAGTGCCGGTCACCCGGTGCGCTGACCCGGAGTTCGTACAACTGTCGTAAAACCGGCTGTAGTTGAAGATCGGCAGTGGCTAGCGTCCCCCTCGGGTACTCATTCGAGGGGGAACAGTCATGTCCGCAGCCAGGCCCGTCGTGGAACTTTTGAAGCTCAGCCCCGACTTCGTCGCCGATCCCTACCCCGTCTACGCCGAACTCCGCGCCCAAGGGCCGGTGCACCACGTGCTGACCCCGGACGGCGAGGACCTGTGGCTCGTCGTCGGCCACGAGGCGGCCCGGGCGGCGTACACCGACCCCCGGTTCAGCCGGGACTGGCGCACCCACGGCCACCTCGCCCCGGTGCTGCCCGCCTACGCGCACGGCCCCGGGAACGCGCACGTCCTGCTCAGCGACCCGCCGGCGCACACCCGGATGCGCCGCCTGGTGGCCCGCGAATTCACGCCACGCCGCATCGAGGCCCTCGCCCCCCGGGTACAGCAGGTCACCGACGCGCTGCTGGACGCCATGGAGGCGGGCGGGGCGCGTACGGCCGACGTCATCGACGCGCTGGCCTTCCCGCTGCCGATGACCGTCATCTGCGACCTGCTCGGGGTGCCCGACCTGGACCGGGACGTCTTTCGCGGCTGGTCCAACGAGGTGGTGGCGCCCACCGGTCCCGAGGCCGAGCAGGCCGCGTACGGGGCGGCGATGCCGTACCTCACCGGACTCATCGAGGCCAAGCGCAAGGCGCCGGGCGAGGACCTGCTCAGCGCGCTCATCCACACCGCCGACGAGGACGGCGACCGGCTCAGCCAGGACGAACTCCTGTCCATGGCCTTCTTGTTGATCGTCGCCGGTCACGAGACGACGGTGAACCTGATCGGCAACGGCCTGCGCGCCCTCTTCCACCACCCCGACCAACTCGCCCTGCTGCGCGGCGACCTGGACGGCCTGATCGACGGCGCGGTCGAGGAGACCCTGCGCTACGACGGACCCGTGGAGGGCTCCACCCCGCGCATCGTCCGCGAGGACACCGAGTTCGGCGGGGCGCACATCCCGGCGGGGTCGTCGGTGGTGATCGTGCTGGCCGACGCCGACCGGGACGAGAGGCGCTTCGAGGAACCGCACCGCTTCGACATCCGGCGCGACGCGCGCGGCCACATCGCCTTCGGGCACGGCATCCACTTCTGCCTCGGCGCACCGCTCGCCCGGCTGGAGGGCCGCATCGCCCTCCGCAGCCTCCTGGAGCGCTTCGAGGACCTGGCGCCGGACGGCTCGCCGGACGCCGGTCCGTGGATCTCCGGAACACTCATCCGGGGCGTGCGGAAGCTGAGGGTCCGCTGGTAGACCGTCAATTCGCTGAACACGGAGGGGAGTTGCGCCTGAAAAGTTGAGCAAACAATATTGCGCAACTTTCCTTTCCTTCCTTACTGTGCGCACATGGCACCGGAACCCGAACACCCGCGCGAACCCCGGCGCATCACGGATCTCGACGCACTCAAGGTGTTCACCCATCCGCTGCGCATCGAGCTGTACCGCGCCCTGTTCACCGGGGGTGCCGCCACCGCCTCGCGCCTCGCCGACCAGGTCGGCGAGGCGGTCTCACTGGTCAGCTACCACCTGCGGAAGATGGCCGGGCACGGCTTCATCGTCGAGGCCCCGGAGGCGAGCAAAGACGGTCGGGAGCGCTGGTGGCGGGTCGAGCGCGGATTCACCTTCCGCAACTCCGACTTCGGCGACTCGCCGGAGAGCGTGGCCGTCGTCGGCCAGGTCACCCGACAGCTCCTGCGGGCCAGGCAGGAGAGGTACGACACGTACCTCGACGACAGTGCGAGCTGGGGCAAGGAGTGGGTGGACGCGGCCTTCAACTGGGAGTACATGCCCCGGCTGACCGTGACCGAGTTCCAGCAACTGTCCGCAGAAATGCAGGAGTTGATCACCGCCTACCGGGACCGTGGTCGCGCCGCCGAGGCGGCGGGCGACACGGAGGGACGCGAGCAGGTCTCCGTCCAGGTGTTCGGCTTTCCGTTCCGTCCCTGAGAGGGTCAGCCAGCGATGTCTGAATCACGTGTGGAACCGGTGGAGGACGAGGCGGGGGGCTCCGCCCCGGCGGGCAGACCCGCGTACCGGGACGGCAATGTGCTGCGCTGGCTCGCCGCGTACGCCGCCTCCCTGGTCGGCGACAGCGTCTACTTCCTCGCCCTCGGCTGGGCGGCGGCGCAGGCGGGGGAGCCCGCCGAGGTCGGCATGATCATGGCCACCGGGGCGATACCCCGGGCCGTCCTGATGCTCGGCGGCGGGGTCATCGCCGACCGGTTCGGGCCGCGCAGGATCGTCATCGGCTCGGACGCGGTGCGCTGCGTCGTGATCCTGGGCATCGCGGCGCTGCTGATGGTCACCGGGCCCGCCGTGTGGGTGCTGGTGGCCGTCGCGCTGGTCTTCGGCGCGGTGGACGCGCTGTTCCTGCCGGCGGTGGGTGCGCTGCCACCGCGCATCGCCGGTGCCGACCAGCTCGTACGCATCCAGGGCATGAAGTCCCTCACCAACCGCTTCGGCGGGATCGTCGGCGCGCCGATCGCGGGGTTCGCGATGGGGCTCGGCGACTCGGCGGCGGCGTTCGCGGTGGCGGGCGGGTTGTTCGCGGTGTCCCTGGTGCTGCTGGTGGCGGTGCGGGTGGCACCGCTGCCGGAGTCCGCCGACGAGGGCGAGGCCACGGCCACGAAGCGGAACATCTGGGGCGACCTCACCGAGGGCCTCGGCTATCTGCGCCGGCACAAGCTGGTTGGGCCGCTCGTCGCCTCCAACATCCTCTTCGAGCTGGGCGGCATCCCCGTCATCAACGTCGGCCTGGTGCTGCTGTCCTCGTACCGGGGGTGGAACGCGCCCGGAATCGCGTGGATCCTGGGCGCCTTCAGCGTCGGCGCGGCGTGCAGCGCGCTGACGCTCACACTGGTGAAGCGGGTGGCCCACGCGGGACGGGTACGGCTGGTCTCTCTCACGGCGGGCTCGGTGCTGGTGGCGGTACTGGGCGCGGTGCCGACCCTGACCTGGGCGGTGGCCGTGGCGGTGGTCATGGGGATGACGGTGGCCATGAGCGGCGGCATGACGGCGGGCCTCGTCCAGACGAACACGGCCCCCGCCTATCTGGGCAGGGTCATGTCCGTGCTGTCGCTGGTCGCCCTGGGCATCGCGCCGCTGATGTACCCGGTGATGGGGGCGGCGGTGGCGGCGTGGTCCGTTCCCACGGTCTTCGTGGGGTGCGCGGTGCTGTGCGGGCTGGCGGCGGTGGTGGGGGTGAGCTCGCGGGAGATCCGGGGGGCGGAGCTGCCGAAGTAGGGCCGTCCCGTACGGGGGCGGAGCTGCCGGGACGGGGCTGTCTCGTACGGGGACGGGGCGGGCGGGTCAGAGGCCGAGGCGGGCTTCGTGGAGGCGGAGGGTGGCGTCCTTGTCGCCCTCCAGTTCCACGGAGGCGTGGTCCTGGCGGCCGAAGGCGAAGAGGATCAGCTCGCCGGGGTCGCCGGTGACCGTGACGACCGGAGTGCCCCGGTGGGCCACCGCCGTCTGGCCGTCCGGGCGGCGCAGCACCAGCCCGACGGGGGACTTGCGGCCCAGGACCCGGCCCAGCTTCTCCACCCGCGCCCACAGCGCGTCCGCGAACACCGGGTCGAGCACACGCGGCGTCCACTGCTCCTGCGCCCGCCGCACGTCCTCCGCGTGGACGTAGAACTCCACCGTGTTCGCCGCCTCGTCCACCTGCTTGAGCGAGTACGGGGAGCGGCGCGGCGGCCCCGTCCGGATGAGCTGCACCAGCTCCTCGTACGGCTTCGCGGTGAATTCGGCCTGGACGCGCTCCAGGCGGTTGCGCAGGGCGGGCACGAGCAGGCCCGCCGCCGCGTCCGAGCGGCGTTCGCGGACCACCACGTGCGCGGCGAGGTCCCGGGTGTTCCAGCCCTCGCAGAGGGTCGGCGCATCGGGGCCCGCGGCCTCCAACAGATCGGCGAGGAGAAGCCGTTCACGCTTGGCATGGGTCGACATGTCGGCCAGCGTACGGCGACCGGGGGGCGTCCGCACAGTGGACGTCGGGCCAAGCCCCGCACCGTAAGCGGCACAATTGCCCCATGAGTACGCCCGCACCCCAGCCCCTCCCCGACAGCGCCCCCGAGGCCGCCTCCACCGGTGGTCTCGACCCCGCCGTCGCCGCCCGCCTCAAGCGCACCGCCGACGGCCTGGTCCCCGCCGTCGCCCAGCAGTACGACACCGGCGAGGTGCTGATGCTCGGCTGGATGGACGACGAGGCCCTGCACCGCACGCTCACCACCGGCCGGTGCACCTACTGGTCGCGCAGCCGCCAGGAGTACTGGGTCAAGGGCGACACCTCGGGACACGTCCAGCGGGTGAAGTCCGTGGCGCTGGACTGCGACGGCGACACGCTGCTGGTCAAGGTCGACCAGACGGGGGCCGCCTGCCACACCGGCGAGCGGACCTGCTTCGACGCCGACGTGCTCCTGAGCGATGACGCGCCCCCGAGCGATGACGCGCCCCGGAGCGCCGACGCGTCCCCGAGCACCGACGTGCTTCCCGGCACCGACGGCAAGTAGGGTCAGCGGCCATGGATCTGGAGACCTTCCGCAAGCTGGCGGTCGACCGCCGCGTCATCCCCGTCAGCCGCACCCTCCTCGCGGACGGCGACACCCCCGTCGGGCTCTACCGCAAACTCGCCGCCGAACGCCCCGGCACCTTCCTCCTGGAGTCCGCCGAGAACGGCCGGTCCTGGTCCCGCTACTCCTTCGTCGGCGTCCGCAGTGCCGCCACCCTCACCGCCCGCGAGGGCCGCGCCCACTGGATCGGGACGCCCCCCGTCGGCGTACCGACCGACGGCGACCCCCTGGAAGCGCTCCGGGCGACGGTGGAGGCCCTGCACACGCCGCGCGACCTGGCGGGCGGGCTGCCGCCGTTCACCGGCGGCATGGTCGGCTACCTCGGGTACGACATCGTGCGCCGCCTGGAGCGGATCGGCGAGCACGGCGAGGACGAGCTCGGGCTGCCCGAGCTGACCATGCTCCTCACCTCGGACCTCGCGGTGCTCGACCACCGCTACGGCACCGTCCAGCTGATCGCCAACGCGATCAACCACAACGACCTCGCCACCGGCGTCGACGAGGCGTACGCGGACGCCGTCGCCCGCCTCGACGCCATGGAGGCCGACCTCTCCCGCGCCGTCCCGACCGACCCCGCCGTGCTGCCGCCCTCCGAGGTTCCGCTCTACACGGAGAAGTGGGGCGGGCAGGCCTACCAGGCCGCCGTCGAGGACATCAAGGAGCGCATCCGGGCGGGCGAGGCCTTCCAGGTCGTACCGTCGCAGCGCTTCGAAACCCCGTGCCACGCCAGTGCGTTGGACGTCTACCGGGTGCTGCGGGCCACCAACCCGTCGCCGTACATGTACCTCTTCCGCTTCGACGGATTCGATGTCGTCGGCTCCAGCCCCGAGGCCCTGGTGAAGGTCGAGGACGGGCGGGCCATGGTGCACCCCATCGCCGGTACCCGGCACCGGGGCGCCACCCCGCAGGAGGACCAGGCGCTCGCCGACGAGCTGATGGCCGACCCCAAGGAGCGGGCCGAGCACCTGATGCTGGTCGACCTCGGGCGCAACGACCTGGGGCGGGTCTGCGAGCCCGGCTCGGTCGAGGTCGTCGACTTCATGTCCATCGAGCGGTACTCGCACGTCATGCACATCGTCTCGACGGTCACCGGGCGGGTCGCCGAGGGGCGCAGCGCCTTCGACGTCCTGACCGCCTGCTTCCCGGCGGGCACGCTGTCGGGTGCGCCGAAGCCGCGCGCCATGCAGATCATCGAGGAGCTGGAACCGACCCGGCGCGGGCTGTACGGCGGGTGCGTCGGCTACCTGGACTTCGCCGGGGACTCCGACACCGCGATCGCCATCCGCACCGCGCTGCTGCGGGACGGAACGGCGTACGTGCAGGCCGGAGCCGG
Organism: Streptomyces sp. NPDC087440; assembly: GCF_044744005.1. Classification (NCBI taxonomy): domain Bacteria; kingdom Bacillati; phylum Actinomycetota; class Actinomycetes; order Kitasatosporales; family Streptomycetaceae; genus Streptomyces; species Streptomyces sp. NPDC087440. Next base: position 281,361 of record NZ_JBIUXN010000010.1, on the reverse strand, counting down.
TGTCGTCGCCGATTCCGACCCCGTGGCGGAGGACCAGGAGTGCCGCAACAAGGCGGCGGCGGTCCTGCGGGCCGTGCACACGGCGAACCGCCTCGGCCGCTGAGGAAGTACCGGCCCGGCCGCTGAGGAAGATCCGCCTCGGTCGCTGAAGAGGGGGTGAGGGATAGTGGGGGTGTGAGCGCCGTACCCCCCACCCCCCAGACCTCCTCCGCCGCCGCCCGCGGCGGGGGCCGCCGAAGCCTCGCCGCGGCCCTGCTGCTCGGGGCCCTCGGCTCCACCGTCGTCCTGATCGCCTCCGGGCAGACCTGGCGGTCGGGCACCGCCACCGTCGCCGGCATCGGCTCCAAGACCCTGGAGGCCGACGGGCAGGCCATCACGGGGGTGCCCGCCGCCCTGGCCATCGTCGCCCTGGCCGCCCTCGTCGCCGTCTTCGCCGTCCGCAGGGCGGGGCGCGTCCTGGTGGCGGCGCTGCTGGCCCTGAGCGGGGCGGGAGCGGTCGCGGCCTCGCTGATGGGGGCCGGGGACCACACGGCTCTGGACGAGCAGGCGGCCAAGCTGTCGGGCGACGCCGCCGCCACGGTGAGCGGGCTCACCCAAACGGGCTGGCCGTACGTCACCGCTTTCGGCGGCCTGCTGATCCTCGTCGCCGGGCTGCTCGCGCTGCGGTTCGGCGGGACCTGGCCGGGCATGGGCGGCCGGTACGAGCGCGAGGGCGGCCCGCGCACCAGGGCGGCCGCACGCCGCCCGGCGGACCCGGAACGCCCCGAGGAGCTGTGGAAGGCCCTCGACCGGGGCGAGGACCCGACCGCCGCGCCGACGCGCGAAGGGTGACCCGAAGTCACGCGCGGTGTCCCGGTGGGGAACAATGAGCCCCGAGCATTCCAGCGGAAGACACAACAAGGAGCACCTCATGGCGGGCGTTAGCCGCGGACACCACGGACGTACCCCGGCCGCCTGGACCGGCGTAGTGATCGCCTTCATCGGCATCTGCGTCTCCAGCGCGTACATGGTGATGGCCCAGCCGGTGGGCTTCTGGGCCGGAATCGGCATCTCCGTGGTCGGCGGCCTGATCGGTCTCGGCATGAAGATGGCGGGCCTCGGCATGCCGAAGGAGTCTTCGGCGCTGGTGGAGGCGCGGGCGGCGGCGGGGCGGGCCCAGCTTCAGTAGCTTCGCTCGGTTGTAGGGAGGAGAGGTGCGGCCCCGGTTTGCTGGGGGCCGCGCCTCTCTGCGTTGGCGGGGCGGGTGCGTCGTGGCTGAGCTGTTGTACGTGCGGGTGTGTTGTGGCTGGTCGCGCAGTTCCCCGCGCCCCTGATGGCATGCCCTTCGGGCAGCCATCCCCCCGGTGACGTACCGGTGCGTGCGTTCCGGGGGAGCGGAGGGGAGAATCGGGGGGTGGATGCCTCGTCGTCAGTGCCCGTGTCCGTTTCCGCTCCCGTGCAGGCCTCGCTGGGGAGGCGGCTGGTGGCGCCTGTGGCGACCCTGGTCGGGGTCGTCGGGGCGTTTGTGTACGTCGGGGCCGTTGATCCGAACGAGGCCGGGCACTACCCCACCTGCCCGCTGCTGGCGCTGACCGGCATCCTGTGTCCCGGGTGCGGGGGGCTGCGCAGTGCGCATGCCGTCGCGCACGGTGATCTGGTGACCGCTCTAGGGGCGAATGCGATGGCCGTGGTGGGATATGCGGCATTCGCGGTTTTCGTGGTGGTCTGGATCACACGGGCCGTGCGGGGCAGGGCCATGGGCGTACGGCTGACGCGCGTTCAATGGTGGGTCCTGGGCGGGGTGTTCGCGGTCTTCAGCGTTGTCCGGAATCTGCCGTTCGGCTCCGCCCTCGCGCCCTGAAAGCCCTGGCAGTGACCAGGGAGTGGGATATCCGGCGGGCGGATGCAGGGGGAACGGCCCGGTGCGGATACCATCGCTCGTGGCCGATCCTGGCCCTCCACCACCGTCCCGGAAGGGGGCAGCTCGCGTGAGTGTGCTCGACGAGATCATCGAAGGCGTCCGCGCCGACCTCGCAGAGCGGCAGGCACGTGTCAGCCTGGAGGAGCTCAAGGAGCGGGCTGCCAAGGCGCCCGTCGCCAAGGACGGTGTCGCGGCCCTGCGCGGCGACAGCGTCAAGGTCATCTGCGAGGTCAAGCGGTCGAGCCCCTCCAAGGGCGCTCTCGCGGCCATCGCGGACCCGGCCGGTCTCGCCGCCGACTACGAGGCGGGCGGCGCCGCCGTCATCTCCGTCCTCACCGAACAGCGCCGCTTCGGCGGTTCGCTGGCCGACCTGGAGGCCGTACGCGCCAAGGTCGACATTCCGGTGCTGCGCAAGGACTTCATCGTCACCGCGTACCAGCTCTGGGAGGCCCGTGCGTACGGTGCCGACCTGGCACTGCTGATCGTCGCCGCCCTGGAGCAGGACGCGCTCGTCTCGCTCATCGAGCGGGCCGAGTCCATCGGGCTCACCCCGCTGGTCGAGGTGCACGACGAGGACGAGGTCGACCGGGCCGTCGCCGCCGGAGCCAAGATCATCGGCGTGAACGCCCGCAACCTGAAGACCCTCAAGGTCGACCGCGGCACCTTCGAGCGCGTCGCCCCGGAGATCCCGGACCACATCGTCAAGATCGCCGAGTCGGGCGTGCGCGGGCCGCACGACCTGATCGCGTACGCCAACGCGGGCGCCGACGCCGTACTGGTCGGCGAGTCGCTCGTCACCGGGCGCGACCCCAGGGCCGCCGTCTCCGACCTGGTCGCCGCCGGGGCCCACCCCGCGCTGCGGCACGGGCGGGGTTAAGGTCTACGCCATGACGTCCCACGCCCGTCTCGCCCGCGGTTGCCGCCCTCGCGGCTGCCGTGCGCCTGCGCGACGGGTGCGGGGCAGGCGGGTCCGGTACCACATCGGCTCCGAGCCCGGCCAGATCAACGGCATGCGATGGCGTCGTCACTGAACGTCGGTCTCCGGCGTTCGTCTTCGTGACGTCCCTTTCCTTCCCCCCCTGCCGTGCGCGACGCGCACGGCTTCGTGAGGAGTTTTCGCATGTCCAGCGAGTTCTTCGTGCCCGACCTCGAAGGTCAGGTCCCCACCACCGAGGGGTATTTCGGTGACTTCGGCGGCAAGTTCATCCCCGAGGCGCTCGTCGCCGCGGTGGACGAGGTCGCCGTCGAGTACGAGAAGGCCAAGGCCGACCCGGCGTTCGCGGCCGAACTCGACGACCTGATGGTCAACTACACCGGCCGGCCCAGCTCCCTGACCGAGGTCCCCCGGTTCGCCGAGCACGCGGGCGGCGCCCGGATCTTCCTCAAGCGGGAAGACCTCAACCACACCGGCTCGCACAAGATCAACAACGTGCTGGGGCAGGCGCTCCTCACCAAGCGCATGGGCAAGACCCGGGTGATCGCGGAGACCGGCGCGGGTCAGCACGGTGTCGCGACCGCCACCGCCTGCGCGCTGTTCGGCCTCGAATGCACCATCTACATGGGCGAGATCGACACCGAGCGCCAGGCGCTCAACGTCGCGCGGATGCGGATGCTCGGCGCGGAGGTCGTGGCCGTGAAGTCCGGGTCGCGCACCCTCAAGGACGCCATCAACGAGGCGTTCCGCGACTGGGTCGCCAACGTCGACCGCACCCACTACCTCTTCGGCACGGTCGCGGGCCCGCACCCCTTCCCCGCCATGGTCCGTGACTTCCACCGGGTGATCGGGGTGGAGGCGCGCCGTCAGATCCTGGCCCGGGCCGGGCGGCTGCCGGACGCCGCCGTGGCGTGTGTGGGCGGCGGGTCGAACGCCATCGGGCTGTTCCACGCCTTCATCCCGGACGCCGACGTGCGCCTCGTCGGCTGCGAGCCCGCCGGGCACGGCATCGAGACCGGCGAGCACGCGGCCACGCTGAGCGCGGGCGAGCCGGGGATTCTGCACGGGTCGCGGTCGTACGTACTCCAGGACGAGGAGGGCCAGATCACCGAGCCGTACTCGATCTCGGCCGGGCTCGACTACCCGGGTATCGGGCCCGAGCACTCGTACCTCAAGGACATCGGGCGCGGGGAGTACCGGGCGGTGACGGACGACGCCGCGATGCAGGCGCTGCGGCTGCTGTCGCGCACCGAAGGCATCATTCCGGCCATCGAGAGCGCGCACGCGCTCGCCGGGGCGCTGGACCTCGGCAAGGAGCTGGGCAAGGACGGGCTGATCCTGGTCAACCTGTCCGGGCGCGGCGACAAGGACATGGACACGGCGGCCCGGTACTTCGGGCTGTACGACGCGAACGCCGCCGTCGAGGCGGACGCCGCTGCCGTTGCGGAGATCTCGGGGGACGCCAAGTGAGCGGGAACGTACAGCTGTTGAGTGACACCCTCGCCGCGGCGAAGGCGGCGGACCGGGCGGCGCTGATCGCCTATCTGCCCGCCGGGTTCCCGACCGTGGACGGCGGGATCGAGGCGGTCAAGGCCGTCGTCGCCGGTGGCGCGGACATCGTCGAGGTCGGACTGCCGCACAGCGACCCGGTGTTGGACGGGCCGGTGATCCAGACCGCGGACGACATCGCCCTGCGCGGCGGGGTCAAGATCGCCGATGTGATGCGGACGGTCCGTGAGGCGCACGCCGCCACCGGGGTGCCGGTGCTGGTGATGACGTACTGGAACCCCATCGACCGGTACGGCGTCGAGCGGTTCACGGCGGAGCTGGCGGAGGCGGGCGGGGCCGGGTGCATCCTGCCGGACCTGCCGGTCCAGGAGTCCGCGCTGTGGCGCGAGCACGCCGAGAAGCACGGGCTGGCCACGGTGTTCGTGGTCGCGCCCAGCAGCAGGGACGAGCGGCTGGCGACGATCACGGCGGCCGGGTCGGGCTTTGTGTACGCCGCCTCGCTGATGGGCGTCACCGGGACGCGGGAGTCCGTCGGGCACGAGGCGCAGGAACTGGTGCGCCGGACCCGGGCCACGGGCAGCGGGCTGCCGGTGTGCGTGGGGCTCGGGGTCTCGAACGCCGTGCAGGCCAAGGAAGTTGCGGCCTTCGCGGACGGGGTCATCGTCGGGTCGGCGTTCGTGAAGCGGATGCTGGACGCGGAGGACGAGGCGGCCGGGCTGCGGGCCGTGAAGGAGCTCGCGGGAGAGTTGGCCGCGGGTGTGCGGAGGGACTGACGTCCGTCTGACGGGCGCGTAACTTTAAAGTTCCGTAGTCCATTTGAGTGGAATGCGGGTCGGGGGGGGGGGGGGGGGGGGGCCCCCCGGGGGGGGGGGGGGGGGGGGGGGGGGGGGGGGGGGGCGCCGCGGCCCCCCCCCCCCCGGG
>NZ_JBIUXN010000010.1:274995-276090 GCF_044744005.1 Streptomyces sp. NPDC087440 | reverse complement strand
TTAAGGTGCTGGGGGGAGCGTGGCCCGGGGGTGGGGGGTGGGACTGACGTCCGTCTGACGGGCGCGTAAATTTAAAGTTCCGTAGTCCATTTGAGTGTATGGGGGGTCGGGGCGGCACTTTGGTGCCGCCCCGATTCGTTGCTGCGGGTGTGAGCGAGAAGAACTCTGAAGGTAAGCGAACCGCCCGCGAGCGGCTCATCAAGGAACGCGAAGTACAGAAGTCGCGCGACAAACGACGCCGGGTGATGGTCGTCGGCGCGGCGGTGGTCGGTGTCCTCGGCCTCGCGGCGGTGGCCGGGGTGGTCGCCGCGAACAGCGGGGGCGGCGGGAAGGGCGACGCCGAGAAGGCGGGGCCGGTCGTGGCGCCCGCCGGGGCGGTCGGCAAGGGGAAGGTCGCCATTCCGGTGGGGATGCCCGACGCGCCGTCCGTGCTGACCGTGTACGAGGACATGCGGTGTCCGGCCTGCGGGATGTTCGAGAACAGCATGCGGGACACGGTCAACAAGCTGGAGAAGGAGGGGAAGATCCGGGCCGAGTACCACCTTGTGTCCTTCATCGACAAGGGGGTCATGGGCAACGGGTCGAAGTACGCGGCGAACGCGCTCGGGTGTGCGCAGGGCGCCGGGAAGTTTCATGAGTACCACGATGTTCTGTTCCGGAATCAGCCGGAGGAGACGGACGACGCCTTCGGGAAGAAGAGCTACCTGCTGGAGCTGGCGCAGAAGGTGCCGGGGCTGCGGGGAGCGGGCTTCGACGGCTGCGTGGAGAAGGGGACCCACGACGGGTGGGTCGGGGCCGTGCAGGCGGACTTCGACAAGTCGACGTACAAGTCGACGCCGACGGTGTTGCTGAACGGGGTGGCGATCTTTCCGCAGAAGGGGAGTGAGCAGATTTCGCCGGCGAATTTGGTGAAGTGGGTGGACGAGGCGAACAAGGGGAAGAAGGTTCCGGCTGGGGGGAGGTAGGGGGCTTCGTGCGGGGGCGGGGTGGGTTGCTGTTCGTGGGGGGGGGGGGGGGGCCGCGCCCCCCCCGCGCGCCCCCCCGGCCCCCCCCCCCCCCCCCGCCCGCGGGCGGGGCCGGGGGGGGGGGTTTGTG